>NZ_JBMOUH010000008.1:0-300334 GCF_049319745.1 Plantibacter sp. Mn2098 | reverse complement strand
CACCCAAAAAGAGAGAAACAACAGGGGGTATTAGTCAAGGAAAAAGGGACGGGCAACACCCCCCGGGCGGTGTCCAAGCCCCCCCCCCCGGGGCGGCTGAACCGGAGTCACCGGTTCAGCCGTGACGAGCGCAGTTGCGCGCCCGGCGTCGAGCGAGGTCATTTGTTGACGACCTCGTATCCGACGGACTTCGCCTCATCGGTCACGGCCTGCTGCCACGCCGGCAGGGTCTCGGTGAGGGTCTTCCCCGCGGTGATCGCCGGGAGGACGACGCTCGCCCACGCCGTCGCATCGCTGAACTTCGTGTTGGACCAGCCGGTCCACACCTGGTCGGCCGCGGTGCGGAACGGTCCGCTGATGTCGCCGGCGAAGTAGTCCTTGTTGTCCGGGTTCGCGAGCCACGCGTCAGCGCCGGCGGTGAACGCCGGGTAGGTGGGGGCGTCCGCGAGGTTCTCGTTCGACGTGGTCAGCCACTCGCCGAGCGCGGTCGCAGCCTTGAGGTTCTTCGAGTGAGAGGACACCATCCACACGCCTCCGCCGACGTTGCCGGTGAAGGCCTCGGACTCGCCCTCCCACTTCAGCGGGTTCGCAGCGGCGATCTGACCGGCCGGCACCTTGAACGCGGAGTCGAAGAGGTACTTGCCGTACCAGGACGGACCGTTGGCCATGAGGACCTTGCTGCCGTCGAAGCCCTGGCTGAAGAAGCCCTGCGTGCTGACGGAACCGGCGGCGATGAGGTTGTCGAGCAGCGACGCCATACGCGTGCAGTTCTCATCGGCGAGGTCGACGCGGAGCTTGCCGTCCTTCTGCAGCTCCTGCGCGGGGCACTGGCTGGACCAGAAGTAGGACTCGTGCGAGTTGGTGTCGCCGATCGATCCGACCAGGTAGCCGGGGTGCTCCGTGGCGACCTTCTTGCCGAGCGCCTCGTACTCCTCCCACGTCGTCGGCACGGCGTAGCCGAACTGGTCGAGGAGCGTCTTGTTGTACCAGAGCACGACCTGGGCGATGTCGTTGCGCAGGCAGTAGGTGTGGCCGTCGAACTCGCACGGCGTGAGCGAACCCTTCGCGAAGCCGTCGAGCGTCTTCTGGGACACGAGGTCCTCATCGAGCGGCGCGGCGAACGGGACCTTCCCAGGGCTCGTCGGCTGCGACGCCCACGTGACATCGGTCGGGGCCGCGAACACGACGTCCGGCCAGCCCTTGTCCGTGCGGTCGAACAGCTGCACCTTCGTCTGCAGGTAGGTGGAGCCGTCAGCGCTGCCGTCGTACGTGACGATCTTCATCTTCACGTCCGGGTTGGCCTTCTGGTACGCCTCGACCGACGGCAGACGCGTCGAGTCCGCCCAGACGGTGATCTCGGAGGACTCGTCCTGCGTGACGGGGGTGAAGGAGCCTGCTTCGCCCGCGGACTGCTCGGCGCTCGCGCAACCGCTGAACGCGACCGCGCCCGTGATGGCGAGGAGCGCGAGGGCGCCGATGGTGCGTGAACGGCGTGGGAGGGACGGTGTGAGTCGTGGTGACTTCATTGTCGGGCCTTTCGGGAATCGGATGTGAGGGGTGGTGTGCGTGGTGCGGGATGGGATGGTGGCGGGCCCTTCGACAGGCTCAGGGACCGGGGTCGGGGCGGGATCAGGCCGCGGGATGGTGCCGCTCGTCGACATCGGTGATGTGTCTGAGCGACGCCGGATAGTCCAGGCCGGCCGGGAGCGAGATGCCGGGCGCCGTCGGCGCCTGGAGGAGGCCGTCGGCATCCACGTAGCGCTCTCTGGTGACGTTCGTCGAGGTGACGAGCGACTCGTAATACGTCGTGTTGGAGATCGCCATGCACAGGTGGTGGTTGGGCAGATCCGAGCCGTGCACCTCCGCGCGGATGCGATACGCGTCGGCGAGGTGCGCCGTCCGCATCGCCCCCGTGATGCCGCCGCGCAGGTTCGCGCTCGCCCGGACACCGAAGGTCGCAGCACCCGAGCTGATGAAGTCCGCGGAGTTCATGTGCGCGCCGTCGGACGTCTCCGCGACGAGCAACGGGATGTCCACCGCGTCGGCCAAACGGCTGTACGCGTTGATGCTGAACTCCCGCATCGGCTCCTCGTACCAGAGGTACCCGGCGTCGGACAGCGCCCGGCCCAGGTGGATGGCGTCCGGGAGGTCGAACCCCGCCGAGCCGTCGTACATCAGCGGCACGGCGTCGCCGACGTGCTCACGCAGCGCGATGCTCAACTCGGCGTCGCGACGGGCGTCACCCCACGCATGCAGCTTGATGCCGTGGTAGCCGAGCGCGAGCGCCTGGTCCGCGACATCGAGGAACTCCTCGATCGTGTCGAACGTGGACGTCGACGCGTACGCCGGGAGCGACGTCCGGTAGCCGCCGAGGACCTGCCACGTCGGCTGGTCGTACATCCGACCGGCGAGGTCCCACAGGGCGACGTCGATGAGGCCGAGCGTCGGCAGGGGCAGCTCGTGGATGCGGTCGAGTTCCCAGATGCGGTGCCAGATGTACTCGCGCTGCAACGGGTCACGGCCGATGAGCTCCGGACGGAACACCCGCTCCACGAGATCGTCGAGCATCACCGCGGCCCCAGGGCGGGAGAAGAACGCGACGCCCTCCGCGCCGTCGTCCGTGCCGATCCGGAGGACGGCGCCGTCCGACGCCGGCGGGCTGCCGGCGAGGCCTGCCCGCCAGTTGAACGGCGGATCGGCGGCTGGAACGTGAACCCGGATGGATTCGACGTGGGTGATCTTCATGGTGGCTCTCTGTCGTTCTGGTGTGGTGCCCTTCGACAAGCTCAGGGACCGGGGTTCTGGTGGAGACTGGCCCTTCGACAAGCTCAGGGACCGGGGTTCAGGGACCGGGGTGGTGTGGACTGGACTACAGCTGGCCGTAGGCCTGCAACTCCCACAGGCTGCCGCCGTTCCAGCTGCTGTCCACGACCGTGAGGCGCAGATAGCGGGCGGAGACGGCCTCCCCCTGGAAGGAGTAGTTGGTGCGCTGGGTGGTCTTGTCCGCCGTACGGTCGTCGAACGTCGTCCACGTCTGGCCGTCGAGGGACGTCTCCAGCCGGTACCGGTACCCGGAGGGCAGTTCGAAGGTCGCGACGACGCTCTTCACCTGGGTGGCGGCTCCGAGGTCGACCTGGACCCAGGACGGGTCGGAGAGGCCGATGCCCTGGGCCCAGCGGGTGCCGAGGTCGCCGTCGACGAGCTTGTCGGGGGTGTTCGGCTCCGAGAAGGAGGACGCCGTGACCTGCTTGCCCGTCGTGAGACTCGTGTCGGCCGGCATGGTGACCGGAACGGCCTCGCTCCGTGCGGACTCGTTGAGCGCGGCATCGCGGGCGATGACGGTGAACGAGTGCTCGCTGCCAGGCTTCAGGCCGGTGACCCGGAACGTCGGTTCCGTCGTCAACGCGATGCGGGTGTCGCCGTCGTAGACCGCGTAGCTCGTGACGCCGACGTCATCGGTCGATGCCGCCCAGCCGAGGTCGAGGACGCTCGGCAGGAGGATGTCCGCCGTGGGCTTCCCCGGTGCGCTCGGCGCCTGGGTGTCACCACTCGGCGCGCTCGGCGTGCCGTAGACCTCGAGGCCGTAGATGCTGCCGCCGTTGCCGTTCGTACCGACGATCGAGAGCCGGACGTAGCGGCCGGTGACCGGGTGCTCCGGGATCGAGTAGTTCGTCGGGACGGTCGTCGCCTGGCCGGTGTGGTCCTCGATCGTCGTCCAGTTCATCTCGTCGGTCGACGCCTCCAGACGGTACTTGTAGCCCGTCGCGAGTTCGAAGGTCGTGATGACGCCTGAGACGTCCTGGTTGCTGCCGAGGTCCACCTGGATCCACGACGGGTCCGGGTAGCCGATGGCCTGGGCCCAGCGGGTGGACAGGTCCCCGTCCACGGCGAGTTCAGGCGTGTTGGGCTCCGAGTAGGAAGAGGCCGTGACGGGCTTCCCCTTCGCGAGGTCGCTGCCGTCCGGCATCGTGATCGTCGCGGGCTCGCTCGGTGCGGACTCGTTGCCTGCCGCATCGCGGGCCGTGACGGTGATGACATAGGACGCTCCGGCGGTCAGGCCGGTCAGGCGCACCGCGGGGTCCTTCGAAGCGGAGACGAGTTTCCCGTCCGCGAAGACCGAGTACCCGGTCACACCCGTGTCGTCCTGGGCCGCGCCCCAGCTGAGGTCGGCGACCGTGAGGAACGCCGCCTCGGCCGATGCCGCGCCAGGGGCGCTCGGCGCCGTCTGGTCCGCCGGCGCCTCGACCGGGTCGAGGTGACGGTACGCGGCCTCGAGTCCGGCGTTCGCCACGATGCTCGCCGGCATCTGCTCGCAGCTCTCGACGGTCGTGTTGTTCGCGACGGTCGTGTCGATCGTGTTGCCCTGCGTGGAGAACCGCGGCGTCGTGGCGATGTTCCGCTGCACGTCGAGCCCGATGCCGTGGTTCACGAGCAGCCACTGGAAGTCGATGTTGCAGAACGCGTTGTTGAAGTTCTTGAACCCGCTGCTCGCCTCGTCGTGGTAGATCGCGCCGTAGGCGGAGTGCGGGACATCGGTGATGTAGTTCCCGGAGACCTCGCTGTCCGGCGTGCGGCTGAGCGTGTAGATCGCGCCGCCGTCCGCCTGGGACCGCATGATGTCGCTGATCCAGTTGTACCGCACGATCGTGTGCCGGCTCGGGGTGTCCGTGTCGTAGATCGGGATCCCACCGTTGGTCGGGTAGTTGACGTTGCCGCCCTTGTCGGTGAGGCCCCAGCCCCAGCCGACGGAGATGCCGCTGTAGGGGACGTGCTTGATGCGGTTGTGCTCGATGACCGTGTTGTCCGTGTACCCGGCGAGGATGCCGACGGAGCCGCGGTAGTTCGTCGCGATGTCGGTGATGAAGTTGTTGCGGACGGTGGTGTCCTTGGTGACGGAGCGCTTGTCGGTCGGGTGGTGGTCGACGATGTCGGTGCCGCCGATCTGCAGGCCGGTTCCGGCGATGTCGGTGAAGACGTTGCCTGTGATGGTCGTGCCCTGCGTGCCCGTGTTGAGGTTCAGGCCGACCGCGCCGAGGTGCGTGAAGGTGTTGCCGGTGAAGGACACCTTGTGGCCGTAGGAGACGTTGACCGCGCCCGGCGTCTTCTTCCAGTTCAGACGGGTGGAGTCGAAGGTGGGGTTGCCTGCGCCGACCATGCGGAAGCCGGCCTGCCCCTCGATGAGGCCGTCAGGGGAGGACGGTTCGAGCCAGGTCGAGTGCGAGAACGTGAGCCCAGAGAACGCCACGTCGTGCACGGGCTTCCCGATGGTGCCGGTGAGGTCCACGAGTGATGGCGCCTTCGGGATCGTGACGTTCGCGACGCTCAGGTCCTGTCCGTCCTTCGGCTTGTAGAACAGGTCGCCCTTCGCCTTGTCGAGGTACCACTCCCCCGGGCTGTCGAGCAGCTCGTAGGCGTTCTCGATCCAGCTCGGGTTCTGGATCTCCTGACCCTCCTGCAGGTTCGCGTTGTTCCAGCACGGCTGCTGGATGGTCATCGCGGTGGCCGAGATCGATTCCACGAGGCATCGCTGCAGCTTCCAGCCCCACGAGGAGACGACCTCGACATCGCGCTGGTTGCCCCAGTGCTGGTAGGCGGGATCGGTGATCGTGTACCCGGTCGCGTTCTTGGAGAAGCCGCCGGGGTTGTCGCCGCTGCGGGCCCGTGTGGCCGGTTCACCGTCGACGTAGAGCTGACGGGTGTCGACCTTGCCGACGTGCGCGCGATAGATCCCGCGGGCCGGGTCGGACAACTGCCAGCCGGTGACCTGGGTGCCGCCGCTGATGATCGGGGTCGCTCCGGGGGCTGCCGCGTAGGTGATCGTGTGGCCGTTGCTGCCGGAGTCGCGCGCGGTCAGTTCGAACGGTTTGTCGAGCCGGTAGGTGCCGTCGAGCAGCCGGACCTCGATGTCGGTGATCATGTGCTTGTTGAGCAGGCGGACGGCCTGCTTCGCCCGCTCGAGGCTGCCGAACGGACGCGCCTTCGTGCCGAGCTGCAGGCCCTTCGCGGTGGGCGAGACGTAGATCACGAGCGGCGGGAGCGTGTAGCGGGAGCTGGCTGCGGCGGTGGCTGCGGCGGTGGTTCCGGCTGCGGCGGCGCCTGGGAGCTGGCCGGCGTTGGCCGTAGCAGGGGCGGAGAGGCCGAGCGCCAACACGATGCCGATCCCGAGGGCTGCTGCCCGGAACGGGGTGCGCGACGGTGCGGCGTGAGTCGGTGCGGTGTGAATCGGTGCGGCTGTGCCGCGTGCTGCGGCGGGTGTTGCGGCTCTCGAGAAACGAGATTTCATCGTTGAAGTCCCTCTGGTCGGTGCGGAAACGGGCAGGACGGTGCGGAAAACAGGCAGGACGGCAGGACGGATCGCGCCGGGAGCCGGCGGCCGTTCTTGATGGAGGTGTGCGGAAGGGATGTGACCGGTGGTGTCAGCCGGTCAGCGCCGGCCGGTCAGCGCCGGCCGGTCAGCGCCAGCCGATCAGCGTGTGGCGTTCGTGGTGAAGATCCGGTCGCGGATCTTCCGCTCGAACTGATGCTGGGTCGTCTCGATATGCTCGATCATGAGTGCCGAGGCGCGTTCGGCGTCGCCTTCGCCGATGGCCTGGGCGATGGCGAGGTGCTGCTTCCCGGCGATGTCGAGCGACCCGGGCACATCGCCGTGGAACAGGAGCACGTCGGACTGCGAGATGAAGCGACGCACGGTCGCGACGCCCGATTGCAGGAAGACGTTCCCCGCGGCGATGCCGACCGCGTTGTGGAAGTCCGCATCGGCTTTCGCGAAGCCCTCCGCGTCGTTCCTGATGCCGAGATCCGCCGATTCGGTCGCCGCCTCGCGAATGGCGCGGACCTGGATCGGGGTGGCGAGCGTTGCGGCCCTGCTCGCCGTCTCCGACTCGATGAGCCGGCGGTAGTCGATGAGCATCACGACGTGTTCCATGTCGGTCGGCTGGAAGTGCGCGAGCTCGTCGTCGGCGATCGTGTTGCCGGAGGAGGCGACGAAAATGCCGGCGCCGCGACGGACCGTCAGCCGGCCGATCGCGGCGAGGACTTTGACGGCTTCCCTGGTGACGTTCCTGGTGACGTCGAGGATCTCAGCGAGGCCCTGTTCGGTCGGCAGCCGGTCGCCAGGGCGGAGGTTCTCCGCGGCGATGTACTGCAGGAGTCGTTCCGCGACGAGCTCGTAGCCCGGTCGGTACGGTTCGGTGGGTGCGCCGGCTGGCTCGACCTGCTCGACGGGGCTCACAGCGTCCGGCTGGGTCATCGTGCTCCTTCGTCGGTGAACGGCATCGCGTGTTGCGCAAAATGAGTATGACACATGGAAGCCAGCCAAGAAAGGATCAGATTCATTTTCTTGAAACCGAGTCAGAACCGTGACATTTCCGGCATTGAGTCCGCCCAGATCGACTCACTACACCTGCGGGACCAAATGAATGTGATTCATTCTGGCGCTCAGTGCGCGAGGAGTTGCGCCTCCAGCGCGGGATCGAGCCCGAGCGCCGGACGGTCGGCGCGCTGCGGGGCCACACCGCCGATGGATTGCAGCCACGCCCAGGTGTCGCCGACCGTCTCGGAGACGGGACGGATCCGCAGACCGGCGTCGATCGCGCGACTCACGTCGCCGCGGTGCATGGTGTCAGAGGACTCCCCGGCCGGCAGCCACACCGGCAGGTCCGTCCACGGCTCGACACCGGCGGCCAGCAGCACGGCCGGGTCGATCCATTCGAGCGTCGCGCCTGATCCGGTCGCGGCGATGCATGCTGCCAGCAGCTCCCCCATCGTGGTCCGGCCAGGTTCGCTCACGACGTTGAACGGTCCGCTCGCACCGATGGACGCCGCCGCGAGCACCCATGCCGCGAGATCGCGAGCATCGACGTACTGGATCGGCGCATCGGCGGGTCCGGGAGCGACGACCCGACCACCGGCGGCGATGCGGGTGAGCCACCACGGCAGGCGGCCGATGTTCTCATTGGGGCCGAGGATCAATCCGGCTCTGGCGAGCACGGCGCGGTCGCCGAACGCCGCGACGGCCGCGAGCTCCCCGCCGCGTTTCGCCCGCGCGTAGTCCGCGAAACCGTCGTCGTGCGCCGAGCCGTCGACCACGGCCGCGTCCTCGGCGGCGCCGGCTGGCGTGGGGAATTCGTAGACCGAGCGGCTGGAGACGTAGACGTATCTCGCGGCGCGATCGGCGAGCAGCGTTGCGGCATCCCGCACCGCCGACGGGCCCCACGACCAAGTGTCGACCACAACGTCCCACTCGCCCAGGCGGAGCGCGTCCAGGCCGCCCGGCTGCTGCCGGTCGCCACGCAGGACGGCGACCTCATCCGCGTAGGCGACATCGCGTCGCGTCCCGCGGTTGAAGACGGTCACGTCCCAACCGGAGGCGAGCGCCTCGTCCACCACCGCGCGGCCCACGAATTCGGAGCCGCCCAACACCAGGAGCCTGTTCGTCTGCATGCCGTCCATGCAAGCCCATCACGCTCCGAAACGCACGTACTTTCGCTGGGAGCAGAGTTGTGCGCCCATGGAGCTCAACGACTCGTCATCCGTCGATCGGCGTTTCAGAACACAGCTAGAACAGCCGAGTCGACATGAGTATCCCCACGACGATTCCGACAACGGCTACGACGATCCAGCCGGTGATGCTCGTTGATGCGGAGGCGGACGCTGAGGCTTGTTATGTCCACATGGAGGCATGCAGACGTCGCGAGCTGGAGAACGTCCACGGCCTAGTACACGGAAACAGAGTTTCCAGAGACACGGATGCCAAAGGACCCATGGACCTCGCCCCAAGCGATTTGGGCGGTGTAGTCGAGCTGAGCCCACGCGGGGCCAGAAGACGACTGTGTTGCGCGTTGAATACCGCCGCTGACGCTGCAGCCGCCAACGATACTGCCGCATGTCGCGGAGCGGTAGTCACGGACCTTCGCTTGGCCCGATGAACTGGGCTGGTAGTCGATATCAAATCTGGCGGAGCTCACGGCATCCGCGATCCACACGCGACAATTGTTGACCCAACCGCCAGAAGATGAGCAGTTGTCGAGGCCAGCACGAGTCTTGTTTCCTTCGGTGGTTGGCCGCTGGATATCGATCCAACGCCGTGATCCGTCGGCGTAATCCTGAACAGTGCGGATCGAATCGTCGTGAGTTTCAGTAAAAACGTTCACCGGCTCTCCGCCCAAGCTGGAGTCTGGCAGCACTCCTGATCTCAGTTTGGCAATGAGTTGGTCTTGGGTGGTGGGAGAAATTCCACCATCGGTCATGGAAGCGCGCGCAGCCCGTTCAGCAGCGAAATCGAGTGCAGTGCCCGTCGACGCTGATGCCGTCGTGGGGACAAGAATTGCCGCCGCGACAGTCGTTAGAACTGCAGCGCACATACCAGTTCGTGCAAAACGGCTTGGGTTCCGAGTATCAGTAAGCATCGTTGCTCCTTGTCAAGTGTCGAACGCCCGCATCGTCGCGAGAACGTCTCCGTGAACCGTAAAGCTTTAATTACAAAAACGCAAACAATACGAATTGTTATATTTTAAGCGCGACAAACGGCGCCGGTCTTCGGAGTTCTCGCCTATCTAAGGCTCGGGAGGCGTCGGGGTTTGATGCGACGTCGGCGACACCGGCCTCTTGCGAGCTCGCCGCCACCTGATCGTGGCGCGAACGTAGACCACGATCAGTGCGATCAGCAGAATCGCAATGACGAGCGCCGAGACGAGGAGAGCGTTTCCGAACATTCCCTCACACTACAGTGCCCATCTTAAATATGTGAAGGGCTTTCTGGGCTACTTGCGGCTGTGCTCCAGCGAACCGGCGCGGATCGCGGCCTCATCGGCCAGATCGACGCGGGACGCCTTGTAGTAGCTGTCCCACTTCACCACGTGGAACACGGGGTTGACGGCCAGCCAGTACAGGCGGCGCTTCCAGCCGTACTGGCGGTCGCGGGCAATACGCGCGGTGTCCCGCAGCGCGCCACGACCGATGTACGCGATCTGGCGTCCACGCCCGAGCGGTGCGATCGGCTTCCCGATGCGACGCAGCGCCGTGGTCTCGTCGAAGATCCGCATGCCGTACTCGCGGAGCGTCAGGTCGTTGGAGTGGATGACCCAGCCGCGCGGTGCATACGCCTTGCGGAGGCCGGCGGCGATGATGTCCTCACCGAACGCCATGTCCTCCGAGTACGGAAGATCGCGGTACGGGATGTCGCCGAGCAGCAGCTCACGGCGCGTCGCGGAGTTGACGTCCGAGTAGAACGCGAGCGCGTCGAGGAGGCCCTGGTTTCCATCCGCGAAACCGTCGTTGGAGAAGATCGTGGTGCCGAAGTCCGGCCCGAATCCCTGGAAGACGCCGTTGATCTCGTACTTCAGCAGCGGGAAGCACGACGGGCGCGGGACCTGCTTGCCCATGACCGCAACGGCGTCGATGCCGTCGGGGTCGAGCGGCGCCGTAATCTCGTGCAGCCACCGGGAGTCGCCGGGGATCGCATCGTGGGTGAGATAGACGACGTACTTGCCCCGAGACATCCGGGCGGCGAGCTGCCTCGTCCTCCCATGGCCGAACTCCGTGTTCGGGATGCGGTGCAGCCGGACGTCCGGGTGAGCTGCGACGATGTCGAGCGTCCGGTCGGTCGATCCGGAATCGATCACGAGGGTCTCGACGGTGCCGTCGTAGTCCTGCGTCTCGATCGCGGACAGGATCTGCTCCAGGTAGTCCTCACCGTTGTAGGTGGGGATGACGATGGTGACGTCCAGGGTCGCCTCTGCCGGCTCGTAGGGCTCCGGTGGTGTCTCTGCGCGCGCATTCACCTGACCAGGGTACCGGTGATGCTCAGCCCTTCCCTGGACGGAACGATCGCACACCGTCGACGATGCGCTGCACCTGCTGCTCGTCGAGGCTTGCCCAGAGCGGCAGACGGACGAGTCGCTGCGAGAACCGCACCGCGTTGTCGACACTGCCGGAGACGCGACCGTGCCTGAGCCCCGCCGCACTCGAGTGCAGCGGAACGTAGTGGAACGTGGCCACGATCCCGAGTGTGCGCAGGTGCGCGATGAGCGCCGACTGACCGGCCTGATCCGGCATGAGGATCGCGAACAGGTGGGCGGCGTGCTCTGATCCGTCCGGGACCGCCATCAGATCCGCACCCACGGCATCGGCCCACTCCGCGAGCTCCGTCGCATAGCGGTTCCACACGGCATGCCGCTTGGCCTGGATCGTGTCGAAGGACTGCAGCTGGGCGTCGAGGACCGCCGCCTGCAACTCGCTCATGAGGTAGCTGGAGCCGACATCGACCCAGCTGTACTTGTCCACCTGCCCACGCAGGAACTTGGACCGGTCGGTTCCCTTCTCCCGCACGATCTCCGCACGTTCGAGGAGGCTCAGATCGTTGATGATGATCGCGCCGCCCTCTCCGGAGTGCACGTTCTTCGTGTCATGGAAGCTCTGGATGGCGATGGCGCCGAAGGTGCCGAGCACCCGACCACGATGCTGCACGCCGAGTCCGTGCGCGTTGTCCTCGATAATCGGCAGCCCATGCTCGGCTGCGATCGCCTCGATCGCCGGCAGATCGACGGGGACGCCGCCGTAGTGCATGACCGAGATCGCCTTGGTGCGCGACGTGACCGCCTGCGCGACGGCGGCCGGGTCGATGTTGCCCGTCACCGGGTCGCTGTCCACGAACACGCAGGTCGCTCCGGCGAGCGCGATGGCATTCGCGGCCGAGGGGAAGGTGAACGTCGGGAGGATGACCTCGTCGCCGTTGCCGACGCCGAGGAGGATGCTCGCGAGGTCGAGGGCGTGACTGCCGGAGCTCGTGAGGAGGACGCCGGTCGTGCCGGTCAGTGTGCGCAGCCTCGCCGTCGCCGATGCGGTGAAGGCACCGTCGCCGTGCGAGTGGTCCGAGGAGAGGACGCGTTCGAGGTTCACGAGCTCGCCGGGGGCGCGGTACGGCTTGGAGAACGGGATGGGGGCGTCGGCCGCTGCGATCCGTGACCGTTTGGCAGGCACATCGGCCTCGGTCTGCTGCTGGACGGGCACCGTCATCGGAGTCTCCCCTGGTTGAAAAGGTGCCTCATCCTATGCGGAGCCTATGAACATTGCATGAACACGCCCGGGCGTTTCTGAGCGAAACCAGGCAAACACCCAGCTTCGAGCATAGGTTAGGCTTACCTTAACCATGAACGTCTTCCGTCCGGCCCGCGCGCGCCGAACCATCGTCGCCGCCGCCATCGCCGTCATCGCCATCGCCCTCACCGCCTGCTCTCCCGGAACCGGCACGAGCGGTTCGGGAGGTGCAGGCCACGGTGGAGAGACGGCCGGCGGATGTGGGAGCACCGCACCGCTGTCCGAACTCACCCCGGTGAAGGACCCGAAGAACTGGGAGGGTCCGACGACGGCGTGCATGAACGAGCCGGGGATCACCCCGGTCGCGAAGCACGTGAAATCGTCCCTCCCCGTGACCGTCACCGACAATCAGGGCACCCAGGTGACCATCACCGACACGAGCCGCATCCTTGCACTCGACCTGTACGGATCGCTCGCCGCGACCGTGTTCGGGCTCGGCCTCGGCGACAACGTCGTCGGCCGCGACACCTCGACCGGATTCCCGGAGGCGGCGAAACTCCCCCTCGTGACGCAGAACGGGCACGAGCTGAACGGCGAGGCGATCCTCGCCCTGAACCCGAGCGTCATCATCACCGACAGCTCCATCGGGCCGTGGGACGTCATCCTGCAGATGCGCGAATCCGGCATCCCCGTCGTTGTCCTCACACCGCAACGCAGCCTGGACAACATCGACGACCTCGTCACCCAGGTCGCCGCGGCACTCGGCGTCGCACCGGAGGGCGAACTGCTCAACGCACGCATCCAGAAAGAGGTGTCGACGACGATCGCCGACATCGCGAAGCTGGCGCCCGCGAACCCCGCGGACCGCCCACGGGTGATGTTCTTCTACGTGCGCGGCAACGCCGGGATCTACTACATCTTCGGTGAGGGCTCAGGCGCGGACGTCCTCATCCAGAGCCTCGACGCGGTCGACGTCGCCGGCGAGATCGGCTGGAAGGGCATGCGGCCGATGACGGCGGAAGCGATCATCGACGCGAAACCGGACGTCCTCATCATGATGACGAAGGGGCTCGAATCAATCGGCGGCGTCGACGGACTGCTGGAGCGGATCCCAGCGATCGCGCAGACGCCCGCGGGGCAGCATCGCCGGATCATCGACATGAACGACACCGAGGTCATGAGCTTCGGGCCACGAACCTCCGCCGTGCTCGACGCGCTCGCCCGCGCGCTCTACGCGCCGGATCAGGCCGCGAAGTGACGCGGGAGGTGCCCGCGGCGGCCCCGGTCCCTGAGCTTGTCGAAGGGCCCACACCGGCTCGTCCTCCCGCCCTTCGACAAGCTCAGGGACCGGGCGTTGCCGCCCCACCCCTCCCCCGCACCAGGCCGCTGCGCGCCGGCACGCTCACCGCAGTCCTCGCGGTGGCGCTCGTCGCCCTCGCCCTCGTCTCGGCCGGAACCGGTCAACTGCACGTCCCGCCACTTGAGGTGTTCGGGTCGGTCATGCACAAGCTGGGACTCGACATCGGCCCTCTGCCTGCGCACCCCAACGGCGAAGCCGCACTGTGGAACATCCGGTTCCCGCGGGTCGTGATGGCGCTCGTCATCGGCGCCGCCCTCGCGGCGGCCGGCATGCTCATGCAGGCGATCTTCGGCAACCCGCTGGCAGAGCCTGGCGTCGTCGGCGTCTCCGGCGGCGCGGCACTCGGCGCTGCGGCGACCATCGTGTTCGGGTGGGGTTTCCTCGGCGAGTGGACGGTCGCCGTGACCGCGTTCGTCGGCGGCCTCGTCGCGACCTTCCTCGTCTATGCGATGAGTCGAGCCGGCGGCCGCACGGAGGTCATCACGCTCGTGTTGACCGGTATCGCGATCAACGCCTTCACCGGTGCAGGGCTGGCGTTTATGACGTTCCTCGGCGACACGGCGGCTCGCGAGCAGATCGTGTTCTGGCAGCTCGGCAGTCTCAACGGGTCCAGGTGGGAGCAGGTCGGGATCATCCTGCCACTCATCGTCGTCGGCCTCGTCGTCGCGTTCTTCCTGACCCACCAGCTGGATCTGCTGTCGCTCGGGGAGAAGAGCGCCAGGCACCTGGGCGTCAACGTGGAAGGGCTGCGGATCCTCGTCATCGTGATCGTGGCGCTGCTCGTGGGGGCGAGCGTCGCGTTCGCGGGCATCATCGCGTTTGTGGGCCTCGTCATCCCGCACCTGATGCGGATGATCATCGGGCCGGCGCACTTGCCGCTGCTCATCGTCAGCACGCTGGGCGGCGCCGTGCTCCTGCTCGGGGCGGACCTCGTCGCCCGGACGGCCGTCCCCCTCGCCGACCTGCCCATCGGCATGCTCACCTCGCTCGTCGGCGGTCCGTTCTTCTTCTGGCTGCTGCGGAGGACGCGCCGCTCGTCCGGGGGTTGGGGATGAGCCGCATCGAGGTCCCCGAGCGGCTCGCAACCGGTTCCGTCGCCGTCGCCGCCAGCGGTGTGACCGTGCAGATCGACGGGAAACGGATCCTCGACGACGTCAGCATCGACGTCCGCGCCGGCGAGGTCCACGCCCTCATCGGGCCGAACGGCGCCGGCAAGTCGACGCTGCTGTCCGCCATCACGGGCGACCAGGCGATCACGGCCGGGAGCATCGACATCGCCGGGAGACCGCTCGGCGATTGGGCGCTGCGGGATCTCGCCAGGCGTCGTGCGGTGCTCCTGCAGCACAACGAGGTCTTCTTCCCCTTCACGGTGCAGCAGGTCGTGGAGATGGGGCGCGCGCCCTGGCAGCGCACCGAGCGGGAGCGGGACGACGACGAGGCCGTCGCCGAGGCGATCGCGGCCACCGACATCGCCCGGTTCACCGATCGGCACGTCCCGTCGCTGTCCGGCGGCGAGCGCGCACGCACGGCGCTCGCGCGGGTGCTGGCGCAACGGACCGGCATCCTCCTCCTGGACGAACCGACGGCAGCCCTCGACCTGCGGCACCAGGAGGACGTGTTGCGGCTCGCGCGGGAGGCAGCTGCGGCCGGCGACGCCGTCATCGTGGTCCTGCACGATCTCAACCTGGCTGCGGCGTACGCCGACCGGATCTCGCTCCTGCAGACCGGGCGGCTGGTCGTGACCGGGCGTCCGGCCGACGTCCTCACACCCGAGCGGATCACCGACGTCTACCGTTATCCCGTCGAGGTCATGTCGCATCCGACCACCGGGGCGACGATCATCCTCCCCGTCCGATAGCTGCTCGCGAACGGTCACTCATGGCTGCTCCGACACCGTCGTGGCCAGCCACGACTGCCTACTCGCGGGCCAGGATGCCGGCGACGAGCACGTCGAACGCCCAGCGACGGCGGTCGAGCGGGTCGCCCTCGACGAACACGGCTGACCCGAAGTCGGCGACGGTCGGATGGCGGTCCGGATCGGCCGATTCGAGCGTCTCGATGAGGTCGTCGAGGTCCTGCCCGTCCTCATCGAAGCGTGCCGCCCGCTCCACGGCCGACGAGGTCGCGAACTGCAGCAGCAGGTCGACCGCCATCGCCGCGGTGCGCCTCGTGACGCCCGCCGCCGTCAGCAGACGCAGCAGGAGCTCGATGAGGTCGAGGTAGTGGGGGCCGTCCGGCCACACGATCTGGGCGGCGCGCGCGAACTCACGATGCTTCGTGAGCAGCGCCGTGTAATCGTCGAGCACCCGGTACAGACGAGGGCGCCATGCCTCCTTCCCGTCCCACCCGAGGTCGAGTTCGGCGACGAGGCGGTCGATCAGCAGCGCGTACAGCTCGGTGGTGTTCTTGACGTAGACGTAGAGCGAGGCCGGCCCGGTGTCGAGTGCGGCGGCGAGCTTCCGCATCGTGAGCTTGTCTGCACCGTCCCGCTCGATGACGGCGAGCGCCGCATCGACGATGGCCGCCCGTGACAGGGCTGGTTTGGACGGTCGGTCGCGCCGGCTGATCGGTTCCTGTCTCACCATGCGCTCACGATAGCAGCGGCTCGTTCGTGACGAACGCGTTCGTCGTTCCTGGATCCCGTTCACAACTCAGGAACGCGCTCGGCGTGTCGCCCGCACGGGCGACGAAGGGGCGCGACACGCCGGGGCTGCTCCTGAATTGCGAACAGCCTGCGGACGGAGATGCCCAGAGAGAGAGACAGGTCGCGGCGGTCGTCTAGATCAGTTCGATGACGCGCTCCACGAGGATGCCGGCGCCGATCACCAGCATCGCGATGCCGGAGGCTTTGGTCACGATGATCGTGGCGCGTGGGCGCGACCGCAGGATCCGACGTGCGAGATGCGCGACCGCGGAGTAGATCACGGCGCAGTTCACGAGGTGGATCGCGCCGAGCGCCAGCATCTGCACGGTGGACGGCCACCCGGTCGGCGAGGTGAACTGCGGCAGCAGGGCGAGCAGCAGAAGAAGCCCCTTGGGGTTGATCGCGCTCACGCCGGCACCGCGGAGGAACTGGCCCATCGCCCCATCGCTGCTTGCGCCCGCTCGCCCGCGCCCCGCATCGCCGGCCGGGCCGACGGCCCTCCCGGCACCTACCGGCTCGCGCACTCCGAGCCGAGCCGCCGCCACGACCTCCGCGACGGGCACCACGCGCCGCACGAGCGTCGAGACGCCCAGCCAGATCAGGTAGGCCCCTCCCGCGATCGTCAGGACGGTGAGCAGCATCGGGTACCGCGTGACGAGGGAGCCGACACCGACCGCGACGACCGTGATGACCACGGCGTAGCCGGACAGCATGCCGAGGATCGACGGCGCGATCGACCTGGCGCGGAGACCGGCGGCGATGGCATACGCCCAGTCGGCGCCGGGGGTGAGCGCCAACAGCACGGCGACCACCCAGAACTGCGTGACGAGCGATCCATCCATCGTGACTCCTTCCGACAGGAAGAAGCTACGCATGATGGCACGCAATGTGTTTCGAACCACGTCGCCAATTCCGGCATATTGCGGCAGAATTGACAGCATGGACGCACTTGACCGGGAGATTCTTGCAACCCTCCAGGACGACGGCCGGATCAGCGTGACCGAGCTGGCATCGCGGGTCGGGCTGAGCCTGTCCGCCTGCCATCGCCGCGTCCGCGAACTGGAGCAGTCCGGGGTCATCGAGCACTACCGCGCGGTGGTGTCCCCCGAAGCCGTCGGGCTCACCTTCGAGGCCATCGTCTTCGTGACGATCGGTCGGACGGACCCGGAGACGGTCGCGGCGTTCGAGGCCGCGGCATCGGCCCTGCCGAACGTCGTCCAGGCCGAGCGGCTCTTCGGCGACCCCGACTACATGCTGCGCGTGCTGACGAAGGACCTCTCGGCCTACCAGGAGTTGTACGACGGCGCCCTCGGCGGCTTGCCCGGTGTCCAACGCCTGCGGTCCACCCTGGTGATGAAGCGCCTCGACACCACCCCCGGCCTCCCGCTGGCCTGAGCGGCCCGCGCCGTCGTGAGGGTGGTGCCCTTCGACAAGCTCAGGGACCGGGGTCCAGCGGCCAGGACGACGGGGTGGTTCCCTTCGACAAGCTCAGGGACCGGGGTCCAGCGGTCGGTCCGGAAGGCTCGGTGGCGCACCCCGGGCGTTGTCAACCGACCGACTTCGTGCAACAGTGTGTGCCATGAACGAGATGACGGGTGTGCACGCGCTGGTGGTCCTCGCCGTCATCGCGCTGCCCTTCATCGCCGTCGCAGGGGTGACCTGGCTCGTCGTGCACCTGACGAAGAGCCGCACCGCACCGCCACCTCCGCCGGCACCACGCGGCGACTAGCGCGGCGCGGGCGAGTGCGCGGAGCACGGGAGAAGGTGAACCGCGCGAGAGAATGCCTGGATCGCAGATTCGGACCTTCTCTCGCGCGGTTCTCCTTGTCTCAAGACGGTTCGCGATGCGGGGAGGTGCGTCAGGCGGACTGACGCCGAGGCCGTGAGGAGTCCACGACGGTGAGCTCGGGGAGGTCTTCGAGGTGGTTGAGCGCGAGATGCAGCTCGCGCACGTCGCCGAGCACGAGAACCGGGTGGAACCGCTCGGTCGGCGGGTTCTCGGTGGCTCCAGCGGCACTAGCAGCACCAGCGGCACCGGCCACCACAGCAGCACCGGGCGCCGCGACCAGCTCGTTGCCCTCGAACCGCACGGACTCGACGTTCTCCGCCTCCAACACCCGGTCGTGCGCCAACACGAAACGGTTCCCACGGACATCGAGCCGACCGTAGACCGCCGCCGCCGGTAACGCGTCCGTGTTGGTGACTTCCAGGGTGATCGCCGGCCCGCCGGACTCGATGAACTCGTTCCCGGTGATCACGATCTCGGGACTCGGCCCGGTCTCGAACCACTCGCCAGCATCCGAGCTGAGGAAGATCGTGGGCATCGCCGACCGTTCGAACACGTTGTCGGCGATGAGGATCGGCTTGCGGCTCGTCGCCAGCACACACCGGACGGGCGAGTTGCGGAAGACGCTGCCCCGGATGACGATCTCCGGTGTGAGCGTCGTGTTCTCCAACACCGCCCTGCCGCCGCCGCGCACCTGGGCGAGCAATGCCTCCGGGAGCTCGTCGCGGAATCGGAGCACCGTTTCGAGCAGGCTCCCCGTCGACCCGACGCCACCGAAGCCGTCCGGACCGTCGACGGACTCCACCACGAGGTCGTCCCCCAGCGCATCCTGGGTCGCTCCGGCGAGCGCCGAGACGAGGTGCCCCGGACGGAACTGCGGGAACCCGCCCGTCTCGTCGTGCTGGAACGACACCCGCACGGTCCTGGCGTCGATGACCTCGTCGACCTCCAGGAACGTGCCGTGGATGTTGATCGGGTCGTCGTGCGGGTTGTCGAAGACGCAATCGGTCACGGTGACCGTCCCGCCGACACCGGAGAACTGCAGGAAGTCGGCGAAGCCT
Source organism: Plantibacter sp. Mn2098 (assembly GCF_049319745.1). Lineage (NCBI taxonomy): Bacteria > Bacillati > Actinomycetota > Actinomycetes > Micrococcales > Microbacteriaceae > Plantibacter > Plantibacter sp. Mn2098. Next base: position 281,447 of record NZ_JBMOUH010000008.1, on the reverse strand, counting down.
GCCGTGTACCGACCCTCGCTCCGCGGCGCCTCGAATCGGACGGCGTCGACCGTGAGGTCTGAGCTCATCTGCGCGACGAGCCCGAAGCCGTGCAGGTAGCGGACGTCGAGGTCGCGGAATGTGACGTCCTCCGTGTCGACCACGAGGATCCCGGGGTGATCGCGCGTCGTCTCCCGCATCTGATAGACGAGTCCCTGATCGGTCGGGGCCGCCGCGTCGACGCCGTAGTCGAGACGGACGAGGCCGTCGCCGAGGTCCGTCGTGGCGACGACGTCGGTGAAGACGGGGTTGTCTGCGCGGTAGGACCGCCCGGCGGCCGGGTCGTGGATCTGCGTGTAGACGAGTGCGTCCCAGCCGGTCCAGTAGGGCGTGCCGTCGAGGCTCGCCGATGAGCGCCACTGGATGTGACCGGCCGCATCGCCGGCGCCATCACCGACGGCATCACCGATGGCGTCGCCGAGGGAGAACGGATTCGCCGACGGGATCGACAGCACCCGGTACGCCCGACCGCCCGCGAGCCCGCTCTCGACGACCGTCGCGTCGATCACGGTCGGCACGTCGAAGTCGATGCTGAACCCCTCGATCACGATGCGGGAACTATCGATCACGGCGATCGTCGTCTGCCGGCCCGCGAACACGAGCGCCGACCCGTTGCCCTGCAACCGGACATCGTGGAGTCCCTCGACCAGCACGCCGATCGACTTGTCGCGGAACGCCTGGTCGACGCCGACCGTGTTCGACACGTACAGTTCGCGCCGCTGCGCGCCCTCCGGCCGGAAGAGATAGGTGCCGGTCGGGAAGTCGACGATGGCGGGCGCGCGCCGCCCCGCCTCCGCCAGGGCCGCCCACACGGCGGGAGCAGAGTCGTGCTCCCCCGTCGGATCGGCGCCGAAGTCGAGGACGGAGACGACGGTGGGCTGCGCGGTGGTCGTCATCGTCGACTCTGCTCGCTTTCAGTTGGAGACGGGATGGGCCGCCATGGCGGGGTTGGTGGCACCGCAGGAACCGGCGCATCCCAGGGTTCCAGAGAACCCCGGGTCACACCACCAGCACGCGGCATACATCTGACGTTACCCCTTCGGATGGATTCCTGCAGGCCGCCGAAATTCTCATAGACAGCCGATAACGCCGAAAACACGGCAATTTCTTGCAGTCCGACGGGTAGACATCGGATCAATGTGTCGGCGAAACATCCGAGCTGTGTAATGATGTGCTGACAAATAGTCATACATCGAGAGGTAGTCAAAGATGGCGCTCAACGTTGAGCAAGCGCCCCCGCTGAGGGTCAGCCGGAAGCAACCTCCGGCCAAGCGTCCTCGAGTGACCGGACGAGCCAGAGCCGCACGAAGCTTCCGCCGCCACTGGCAGCTGTACGTCCTCATGATCGTGCCCATCGCCTACTTCATCATCTTCAAGTACGTCCCCATGACCAACGCGGTCATCGCGTTCAAGGACTACAACCCGGTCCAGGGGATCTGGGGCAGCCCGTGGGTCGGCTGGAAGCACTTCGAAGCCTTCGTCTCGAACCCCGCGTTCTGGCGGCTCCTGCGGAACACCTTCATCCTCGCCGCCTACGTCCTCATCGCGAGCTTCCCGATCCCGATCATCCTCGCGCTCGCCCTCAACGAGGTCAGGCACCGCTTCTTCAAGCGCTCCGTGCAGATGATCACCTACGCGCCGTACTTCATCTCCACCGTCGTCATCATCTCCATGACGATCCTCATCCTCTCCCCGCGCATCGGCCTCCTCAACAAGGGGCTCAACATGTTCGGCATCGCATCGGTCGACTTCCTCGGCGACGCGGAGTTCTTCCGCAACATCTACGTCGTCACCGACATCTGGCAGACGACGGGCTACTCGGCGGTCATCTACATGGCGGCCCTCGCCGGGGTCGACCAGTCGCTGTACGAGGCGGCACGGGTCGACGGCGCCTCCCGCATCCAGAAGATCATCCACGTCGACATCCCCGCGCTCCTCCCGACCGCGACGATCATCATGATCCTCGGCGTCGGCAACATCATGGCGATCGGGTTCGAGAAGGCGTTCCTCTTACAGAATCCGTTGAACCTCTCGCAATCGGAGATCATCGCGACGTACGTCTATAAGACGGGTCTGTTGAACGCCGACTTCAGCCTGGCGACGGCGATCGGGTTGTTCAACTCGGTCATCAACCTGATCCTCCTGCTGATCGTGAACGCCGTGGCGAAACGCGTCACGGGGAACGGGCTCTGGTAACCGCCATGACGAATCTCACGACGAATTCCACCAACGTCCCGGACGAGACGACGACCGCCGCGATCGTGCTCCGCAAGACCCGCGGATCACGCGGCTCGCGAGGCTCACGCCCCTCCCGTCGCGACATCGCACGCGCGGAGCGCTCCGTGCGCATCAAGGACAACTCCACCGACCGCGTGTTCATGGTGGCGGTGTACATCCTGCTCACGACGTTCCTGCTGGTGGTCCTGCTGCCCATCATAAACATCGTCGCCTCCTCGCTCAGCAGCCCGGCGGCGGTCTCCTCCGGCCGGGTGCTGTTCTGGCCGGTCGACTTCTCCCTCCGCGGCTACGAGGTCGCCCTGAGCGACCCGCAGATCCTCACGGGCTTCGCGAACTCCGTCTTCTACACGGTCGCGGGCACCTTCGTGAGCGTCGTCCTGACGATCGCGATCGCCTACCCGCTGTCCCGCAAGAACCTGTGGGGGCGAGGCTTCATCACGAGCGGCATCATCTTCACGATGCTGTTCGCCGGCGGTCTGATCCCCGCGTACCTCGTGGTCCAGTCCCTCGGGATGCTCGACACCAGGTGGGCGATGATCCTCCCGCAGGCGGTCGGCGTGTGGCAGGTCATCATCGCGATGGTCTTCTTCCGCAGCTCCATCCCGGAGGAGCTCTTCGAAGCGGCGGAACTCGACGGCGCGGGCGACCTCAAGGTCCTCTGGCGGATCGTCCTGCCCTTGTCCAGGCCGCTCATCGCCGTCATCGCGCTCATGTACGCGATCACGCAGTGGAACTCCTACTTCGATGCGCTGCTCTACCTGCGCAGCTCGGAACTGTATCCGCTGCAACTGGTCCTGCGGAACATCCTCATCCTCAACAACTCCGGCGGCGGCGACATCGCCAACCAGATGGAGCGCCAGCAGCTCGCAGACCTCCTGAAGTACTCACTCATCGTCGTCTCGACGGTGCCGATGATGATCGTCTACCCGTTCGTGGCGAAGTTCTTCACCAAGGGCATCATGATCGGCGCCGTCAAGGGCTGATCCGGCGCCCGGACATCGGCTCCCGGTTCCGTCCGCACCTCCCCACACGTTCAATCCGCTCCACCGCACCACGCACATCCCATCCACAGCACTGCCGGAAACGGCACCCACTCAATGAAGAGGAGCACCTCCAATGCGTCCGAAGTTCACCAAGATCGCCGTCGCGGTGGCCGCACTCGCGGTCACGGCGCTCGCGATGTCCGGCTGCTCGCCAGCCGCGTCCGACAACGGGAAGTTCACCGTCTTCGCCCCGCAGGGCGCCGACGGCAAGCTCTCGAAGAACGCGTTCACGAAGGTCGTCGAGGACAAGTTCGGTCTCGACTTCGACTTCCAGACCACCACGTACGACAACGGTGCAGCCAAGGAGAAGCGTCAGATCTCCCTCGCGAGCGGCGACTACCCCGACGCGTACATGCTGATCTCCTGGGTCGACACCTTCTCCCAGGCCGAGATCCTCAAGTACTCCAAGCAGGGCGTCATCGTCCCCCTCGACGACCTGATCAAGAAGTACGCGCCCAACATGACGAAGGCGCTCGACTCCGACCCCGAGCGGCTCAAGGCGATGACGGCGCCAGACGGTCACATCTACGGCATCAACAGCTGGAACGACTGCTACCACTGCTCGTACCCGAACAAGCTCTGGCTGAACTCCGCCTGGCTGAAGAAGCTGGGTCTCGCGCAGCCGACGACGACCGAGGAGCTGCGGACCGTCCTGCGCGCCTTCAAGACGCAGGACCCGAACGGCAACGGCATCGCGGACGAGATCCCGCTGAGCGGTTCGATCAGCAACTCGATCATCCCCTACCTCATGAGCGCCTTCACCTACTCGCCGATCGGCGGCGACAACAAGCCGGCCCCCATCGTGCTGAAGGACGGCAAGGTCACGATGCAGGCGACGACAGACGAATGGCGCGCCGGCCTCGAGTACATCCAGTCGCTGTACGCGGAGGGACTCATCGACAGCGGTGCGTTCACGCAGAACTCCGACGCGCTCAAGGCGCTCGGCGACAATGCGGACGCCGTCATCGTCGGTGCCGCCACGATGACGCACCCGGCCATCCTCACGACCCTCGGTCAGGCGGACGGACGCGACAAGCAATACGACGCCGTTCCGCCGCTCACCGGCCCGAAGGGTGTCAGGACGGCGACGTTCCAGTCGTCCATCGACTCGAACGCGATGTTCGTCCTGACGAACAAGTCGACCGAGAAGGAGCGCATCGCCGCCATCAAGATGGTGGACTACCTCTACACGCTCGACGGTCAGCTGGCCGGTCAGTTCGGTGCGGAGGGTGTCGGCTGGAACCCGCCGAAGGCCGGCGACGTCGCCCTCGACGAGTCGCTCGAACCGCAGTTCTCCCGCATCTCCGGCAGCAACCGCAGCGGTGAGGTCGCGTGGGATGCGCTCGCGCAGTACTACAGCCCGCAGTCGTTCCGGAACTCGGAAGCGGTGTCGACCGACATCTACGACCCGAACGGCTACGAACGCCGCCTCTTCCAGGCGACCAAGGAGTACGACGGCACCGCGCCGAAGGACGAGATCTTCCCGTTCAACAGCCTGTGGCCCGACCCGGAGACATCCGGCGAGCTCGCGACGCTGCAGACGAACATCACGACGTACATCACGCAGGCGAACGCCGAGTTCGTGACCGGTCAGCGCAACATCAACGACGACGCGGCCTGGAAGTCCTACGTCAAGGACCTTAACGACCTCGGGATGCCCCGCTACCTGGAGATCTGGCAGAAGATGTACGACGCCGGCAAGTAGCCGTCGCACACCGTCGAAGCACCACCACCCGGGGTAGCGCGATGCGCTCGCGCACGCGCTACCCCACACCGCGAGCGCGGGTCGGATACGGCCCGCGCTCGCGGCGTTCACCCGCGCTCACGGCGCGCCCGGGGGCGCGAGGCGCGCGCGGGCGCGGGCGCGAGGCGACCTGGGAAGCGCCTCCATGCTCACCATCAAACATATGTCTGCGCTTAGACTGGGACGATGAAGCGTCGTGGCAGGCTGGTCGTCCGGCGACGACCCGGGGACTCCCGTCGCCGCCGGACGACCGGCACCCTCGTCATCGTGTGCGTCGCCGCCGTCCTGTTCGGCGGACGACTCGTCGACATCCAGGTCCTCCGCGCCGACGAGCACAACGCCGACGCCCACGAACGGATCGGTGTGCAGACCGCCGGCGTCCGGAGCGAACGCGGGCGGATCCTCGACCGGGACGGCGCGGTGCTGGCAGCATCGGTGCTCCGATTCGACCTCACCGTCTCCCCGAAGGACGCCAACACCTTCGAGCGCACGGCCGATGGCGTCTCGACGACCGTCACGCGCGAGCAGGCCGCAGCCGACATCGCATCCGTGACCGGCCAGGCCCCGGAGGACGTGCTCGGCGTCATCTCCTCGGCGCTCGAAACCGACCGGGCGGCGAACTGGGCGATGCTCGCACGAGGACTCACGCAGGAGCAGTTCGAACGCCTCGACGCACTCGACATCCCGTGGACGTACTTCGAGGAGCGGCAGGCACGCAGCTACCCGAGCGGAGCCGTCGCCGGCAACCTCGTCGGCTTCGTCGGAGCTGACGGCACCGCGCTGGCCGGCATCGAGCTCCAGCACAACGACTGTCTCGACGGCGAGGACGGCTCGTCGAGCTACATCAGGAGTGCGGACGGCGTCCCGCTCCCAGGCACCCGCCGCGACACCCCGGCACGGAACGGCGACGACGTCGTCCTCACGATCGATGCCGAACTCCAATGGCTCGCCCAGCAATCGCTCGCAGCGCGTGCAGAGGAGGTCGGAGCCAGATGGGGCGCCGTGACGGTCATGGACGTGCAGACGGGTGAGCTCCTCGCCGTCGCCGAGTACCCGAGCGTCGACCCTGGCGACGTCTCAGCGAGCGCACCGGAGGATCGCGGGTCGCGGGCGTTCACGGCGCCGTTCGAGCCGGGATCGACCTACAAGACCCTCACAGCGGCCGCACTCATCGAGGAGGGCGCTGCGGGGCCAGGCACGGAGATCCTCTCCCCGTACCGCTACATCGCCCCGAACGACGCCGACATCAACGACACAGAACTGCACGGCGACCTCCGCCTCACCCTGACCGGGGTGATGGTGGAGTCCTCGAACACCGGTATCTCTCAACTGGGCGAGCGCCTCTCGGCCGAGACCCGCGCCGGCTACTTCACCCGCTTCGCGCAGGACCGCGAGAGCGAGGTCGACTTCCCCGGCGAGTCCGGCGGGATCCTCGCCGACGTGGACGCCTGGGACAACCAGACCACGTACACGACGATGTTCGGGCAGGGCTTCTCGACGACCGCGATCCAGGGCGCCAGCCTGTACCAGGCGATCGCCAACCGCGGGGTGCGGATGCCGGTGTCGCTCGTCGCGGGATGCCGCAGCGATGGCGGGAGCGTCGATGCGCCGGGTGGCGCAGGGGGGGGAGCGCGTCCTCTCCGAGTCGACCGCAGAGCAGGTCGCCCTCGTCCTGGAGGCCGTCGACCGGGAGAGCTGGGTCGCCGACCAGGTCGCGATCCCCGGGTATCGCGTCGCCATGAAGACGAGTACGGCGCAGCAGCCGGACGGCTCTGGCGGGTACAGCACGAGCTATCTGGTCTCGATGGCCGGGTTCGCACCGGTGGAGGCGCCGCGGTACGTGGTCACGGTGAACCTCGCCGACCCGGTCGACATGAACACCTCGGCAGCAGCTGCACCCGTGTTCCGCGATGTGCTGACCTACGCGTTGCGCGACGGTCTCGTCCCGCCGTCGACCACATCGCCGCCGGATCTGCCGCTCACGTACTGAGCCGACGACGCCCGAGCGATCCGCGCCACGGGTGTCCATTCACAACTCAGGAGCGGACTCGGCGTGTCGCCGCGACGCGCCGTGAGCGCGGGTCGACACGCCGGGGTGCTCCTGAATTGCGAACGGACGGACGACGCCGGGTGACATGCGTGTGGCCGTGAGCCGCTGCGGTGCGCGCAGCGGCCCACGGCCACACGGGTGGCTCATCAACCGATGAGCGCTCCCTGCTCGCGGCGGCGACGGGCGGAGACCGCCAGCCACGCGCCTGCGAGGAGGAACAGGCTCGCCGCGAGGATCGGCAGGACGGGGTCCGCACCGGTCGAGGCGAGCTTCGTCGCGGTGGTCGTGGTCGTGCCGTCCGGGTTGACCATGACGGTCACCGTGAACGTCGCGACACCGATCAGCTCACCAGCGGCGTCGACGACCGCGATGCGGTGCTCACCGGCCGGCAGACCGGCAGGCAGCGTGATCGTGACCTTCCCGGCTGCGTCGACGAGCGACCAGCCGACCCACTGCGGCGTCGAGTACACCGTCGCGCCGACGTACTGTCCGGCGTGCGAGACACCGACGTCGAGCGTCACGGTGCGACCCGTGATGCCGTCGATCGTGACGTCCGTGTTGGGCGTCGCGCCGTTCAGCTGCTCGTCCGTCAGCGGCTTGGGAGCCGATGCCGGAGCGGTCAGCGTGATCGCTGCAGCGGAGCTCGTGACCGAGCTGCCACCCGAGCCGCCCACCGTGGTGGGGATCGCGTTGCCCACCACCGCACGGTAGGACTCGCCGTTCCGGACATCACCCGGAGCGACGGTGAGCGTCGTCCCGGTCGCACCAGCGACATCGGCCCACGAAGTGGCACCGAGCGCCTGCTTCTGCCACTGGATGGCTGGAGTCGGCGATCCGGCCACCGCGACCGTGAACGATGCCTCGGCACCGCTCGCGACCGTCACAGCGACCGGCTGCGCGGTGATGCTCGCCTGCTCGCCGACCGTGAGGGTCGCAGCGCTCGAGCGGACCGCGTCACCGACACCGTTGGTCACGACCGCGCGGTACTGGTTACCGTTGTCGGCAGCCGTGTACGCGACATCGAGCGTTGTGCCCGCCGCGCCATCGAGTACCGCCCACTCGCCGCCCGGAACCTGACGCTCCCACGAGACCGTCGGGGCGGGGCTGCCCGCGACACCGACCGCGAACCGCGCGACCGGCGAACCCGTCACCGGTGCGACCGGACCGGTGACCGATGCCGGCTGCGCCGTGATCGTCGCCGGGGTGGTGACGGTCAGGACGGCCTGCTCGGAAGTGACGGTGCTGCCGATGCCCGCGAGCGATGCGTCGGTGATCTCCGTCGGGATGGTGCCCGCGACGATGGCGCGGTACGCGGTTCCCGAGTTCGCGAGCGCTGCAGAGACCTGCAGGGTCGCGCTCGTCGCACCGGCGAAATCGGTCCAGGTGGACGCACCGGCCGCGAGCGACTGCCAGCGGACGGTGGTTCCCGTTCCGGTGAAGGCGACGGTGAAGTCGACCTTCGTCCCGTCGAGGGCCGTTACCGCCGCCGGCTGTGCCGTGATGGCCGCCGGGGTCCCGACCGTGAGGGTCGCGACGTGGCTCGTCGCGCTCTCGTCTGCCGTGTTGGTGACGACGGCGCGGAACTGCGCACCGTTGTCGGCCTCGGTGTAGGCGAACGGGTAGGACGCGCTCGTCGCACCGTCGACATCGGTCCAGTCGGACCCCGTCAGGCGCTGCCACTGGATCGACTTCAGCGCGGGCTGCGCGGTCGCCTCGATGCCGAAGGTCACCGATGCAGCACCGGTCGCCGGGGCGACGGGGGCGATATAGCTCGTCGGCTGCTTCGTGATCGCAACGGCCGTGGTCTGGACGGTGAGGCCGGCTGCCGCACTCGTGACCGTGAACACGGAACCGTTGACCTCGGTGGGGATGGAGCCGGTGACGACCGCGCGGAACTGCGCACCGTCGTCTGCCTTCGCCGCCGTGATGCTCAGCGTGGTCTTCGTCTCGCCCGCGAGGTCCTTCCAGGTGGAAGAACCGGCGTCGAGCCGCTGCCACTGCACTGCCGCGTCATCGCCTGCGACGCCGACCGTGTAGCTCGCGGTCTGCTTCGGAAGGACGTTGGCCGCGACCGGCTGCGAGGTGATCGCCGGCGCGTTGCCGACGGTCAGCTTCGCGGCGTCGGAGGTGACAGGCGCGCCGAAGCCGTTCGTCACGACCGCACGGTACGAGGTGCCGTTGTCCGCTGCGGTGTACGCGACGTTGAGCGTGGCTGCTGCCGCACCGTCGATCGTCGTCCACTCACCGGAGCCGACGCGCTGCTGCCAGCTGATCTGCGGCGTCGGGGCACCCGTCGCCGCGATCGTGAAGCTCGCCGTCGCATCGCCAGTCGCAGGCGTGACCGGTGCGGTCACGTTCTTCGGCTGGGTGGTGATGACGGGTGCGCCCTGACCGGCGATCGGGAGGACGATTCCGGCGTCGTAGCTCCGGTCGGTCGTGTTCTTGTTGAACACCACGGCGGAGTACGCGACGTTCGGGTCCAGCATGCCCGGCTCGATCGTAGGCACGAAGGTGAAGTACCCCTTCGTGAAGTTCCACTGCGACTGGATGTCGTTCTTCCAGACCGCGTCGGGAGCCGTGTAGGTGGCGCCGCGCGCGTTCCAGCTCGCCGTCGGAACGACCGCGACCGTGACGTCGGCGGTCGGGTCGGGGAACCCGCCTCCGCGGATGTAGACGTTCGTCTCCACCGTCGGGTCGATGACGCCGGTGCCAGGGAGGCTCTCCGGGGCGACAGCGACGGTCGGCTTCGTCGGCTTGGGCAGGACCCGGAGGGTGGCCGGCTTGCTCTCGATCGTGTCGTAGCCGTTGGTGACGTGCAGGCGGTACAGCGCGCCGTCGTACGACTCGGGGATGTCCGAGATCTGGTAGTTCGAATACGGCTGGGCCGGCGCGAGGTCGGTCCACGTCTTGCCGCCGTCCGAACTGAGCTGCGGCGTGTACGACGGGTCGGGGAACCCGCTGACGTACGCGCTCAGGGACAGGTCGGAGCCCGCGAAGACGGTCTCATCGCCGACGGGGTACTCCTCCACCAGCGGCACCTGGGCCTTCACCCGGAAACGGGCAGGGTCGGAGTCGACGGACAGGCCGTCGTTCGTGATCCGCACCTTGACGTACGTCTGGTCGTTGGTCGCCGGGGCGTTCGTGACCGAGTAGTCCGCTGACGTCGCACCGGCGATGTCGGTCCAGGTGACCCCATCGGGCGTCTGCATCCACTGGTAGTGCAGGTCCTGCTCGCTCGTGGCCTGGACGGAGAAGGTGGTGTCCTTGCCCGTGACGAGGCTGACGCCCTTCGGCTGCTGCGTGATCGTGATCGGCTTGAGCGTCGTGTACGGCGGGATTCCACCGTTGAGGCTCAGGCCGACGCCGGTCGGCGGCTTCAGCGGGTCGGCGCTCAGACCACTCGTGTGCCAGTAGCTGGACAGGCCGCTGCGGTACTGGAAGTCGACCATGTCGGTCGGCCAGGAGCCCCAGTTCGGGTTCGCGGCCTTGGCTGCGTCCGGGATGGCCGATGCGGCTTCACGGCCGGAGTTCGGGTCGTTCGCGTGCACCAGACGGTGGTAGTCGACACCGGCGTAGACGGGCGTCGAGGTGATCGTGTCGCCCGAGATCGAGACGTTCTTGAGGTTCAGGATCGTCATGTCCGGCTCCGGCGGGAGCGGAACCTTGACGTTCGGGTCCTCCATCGACGCCGCGAAACCGGAGAGCTGCGCCTTCATCACGCCGTTGCCGGCTGCATCGATCGTGAGCTTCGGGTCCGTGACCGACCATGGAACGAGGCCGCCGTAGGAGTTGATCGTGAACGATCCCTTCCACTGGATGACGGTCTCGCCGGTGTCCGGGTTGGTGGTTCCGGTTCCGTTCGTGAACAGGACGCGCTGACGTGCGTCGCCGTTCTCGATCGGGGTGCACCGGTTCTCCTTGGTGACCTCGATGGCTGCACCGTTCGAGGCGCGCTTGATGAGGACGACATCGCCGTCCATCGTCTTGTAGGTCGCGTCGGTGCCGTCGGCGATGCCCGCGACGAAGAAGCTGCACGCGCCATTGGCGGACGCGCCCTGCGAGACCGCGTTGATGCCCCACTCGAAGGTCGCGTGCTCGACGGGCTTCAGCACGACGGGCTTCGGGACGACGGTCAGGGTGACGACGTCGGAGGTGACGGTGCCGGCGACCACAACGCGGAACTGCGCGCCGGTGTCGGCCTTCGCAGCCGAGAGGCTGAGCGTCCGGTCGGTCGCGCCCTGGACATCTGCCCAGTCGGTGCCGTTGTTGCTGCGCTGCCACTGGTAGCTGACCGGGTTGCCAGAGGCGTTGACGGTGAACGCCGCGGCCTTGCCCTCATCGACCGTGACGTTCTTCGGCTGCGTCGTGATCACGGCAGGGGTCTGCGCGAGCGAGACGGTGAAGGGGAGCGTCGGCTTCTTGAGGTTCAGGCCGGTGCAGCTCGTCGTGTAGTAGTGCGTGCGGACCGAGGACGGGACGAAGTTGATCCAGTCGGTCGGCCAGGCGCCGCCGATGCCGTCGCAGAGGTTGTTCTTGACGACGCCGTCGACGGAGTAGGTGCGGCCGGCGTACTCGGGGACCACGGAGATGACGCCGTCCTTGAGGGTGACCTTGGAGAGGGTGACCGTCGTGATGCGGGTCGGGCCTGCCGCCGGAGTCGGGTTGCCGGACATGTCGACGCCGGCCGGGATGTACGCCTCGAAGCTGAGCGAGCCGGTGCCGTCGGGGTTGATCGTCAGGATGGGCTTGCGGAGCGTCTCGTCCGGGGCGCCGAACTGGCCGCTGTACGCGTTGATGACCCAGTCGCCGGTGTCGGCCCAGGTGATGGTGCCTGCGCCGGTCGCCTCGTCGAGGGTTCCCGTGCCGCCGTCGAAGCGTGCGAGTGTGAAGGCGGTGTCCTTGTCGGTGTCGCTTCCGGTGACGTCCTTGCCGTTCTTGGTGGTGAGGCTGACGTTCTTGCCGTTGGCCTTCTGCGACCACGGGCCGAAGACGCCGTACTGCGCGTACGCGGTGTACGCCCACTCGAGCTGGGCTCCGGTGACCTCGATGGTCGGCTTCGCAGCGACCGTGAGCGCTGCAGCGTCGGAGGTGACGGGCTTGGCCGCCTGGTTGTCGACGATCACGCGGAACGATGCCGCATTGTCCGCCGCGGTCGCGGTGAACGTGTAGCTCGCCGAGGTCGCTCCGTCGATGTTCGCCCAGTCGGTGCCGTTGCCGCTGCGCTGCCACTGGTAGCTGAGCGGTGCGTCACCGGCTGCCGTCACCTGGAACGACGCCTGTGCGCCATCGGCCACGGAGGCAGCGACGGGCTGGGTCGTGATGGACGCAGGGACGATCGTCGGCGTCGGAACCGCCGTGTACGCGATCGAGAGCGGCAGGGTCGGCTTCGGGCGGTCGGCGCTGCTGCCGCTGGAGTACCAGTACGCGGCCTGGCCGGTCTGGACCTGGAAGTCGACGAACGACTGCGGGAAGGAGCCGGCGTTCGCGCCGCCCATCTCCTGCGCCGGGATCGACGGGTCGGTGGTGATCTGCACACCGAGGTAGTCGGGGGTGACGGTGAAGCCCGTCGGGGTGACCGTCACACCGGAGAGGCTCGCGATGACGACGCCGGGCTTCTCGGGGAGGACCACGAACTTCGTCGGGTCGTTCATGTCGGTGCCCCAGCCGCCGAGGGTCGCGGTGACCGTTCCGACGCCGTCGGAGTCGACGCTGAGCTTGGGGTTGACGATGTAGAACTGGGTCAGGCCCTGGTAGTAGGCGACCGTGAAGGTGCCGGTCCACTGGATCTCGGCGGTTCCGGCCGATGGGTCGACGGTTCCCGTTCCTGCGCCGATGACGACCTGGTGGTCGCTGTAGACGGCGCTCGTGGGGGGCGAGATCGGACCGCCGGTCGCCGAGGTGCGGAGGCCGGCCCAGGTGGCGGCCGCGTAGCTGCCGTCCGCCTGCTTCTTCTCGATGCTGACGTTGCCCTGGTGCTGCGACCACTGCGCTTCGGTCATCTTCGATGCCGCGCCGGTCTTGTCGATCTTGCCGGCCGCGAGCAGGTTGATGCTGCCGTCGAACGCGGAGTTGTTGGTCTCGTTGTTGATGCCCCAACGGAACACGGCGTCGGAGACGGTCGATGCGCCGACGGGTTCCGCTGCGGTCGCCGGTGCTGCGGCGGTGAGGCCGACGGCGACCACGGCGATGGAGGTCAGGAGGGTCGTCGCGGTGCGGAAGAGGCGACGACGGCGTGGTTCGCCTGGGGTGGCGTCGCGTCGGCTGCGCGACCGGCTGCGCGACGGATTGCTGGGCGGACTGCTGGGCGGGCTGCTGCTGATTCCCCCGGCTGCTGCGCCTGGGGCGCTGCCGGGAGTGCTGCTCGGAAGTGGCACGACGGACTCCGTTTACTGTGACGAAGGGAACGCCTGGAACCGTCGAGGTGACGGGCTCGCTCGGACGAGTCGATCCAGGCCTGGTTAGCCTAGCCTTAACTAACTAAGGTTATCCATACCTAATTAAGGGTAGGCTTACCCATTGCCCCTCAACCACGTCACCGCAGGAGAGAACCGGCATGACCGCGAGCACCACCCCGCAGCTCCCCCAGCAGTTCGCCAGCCAGCTTCCCGGCCACGCTCCCGGCCACGCTCCCGGCCGCGGCGCCACGAAGCTCCCGGAACGACTCCTGCGGCGCATCGCCCGCCGCCCGGTCTTCGCCGCCGCGATGGCCGCCGGCATCGTCCTCGCAGCCATCGGCGCACCGCTCAGCGTCCCGTCGCCGGCGCACGCCCAAGGCTCGGTCTCGGTGAGCGTCGTCGATCATCCGGAACTCACCAACGTCGCCGACAGCACCTACCTGACGCAACTCCGCGTCTCCGGCAGCGGATTCCAGTCCATCAAGAACGGCCACGGCGGCATCTACGTCCTGTTCGGTTGGGTCGAGCCCGGGCAGTCCTGGCGTCCGAGCAACGGCGGGACCACGGGCGGCGAGTACCGCTACGTCCCAGACGACGAGACCAACCCGGCCGGCTACGCACTCTTCGTCTCCTTCCCAGGCGGCGACACGGAATACGCGGCAAATGGCGGAGAGGTCGATGCCGACGGCAACTGGTCCGGCGTCATCAGCGTCCCCGGGTCGAGCTTCCAGGCCTTCGACCGCAGCGGCAACCCGACGAACGTCGACTGCGCGAGCGTGCAGTGCGGCATCATCACGATCGGCGCCCACGGTGTGAAGAACGCCAACAACGAGAGCTTCACCCCGGTGAACTTCACCGACCTGTACGGCCCGGACGCAGCGACGAAGCTCGCGCCGCCCGCAGCGCCGGCCGCCGCCCCGGAGAGCGCACCGACGCCGACGATCATCTCCAGCACGATCACGGCCGAGGCCCCCGTCGCCACGGCGTCCTCGAACACCGACGACCTCATCCCGATCCTCACGGGCGCGATCATCGGGGTCGGCGTCCTCGCCGTCGGCGCCGTCGCATTCCTCGTGTGGGCGGTGCTGAGCGGGCGGAGGAAGGCGAAGGTCGCTGTGGCAGACGGCGATGGGGCGGGCGGCAGTTCGGGCGGCGGCTCGGCTGGCGGTTCGGGCGACAGCTCAGCCGACACCGCTGCCGGCGCGGACCGGGCGGGAAACCCCTCCGCATGATCCGGACGACTCGACCACGGACCGCGGTGACGCTCGCCGCAGCACTCGGCCTCGCCGTCATCGTGTCGGGTCTCGGGGCGGGGGCGGCCGCGGCGACGAGCGCTCCGCCGACTGGATCGCCCGGTTCAGCCGGCTCCGGCGAGCACGCCTACGCTGCGCCCGTCGTCGAATCCTCCACGTCCGACGCCGTCACCCTGAGTTGGCCCGCTCCGACCAGCGACCACCTCGGGCTCACCGGGGCGCTTCCGGCAGGCATCGACACACACGTTCTCGTCTACCCGGGCGATGCGGTCCTCCCGGCGGATCCGACGGCAACACCGCCGACGCCGCTCGCCGAGCTGGACCCGACGCCTGGTGATCCGGATGCCGGTGCCGGCGGCAGCGGCGCCCCGGCATCGACCGGCCCCTCCGCTTCGCCGTTCACCATCGTTCCGGCGACGCTCGACCGGCCGCTCGGCGACGGCGAGACGGCTGCCGTGATCGGCGGGCTGACCGCCTCGACGGCCTACCGCTTCACGCTGCGAACCCTGGATTCCACGGGCGCGACCGTCCGGGAGTCCGCCCCCACCGACATCGTCGAGACGGCTGCGGCACCCGACGCCGGGCCATCACCGTCCGCCGATCCCACCGCCGCCCCGACTCCTGCGGCAGAGCCCACACCCGCCGCATCGCCGTCTCCGACACCGAGCGCGGCGACGCAAGATGGCGACGCATCGGCATCGGCGAACGCCCGCCTCGCCCCGACGGCTGAGGCGCCCGGCACCCCGGACGCGCCCAACGCGACGCCGGTCAGCAGCACGGTGATGACCGTTTCCTGGCCGGCCGTCTCCTCGGGAGCGACCGTCAAGAGCTACGCGATCCAGGTGTTCCGCGGCACCGAGCTCGTCCGCACCGTTCCGAACCTCGATCCGCTCCTCGTCGGCACCACGTACGACGTGACGGGTCTCATCGCGAACACCGAGTACACGTTCCGCATCGTCGCACAGGGTGTCGACGCCGCGAGCGAACCGTCCCAACCGTCGAAGGCGGCCACCACCCTCCGCGGAGCCCCGTCCGCGCCGGCCAAGCCGGAGACGAGCCTCGCGAAGAGCGACCCGCTCGGCATCGACGTCACCTGGTCGCCCCCTGCGACCGACGGCGGGTTCGGCATCACCGGCTACCGCCTCGAACTCTTCACCGGCACGACCGTGAACCTCACGAACCTGGTGCAATCGGTCGAGGTGCCGTCCGATGCGCGCAGCCACACCTTCGCGCGCATCGGGCTCATCGGGAGCAACCTGTCCGTGCGCGTCGTCGCGATCAACGGCGCGGGCGAAGGCGTCTCGGCGCTGAGCTCCGCGGTGCGCATCGAGGCGACGGCCGTGCCGTCGACGCGCATCGCCCAGCCGACGCTGACCGAGCCGCGCCCCGGCCGGGTGTCGGTCACGTGGACGGCGCCGACGGGCGCGAGCACAGCCACCGGCTACCTCGCGACCGTCACGACCACCGAAGGCCAGAGCACCTCGGCCGCCGTGACCGTCGTCGATCTCAGCACCGGCCATCCGACCTCCGGCGATGTCACGGTAGGCCTGCCCGACCTCCCCGGCGGGCGGGTCATCGCCGTCCAGATCACCGGCTACGAGCAGACGGGCGGCGAGCAGGGCGGCGAGAAACGGTACCGCGTGACCTCACTCAAGAGCGCCCAGCTCCAGGTGTCAGGGTCATCGGTCCCGCAGCGGGCAGACCGGCCGACCACCGTGACGGCGAACGGGATCGACAGCGTCACCGTGTCGGGTGCAGGCATCGCCGCCGCCAAAGCGAACGGGTCGGAGATCACCGGCTTCGAGCTCACGCTCTACCAGGCCGGAACCTCCTCGGCCGTGGGCAAGGCGACCGTGGCCGCATCGCCGTCGCCCGACGATCCGACGTACATGCTCCAAACGGCATACACCTTCACCGGCCTCGACCGATCGACCACCTACACGGTCAGGGCTGCCGCGGTGAACGCCGCCGGATCGGGACCGACCTCGGCATCGAGCGTCCCGGTCACAACTCTCGCCACACCCGTCCCAGGATCGGTCCCGCCCTCCATCACGACGCTCGCGGGGCTCACTGCCGCGATGAAGAACGGCACCGTCCGGACCGTCGCCCCGAAAGACGCCGGGATGAAGGACACCGTCGAGCCGACATCGACCGTCGAGGTCTCGTTCCCGTGGACCGGTGCGGCGAGGAGCGGTGAGGTGTGGCTGTACGAGCCGCTCGCGTTCGTCGGCACGTTCAGCGTCGCATCCGGCACGCTCACCGCATCCGTCAAGCTCGGCGAGCTGCCGGACGGCGACTACGCGTTCTCGTTCGTTCCGGCTGCGGCAGACGACGGGAACCGCGCGTCCGCCGCGAACGCCACGCCGGATCAGGTCACCGCGATCCGCTTCGTCGTCGCCGCGAACCGGGGCGGCCCGACCACGATCGACAACGCCGTCCTGCGCTGGGGGTTCAGTCACGAGGCCGGGAACGGCGCGTTCTTCGGCGGCTGCAACTTCCTGACCGCCGGGCGCATCCCGGATGTCGGCCACGGCGAGATCGTGGGGCCCGACC
Organism: Plantibacter sp. Mn2098; assembly: GCF_049319745.1. NCBI lineage: Bacteria > Bacillati > Actinomycetota > Actinomycetes > Micrococcales > Microbacteriaceae > Plantibacter > Plantibacter sp. Mn2098. The sequence continues at coordinate 264,132 of NZ_JBMOUH010000008.1, read as the reverse complement.
GCTACTCGGCATCGTCCGGGGCCGTCAGCATCGAGAAGCCGAACGCTGCTGGAGCCTACGAACGCGCACGCTTCGAGACCCGCTGCACCGACCGCAACGGCAAGCCGGTCGACTCCAACGTCAACAGCCCCGTCACCGATGCCCAGCTCGTGATCGTGGGCGGTGCAGGCACGGTCGATCCGTCGACCAACAGCGGCACGATCCAGTGGAAGGGCGACTTCTCCGTCGCCTTCTACGGCGGGCTCACCTTCTGGTACGGCTCCGACCCGAAGCTCACGGTCGTGAACGGCGTCGGGACGCTCACCGCGACGGCGAGCGGATTCGGCACCGACATGGACGACCTCAGCAAGTGGGTGCAGCTGCCGCCGCGGGAGATCATGCTCGCGACGCTCAACGGTGTGACGATGCGGTCGGACGGGTTCACGGTGGATCCGGACTACGTCGGCGTCAAGATCAGCCAGGGCGAGCAGGTTGCCCAGGACTCGGTCAACCGCGGCTACTGGGGTTCGTTCCCGCAGTCGTTCGTGGACTTCCAGCAGCTGACGGGTCAGTTCTCGTACTGGTTCACGAGCGGCGGCCGTCAGGACCCAGGGAAGGTCGCCTCACCGTTGACGGTCGGGTTCGACGCTGCGACCTTCGTGGCGGTGCCGCCATCGCAGCACGGTGACGGCACGACGGTGTCGCTCGTGCCGAACGCGAAGAAGCCGCCGTTCGGGATCAAGGCTCCTGCTGCGCCGAAATCGGTCGGGGCGCTGCCCTTGGCCGGGACGATCTACGAGACGGTCACCGTTGTGCAGCCCGCCGCGGCGTCGCCGCTCGCGTCGCAGCTCGTGCCGCTCATCCTGACGCTCCTCGTGCTGCTCGGCGGGGTGACGGTCGTCGCGGCCGGCGGTGGGGGTCTCATCGCCTCCGGTCTCGTCCCCCTGTCCCGTCACTGACCCCGTCCGCGCCCGGTCCCTGAGCCCCAGCCCCGCACGGTCCCTGAGCCTGTCGAAGGGCCCGGCACAAGGAGAACCGCACGAGACAAGGACGTTTCCGCCCAATCCCTCCTTCTCCCACGCGGTTCTCCTCCTCCCGCGCAGCGCCCCGATGCCGGTGTACTCGACATCTGCAGCATATTGTGTAACCCTTAATGCGGACACACAATGGTATCTTCGGATATGGCACCACGATAGGAAACGTCCAGCCTCAAACACGGCATCCCCCGAGGCGACCAGATCTACGCGATGCTGCACGCGACCCTCGTACAGTCCCTTCCCGATGAGGAGGACGGTCGCGACGGGCGGATCCGACTGTTCATCGGGCCCGCACACGCCCAAACCGAACGTGAATTGGAGATTCTGGTGCGTGAGTTCGACGACGGGCGAGAGGCCATCGTCTTCCATGCCATGGAACTCGGATCCAAGTACCGCATCTACCGGGAGGAGCATCGCAATGACTGACGAAACCGACTACGAAGCGCTCGCTGCGCGATTGACCGACGAGAGGCTTCCCATTCAGCCGACTGGCGGGTCCCTTGCGAAACCCCTCACGGGCGAAGCAGCTGCGGCGGCAGGACGCGCGTTCCTCCTCGAGCAGTACGGCGACGATGAGGCTATCGAAGCTGCCATCCGCGCCGGACGTCCGAAGCTCGGGCGCACAGCGACCAGCGGCCCGTCTCCGCTCGTCAAAGGGCGAATCGCGGAAGCCGACTTCGCCGCGTTCAAACTCCTCGAAGCACAGACTGGCAAGAAGCAGAGTGAACTCGTCCGCGAAGCAGTCCATCTGCTCCTCGAACGCTACAAGCTCGCGAGTTGACACTCGTGGCGGGTTTCAGCCCGCTCTAGCCAGCCACGACTGACAGTTCGCGGGCAGAAGCGACAGGGGTCAGCGCGGGAGGAGGAGCGGGACGAGTCCCGTCAGATCGGCGCGCTGACCGGAGGCGTGCACCTTGCCGGTCGCGACGGCCTCGGTCCACGTCGCCCCTCCGCTCGCGAGCGAGAGCCACGTCTGCGCATCCATCTCGACGACGTTCGGCGGGGTTCCGCGCGTGTGACGAGGGCCCTCGATGCACTGCACGGCCCCGAACGGCGGCACCCGCACCTCGACCGTGTTCCCCGGCGCACGCTCGACGAGCAGCTCCAGGAGGTAGCGGACGGCTGTCGCGATGTCGGTGCGTGACGCCCCCGGTCCGGCCAACGCCTGCTGGAGAGCTGCCCTGCCGGTGGAATCCGTGATCCGAGGTCGTGCCATGCGCCCTAGGCTAGTACGCGTGAAGATCCTCGTCCTCGGTTCCGGTGCCCGTGAGCACGCCATCATCAAGGCCCTCCTCGCTGAGGAAGCCGGCCACCAGATCATCGCGGCCCCCGGCAACATCGGCATCGCCGGTGACGTCACCGTGGTCGGCATCGATCAGGAGAACCCGTCGATCGTGCGCGACTTCGCCCGCGATGAAGGGGTCGATCTTGTGGTCATCGGTCCGGAGGCACCGCTCGTCGCGGGCGTCGCGGACAAGCTGCGCGCAGCCCGCATCCCCGTGTTCGGCCCCAACCGGTCAGCCGCAGCGCTCGAAGGCTCCAAGTCGTACGCCAAGCGCATCATGGACGAGGCCGGTGTGCCGACGGGCCGTGCGGTTCGCGCGGAGACCGTCGAGGACGCCATCGCTGCACTCGACGAGTACGGCGCGCCCTACGTCGTCAAGGCGGACGGCCTCGCAGCAGGCAAGGGCGTCCTCGTGACGACCGAGCGCGATGCCGCCATCGAGCACGCCACCTACTGGCTCGGCTACGGCGGCGTCCTGGTCGAGGAGTTCCTCGAGGGCCCGGAGGTCTCGCTCTTCTTCGTGACCGACGGCGAGACCGTCTACCCGCTCTCCCCCGCACAGGACTACAAGCGCCTGCTCGACGCCGATGCCGGCCCCAACACGGGCGGCATGGGCGCGTACTCCCCGCTCCCGTGGCTCGACGAGCGCTTCGGCGGAGAGGACCTCTTCGTCGACGAGGTGCTGAAGACCATCGCGATCCCCGTCGTCCAGCAGATGGCCGCCGAGAAGAACCCGTTCTCCGGCCTCCTCTACGCCGGCCTCATCCTCACGGAGCGCGGCATCCGCGTCATCGAGTTCAACGCGCGCTTCGGCGACCCGGAGACGCAGGTCGTCCTCCCCCGCCTCGTCACGCCGCTGTCCGCACTGCTGTTCGGCGCGGCCACCGGGACGCTCGCGCAGCAGCCGAAGCCGGCCTTCGCGGAGGCGAGCGCCGTCACCGTGGTCCTCGCGAGCGAGAACTACCCGGAGAAGCCCGTCACGGGGCGACCCATCACGGGGCTCGACCAGACTGTCGCCGTCGACGGTGTGCACCTCGTCCACGCGGCGACGGCCGATGTCGACGGCGGGCTCGTCGCGACGGGCGGGCGCGTCCTGAACGTGGTCGCCCTGGGCACCACCTTCACCGAGGCGCGGGCCCGTGCGTACGACGCGATCGGCCGCATCCAGCTCGAAGGCGGCCAGTACCGCACCGACATCGCGGCGCGCGTCGCCGACTGACCAGACGGGACATACCGATGCCGAGCTTCACCAGCCATGACGGGACCCGTCTGCACGTCGACCTGATCGGCGACGCCTCGCTCCCACCGCTCGTCGTCCTGGCGGGCGGTCCGGCGCGGCACCCAGAGTACCTGGGCGATCTCGGCGGGCTGAGTTCGCGACGTCGGCTCGTTGTACTGCATCAGCGCGGCGTCGGAGAATCGGAGTCCGGTCCGGACACGGAGGCTGGCGCCGCCGCCGCGACGTGGCCGGGTCTCGCCGAGGATGTCGAGGCGTTGCGTCTCTGGCTCGAACTCGACCGCATCGAGCTCCTCGGGCACTCGGCGGGCACACGCGTCGCGATCGCGTATGCGGCTGCACACCCCGAGCACGTCGAACGCCTCTGCCTCGTCACACCGCCGGCCACCTGGCTCGTGGACACCGACGACGACAGCGCAGGCATCATCGCGAAGCACGCCGGTGAGGACTGGTATCCGGACTTCCTCGATGCGGTGCCCGGCATCATGTCGGCCCCGGATTCCGCGACGGGCAACCAGTTCTTCCCCAGGCTCGCTCCAGCAGCGTGGGCGGTCTGGAACGATGCGGCCAAGGCCCACGAGCAACTCGGCGCGTGGCATCCTGTGGCGCAGGACGCGTTCGTCCGCACGATCGACGATGAGGCCGTCTACGAACTGCGCGATGCGCTCAAGGCGGTCAGAGCGCAGGTGCTCGTGGTCGCCGGGGCCGAGGACGGCCTGACGGGGCTGGCCCCGGTCGTCGCGCTCGCGGAGCGGTTCCCCTACGGTCAGGCGGTCGTCCTGGACGACTGCGGTCACTATCCCTGGATCGAGCAGCCCCGTTCCTTCTCCGCGGCCCTGACCCCCTTCTTCCCGCTCTCCTAGCCGCCCCGGACCCAGCCCGCCTCAGCCCGCGAGCTGTCACTCCTGGCTGCTTTCAGGCCGCCAGAACGGCCACGACTGCCAGCTCGCGAGTTGTCAGTGGTGGCTGTTCTGGACGACGGAGAACCGCCACGACTGACAGTTCGCGAGCGGAGGTGGGACGACGAATCCCGCCGACCGGGGAGTCCGACGGGATTCGGGTGCAGCTGGGCGTGTGAGGCGACGGGCGCGACGTCAGTCGACGAACGACGAGGACCGACGAACGACGAACGACGACGGGCGCGACGTCAGTCGACGACCGCGACCTCCGGAGCCGCCGCCGCGGCCTGCTGGCCCGTGCGGGTCTCCGGCGTCGACCAGGCGGCCGCCTTGGGCTTCTGGAAGAACAGCACCACAACGGCGCCGACGAGCGCGAGCGCAGCCGGGAGCAGCAGCGACTGCGACATCGCGGTGGTGAATCCGGCGTGGAGCGCCTCCGGCAGTTCGGATCCGGTCACGTCGCCGGCCCCACCGGTGCCGCCAGGAGCAGCCGGCAGGTTCGCGGCGAGACGCGACTGGATGAGCGCGGCGATGCCGGCGCTGCCGAGGACGGCGCCGATCTGACGGGTCGTGTTGAACACGCCTGATCCGGCGCCCGCCTGGTGCTGCGGCAGGTTGCGGGTCGTGAGGTTGGAGACCGGTCCCCACATAAAGCCGTTCGCGAACCCGAGGATCGCGCTCGGGAACAGCAGCATCCAGATCGGCTGCTCCGGCGTCAGCAGCAGCGAGTACCAGCCGAGCGCCAACGACAGAAGCAGCAGGCCGGCGAGGGCGAACCACTTCGGATTGACCTTGTCGATGGCGCGACCGACGACGGGTGCGAGGCCGGCGGAGATGACGGCCATCGGCACGAGCATCAGGGCGGACTGCGTCGGTGTCAGGCCGCGGACGGTCTGGTAGAAGAACACGAGCGGGAGGGACATGCTCGTGATCGTAAAGCCGATGGTGGAGATCGCCAGGTTGCCGACGGAGAAGTTGCGGTCGCGGAACAGACCGAGCGGCAGGAGCGGCTCGCCCTTCGTGATCGCCTGCCAGCCGACGAACAGCGCGAGGACGACGACACCGGCGATGATGAGGCCCCACACCGTGATCGGCCCAGTGATGGTGCCCCAGTCGTAGGTCTGCCCCTCCTGGATGCCGAACACGAGCAGGAACATGCCGATGGCGCTCAGCACCACACCGAGGATGTCGAACTTGTGTGCGCTGGTCGCGAGGTGCGGGACGTTCCGCCACACCATGATGAAGCCCACGATGCCGACGGGCACGTTGATGAAGAAGATCCACTCCCAGCCGAAGCCGTCGACGAGCACGCCGCCGAGGATCGGGCCGACGAGCGTCGCGACACCGGCGGTCGCGCCCCACAGGCCCATGGCCGCACCGCGGCGGTCCGGCGGGAAGATGCGGGTGATGACGGCCATGGTCTGCGGCGTCATGAGCGCTGCGCCGAGGCCCTGGATGACGCGGGCGACGATGAGCATCTCGATCGTGCCGGACAGGCCGCACCAGAGCGATGCGAGGGTGAAGATGACGAGCCCGATGAGGTACAGGTTCTTCGGGCCGAAGCGGTCGCCGAGGCGGCCGGTGATGAGCAGGGGGACGGCGTACGCGAGGAGGTAGGCGCTCGTCACCCAGATGACGCTGTTGATGTCGGTGTCGAGCCCCTTCATGATCGAGGGGTTCGCGACGGACACGATGGTCGTGTCGATCAGGATCATAAAGAACCCGATGACGAGCGACCAGAGCGCCGGCCAGGGCCGCACTGCGGTGTTCTTGGTGGTTGTCTGTGACATGCTTCGTGCTTTCTGAGCTGAGGCGGTGGCTGCCGCGGGATGCCGCGGCGGCGGTCTACGAGCGAGCGCGGACACTGAGGGTGTGCGCGCCGGTGCGAGAACTTGGGGTGTTCGGCGGCCTGTCCGCGCCCTCCGATGGTGCTGGAGGCGGTGCGGGGGCGAACCGGGGACGATGCTGGGCCGACGGTGCGGGCTAGCCGCTCGGGGAGGAGATCGGCGAGGGTCGGTTGTCGTCGGTCCGATGGTCGCCGGAGTCGATTCTGGCGGCGACCTCCGACACCGATGCGCCGTCGTGGATGTGGGACATGGAGCAGTGGTGGTGGTCCGGGTCGTGCCAGGGCAGTTCGCCGGATTCGATCTCCGCGAGGAGGGATTCGGTCCACTCGACCTCCGCGTGGGCGAGGGCCTGCGTGTATCCGACGTTCATCCAGTACACGCGGGGTACGTTGCGCAGCACGACATCCGCGACGCGCGCATCGGTCTCGGCGATCTCGCGGCGTCTGGCGACGAGTCGTTCGCGCAGGAGCCCGCAGACGACCTCGCGCGTGAGGTTGTGCGCCTCCGCCATGGCGAGGGCGAACTCGGGGAACTCGTTGACGGGGGTCCGCAGCATCTCGACGAGACGATCGGTGAGCGCCTCTCGTCCGGCATCGGTGATCTCGAAGGTGGTCCGCTCCGGACGGGCGCCGTCCCGGTCGGTGCCGACGTCGCGGACGAGGCCGTCGCGTTCGAGGGCGTACACGGCGCGGTAGAGGGAGCCGGCGCTCGCCTTGACGACCCGGTCCTCCTGGCGCAGCACGGCGAGTTGGTACATCTCGTAGGGGTGCATGGGGCGTTCGTTGAGGAACCCGAGGGCTGCGACGCCGAGGGCGCCGAGTGGTTTTGCGACCATGATCGTATCCTCTCCGTGTGTGCGTCTGGGCTCGGATAAAGCTCCGCGTGAACTATTCCACATGGAATATACCCCGCGGAATGCACCGATGCAACCATCAGATGTCGGGCACTCGCCCACCGCCGATCGCACCACCCGCCGTACGGGATAATGTTCCGGTGAGCGAAACCACGGAACCCAACGGCTGGACCCACACCTACTCCGGCAAGGTGCGCGACCTCTACGCGCCGGCCGACGGGAGCACCGATCGGATGCTCGTCGTGGCGAGCGACCGGGTCAGTGCGTTCGACCACGTCCTCGAACCGGGCATCCCCGGCAAGGGCGAACTCCTCACCGCGCTCAGCCTGTGGTGGTTCGACCAGCTGTCGGACATCCCGAACCACCTCCTGCCCGACCACGCGCAGAACGCCGACGACACGGTCCGTGAGCTCATCCCGACCGAATTCTCCGGGCGGGCGATGCTCGTCATCGGTCTCGACATGTTCCCCATCGAGTGCGTCGTGCGCGGCTACCTCACCGGCTCCGGCTGGAAGGAATACGTCGCCAGCCAGAGCGTGTGCGGCATCCCGCTGCCGTCTGGCCTCCGCAACGGCGACCGTCTTCCTGAGCCGCTCTTCACGCCCGCCTACAAGGCGCCGCTCGGCGAACACGACGAGAACATCAGCTTCAGCCGCATGATCGAACTCATCGGAGAGGATGACGCGGTCGCTCTCAAGGACCTCTCGCTCGCCATCTACGACACCGCGTCGACGATCGCCGAGGCTCGCGGCGTGATCCTCGCGGACACGAAGTTCGAGTTCGGCCGCAACCCGGCGACCGGCGTCATCACGCTCGCCGACGAGGTGCTCACGGCCGATTCCAGCCGCTACTGGGACGCGGCGGCGTACGCGGCCGGCGGATCACCGGAGGAGCGGATGGCCAGCTTCGACAAGCAGATCGTGCGCGACTGGATGGCCGCCAATTGGGACCAGGCGGAGGGGTCGACCCCGCCGGCGCTCCCGCAGGACATCGTCGAGCAGACGACGGCGCGCTATCGCGAACTCCTCGAACGCCTGACGTCCTCGCCGTCGCAGCGCTGATCGGGCGGCCGAAACCGATCTCAGAGACCGGCGGCGGAAGAATTCCGACGACCGTTGCGCCCGCGCTGCTTGACACCGTTCGCCAGGATCGCCTGCGCATCGGGCAGCGGCCCTGTCGGGACCGTGACCCCCATCTGCTGCGCGGTCTTCTCCAACGCGGCCCTCGTGTCGTTCGCGATGAACTGCGCATCGGCGACCCGCTGGGCGCTCTCGGTGCCGACCTCCTGCTGCGTCGCCCCCATCTGGACGAGCTCGCGCTGGGCACGCTCTGCGGCCGAGTACATCCGGCTGAGCGTCCAGAGCTCCGTCCAGGCGACATCGTCGTCGAGCCCGATGAGGTGGTCGTTGAGCGGATCGATCCAGCGGGAGGGCTGGTGACCGCCGTAGATCGATCCAATGCGACGGCGCCGCTCTCCGCGAGCGACCAGCAGGAACACCGCGAGGATGACCCCGAGGACGGCGCCGGCGACATCGAGCCCTGGCACCCAGTTCGGGTCGGATCCGGGGAGTGACAGCGAGAAGCTCTGGCCGCGGCCGCGTGCGATGAGCCCGTCCGCGATGGCTCCGAGCAGGCCGCCGACGATGATGGCGACGAAGACGAGGAAGCCGCCGAAGAGCATCGTGAGGCGCATCCTGAGCCGTTTGACCTGCAGCTGGGCCTCGGTGAGTTCACCTCGGTCCGCGAACGGATCCACCACCATCAGGCGGCCGCCAACGCGAACCACCCCGGGGTGCCGCGCGGAGACCGTCATGTCGACAAGATACCTCAGATGGCGTGCATTCCGGTCCGTGTGGACCGCCTACTTCTCAGTCGTACCGCGGGATCGCGCGGGGGTTGTCCCCTGAAAAGAGGACAGGCGGATCGCGCCTGTTCGGGTGCGACTCGTCCGGGGGCGATTCGCGGGTTGCTCAGATGTGTCCAGGACGTTTCACGATCGCTCCTCCGAGCGCGTGGACGGACATCGGGAATGCCTCGGCGTCGGCGATGGTTTCTATGCACATGAATGCTGATCTGGGGACGACGAACGCCGACAAGCTCGCTGGCGACACCGCGATGGGAGCCGTCACGCTCCTCGTCGGCGACCTCGACGCGATGACCGCCTACTACCGCGACGCCGTGACGCTCCAGGTCATCGGGAGCGATGTCGGCAGTGTGACGCTCGGCCGCGGGACGACGCCCATCGTGATCCTCCAGGCCGCCCCTGAGCTGCGGCACGCGGCATCGGGATCCGCCGGGCTGTATCACACGGCGATCCTGTTCGACACGCAGGCGTCGCTCGCCGCAGCGCTCAACTCCGTCGCCAGGCACGCGCCCGGGACGTTCACCGGCAGCGCAGACCACCTCGTCAGCCAGGCGTTCTACTTCACCGACCCCGAGGGCAACGGCGTCGAACTGTACTGGGACCGCGCGCGCACCGAGTGGAGCTGGGTGCACGGACAGATCGAGATGGCGACGCTCTACCTCGACCCCAACGAGTTCCTGCGCGAGCACCTCACCGAAGCGCAGCTGGCGGCCGCACCCGGCCCCGCCGTCGTCGGGCACGTGCACCTGTCCGTCGGCGACGTCGCCTCGGCCAGGGACTTCTACGTCGGCACGCTCGGGTTCGAGCAGACGACGGCGCTCGGCAACCAGGCGCTCTTCGTCTCGGCGGGCGGCTACCACCACCACATGGCGATGAACGTGTGGGACTCCCGCGGCGCCGGCCCGCGGATGCCGGCGCTGGGGCTCGGCCGCATCGACATCGTCGTCCCGACGGCCGACGACCTCGGCGCCATCGAGGAGCGGCTGCGGCACCACCGGCTGCCCTCGAGCAACGACGGCCGGACGCTCAGCGTGCAGGACCCCTGGGCGAACGCCCTGCACGTCGTCGCCGCCGGCTAGGGGCGCAGCGCCACTCTGGGGTGGGCCCCTGAGGCCGCCAGGTCGAGCGCCGCGTCGACGTCGGCGAGTGGGAACGTCGCCCCGACCAACTCGGCGAACGGGTGCCGCCGCCACGCGCCCGTGAGGAAGTCCACCGCACGCGACAGGTGCTCGGCACGATAGTTGTGCACACCGCGCACCTGCAGCAGGTTCCGGACGATCTGCTCCGCATCGATCGTCAACGGCACCCCGGGGAACACACTCCCGACAAGGATCGCCGCCCCACCGACCCCGAGCGACCCGATCGCGGCCTCGACCGCTGATCCTGCGCCGGACATCTCGATCGCGATCGGGAACCCGTCGACCTCGGCTGCGAGCTTCGCGGCCGAGATGGCGTCGGCGGAATCCACCGCGGCGATCGCCCCGAACTGCAGCGAGAGCGCCCGGCGTCCGGGATCCGGGTCGCACACGACGACCCGCGCACCGGCATCAGCAGCGATCGCCGCGACCGTCAGCCCGAGCATCCCCGCACCCGTCACGAACACGGCCTGCCCGGCCAGCGGGCGCGCCGTCGACTCCACAGCGGCATCCAGTGCAGCGATGGCGGTCGCCGTCGCACACGAGGCAGGCGCGAACACCTCGGCAGGCGGCGTCTCCCCCACGATGACGATGGGCGTCCCCTCCAGGACCTCGACGTGCGTCGCGAACCCGCCGCTCAACTCCCAGCCGCGGTGCACCCGGTCGTGCCCGTACTTCGCAAGCCGGCGGCACTTCTGCTCCAGCCCGGCGACGCAGCGGTCGCACGAGCCGCAGCTCACGATGACCGACCAGACGACCCGCATCCCGGCCACGAGCACGGTGCCGTCGACGGCGGTCACCGGCCCTCCGACCACAACGACCCGACCGACCTGCTCGTGCCCGAAGACGAGCGGCGTCGTCGCGTTCCGGTGCCCGAGCACGGTGTGGACGTCCGACCCGCAGACCGTCGCGAGCTCGACCTCGACGAGGACGTCGCCCGCGCCGAGCGTCACGCCGGGGACGGCCATCGCCTGATGCGGCAGTCCGACCCCCTGCCAGACCATCGCGACGGGTGAAGGTTTGATGAGGACATCGCTGCCGACGTGCGCAGTGAGTGTGGTGTGCATCCCCCGGACCGCCCGTCAGTCGAGACCGAGGAGCGCAGGCAGTTCCGCGATGCTCGAGATCACGTCGTCGGCACCGGCCTCGAAGAGCGTGTGCTCGTCGTGCGCGCCGGTGAGGACACCGACGACGAGCGCTGCGCCCGCGTTGATGCCGGAGAGGATGTCGCTCGCCGTGTCGCCGACGACCACCATCGTGTCGACGGAGCTCGTGCCCGTGCGGATGAGTGCGGTGAGCGGCAGGTCGGGAGCCGGACGGCCGCGACCAGCGTCCGACGGGGAGAGGACGAGGTCGGCGATGTCCGTCCACCCGAGGCTCGCGAGGAGCGCGTCGCGCGTCTCCGGCGCGAAGCCGGTGGTCAGGACGACGGTGACGCCCAGCTCGCGGAGGAGGCGGATCGTGTCGCCTGCGCCGGGGATCTCCTCGATGCGGCCGTCCGTGATGAGCTGCGCGTACGCCGCCTCGAACGCGGCGTTGCCGGCCTGGGCGCGCTCCTCGTCGCCACCCGTCAGGACACGGAAGACGTCGATCTTCGACTGGCCCATCGTGCGGCGGACGTAGTCGAGGGCGTCGTCGATGCCGGTGCCCCGGTCGAAGCGGTCGGCGGAGGTGTGCTCGTCGTCGTCCGCGTCGTCTTCGTCCTCGTCGTACTCGTCGTCGTCCTCGCGGGCGCGGTCCTCCGCGTCGTCGGAGTCGTCGTCGTCCGCGTCGTCTTCGTCGTCCTCTTCGTCGTCGTCCGCGTCGTCGTCGAACGCGTCCTCGTCGCCGAGGCCGATCGCCGTCGCAGCGATCCGGAACGCCTCCTCGACGATGCCGTCGTCCGCGACCGTTGTGCCGGCGAGGTCGAGGACGACGAGCTCCAGGACCAGTTCGTCGTCGAGGTCGTGGTCGTCGGCAGCCGTCGTGTCCAAGGGGTGGCGCTCATCGAGGTCGCGCTCGTCGAAGTCGCCTCCGTCGACGGCAGCGGTCCGGTCGGTCCCCGAGGTGTGGATGGTGGTCATGGTGTGCCTTTCGAGAGAAAACGGATCGGACGGATGTTCACAACTCAGGAGAGCGCCGGCGTGTCGGCGCCGGAATGCGGCGTCCCGGCGCGACCCGCCGAGCCGCTCCTGAATTGCGAACGGGACTGGGTGGCGATGGGGCCGGACGATGCTGCTGCCCGACCGGCGAGGGCCGCGATGACCGCGTACTCGCCGAGCGCGAGACCCGTCGTCATGCCGATGCCCGTCGTCGCGGCGACCAGATGGACGCCAGGGTCCGGCTCGTCGACGAGGAAGTCGGCCGGCGCACTCGCGTACACGCCCTGCCACCGCTCGATCACGCGCAGCTCACTCGTCCCGAACAGCTCACCCGTCGCGCGCAACAGCTCCTGGAACGCGTGCTCGCTCTGGAACGGCGGCACGGCATCGCCCCGGTAGTGCGTGTCGCCGACGATGAGGCTGCCGTCCGGCAACTGCGTCGACATGAGGTTGAGATCGAGTGCCGCGAGCCCCGGCTCCGTCGTGGTCAGTCGTTCACGGACCGCCGCGATCGACGGCAGCACGGCGAACGCGCCGTAGCGCAGCATCGACCACCCGGTGAGCAGCGGCGCGTACAACGGCGCGCGCAGGTGGCCGCGCACGCGCATCATGTCGAGGCCGCAGCGCCTGATGCCCTCGCGTTCGGCGATCTCCGGGTACAACTGGTCGATGTCGTGGTTGACGGCGACGACGATGCTCCCGGCCGCGATCGCACCACGGGTCGTCTCGACGACGCCCGACCGCACCGCGGTGACCGCCGTCCGCATCCGGAACTCGACCCCGCGCGAGCGCAACCACGACGCGATCGCCGGGGCCGCCTGCCGCGGATTCGTCTGCAGGTCGCGCGGGAGCCACGCGCCGCCGACGACGTCAGCCGGCGCGACGGGCGCCATCGACCGGAACGTGTCGGCGTCGAGCAGCCGCACATCGACGTCGGCGGGGGCGGCGCCGGCGCCAGCATCCGCACCAACGCCGGCGGGCCCGGCCGCGGACGCCTCCGCGAACTCACGCAACGCCTGCATCTCGTCCTCGTGCCGCGCGACGACGAAGGTGCCGCTCTCGCGCACCCACACATCGGCCTCCGTGCGCAGCCGCAACCAGATCTCGCGGGAACGCTCCCCCAGCTCCCTCGCGAACCCGGCCTGCGGCGTCACGCACAGGTGCCCGAAGTTCCGCACCGTCGCACCCTGCACCTCGGCCGAGCGATCGATCACGACCACGCGCAACCCGCGATCGGCAGCCGCGAGCGCAGCCCCCAGACCGACGATCCCTGACCCGACGATCGCGACGTCGAACGTCTCCGCATCGGCGCCCCGCGTCATCGGAACACCCGCCGCATCCACATCGCGAGCCCCTCGACGACCAGCACGACCGAGAGGATCATGAGCACGATCGCGGTCACCTGGTCGTAGTTGCCGCCCTGGTCCGCCTGGATCAGGTAGTAGCCGATGCCGCCTCCGCCGACGATTCCGAGCATCGTCGCCGCCCGGATGTTCGTGTCGAGCGCGTAGAAGGTGTGCCCGATGAGCGCCTTCACACCCTGCGGGAGCGTCGCGGACCCGTAGACCTGCAGCCTGGTCGCGCCGACCGCCTTGAGCGCACGCTCCGGACCGCCCTTGACCTCCTCGAAGGAGTCGGCGATGAGCTTCCCGAGCAGGCCGATACCGCAGATCCCGAGCGCGAGCACACCGGCCTGCGCGCCCATCCCGGTGACGACGATGAGCAGGATCGCGAGGATGAGTTCCGGGATGCCGCGGATGCCCACGAGCAGGAAGCGGAAGCCGGAGCGGACCGCCGGGGTCGGTGCCACGTTGCGTGCCGCGAGCGATCCGACGACGATCGAGAACACGAGCGAGATGAGGGTCGCCGCGAAGGCGATCGCGATCGTGTCGAGCATCGCCTGGAACATCTGCTCAGGCAGGTAGGTGCCGAACGACGGCGGCCAGAGCTTGCCGAGGACCGCCGGCGCCTTCGCCCACACGGTCAGGAAGTCGCCCCATTGGATGTCGGAGACGACGATGCCGCCGAGGACGACGGCGACGCCGATCCAGCCGTACACGGTGCCCCTGATGCGGGCCGGCGTCCATGGGCGGCGCGCGGCGGCGGCGATGCGGTCGCCGTCGCCCCCGGTCGCTGAGGCCGAACCCCCGGTCACTGAGCTTGTCGAAGTGCCCGCGCCGCCGGTCACTGAGCCTGTCGAAGTGCCCTTCGACAAGCTCAGGGACCGCGCGGCAACCACATCGCCCGCTTCACCACCACTCCGTCGACCGAACCCCCGCACCACCCGATCGCCGATGCCGCGTCCGCTCGGCGCGACCCCGAGCATCGACTTCCGGATCGTGCTCGACACGATCTCCATCACGATGCACAACGCGAATAGGACGAGCGCCAGCCCGATGCCCGTCGAGTAGTCGAGCGACTTGAACGACAGCGACAGTTCACGCCCGAGCCCGCCGACGCCGACGTACCCGAGCAGCACCGAGCCGCGCAGGTTGATGTCGCCGCGGTGCAGCACGGTCGCGACCCAGGACGGCAGCACCTGCGGCAGCACACCGCTCGTGAACTCCTGCAGCTTCGAACCGCCTGCTGCGCAGATCGCGAGCCGTGGCCCCTCGTCGATCTGTTCGATCGCATCGGCGAACAGCTTGGAGATCATCCCGATGGAGTGGATGCCGATGGCGATGATGCCTGGCAGGGATCCGAGCGAGAACATCAGCACGAGGATCATCGCGATGACGACATCGGGGACGGCACGGGTGAACACGCCGATGAAGCGTCCGAGGGCGCGCCAGCCGTTGCCCGGCGTGGTGTTCGCGGCGGAGAGGTACGCGACGGGCACCGAGAGGACTGCGGCGAGCGCCGTGCCGGTGATGACGATGCCGAGAGTCAGGGCGGTGAGGCCGATGAGTTCGTCGAGCGGCGGGAAGGTGATCGTGCCGACGCGGTTCACGAAGTTGACCGCGTTGCCCCAGCTCGCGATCATCTTCGGGATGGAGATGTTCACGTCGATGAGCGAATAGATCGAGAACCCGATGAGCGCAATGAGCGTGAGCGATGCCGCGATCGTCTGCGTGGAGATCCGACGCGATGGGATGCGGTCGCGGAAGTCGGCCGGCTCCGGTCGTTGGGCGCCTGGCGGGCGCGTCGGGGCGAGTGTGACGGCCATCAGCTGACGCCGTCCTCGGTCGCCCCGGTCCCGGTCCCTGAGCCTGTCGAAGGGCCCGCCCCCGCACCGGTCCCTGAGCCTGTCGAAGGGCCCGCCCCCGCACCGGTCCCTGAGCCTGTCGAAGGGCCCGCCCCCGCCGCAGCACGCCGCTCCCCGATGTACCGCCCTGGGACGTCGTCGTCCGCATCGCCGTCCCACGCCTCATCGGCGTCCATCGGTCGTCCGTCGATGCCGACACGGGCGTCGATGCCCAGGTTGTCGCGGATGTCGTCCTCCTGGTCGCCGAGGATGTCGTCGATGAGGAGTTCGCGTTCGATCGTCTGCAGCTCGCGGGTCGTGGTGGCGACGCGGCCGTAGATCTCCATGACCTCGGCTTTGCTGAGTCCGTCCGTCGGGGTGTCGAGGACCACTTCGCCGTGGCGGAGGCCGACGATGCGGTCGCCCCAGGACAGAGCGAGGTCCACCTGGTGGAGGCTGCACACGACGGTCAGCCCGCTGTCGACGGCGATCTCGCGGATGAGGGCCATGACCTGGTCGCTCGACTCAGGGTCGAGGGAGGCGACGGGTTCGTCTGCGAGGAGGATGTCGGGGTCCTGCATAAGCGCGCGGGCGATGGCGACGCGCTGCTGCTGTCCGCCGGAGAGGGTGTCTGCGCGCTGATAGGCGCGTTCCAGGAGGCCGACGCGGTCGAGGTGGCGAAGCGCCTTGAGCCGGAGGCTGCGGCCGTAGCCGATGATGCCGAGCCGCGGTCCGCTGACCGTCGCGAGCGATCCCGTGAGCACGTTCTCGAGGACCGTGAGCGATGGGACGAGCTCGAACTGCTGGAAGACGAACCCGACCTTCGCGCGGAGGCGGCGCAGCTCGCGGCTGCGCAGCGCCGGCACGTCCTGCCCGAGGACGTTGACGCTGCCTGCCGTGGGGAGTTCGAGGCCGTCGAGGTGTCGCAGGAGCGTCGACTTGCCCGATCCGGAGAGGCCGAGGAGGACGACGATCTCGCCGCGTCCGATCTCGAGGTCGACGTGTTTCAACGCCACCGTCGAGTCGAAGCGTTTGGTGACGCCGCGCAACGCGATCACCGGTGAGGCGTCGGTCGATGCAGCGGTGGCGTTGGCCTGCTGGTCGGTGACGGTCATGTCGTCGGTCCTTCCGGTGGTGTGGTCGTGCGGTTGTGGTGCCCTTCGACGAGCTCAGGGACCGGGTGTCGCCCTTCGACAAGCTCAGGGACCGGGTGTGCGCTGAACCGGATCTCCCGGTCGCTGAGCCTGTCGAAGCGCCCAGCGACCGGGAGGATTCAGCCGATGCTGATGACTACTTGCACTGCTTCGCGTTGGTCTTCTTGCAGATGTCGCGGATCGTGTCGTAGTACTTGTCGTCAACGGGCGAGGTCGCGTAGAAGGTCGCGCGGAAGGCGTCGCTGTCGGCGTTCTTGATGCCGGCCTTGATGATCTGGTCGATCGTGACCTGGGAGAGCGTCTTGGTGAGCGTGTCGCGGACGTCCTGCGGGAGGGCGGTCGAGACGACGATCGGGGCGCCGGGGACCATCGTCTTGTCGATGACCTTGACCTTGTCGCTCTTGGCGACCTCGGAGTCCTCGGCGAAGCCCGCCTCGCACTCGACGCCCTCACCGGTCTTGGTGACGGAGACGTCGTGCTTGCCGGCGAAGACCGGGGTGACGTCCTTCTCGGGGTCGATGCCGGCCTTCAGCAGGTTGTAGGAGGGGAAGAGGTAGCCGGAGGTCGACGACGGGTCGACGAAGCAGACCTTCTTGCCCTTGAACTCTTCGAGCTTGGTGATGCTCGAGGACTTGGGGACGATCGCCTCGGAGTAGTAGCCGGGCTCCTGGCCCTGCTTGGTGACGATGGAGGAGATCGGGGTGAGCTTCGCGCCGTTGTTGACGGCGGTGACGTAGGTGAAGCCGGAGAACGATGCGACGTCGATCTTGCCGGCGACGGCTGCCTCGATGAGCGCGGCGTAGTCGGTCGACTCGTGGTACTCGACCTTCTTGCCGGTCTCCTTGGCGATGTAGTCCATGAGCGGCTGGTAGTTGGTCTGCGTTGCGACGCTGTCGGGGACGACGCCGAAGACGAGGGTCTGGTCGTCGACGGCGAAGGCGCCGGTCGATGCCGCGTCGGTCGTGGTGTCGGTGGAGGCCGATGCGCTCGAACACGCGGCGAGGCCGAGTGCGAGGAATGCCGCTGCGCCGAGGGCGACGGTACGGGCGATGGTGAGCTTCATGGTGGTGAGCGTCCCTTTCGAAAGAACGGTCGCGCCCATCGCCTGGTGCCGTTGGGCGCTGCTGTGACGTGCGGTGAGGTGCGTGCGGTGCTCGGTGCCCTTCGACAGGCTCAGGGACCGGGGTGTCTGCAGCGGTTCCGCACCCGGTGTCTGCCCGGTCGCGCGGTTGTTCTGCGTACGATCACCGACGCTAGAAGTGCCACCCGAACGGGGCGGGGCGGCACGGTGAACGGCTGGTGAAGTGCCGACGACACCTGACCGCCGCGAATATCAGATGTCCGTCCTCCGCCCGGTCCCTGCGCCTGTCGCGCCGGTCCCTGAGCCTGTCGAAGGGCCCGGTCCCTGCGCCGCGCACCCCGGTCCCTGAGCCTGTCGCGCCGGTCCCTGAGCCTGTCGAAGGGCCCGTCCCTGCGCCGCACCCCGGTCCCTGAGCCTGTCGAAGGGCCCGCACGCCAGAAGGACAACCGCCCCAGACAAGGCCGATGCGCAACAATCCGTCCTTATCCCGTGCGGTTCTCCTCCTCCCGCGCAGCCGACATCGCCGCGGCAGGAGCGGCCGCGCCTAGACTGCTGGGATCGTCGACGGCTGTCGGCTGATCGCAGGAGCACCAGGAAGGCGGACGGCATGCCCCTCGACCCGATCTTCACGGAGCGTCTGCGCACACACCGCAAGTACCTGATCTCCACCGCTCTGGAGCAGGCGAAGGCGTTCCTGCTGCATCCGCGGGGCGGCGCGCAAGCAGCGCAGCGAGCAGCGGCGAAGCCCGCACCGGTCCGCGCCCCCAAACGGCCCCCTGAATCCAGACCGGTCCCTGAGCCTGTCGAAGGGCCCAGAGCACCGGTCCCTGAGCCCGTCGAAGGGCCCCGAGCACCGCACGCTGCTGTCCCCGCCAACACCCCCAAGGTTCCCCGCAAGAAGAAGACACGCGCCTCACATCGGAAAGCAGCGCTCAACTGGGACAAGAAGGAGCTGCAGACGATCGGGACGCCCGGTCCGCGCGTCCTGACCGTGGAGCACACGGTCCCGGTCGACCGGTTCCCGGACGTCCGCGTGCGCATCTACTACCCGGGCAGGACGGTGACGACCGATCGGCCGATCCCGGGCGTGCTGTCGTTCTTCGGCGGCGCGTTCCGCATCGGCGGGATCGACTACCCGACGACCGATGCGGCCTTCCGTCGCCGGGCGGCCGATGCGGACGTCGCGATCGTGGCCGTCGACTACGCGCTCGCGCCGGAGCATCGCTATCCGACGCAGGTCGAGCAGTCCTACGCCGCCCTGGAGTGGCTGTTCGCGAATGCTGAGTCACTCGGGATCGATCCAGGGCGCATCGCGGTGTCGGGGGTCTCGGCCGGGGCGAACATCGCCGCCGTCGTCACGATCATGAACCGCGAGCGCGCCGGTCTGCCGATCGCGCTGCAGGTGTTGGAGGTGCCGGTCGTCGATCTGACGGGGCGGCACATCGATCTGGCTCCGGTCCGCGCGATGCATGTGCCGCGCATCCTCGCGATCCGGGAGATGCGGTCGATCGCGAAGACCTACCTGCCCTCGCGGGCGCAGGCGAAGGAGGCCTACGCGTCACCGCTGTTCGCCGCGTCGCACATCGGTCTGCCGCCCGCTGTGATCCTGACGGCCGAGTTCGATCCGCTGCGTGGCGACGGCGCCGCGTACACGGCGGCGCTGCGGGCGGCCGGTGTTGATGCGAGCGCGACGCAGTACCTCGGCGTCACGCACGACGCCTCGATCTTCACCGGAGTCCTCCCTGCCGCCCGTCGGTGGCACACGGACGTCGTCTCAGCGCTCCGTTCCCTCCACGCCTGACCTCCCGCCCCGCCCTGCCCCACCCCGCCCACCCCTTCCACAATTCAGGAACTTTTCCGCGATTCAGGACGATTCGGACCCGAACAGCGCCGATTCGTCCTGAATTCTGTTTTTCTTCCTGAATTGTGGAGCAATTGTGGAGGGCGGTGCGGGCGGCGAGACGCGTCAGGGGAGGGAACGGATGGCCAGCCAGAGGTTCGTGCGGGCCTCGAAGGCGTCGAGACGATGTCCGGTCAGCTGCTCGACCCGCGTGATCCGGGCGCGCAGCGTGTGCCGATGGATGCCGAGCCGCTTCGCCGCTGGATCCCACTGGCCGTTGGTGGACAACCACACCGACACGCTCTCCAGGAGATTCGCACCCTCGGCACGGTCGACGTCGAGGACCGGCTGCAAGACCGCCTGAGCCACCGCCGCCAACTGCGGAGCATCGAACAGCCCGAGCACCCCGCCGACCGCCAGATCGCTGAATCGCGTCACCGACACCTCGTCGCCGGAGCGCTGATCGAGGGCCAGACGCGCCTGGTCGAGCCCTGCCGCGACCTCGGCGTGCAGCACCGGGTCCGACAGCCCGGCGTGCAACCGCTCGGCCGATCCGCCGTCGACCCCCGCAGCATCGTGCCCCTCGACGATCTCCCGCACGAGTCCATACGCGATGTCCGCCGGCAGGCACGCGATGACCTCACCTCCCAGGGCGGCCGCGAACACCGCTCCCGGCCGCCGCTCGCGCAGCCCCTCCAGGTCGGCGAGCAGCACGTCCCGCGCCCCGCCGGACACGGTCCAGACCGCGACGCGGACCGGTTCTGCCGGCAGCGGCGTCCCGAGCTGCCTCGTGACGTTCCGGACCAGTGAGACACGATCGGACCCCCCGATGCCGCCGGCCGGGCCGCTCGCACCGCCACCGCTGCCGGCCCCCGCGCTGCCAGTACCGCCTGCACCCGCAGCCCCACCTGCACCTGCACCTGCACCTGCCCCGGCCCCAGCCCCAGCCCCACCGAGCAGCGCGGCAAGCAGCCCTGACCGCAACGTCCCGGTCGCCCGCGACAGCGCACGCCCCTGTTCGAGCGAGAGCCCGGCGAGCGCGACAACCGACGTCACCACCGTCTGCGCGGCGCCGTCGAGTGCACCGACGCCGCCGATCGCGAGCACCCCGCGGAGGTCGCCTCGCCGACCGAGCGTCTGCAGGGACACCGTCTCCGCATCGGTCGTGATGGTCGCGCTCGACCGTTGTCCGCGCTGGAGCAGCCGCAGCGCCTCTGCGCCGGCTGCGTCGACGAGTGCCCCTGGCGCCCCGTCGACCCCGTGCACCCCGGCCAGCGCGCCCCGCGCATCGAACAACGCCACCCAGCGTCCCAGCTGCCTGGACAGCTCGGCGAGGATCGACGGCGTCGCATCGGGGCGGAGCGCCGCGAAGGAGATGGCCCGCTGAGCGTTGATCGCCCAGGTGTCCCTGGCGCGCTCGGCTTCCGCGATGAGGTCGGCCGCGTACCGGATGACGGCGATGAACGGGGTCCGATACGGCACCTCGAACAGCGGCATGCCCGCGTCGGCGCACGCGCGCACGAGCACCTCAGGGGTCCCGGCGGTGACGACCTCCGTGCCGAATCCGATGCCCGTGACCCCGGCGGTGACGAGCCGGGCGACGTACGCGTCGACATCGACCGGCCCAGAACCCGTCAGCCACGTGCCGGTGGTGAGCAGGACCTGTTGGTCGACGAGGAACGGCGTCGGATCGAGGAGGTCGGAGCCTGACACCCAGGTGACCGGGCCGTCGAGGGCGTCTGGTGCCCCCGCGTCGGCCCCCGCGTCGGTGTCGGCGTCGGCGTCGTGGACCCGGCCGGCGCCGATGAGCCGGAGCGAGAGCTCGCGGCGGTCGAGGAGTTGTCGGAGGGATGGTGGCACGTCGCGAGTCTACGTCGATCTGACAATCCGTCGAAAGATGCATCATAAATTCGACAAACTGGCACGGCGTCAGTCCGTCGCGACTCCCTAGCATGGCTGCACCACCCACGGAACGGAGCATCGATGACGATCACCGACACGTCCGCCAGCATCGCGGCAGACCGATCGACCACCCCGACCGGCGGACCGTCCCTCCCCCAGGAACGCCGCCTCGTCACCGCCATCCCCGGCCCGCTCTCCGTGGAACGTATGGCGCGCAAGCACGCGGCGGTCGCCTCCGGTGTCGGAACCACGATGCCCGTGTTCGCGGCGGCTGCCGGTGGCGGCGTCCTCGTCGACGTCGACGGCAACTCCCTCATCGACCTCGGCTCCGGCATCGCCGTGACGGGTGTCGGCAACAGCAACCCGCGCGTCGTCGAGGCGGTCACCCGGCAGCTCAACGAGTTCACGCACACGTGCTTCACGATCACGCCCTACGACTCCTACGTCGGCGTCGCCGAAGCCCTCAACCGGCTCGCCCCCGGCGACCACAACAAGCGCACGGCCCTCTTCAACTCCGGCGCGGAGGCCGTGGAGAACGCCGTGAAGATCGCCCGCAGCCACACGAAGAAGCAGGCCGTCGTCGCGTTCGACCACGCGTACCACGGCCGCACGAACCTCACGATGGCACTCACCGCGAAGTCGATGCCGTACAAGAGCGGGTTCGGACCGTTCGCCTCCGAGGTCTACCGCGCTCCCCTCTCCTACCCGTTCCGCGACGGCGGCCTGACCGGCCCTGAGGCTGCGAAGCGCGCGATCACGCAGATCGAGAAACAGATCGGCGCCGACAACCTCGCCGCGATCATCATCGAGCCGATCCAGGGCGAGGGCGGCTTCATCGTCCCGGCCGACGGCTTCCTCCCCACCCTCGTCGAATGGGCGCGCGCCAACGACGTCGTCTTCATCGCCGACGAGGTCCAGACCGGCTTCGCCCGCACCGGCGCGATGTTCGCCTCGGAACTGTTCGGCATCGTCCCCGATGTCATCATCACGGCGAAGGGCATCGCCGGCGGTCTGCCCCTCTCAGCGGTCACGGGCCGCGCCGAGATCATGGACGCCCCGCACACGGGCGGCCTCGGCGGCACCTACGGCGGCAACCCGCTCGCGTGCGTCGCAGCCCTCGCCGCGATCGAGACCTATGAAGAGGACGACCTCGCAGCGTCGGCCCGCGTCATCGAGGAGCGCATCCGCGCGAAGTTCGAAGCGGCGCAGCAGAGCGACCCGCGCATCGGCGACATCCGCGGACGCGGGGCGATGATGGCGGTGGAGTTCGTGGATCCGGCCACCGGCGAACCGGATGCGGCGCTCACGAACGCCGTCGCGAAGGCGTCGCACCAGGAGGGCGTCATCGTGCTCACCTGCGGCACCTACGGCAACGTCGTCCGGTTCCTGCCTCCACTGACGATCCCCGTCGACCTGCTCGACGAGGGCCTCGACGTCGTCCTCGCCGCCCTCGCGGCGAACTAGCGCAGGCGGGTCGAGCAGGTGCACTTCAACAAGCTCAGTGACCGGCCCACGGTCCCTGAGCCTGTCGAAGGGCCACCACACCACAACACTTCGACAAGCTCAGTGACCGGCCGACAGGCCCAGCGGTCGAGAACCGGTCTCTGAGCCTGTCGAAGGGCCACCCGCCACACAACCGCAATTACCGCAAACCCCGCTCAGAGACAGCGATCAGAAGGAGCATCACATGACCGATCCCCGCGAAGCAGCACTCCTCGCGAAGGTGCCGTCCGGCCTCTCCATCGGCGGCGAATGGCGCGATGCGGAGGGCGGGCGCACGCTCGACGTGATCGACCCGTCGACGGGCGAGGTCATCAAGACGATCGCGGATGCGAGCGTCGCCGACGGCAAGGCGGCACTCGATGCGGCCGTCGCCGTGGCCGACGAGTGGGCTGCGACCCCGCCCCGCACCCGCTCGAACATCCTCCGGAAGGCGTTCGACCTCCTTCAGGAGCGCCGCGACGACTTCGCGCTCCTGATGACGCTCGAGATGGGCAAGCCGCTCGCGGAGTCGAACGGCGAGGTCACCTACGGCGGCGAATTCCTCCGCTGGTTCTCCGAGGAGGCCGTGCGCATCTCCGGCCGCTACGGCACGAACCCGGAGGGCACGGGTCGGATGATCGTGTCCCAGCACCCGGTCGGCCCGTGCTTCCTCATCACGCCGTGGAACTTCCCGCTCGCGATGGCGACCCGCAAGATCGCCCCGGCCCTCGCCGCCGGGTGCACGGTCGTGGTCAAGCCGGCAGAGCTCACGCCGCTCACGACCCTGTACTTCGTGAAGCTACTCGAGGACGCCGGCCTGCCGAAGGGCGTCGTCAACGTCATCACGACGTCCGAATCCGGTGCGGTCTCCGCCCCGATCATCGCCGACCCGCGCCTGCGCAAGCTGAGCTTCACGGGGTCGACGCCCGTGGGCCAGAAGCTCATCGAGCAGTCGGCCCAGAACGTCCTCCGCACCTCGATGGAGCTCGGCGGCAACGCGCCGTTCGTCGTCTTCGAGGACGCCGACCTCGACAAGGCCGTGGACGGCGCGATCGCCGCGAAGTTCCGCAACATCGGTCAGGCGTGCACAGCGGCCAACCGGTTCATCGTCCACGAGAGTGTCGCGGACGAGTTCGCGAAGCGCGTCACCGAGCGGGTGCAGGGCTTCCGCATCGGCCGCGGCACCGAGGACGGCGTGACCATCGGGCCGCTCATCGACGACCGCGCGGTCACGAAGGCGAAGACCCTCGTGGACGATGCGGTCTCCCGCGGCGCCGAGGTGCTCACGGGCGGCAAGGCGATCGATGGCGCCGGCACGTTCTACGAGCCGACCGTCGTCACGGGCGTCGCGGCCGGGTCCGACATCCTCCGTGAGGAGATCTTCGGGCCGGTGCTCGCGATCGTCTCGTTCTCCGACGAGGATGAGGCGGTCCGGCTCGCGAACGACACGGAGTACGGCCTCGTCTCCTACGTCTTCACCGAGGATCTCGCACGCGGTCAGCGGATGATCGACCGGTTGCAGACCGGCATGATGGGCCTCAACATCGGCGTCATCTCGAACGCAGCGGCACCGTTCGGCGGGGTGAAGCAGTCCGGCATCGGCCGAGAGGGCGGGCTCGAGGGCATCCACGAGTACCTGTCCACGAAGTACACGATGACGCCCGCGCCCTAGTCACCGCTCGGTCCCTGAGCTTGTCGAAGGGCCCGCACCCCGGTCCCTGAGCCTGTCGAAGGGCCCACACCCCGGTCCCTGAGCCTGTCGAAGGGCGACAAGCTCAGCGACCGGACCGAACCACAACCGAATACGCAGCTGATCGGGTGCACCGCACTCGAAATCACCATGATGTGTTCCGCAACGCGGCGGATACCGGCATACTCGTCACAACCTTCCCTCGGGAGCCAACGACGAGGTGCCGGCCGCAGGCGGCACACGTGAAAGGAACGGCAATGTCAGGCTCGACCCTCCAGAACTTCATCAACGGATCGTTCGTCGATGCGCACGGCACCGGAACGCTCGAGGTCGTGAACCCGGCCACGGAAGCAGTCGTCGCGATCTCCCCGATCTCGGATTCCGACGACGTCGACGCCGCGTACGCAGCGGCGAAGGCCGCAGCGAAGACGTGGAACCGCTCAACCCCCGGCCAGCGTCAGGCCGCGCTCCTGAAGCTCGCTGACGCGTTCGAGGAGCACGCTGACGAGCTCGTCGAGGCGCAGCACCGCAACACCGGGCAGCCGTCGGCGACGATCAAGTCCGAGGAGGTCCTCGTCGGCGCGGAGCAGCTCCGCTTCTTCGCCGGCGCGGCCCGCGTCCTCGAAGGCAAATCGGCCGGCGAGTACATGGAGGGTTTCACGTCCTGGGTCCGTCGGGAGCCGATCGGCGTCGTCGGTCAGGTCACGCCGTGGAACTACCCGTTCCTCATGGCCGTGTGGAAGATCGCCCCGGCCCTCGCCGCCGGCAACACGATCGTCCTGAAGCCGAGCGACACGACCCCGGAGTCGACCCTCGTCCTCGCGAAGCTCACGCAGGGCATCCTGCCTGACGGCGTCTTCAACGTCGTCCTCGGCAACGCCTCCACCGGCACGTTCCTCACGGAGCACCCGACGCCGGGGCTCGTCGCCATCACCGGTTCCGTCCGCGCCGGTCAGGCCGTCGCCACCTCGGCGGCGAAGAACCTGCACCGTGCGCACCTGGAGCTCGGCGGCAAGGCGCCCGTCCTGGTGTTCCCCGGCGTCGACATCGCCGCCGCAGCGGAGGGCATCGCCCAGGCCGGCTACTTCAACGCCGGCCAGGACTGCACGGCCGCGACCCGGGTCATCGTGCACAGCAGCATCCACGACGAGTTCGTCGAAGCGCTCGTCGCGGCCGCAGAGGCGACCGTGACCGGCGACGCGGAGGACCCGGACGCGTTCTACGGCCCGCTCAACAACGTCAACCACTTCGGCCAGGTGCAGGGCGTCATCGATGCGCTGCCTGAGCACGTGACGATCGCGACCGGCGGCAAGCGGGTCGGCGAGCGCGGCTTCTACTTCGCACCCACGGTGCTCACGGGGGTCCGTCAGGATGACGCGTGTGTGCAGCAGGAGACGTTCGGGCCCGTCCTGACGGTGCAGTCGTTCGAAACCGAGGAGGAGGCGATCGAGTTGGCGAACGATGTCGAGTTCGCCCTCGCGTCGAGCGTGTGGACGAAGGATCACGGCCAGGCGCTCCGCGTCTCCCGCGACCTCGACTTCGGGTGTGTGTGGATCAACACGCACATCGTGCTCGTCGCGGAGATGCCGCACGGCGGGTTCAAGAAGTCCGGCTACGGCAAGGACCTGTCCTCCTACGGCTTCGAGGACTACACGCGCCTGAAGCACGTCATGTCGAGCCTCGACGCCTGACCCGCTCCCCCGGCGCCTGAGCCTGTCGAAGGGCACTTCGACAAGCTCAGTGACCGGACCACAACCTCATCCCGCTCCACCCGGTCCCTGAGCCTGTCGAAGGGTCGAAGGGCCCACGCAACACCACTTCAACGAAGGAAGCACACACCATGACCGCACTCGAACGCGACGTCGTCATCATCGGCGCCGGCGCCTCCGGCCTCACGGCCGCAACGAAGCTGCGAGCCGCCGGCCTGTCGGTCGCCGTCCTCGAAGCACGCGACCGCGTGGGCGGCCGCCTCTGGACCGACGACATCGACGGCGCGATGCTGGAGATCGGCGGCCAGTGGGTCTCCCCCGACCAGACCGCGCTCATCGAGACGCTCGCAGAGCTCGGCCTCGACACGTACTCGCGGTACCGCGAGGGCGACAGCGTGTACATCAACGCCGAGGGCGCGCTGACGCGGTTCACGGGCGACATCTTCCCCGTCGAGGCGTCGACGCAGCGTGAGATGGAGCGTCTCATCGACCTCCTCGACGTGCTCGTCGCCGAGGTGGGCGTCGAGGAGCCGTGGGCGCACCCGCGCGCGAAGGAGCTCGACTCGATCTCCTGGAGCGCGTGGCTCGCCGAGCAGACCGACGACGTCGAGGCCCGCGACAACATCGCCCTGTTCATCGCCGAGGCGATGCTGACGAAGCCTTCGCACTCCTTCTCCGCTCTGCAGGCGCTGCTGATGGCAGCATCTGCCGGCAGTTTCACGCACCTGGTCGATGCGGACTTCATCCTCGACAAGCGGGTCGTCGGCGGCCTCCAGCAGGTGCCGCTCAAGCTCGCCGAGGCGCTCGGCGACGACGTGCACCTGAACTCGCCCGTGCGCCGCCTCGAATGGTCCGACCAGGGCGTCTCGGCCGAGGCCGACGGCATCACGGTCAACGCGAAGTACGTCATCGTGGCCGTCCCGCCGAACCTGTACACGCGCATCGACTACCAGCCGCCGCTGCCCCGCCTCAGCCACCAGATGCACCAGCACATGTCGTTGGGCCTCGTCATCAAGGTGCACGCGGTCTACGAGACGCCGTTCTGGCGCGAGGCCGGCCTCTCCGGCACGGCGTTCAGCCCGTACGAGCTCGTCCACGAGGCGTACGACAACACGAACCACGAGGACCCGCGCGGCACCCTCGTCGGCTTCGTCTCGGACGAGAAGGCCGATGCCGTCTTCAAGCTCTCCGCCGAGGAGCGCCGCGAGCGCATCCTCACCTCGCTCTCGCACTACTACGGCGAGCAGGCCCTCAGCCCGTTCGTCTACTACGAGAGCGACTGGGGCAGCGAGGAGTGGACGCGCGGCGCGTATGCGGCGAGCTTCGACCTCGGCGGTCTGTCACGCTACGGCGCGATGCAGAAGACACCCGTCGGACCGATTTACTGGTCCACGAGCGACCTCGCCTCAGAGGGGTACCAGCACGTCGATGGCGCGATCCGCATCGGCGCGGCGACTGCGGCTGCGATCATCGAGCGTCACAGCGCTTCCTGATCGGCACCACACTTCGACAGGCTCAGTGACCGGGACTTCGGTCCCTGAGCCTGTCGAAGGGCACACCACGGTCCCTGAGCTCGTCGAAGGGCCACCCGCACACCGCCGTGCACCACGCTCCCCCGGTCCCTGAGCCCGTCGAAGGGTCGCACCCGATCGAAAGCGAACACCAGATGAGATACATCGTTGGATACACCGATACCCCGGCCGGGCGCGACGCGCTCGCCCTCGGGGTCCGCCTCGCCAGGGCTGCGAAGGCCCGCCTGGACGTGGTCCTCGTCCTCTCGAACGAGGAGCGCCCGACCCTCGTCCCGGCAGACCCCGGCTACGAGCGGTTCCTCCGGGAGACCGCGGACGGCTGGCTGCAGGAGGCTCTCGCCTCGGTGCCGAAGGACCTCAAGGCCAAGTCGCACCTCGTGTATGCGGAGTCCTTCGCAGAGGGCCTGCTCGAAGCGTCGAAGATCCTCGAGGGCTCGCTCATCGTGATCGGTGCTGCGCGAGGAGGCCTCCTCGGCCGCTTCTCCCTCGGCAGCGTCGCGAGCACCCTCCTGCACTCTGCCGTCGTCCCAGTCGCCCTCGCACCTGACGGCACCCGCGACATCGCGACCGATGCCACCGGCGGCCCATCGCTCACCCGCATCACCTGCGCGGTCGGCACGAGGGCCGGCGCCGACGAACTCCTGGACGCCGGGATCCTCGCCGCCAGGACCGCCGGCATCCCGCTCCGGCTTGTCTCACTCGTCGCCATCGACCAGCCGGAGGGCGCACAGCACCCGGATGCGCTCGCCAGGGCCGCTGCGCACGCGCAGGAGGTTCTCGAGTACGCGGGCGAGCACCTGCCGTCCGACCTCACCGTCACGACCGAGATCGCCACGGGCGGCCGGGTCGAGGACGCCGTCGTCAGCCTCGACTGGGATCCGGGTGAGATCGTCCTGGTCGGCTCCAGCCGTCTGGCCCAACCGAAACACCTCTTCCTCGGCTCAACGGCAGCGAAGATGCTGCGTGAGCTTCCCGTTCCCATGGTGGTCGTGCCGCGACACTCCGTGCTGAGCATCGGAGACGCATCATGACTCCTCCAGAAACCACCCCACCCCGCGACATCGCCCACCCCGAGACGACCGCGACGGGCGCCCTCTCCAAGAAGGGCCTCGGCGCCGGCACGGTCGGCCTCATCGGCGCGATCGTCATCGGCATCTCGTGCATCGCCCCGGCGTACACGCTCACGGGAGCCCTCGGGCCGACGGTCGCGCAGGTCGGCACGCACGTGCCGGCGATCTTCCTCGTCGGCTTCATCCCGATGCTCCTCGTCGCCTTCGGCTACCGGGAGCTCAACAGCCGGATGCCGGACAGCGGCACCTCGTTCACGTGGGCGACGCGGGCGTTCGGCCCGTGGATCGGCTGGATGGCCGGCTGGGGGCTCATCGCGGCGACGATCGTCGTGCTGTCGAACCTCGCGGGCATCGCCGTCGACTTCTTCTACCTGATGCTGTCGCAGATCTTCCAGAACCCCGGCATCGCGGATCTCACCCGCAATCCGTTCATCAACGTCATCACCTGTCTGGCGTTTATGTTGGGTGCGACGCTCATCTCCTACCGCGACATGCAGACGACGCAGAAGCTGCAGTACGTGCTCGTCGGCTTCCAGCTGCTCGTGATGGTGTTCTTCGGCATCGTCGCGTTCACCCATGTCGCCGCCGGCAACGCGTTCGACGCCACGGCGATCTCGCTCGACTGGTTCAACCCGTTCGCGGTCGGCTCGTTCAGCGCCTTCGCCGCCGGCCTCTCGCTCTCGATCTTCATCTTCTGGGGTTGGGACGTCACGCTCACGATGTCCGAGGAGACCAAGGGGTCGAGCTCCACTCCAGGCAAGGCCGCAACCGCGACCGTGCTCATCATCGTGGTCCTGTACCTGTTCCTCTCGGTCGCACTCATCAACTACGCGGGCGTCGGGAAGGGCGAGGTCGGTCTCGGCAACGAGGCGATCCAGGGCAACGTGTTCTTCTCGCTCGCCGGCCCCATCCTCGGTCCGCTCGCGATCCTCGTGTCGATCGCCGTGCTGTCGTCGTCCGCCGCGTCGCTGCAGTCGACGTTCGTGTCGCCGGCCCGCACGCTCCTCGCGATGGGTCACTACGGCGCCATCTCGCCGAAGTTCTCGAAGGTGCACCCGAAGTTCTTCACGCCCGGCTACGCCACGATCATCTCGAGCGTCGTCGCCTCCGTGTTCTACGCGGTGATGCGCTTCATCTCCGAGGACGTCCTGTGGGACACGATCACGACCCTCGGCATGATGATCTGCTTCTACTACGGCCTCACCGCGTTCGCGTGCGTGTGGTACTTCCGGAAGCAGTGGTTCTCGAGTGTGCGGAACTTCTTCTTCCAGTTCTTCGCCCCGCTCGTCGGCGGCCTGATCCTCGCGGTGCTGTTCTTCACGACCATCATCGAGAGCGCGGACCCGGCCTACGGCAGCGGATCGAACATCGGCGGGGTGGGCCTCGTGTTCATCCTGGGGATGACGATCATCGTGCTCGGCATCGTGATCATGCTCATCCAGGCGAAGCTGCGGCCGGACTTCTTCCGCAACCGCACGCTCGCGCGCGGTGTCGCCGGCGACTCCAACGAGGCCGATGCGGCGCTGCCGGAGTAGCGCGGGCCACGGCGTCGGCCGTCGTGCCGGCCACAGCCCGAACCGCTGATTCCACCCGATTTCCGGAACGATCGAGGGCCGAGTGTGCAACGCACTCGGCCCTCACCTCTTCCTGAATTCGGATAGGGTGAGAGCATCCCCCGTCGCGTCGCAACGAAAGAGATATCCGTGCCGACCATCGTCGTAGAAGTCATGCCGAAAGCCGAACTGCTCGACCCGCAGGGTAAGGCCGTCGCCGGAGCCCTCGCACGTCTCGGCCACGCCGAGTTCACCGATGTGCGCATCGGCAAGCGATTCGAACTCACCGTCGAAGGCCCCGTCACCGATGAGGTGCGCGCCACGGTCGAGCAGATCGCCGTCGACATCCTCTCCAACCAGGTGATCGAGGACGTCGTCGGCATCCACTACCCGTCAGAGGACGGCCAGGACGCAGCAGCGGGCGACGCAGCATGACGACCCGCATCGGCGTCGTCACGTTCCCGGGCAGCCTCGACGACCGCGACGCCCAGCGCGCGGTGAAGATGGCCGGCGCTGAGGCCGTCGCCCTGTGGCACGGCGACCACGACCTGCAGGGCGTCGACGCCATCATCCTCCCCGGCGGCTTCAGCTACGGCGACTACCTGCGCGCCGGCGCCATCGCCGCCATCGCGCCCATCATGACCGAGGTCAAGGACGCCGCCGCGAAGGGCATGCCCGTCCTCGGCATCTGCAACGGCTTCCAGATGCTCGTCGAGGCGCACCTGCTCCCCGGCGGTCTCATCCGGAACGCGCACCAGCAGTTCATCCGTCGCGACCAGGCACTCACGGTCGAGAACGCGGACACCGCGTGGACGCACCAGTTCACGCGCGGCCAGGAGATCGTCATCCCGTTGAAGAACGCCGACGGCGGCTACATCGCCGACGCAGAGACGCTCAAGCGCGTCGAGGGCGAGGGGCTCGTGGCGTTCCGCTACGCGGGGATCAACCCGAACGGTTCGCTCGACGACATCGCCGGCCTCACGAACGAGGGCGGCAACGTCGTCGGTCTGATGCCGCACCCCGAGCACGCGATCGAGCCCGGCTTCGGTCCGGACACCTCCGCAGCCATGCGTTCGGGCGTCGACGGTCTCGCCTTCTTCACGAGCGCGGTCCAGGCCCTCCAGGCCGTCTAGCCCCGGTCCCTGAGCCTGTCGAAGGGCCACCCGGTCCCTGAGCCTGTCGGAGGGCCCGGTCCCTGAGCCTGTCGGAGGGCCCGGTCCCTGAGCCTGTCGAAGGGCCGTCTAACCTCCGGTCCCTGAGCCTGTCGAAGGGCCCCGGCTCCCCGACTTCCACGAAACCTCCGCCCCCTCCGGTGCGGAGGTTTCGTCGTCCTCCCAGCCCGCGAGGGGTCGCAAATGGCTAGTTGACAGGTCCGTAACTAGCCGTTTGCGACCCCTCGCGGGCCTACGGGGCGAGGATGGCGTCGGCGTTGTCGTCGATCCAGGCCATCAGGGGGATGAGGTGAGCGTTCAGCGCAACGCCGCGCTCACTCAGGCGGTACTCGACGTGCGGCGGGATCGTCGGGTACGCGGTGCGGATGATGATGCCGTCGCGTTCGAGGGTGCGCAGCGTCTGCGCGAGCATCTTCTCGCTGATGCCCTCGACGACCCGTCGCAACTCACTCCATCTGAGGGTGCCTTCTGAGAGGGCGAGGAGAACGAGGACGCCCCATTTGCTCGTCACGTGATCGAGCACGGTGCGTGTCGGGCACGCTGCAGGAAGAATTCCGTCGGTGAAACCGGGCCGATCCGCAAGACTGATGGACATGTGAGTACCTTACCTGAAAGTGGGTACTCTCCCTCGGGAAGTATCAGCATCCGTCTGCGTTAGGTTGAAGCGAACCCACGGGAAAGGACCCACATCATGTCGCTCGACACCGCAGACGCACCAGCAGAATCCACCACGGCCACCGGACGCCTCGTCGTCACTGGCGCCTCCGGCCAGCTCGGCCGCGGCGTCGTCGACGCCCTCCTCGCACGAGGCGTCGACGCCGGACGCATCCTCGCGACCGGTCGCCGCACGGAAGCCCTCGCGGACCTCGCCGCGAAGGGCGTCGCGACCGCGCACGTCGACTTCGCAGACCCGTCGACGATCGATGCGGCGCTCAAGACCGGCGACACCCTGCTCCTCGTGTCCGGCTCCGAGGTCGGCAACCGCGTCCCCCAGCACCGCAACGTGATCGATGCCGCCGCCCGCGCGGGCGTCGCCCGCATCGTGTACACGAGCGCCCCCAAGGCGACGACCTCCACCCTCATCCTCGCCCCGGAGCACAAGGCGACCGAGGAACTGCTGGCGGCATCGGGCGTCCCCACGACGATCCTCCGCAACGGTTGGTACACGGAGAACTACGTCGGCGCGTACCAGCAGGCCGTCGAGGCCGGTTCGTTCATCGGCAGCGTCGGCGACGGCCTCGTCTCCAGCGCATCGCGTGCCGACTACGCGGAGGCGGCGGCCGTCGCCCTCATCACGGACGGCCTGGAGGGTCGGGTGTTCGAGCTGTCTGGCGATGTCGCGTGGTCGCACGATGACCTCGCCGCCGCGTTCTCGGAGGTCGCGGGCACGGAGATCACCTACCGCGACCTCAGCTCAGAGGAGCACACCGCCGCTCTCGAGGCTGCCGGCCTGGATGCTGGGACGGTCGGTTTCGTCGTCGGGCTCGATGCGAACACGCGCGAGGGTCTGCTCGGCGTGGTCAACGGCGAACTCGCCGAGCTCATCGGCCGTCCGACAACGCCGCTCGTCGACGGGTTGCGCGCGGCTGTCGGCGCGTCCGTGGCTGCCGCCTAGCGTCAAGCGCCACCGCACCACACCACACCATCCCACCGAGCGCATCGCGCTCACGCGAGCGCGGGTCCGACCGGACCCGCGCTCGCGGCGTAGGGGCGCGCGTGCGCGAGCGCATCGCGCCAAGGGATGAAAGCCGACCCGCGCCGGACATTTAGACCACAGGTGTTCGACAAAGGCGCCTGACGACCACCACTCGGGGGCCACCAGCACGGGAAACCGAATTCCGTTGCCAAATCGCGATGTGACGGCCGAATCCGCAGCAATATCTCAAGTTATGCTCTCGATACCGCCGCGACGCCAAGGACGACGCCGAGGCACCAACACAGCAGCACAGGCACCACCGGGAACTCCCAACTCGATGAGCAGGTGACATGACGAGCAGTGCGGACACGGTCTTCCTCGGAGGCACCATCTTCCATGGACCATGCTCCCCACCGCGCCGCGGCGCCGTCGCGGTCACCGCCGGTCGGATCTCCGCACTCGATCAGGCCGCCATCGACTCGATCGGCGACGACACACGAGTCATCGACATCGGCACGGGTCTCCTGCTGCCCGGATTCGTCGACGCGCACGTCCACCCGATCGAAGGCGGCCTCGAACGGATGCGCTGCGACCTCTCCGCCCAGCGGACGGCGGCGGAGTACCTCGACGCGATCACCGCCTACGCCGCGTCCCACCCAGATCTGCCCTGGATCATCGGCGGCGGATGGCAGCAGTCGGCCTTCCCTGGAGGCACCCCGCTCGCGAGCGATCTGGACCGCATCGTCCCCGACCGACCGGTGTTCCTGCAGAACCGCGACCACCACGGCGCCTGGGTCAACACCGCCGCCCTCCGCATCGCGGGCATCGACGGCAGCACCCCCGACCCTGCCGATGGCCGCATCGAACGCGCCAGGGACGGCAGCCCGAGCGGCACCCTGCACGAGGGCGCGCGTGGACTCGTCGCGCACCTCGTCCCCGCCGACACGTCCGCGGACACCGCGACGGCCCTCCGCACCGCCCAGGCATATCTGCACTCGGTCGGGGTCACCGGCTGGCAGGACGCCATCGTCGGCGAGGCGGACAACCACTCGGACACGACCGACGCCTACCTCGATGCCGTCGCAGACGGATCGCTCGTCGGGCACGTGGTCGGGGCGCTCTGGTGGGAACGCGACCGCGGCCTCGAACAGATCGACGAGCTGATCGACCGGCGGGATCGCATCGCGGGGCGGATGGAAGCGATCGACGCAGCAGGCGGCGGGGCGGGCACCGGCACCGCCGGCTCCTTCACCGCGAGCACCGTGAAGATCATGCAGGACGGCATCCCGGAGAACCGCACCGCGGCGATGATCGACCCGTACCTCATGGTCCCGGACAGCGCCGACCCGCAGCCCGCGAGCCCGGCCTCGCCCCCGGCCCCGCACCCCGTCGAATCCGGCATCTCCTTCCTCCCGCCGGCGCTCCTCGACGAAGCCGTCACCCGACTCGACGCCGCAGGCTTCCAGGTCCACATCCACGCGATCGGCGACCGCGCCGTCCGCGAGTCGCTCGACGCCTTCGACGTCGCCGTCGCAGCGAACGGACGCACGGACAACCGCCACCACATCGCACACGTCCAGATCGTGCACCCGGACGACGTCCCCCGGTTCGCGGCGCTCGGCGTCACGATGAACGCGCAGGCGCTCTGGGCCACCTGGGAACCGCAGATGGTCGAGCTCAACCTGCCGCTCCTCGGCGAGGAACGCGCATCGTGGCAGTATCCGTTCGGCGATGCGATCCGGGCCGGAGCGATGCTGTGCGCCGGCTCCGACTGGCCCGTCACGACCCCGGACCCGTGGGCGGCCATCCACGTCGCCGTCAACCGCACCCTCCCGACGGATGACCCGGACCACAACCCGCGCCCGCTCAATCCCGCGCAGTCGATCACACTCACCGAGGCGATCGCCGCCTACACGGCGGGCTCCAACCGGGTGAACCATCGCGATGACGCCGGCACGATCAGGGTCGGCGCGGTCGCGGACCTCGTGCTCACCGACCGGAACCCGTTCGACGGCCAGGCCGCCGACATCCACCGCACGAGGACCCTCGGGACTTGGGTGGGCGGGCGACGGGTGTTCACGGCCGAGTCGGGGTCGTCGGCCCTTCGACAAGCTCAGGGACCGGGCACGTCCGAGTCCGGGTTGGTGGCCCTTCGACAGGCTCAGGGACCGGGTTGGCCCAACCTTCGACACGCTCAAGGACCGGGCGTGCCCGCACCCGAGCCATCCATCCTTCGACAGGCTCAGACACCGGGCGTGCCGGTACCCGAGCCGCACCACCCGGTTGCTGAGCCTGTCGAAGCACTGTCCACCGTCCAACCGATCGAGCAAGGAACCACATCATGAGCACCAGACATCTGCTTCCAGCAGCCCTCATCGCCGCAACCGCGCTCCTCCTCACCGGGTGCGTCAACAACGAGGTCGCCACCCCGACGGACAGCGGGTCTGCGGCATCGGTCTCCGTCGACAAGGCGGCCGCCGCGCTCCTCCCGGATGAGATCACCAAGGCGGGCAAGCTCATCATCGGCACCGATGCGAGCTACGCGCCGAACGAGTTCAAGGACGCCGACGGCAACCCGATCGGGTGGGAGATCGAGTTGGCCGATGCGATGGCCGGCAAGCTCGGCCTCACGACCGACTACCAGATCGCGAAGTTCGACAACATCATCCCGAGCATCACCGGCGGCAAGTACGACGTTGGCCTGTCCTCCTTCTTCGACACGAAGGAACGGCAGCAGCAGGTCGACATGGTCGACTACTACACGGCCGGCATCCAGTGGGCGACGCAGAAGGGCAAGACCGTCGACCCCGACAACGCATGTGGGCTGAAGGTCGCCGTGCAGAACGGCACCACGGAGGCGCTCGAGGACGTCCCGGCCAAGTCCACGGCCTGCACAGACGCCGGCAAGCCCGCCATCCAGGCCCTCGGCTACGACACCCAGGACGAGGCCACGGCCGCCGTGACCCTCGGCCGCGCCGATGCGATGTCCGCGGACTCCCCCGTCGTCCAGTACGCCGTGCAGCAGAGCAAGGACGCGCTCGCGCTGTCCGGCGACGTCTACTCCACGTTCCTCTACAGCATGCCCATCAAGAAGGACCGCGGCGACCTCGCCAAGGCGCTCCAGACGGCGCTGCAGTCCCTGCAGGATGACGGCACGTACACGAAGATCCTCACGAAGTGGGGCGTCGAGTCCGGCGCGATCCCGAAGATCGACGTCAACGGCGCGACGAGCTGACCATGAGCGACCCGTTCCGAAGCGCCCCGGCGTCCGGTCGCGGCTCCGCGGGTGATCCCGTGGACGCACCGGCGTCGGGGGCGCAAGACGGCCCGCCGCCGCTCAAGGTGGTGCGGCTCCGCCATCCGTGGCGGAACATCATCGCGGTGGTCATCATCGTGGTCGTCGTGGCTGTCGTCTACGACGCCGCCCTCCGGCCGGCGTACGACTGGCCGGCGGTCGGGAAGTACGTCTTCGACCGCCGCATCACGATGGCCGCCCTCATCACGCTGCAGCTGACGGTGTACTCG
This sequence comes from Plantibacter sp. Mn2098, assembly GCF_049319745.1. Lineage (NCBI taxonomy): Bacteria > Bacillati > Actinomycetota > Actinomycetes > Micrococcales > Microbacteriaceae > Plantibacter > Plantibacter sp. Mn2098. The sequence goes on along the minus strand of NZ_JBMOUH010000008.1, from coordinate 227,384 downwards.
ATGATCGCCGCCATCGCGCTCGGTGTGCTGCTCGCCATCATGCGGCTCTCGCCGAACCCGGTGCTGAAGAGCATCGCGTGGGCGTTCGTCTGGCTGTTCCGCGGGACCCCCGTGTACGTGCAGCTCGTGTTCTGGGGCCTGCTGTCGACGATCTACCCGACCCTCAACATCGGGCTCCCGTTCCTGCCGCCGATCGCGCAACTCCCGACCGACGCCGCGCTCAACACCTTCTGGATCGCCGTCATCGGTCTGGCACTCAATGAGGCCGCCTACATGTCGGAGATCGTCCGCGCCGGTCTGCTGTCGGTCGACCGGGGACAGGAGGAGGCGTCGACCGCGCTCGGCATGAGCTGGGGGAAGACGATGCGGCGGGTCATCCTGCCGCAGTCGATGCGGATCATCATCCCGCCGACGGGCAACGAGGTGATCTCGATGCTCAAGACCACGTCGCTCGTGACCGCCGTCCCGTTCACCCTGGACCTGTACACGAGATCGAGGGACATCTCCTCGGAGACGTTCAACCCGATTCCGCTGCTCGTCGTCGCGTCCCTCTGGTACCTGCTCTTCACCTCGATCCTGATGGTGGGCCAGTACTTCCTGGAGAAGCGGTTCGCGCGCGGATTGACGCGGGTGGACATCGCGAACGGGGCGACCGGCATCGACGGCACGGTGCTCACGGGCTCCGTGCCGACCGAACCGCGGGCGCCGGGCGGAACGTCGCCTGGGGGCACGACCTCTGGAGGAACAGCATGATCGACCAGACGATGCCGATGGTGCGCGCGGAGCGGGTGGTGAAGCACTTCGGGTCGAACACCGTGCTCAAGGACATCACCCTGACGGTGCAACGCGGCGAGGTCATGTGCCTCATCGGGCCGTCCGGGTCGGGGAAGTCCACGTTCCTGCGGTGCATCAACCACCTGGAACGGGTCGATGGGGGCCGACTGCTCGTCGAGGGCGACCTCATCGGGTACCGCGAGCGCGGCGACAAACTGTACGAGCTGAAACCGAAGGAGGCTGCGCGGCAGCGGCGCGACATCGGGATGGTGTTCCAGCGATTCAACCTGTTCCCGCACATGACGGCGCTCGAGAACATCATGGAGGCGCCCATGCAAGTGAAGGGGCACCGGCGGCAGACGGCGGAGCAGCGCGGACGGGAACTCCTCGACCGTGTCGGGCTGTCGGACAAGGCGGCCGCGTATCCCGGGCATCTGTCCGGCGGGCAGCAGCAGCGGGTCGCGATCGCTCGGGCGCTCGCGATGGATCCGAAGCTCATGCTGTTCGACGAGCCGACGTCAGCGCTCGACCCCGAGCTCGTCGGGGACGTCCTCGACGTGATGAAGGGGCTCGCGCGCGACGGCATGACGATGATCGTGGTCACCCACGAGATGGGCTTCGCACGCGAGGTTGCCGATTCCCTGGTCTTTATGGATCAGGGCGTCGTCGTGGAGGCCGGCGATCCGCGCACGGTCCTCGCCAATCCGCAGCACGCCAGGACGCGCGCCTTCCTCTCGAAGGTCCTGTAGCCGGTCGGCGGTCGTCCGTCCCCCGGTCCTCCGCCCCGGTCGTCCGTCCCTCGGCCGTCTGTCCGTCCCTCGGCCCTCCGTCCCCGCTCCCAGCCCGCGAGCTGTCACTCGTGGCTGGTTACAGCTCTCCATATTGGCCACTACTGCCCGCTCGCGAGCTGGCAGCAGTGGCCGGTTTCGGGGCGTCAGAACCGCCAGGAGTGACAGTTCGCGGGCTGGGAGCGAGGGGCGGACGAGCGGGCGCGGAAGGGTCAGCGGCGTTTGGCAGCGCGCGCGATGAGCGTCACGAGGGTGACGACGGCGAGTCCGATGCCTGCCACGGCGGCGATCGTCGCAGCCGGATTCTTGCGATACTGCTGCTCGACGGCGCTCTTCGCGGCGTCGGCCGTCGAGGTGACGCGATCCGTCACATCGTCGACCGCATCCGACACTGCCTGACGCACGTCGTCGACCGCCGTCTCGGCCGCTGCGCCGACCGCCTCCCGGGCGTTCTCCGCCGCGTGCAGGCCGTCGTGCACGGCGTTCTTCGCAGCATCGCGAACACCGTCGACGCCGTCCTTGACCGCACCGGCGGCCGCCGCGGCACCGCCGCTCACCGCGCTCTTCGCGCCCGTCACGCCGTCGGACACGGCGTCTTTCGCGGTGTCGACGCCGTCGCTCACCGCACGCTTCGCATCGGCGACGCCGTGCTCCACAGCGTCCTTCGCGTCACCAATACCGTCGCCCACCGCACGCCTCGCATCGGCGACGCCGTCGCCCACCGCGCTCTTCACATCCGCAGCACCGTGCTTCACTGCGTCCTTCGCATCGCCGATGCCGTCGGCCGCGGCCCGTTGGGCGCCGCGCGCGCCGTCCGAGACCGCTTGCGCAGCATCGCTCGCCCCGGTCCGCACCGATTCTGCGCCGTGCTTCACCGCGTCGGCCGCGGTCCGTGCATCATCCTGTCCAGCCATGTTGTGCTCCTGTCCGTTGCGTCGAGTCTCGTCCTCATGGACGTGCCCGTCGAGAGTCGTTTTCGACCGTCACCCATAGGACGGACCCGGCATCAACATCGTCACGGTCTGTGCACAATTCCGGAACTTTTGCAGAATTCAGGACGTTTCCGGCCCAAAACGGGCTATTTCGTCCTGAATTCCGTGAGAGTTCCGGAATTGTGAACACCCCACGAGGTGGAAACTCAGCGCAGAGCAGCTCAGCTCAGGGCAGCTCAGAGCGTGATGGTCAGCGTTCCGTCGGCGGCGCGCTCGACCGCAGCTGCACGATAGTCGCGGATGCGCGGCAGACCGGACGTGACGTCGCCCTCGTACGCCCCGACGACCACGACCCGCATGCCGGCGGCGAGCCCGGCGCGCAGTCCGGCATCAGCATCCTCGAACACCACGGCGTCCTCCGGCCGCACGCCCAGGCGCGTCGCAGCCGCGAGATACCCCTGCGGATCCGGCTTGCCGATCGTGACGTCCTCGGCCGCGACGACCACGGAGGGCGTCGGGATGCCCACAGCCGCCAGCCGCGCGGCGGCGAGCGGGCCGGGCGCCGACGTCACGAGCGCGATCGACTCCGCCGGCAGCGATGCCACGAACGCGGCAGCGCCCGGCACCTCCGCCACCCCGGGCGCGAGCGCGATCTCCCGCTTGATGAGCGCATCGGCCTCCGCATCGATGTCGATGCCAGGCGAACCGAAGACGGCCATCGTCTCGGTCGCGCGGCGTCCGTGCGCGTACGCGAGGAGTTCGGCCGGGTCGTTGCCGTGTCGCCACGCGAATTCGCCCCACACCTGTTCGACGACGGCGGTCGAATCGACGAGCGTGCCGTCCATGTCGAACAGCACGGCTCGGACGGTCATGGTCGTGCGCGCTTCGCTCATCGCCCCATTCTGCCGTCTGCCGCATCGCGGCCCATCATCCCCTCGCCCACAGATCGGACGATGACGACGGCCGACAAGCCGGGAGCGCGCCCCCACAGCGCCCGGGTAGGATTGGACCGCCCGGCAACCGCCCTTTTTCCATTGGAGTTCTGGCCCGTGACGACCACCCCCAACATCGCCGACACCGTCGACAACGCCATCGCCACCCCCGACCGTGAGCAGCCGTACGGCGCCCTCGGCCTGAAGGCGGACGAGTACGCGAAGATCCGCGAGATCCTCGGGCGTCGCCCAACGAGCGGCGAGCTCGCGATGTACTCCGTCATGTGGAGCGAGCACTGCTCGTACAAGTCCAGCAAGAAGTACCTGCGCCAGTTCGGGCAGAAGGTCACGCCGGAGATGAAGAAGAACCTCATGGTCGGCATGGGCGAGAACGCGGGCGTCATCGACGTCGGCGAGGGCTGGGCCGTCACCTTCAAGGTGGAGAGCCACAACCACCCCTCCTACATCGAGCCGTTCCAGGGCGCTGCGACGGGTGTCGGCGGCATCGTCCGCGACATCATCTCGATGGGCGCACGCCCCGTCGCGATCATGGACCAGCTGCGTTTCGGCGACATCGACCACCCGGACACCGCCCGTGTCGTCCACGGTGTGACGGCCGGCATCTCCTCCTACGGCAACTGCCTCGGCCTGCCGAACATCGGCGGCGAGACCTACTTCGACAAGGTGTACCAGGGCAACCCGCTCGTCAACGCGCTCTCGGTCGGTGTGCTCCGCCACGAGGACCTCCGCCTCGCCAACGCGTCCGGCGTCGGCAACAAGATCGTCCTGTTCGGTGCACGCACGGGTGGCGACGGCATCGGCGGCGCATCGATCCTCGCGTCCGACTCGTTCGACGCGAGCGGTCCGACCAAGCGTCCGGCCGTGCAGGTCGGCGACCCGTTCGCCGAGAAGGTGCTCATCGAGTGCTGCCTCGAGCTCTACCGCGACAGCCTCGTCGAGGGCATCCAGGACCTCGGAGCTGCAGGCATCTCGTGCGCCACGAGCGAGCTGGCCGCGAACGGCGACGGCGGCATGTTCGTCGAGCTCTCGCACGTGCTGCTGCGCGACCCCTCGCTCACGCCTGAGGAGATCCTCATGTCGGAGTCGCAGGAGCGCATGATGGCCGTTGTGGAGCCGGGCAAGCTGGACGCCTTCCTCGCCGTCACCGACAAGTGGGACGTCGAGACGTCCGTCCTGGGCGAGGTCACCGACACCGGCCGCCTGGTCATCAACTGGCACGGCGAGGAGATCGTCAACGTCGACCCGTCGACGGTCGCCGTCGACGGCCCCGTCTACGACCGCCCGGTGGCATACCCCACCTGGATCGACGCCCTGCAGGCAGACAAAGCCGAGGACCTCCCCCGCGCCACCGACGCCGCAGAGCTCAAGGACCAGTTCCTCTCGCTCCTCGGCTCGGCCAACCTGGCCGACAAGAGCTGGATCACCAACCAGTACGACTACTACGTGCTCGGCAACACGGCCCTGTCCTTCCCGGACGACGGCGGCATGATCCGCGTCGACGAGGAGTCCGGCCTCGGATTCGCGATCGCGACCGACGCCAACGGCCGCTACTGCCAGCTCGACCCCCGTCAGGGTGCACGTCTGGCCCTCGCGGAGGCGTACCGCAACGTCGCCGTCACCGGCGCGGTCCCCGCAGCCGTCACGGACTGCCTCAACTTCGGTTCGCCGGAGAACCCCGAGGTCATGTGGCAGTTCTCGGAGGCCGTCGAGGGCCTGTCCGATGCCTGCCTCGAGCTGGGCGTCCCGGTCACGGGTGGCAATGTCTCCTTCTACAACCAGACGGGCGACGTCCCGATCTTCCCGACCCCCGTCGTGGGCGTCCTCGGTGTCATCGACGATGTCGCCCGCCGCGTCCCGAGCGGATGGCAGGACGAGGGCGACAACATCTACCTCCTCGGCACGACCACGGCAGAGCTGTCCGGCTCCGCCTGGGCCGGCACCATCCACGACCACCTCGGCGGCCTCCCGCCGGCTGTGGACCTCGACCGTGAGAAGGACCTGGCCGAGCTCCTGCACGCCGGTGCGCACGAGTCGCTCATCGCTTCGGCGCACGACCTCTCCGACGGCGGCCTCGCGCAGGCTCTCGCCGAGAGCGTGATGCGTTTCGGTGTCGGTGCACGCATCTTCCTCGGCGAGCTGCTGCAGCGCGACGAGATCGACCTCACGACGGCGCTCTTCTCGGAGTCGACCGGCCGCGTCATCGTGTCGGTCCCCCGTGAGGACGACGTGAAGTTCCGCGGCCTGTGCGAGGGTCGGGGCTACCCGGTCATCCGCATCGGTGTGACGGATGCTTCGGCACCGGACGCCGGCGCGACCGAGCCCGTCCTCGAGGTCCAGGACGTCTTCACGGTGTCGGTCTCGGAGCTGCGTTCCGTCTCGAAGGGTGTGCTGCCAGCGCGCTTCGGTGCAACGGTCGGCTAGTCCGCAGTCTGCTTCGCCTTCCGCCCGTCGGACCTGTGTGGTCCGGCGGGCGTTTGCGTGTGCCGGTTCTCGCGCTCGGTCGGCAACGGGTTGCGCGGACCGAGTGTGCAGGGCGGCCGGAGTGTGCAGGGCGGCCGGAGCAGCCGGTGCGCGCGGAAGTCTGGTGGGCGAGTACCCGAACCCTCCCACCAGACAGATCCACTGCGAACAGTGACGTCACGACGATCGATGGCCGATGCGACGGACCGAACCCGAATCGGTCCGGCGCATCATGGGCACTGTCGAGCGCACGCGACATCACATAACATACCAGACTCCTCGGACGTGCCCACGCATACCAGCCCTCATCGAATGCACACTTGACCAGATCGCATTCAGAGACGGGCAGCGATGCCGGCGGGCACGGACTGATCTCAGACGCGCGCGAGCACCTTCGCCGAACCCGCAGCACCGAGACCATCGGCCGGTCCGACGCCGCCACCGACGGCCCGCTTCCGCACCCCGAACGTGACCGTGACACTCAACCCACCACTCGGGTTCGCGCGCATCATCAGTGTGCCGTCGTGCGCCGCGACGATGCTGTCCACGATCGCGAGGCCGAGTCCCCTGGACCGGTTCGGCCCTTCCGCGAGGCGTCCACGGTCGCGATAGAACGGCTCAACGAGCATCGGCAGTGCGGCGGCCGGGATGACCGAACCCGTGTTGGACACGGTCAGCCGAGGCGCCCCGGAGGCGTCCCTGCTCGTGCTGACGGTGATCGTCCCACCGTCGTGGTTGTGCCTGACCGCGTTGTTGAGGAGGTTCGAGGCGACCTGGGCGACGAGCCTCGGCTCACCGAGCACCGACATCGGCACGACGTTCTCGATCACCCTGATGTCCCGTGCGACGGCGTCGTCGGCGACGTCCAGGACGGCGTCTTCGACGAGGTCCGCGAGATTCACCGCTTCGACGCGGAGCTCCCGCTGCCCGAGGTCTGCGAGGTCGAGGAGCGCTTCGACAGTCTCGATGCTGCGATCGTTCATGAGCCGCAACCGCTGCAGCACTTCGCGCAGACCGTCCGCGTCGAGTTCGTCGTCGCGGACGGCGACGTCGATCATCGCCTGTGTCGTCGCGAGGGGCGTGCGGAGTTCGTGGGACGCGTTCGCGGCGAACCGACGGTGCGTGTGGAAGGAGCGGTCGAGCCGCTCGAGCATGTGGTCGAACGTGTCGGAGAGCTCGGTGATCTCATCGCGGGGGCCGACGAGCGCGACCCGGTGGTCGAAGGACCCTGCTGCGGCACGCTGTGCCGCGACGTTGATCTCCTGCAGCGGGCGAAGCACCCGGCCGGAGATGATCCATCCGGCCCACGAGCTCGCGACGGCGAGTACCACGAGCATGATCCCCGATGCGACGAGCAGCGTGTTGAGGATGTCCGTCTGGTCCGTGAGCAGGAGCGAGACCGGCATCGACTGCCCGACGGCCTGCACGCCCTGCACGGTGTCGCTCGCGGTCGTGCCGACGGTGTCGAGGGTGCTCGCGAATCCCTCCACCGGCGTGGTCGCCGTGACGCCGGCCATGCTCTGCCGTGCGGCCATCACCGCGCCCTGGTCCGGCGAGATCGCATACGTGGGCACGTAGCGCATAAAGACGTAGATGAGGCTCAGCATGACCGCGCCGGCCGCGGTGAACAGCGCTGAGTAGGTGAGCGTCAGCCTGGCGCGGACGGTCAGCCGGGTGACTCGCTCGCTCGTGCGCTTCTGGCCCGCATCGTGGGCGTCATCGGCGCCGTGGGTGACGGATCCGGATGGGGCAGGACGGTTCGCGGTCGAGATCTTCGGGCGGGTCGCGGCGGTGTTCGCGGTCGTCCCGGCCAACCGACCGAGGAACTGCTCGCTGAGCGACGGCCTGCGCGTCCCAGCGGCCGTCATCGTGCATCCCCGATGCGATAGCCGACCGCCGGGACCGTCTGGATCACCCACGGGGTGCCGAGGCGGCGGCGCAGGTTGGAGACGGTCACCCTGATGGTGTTCGTGAACGGGTCGACGTTCTCGTCCCACGCCTTCTCGAGCAGCATCTCCGCGCTCACCACACCGCCGCCGGCGAGCATCAGCTGTTCGAGGACCGCGAACTCCTTGCGGGAGAGCTTGACGTAGGAGCCGTCGCGGAAGACCTCCCGGCGGAACGGATCGAGGCGGATGCCGGCGAGCTCGAGGACGGGTGGTTTGGCGTCGATGTTGCGCCTGACCAGCGCTCGAAGGCGCGCGACGAGTTCAGGGAACTCGAAGGGTTTGGACAGGTAGTCGTCAGCGCCGAGGCCGAGGCCGGTGACCTTATCGTCGAGTTGGCGCGCGGCTGTGAGCATCATCACCCGGACCGAGGGATGCTCCGCGACGACGATCCGGCACACCTCGTCCCCGTGGGTCCCTGGGAGATCGCGGTCCAGGAGGAGCACGTCGTAGTCATTGATCGTGATGGCTTCGAGCGCGTCATCACCGGTGTGCACGAGGTCTGCGGCGATCGCCTCCTGGCGCAGACCGGCACGGATCGCCTCCGCGAGGAACGTCTCGTCTTCCGCAACCAGGACCCGCATGTCTCCCACTTCCCATCGATGCCGCATCGACCGCCGATCGGACGGCCTCCGCGCGAGTGCGCGTCGAACGACGCCGCAACAGATGCAGAGTCAACCACGCGCAACCTTCAAGAAGGGTAAAAGCTTTCCGATCCGGCCGACTCGTCACAACTTCGAGCCGATGTCACATTTCACCTCTCACACCCGCCCCCGATGAGAGGATAGGACCCGCAATCCCCTCCCTCCCGTCCCGCCCTCACCTCCCCCGTGCTTTCTGCCGAGGGGTCACAACGTGTGGGTGCGCAGCCGGAACACCCACACTTTGTGACCCCTCGACTGAAGAAGAAGGAACCCGTGAACGCTCTGCTCGACGGCCTGCGCTGGCTGTTCGACGCGACCTTCACGATCGGCGACCAGACGATCCTCTGGCGCGAGGTCATCGGCAACCTGTTCGGCCTCGCGAGCGCGCTCGGCGGCATGCGTCGGAAAGTGTGGGCGTGGCCCGTCGGCATCGTCGGGAACGTGCTCCTGTTCACGGTCTTCCTCGGCGCCGTCTTCCACACCCCGAACGCGACCAATCTGCTCGGGCAGGCCGGACGACAGCTGGTGTTCATCATCGTGTCCGTCTACGGCTGGGTGCAGTGGCAGCGCGGGAAGCGGCGGACCGGCATCGACCCGAACGAGTACATCCGTCCGCGATGGGCGGGGTGGCGCACCCGGATCTGGCTCGCCGTGGCGCTCGTCGGCGGCACACTCGTGCTCACGCCGGTGTTCCGTGCACTCGGATCGTACGAGCCGGTGTGGGCCGATGCGTGGATCTTCATGGGGTCGCTGCTCGCGACCTACGGCATGGCGAAGCGCTGGGTGGAGTTCTGGCTCATCTGGGTCGCGGTCGACCTCGTCGGCGTCCCGCTCCTCTTCGGCGCCGGCTACTGGGCGTCGGCCATCATGTACGTCTTCTACGGCGCCTTCACCCTGACGGGCTTCTTCGTCTGGTCCCGGGGCCGCGGCACAGCCGCCCCGCTCCCCGCCTAGCGGCCGAGGGGTCGCAAACTGCGGGTGCCGGACGGAAACACCCGCACTTAGCGACCCCTCGGCAGGAGGAGGGAGGGCTAGGCGGGAGGTGGGAGGACTCGGTAGCCGACGCCGGAGACGGTGTGGATCACCCAAGGTTCGCCGAGCTCCTTGCGGAGGGTGGACATCGTGACCCGGACCGCGTTGGTGAACGGGTCGGCGTTCTCGTCCCAGACCCGTTCCAGGAGCTCCTCCGCGCTGACGACGCCACCACGGGCGGCGAGGAGCACCTCCAGGACCGCGAACTGCTTCTTCGCCAACCGGACGTAGCGGCCGTTCCGGTAGACCTCGCGGCGGAACGGATCGAGCCGCACCCCGGCGAACTCCAGCACGGGAGGGACCGATGCGCCGGGCCGGCGCGCGAGCGAACGCAACCGCAGGACGAGCTCCCGCAGTTCGAACGGCTTCGTCAGGTAGTCGTCGGCGCCGAGCTCGAATCCGGACTCCTTGTCGTCGAGGTCGGCCGCCGCGGTCAACATGAGCACCTTGCACGGCAGGCCCTCCGCCACGATCCATCGGCAGACGTCGTCGCCGTGCGTCCCTGGGAGGTCCCGGTCGAGGACCACGATGTCGTACGCGTTGACGGCGAGGCGTTCGAGCGCGGCATCACCGTCGAGGACCAGATCGGCGGCGATCCCCTCGTGCTGCAGCCCCTCGAGAACCGCCTCCGCGAGAAACGGCTCGTCCTCCGCGATCAACACGCGCATGGGTCCTCCAGGTCTGATCCGATCCGGCCGGGAGGCCGGGCATCCGTCGTCGATCGTACGTCGCGACACCTCTCAGAAACGTATGGTGATCGGCCAACGCCTGCAAGACCACCGCTGGTGTGGACTGGCTCCCGATCACCGAGATCCGGGGATCGGAGGAGGTGCACCATGCCCACAACGACCGGACGGCGTCACCGTTCCCAGGACGATTCCCCGCACCGGACCACACCCCGGTCCGAACGCAGGACGACCGTCCTCGCGCTCATCGGCATCGTGGTGGTCGGGCTGTTCGGCTTCGTCGCGTGCACGGCAGACGGCGATGCGCTCGCTCGGGGCATCGGCTCCATCGCGACCGGGGAGGCGTCAAGCGCCCAGGACGGCCCCTTCGGCGACGCCGACGGGGTGATGGACGACAACGTCCTCACCATCCTCGACGAGGGGCACCCCGGCATCGACAACCTGGACCCGGCGCTGCGCGACGCGGTCACGACCGCGACCAGGGCAGCAGCGGCCGACGACATCACCCTGTTCATCAACTCCGGCTGGCGCAGCACCGCGTACCAGCAGCACCTGCTCGACGCCGCGATCCGCGAGTACGGCAGCGAGGAGGCGGCCAGACAGTACGTGGCCACGCCCGACGGCTCGGCGCACACCCGCGGCGCCGCGGTCGACATCGGCGCGACGGATGCGGACTACTGGCTCATCCAGCACGGCTCGGACTACGGCCTCTGCCAGACCTACGCCAACGAGATCTGGCATTTCGAGCTCGCGACCACCCCAGGCGGCTCCTGCCCCGATCTGCTCCCCAACGCCGGCTGATGCGCAGCAGCTCGCACCGCGGCACAGCCCAGCGCCCCACAACACCGACGCGCCCCCGTCCTGGAGGCCATCTGCACCGTCCTGATGCCCCCATAACATCCGGTGACGTGGACTGTTCTCACCCCAGCGTCGGCGATACGAGTCACCGGCCCGAGAGAACAGGACAGCACCATGAGCACCACAGCACCCCAGACCGCCACCCGACGATTCGCCAGGTACGCTGCGCTCGTCGCCGTCCCACTCTTCATCGGACTCCTCTCCGCGTGCAGCGCGGGCGGTACCCCGGAGGAGACCCCGGCAGCCAAGGAACAGAGCTTCGAAGCGTGGCAGGTGTCGTACGCCGTCTGCATGCGGGAGGAAGGCATCGAGGACTTCCCCGACCCGGATCCCAGCGGACGGATCCAGGCGCAGACCCAAGATGTGCAGGACGGGGACGCCAGGACCGCCGCGGCGAAGGCGTGCCGGGAGAAGCTCGGCGAGCCGCCGGCCGCCCCGGGCGAGAAGCAGCTGAGCGACGAGGAGATCACCGAGCAGGGAATCAAGACGGCGCAGTGCTTCCGCGACAACGGCTTCGACGTACCGGACCCGAAGGACGGCCAACTCGCCTCGGTAACCTCGGACATCCCGCAGGACATCTTGGAGAAGTGCCTCGGCGAGGCGCCGGTGGGCGGGAAATCCGCGGGCTGATCCGCTCAGCTCGTCCGTGGGGCAGCGCGAGTCCTCTCCGCCACTCCGCAGCATCACTTCCCGCCGTTTCACTGCACCATCCGGACCGCCGATGCCGCCCTGCACTCCCACAGGGCGGCATCGGTTCGTGTGCCACACCTTGCAGAAACGTAAAGATTTCCTTTGACGTCAGAAGTACGCGTCATTCGTTGGACTGTCCTCAGCACTCGGAATCGATCATCCGGATCGGTGCAGCTCCGAGCACACAGAACAGGACAGCACATGTTCCGCACCAAGGACCGCCGACTGGCGCGATACTCCGCCCTCCTCGCCGTCCCCTTCCTCGTCGCCCTGCTCGCCGCGTGCAGCACCGGCGGCGGGTCGACGCCGGAGAAGAGCGCAGCCTCCGAGCAGAGCTTCGACGACTGGCAGATCTCCTTCGCCTCGTGCATGCGCGGCGAGGGCATCGACATGCCGGACCCGACCAAGGACGGCCTGTCGATGGCCCTCCCGGCCGGCGGCGAGGACGGCGACGCCATGATGAAGGCCTCAGAGACCTGCATGAAGAAGGTCGGCGAGCCGCCGGCACCTCCCGGGGGCAAGAAGACCGAGAAGGAGATGCTCGCCGATCAGTTGAAGATCGCGAAGTGCTTCCGCGACAACGGCTTCGACGTCCCGGACCCGAAGGCCGGCCAGGGCTTCACGATCCCCGACGCACCGGAAGACGTGATGGAGAAGTGCGGCTTCGGCGGAGCGTCAGGCGGCATGACCGCCGTCCGCCCGATCGGTTGACCCGCCCCACCGCACATCCACACCCCACGACGAGCAGAGAGACACGATGAACCACACGGATGAATTCGACCGGGAGAGCGGCGACCGCACCGGCCACCCGGCCGGCACGGACGCGCAGCCCCCCGCAGCCGACGCGAGCGAGGAGCGTCGCCCGACGAGGCGTCGTCTGATCGTCGCGAGCATCTGCATCGGTGCGCTCCTGCTCGTCGGAGGGGCGGCCGCGGTCGCCACCACGGCCGCGCAGGCGAATGCCGCACCGGAGAAGCCGCACAGCAGCATCAAGACGGGCACCACCAAGATCCAGAAGGGCACGCTCTCCGGCGCGACCCAGGTGACCGGGACGCTCGACTACGCCAACCAGCGCAAGATCGGCGGCGGCACGGGCGGCACCGTCACGGCGACGCCCGCGCCCGGCGCGACGGTCGGCCTCGGCGGCGGACTGTTCTCGGTCGACAACGTGCCGGTGCTCCTCCTGCACGGCAACCTGCCGGCGTGGCGGGCATTCGGGCTCGGGATGGAGGACGGGCCGGACGTCCTGCAGCTCGAACAGAGCCTCGCAGCGCTCGGCTACTTCGACCGTGAGCCGGACGACGAGTTCGCGGAGTCCACCGAGCGCGCCATCAAGAAGTGGCAGAAGGCGCTCGGGCTGGAACAGACGGGTCGCCTCGAACTCGGGTCGGTCGTGTTCATGGCGGGTGACGTGCGCGTGGCATCGGTCGACTCCGCGGTCGGCACGGCCGTCGGCCCCGGCGCCAACGTCATCAGCGTGACCTCGCTCGACAAGCGCATCGACGTCGACCTGAAGCTCTCCGATCAGCGCCTCGGCGTCGTCGGGGCGAAGGTCGACGTGCGTCTGCCTGGAGGCGCGACCACAACAGGCACCGTCACCGAGGTCGGCGTGCCGACGGAGAAGGAGTCGAACGGGCAGAAGTCCGTCACCATCCCCGTGACGATCGCCCTCGACGACCCGGCGGCGGCTGCCGATCTGCAGCGCGCGACCGTGACGGTCGGCTTCCCCACTGAGAAGCGGGAGAACGTCCTGTTCGTCCCCGTCGAAGCGCTGCTCGCCCTCGACAGCAAGACGTTCGGCATCGAGCTCGCCGGCAAGGGCAAGAACGGCGCGGGGAAGAAGGTGCCGGTGACCACCGGGCTCTTCGCCGACGGCATGGTCGAGATCTCCGGCGACGGCATCGCGGAAGGTGACGACGTGGTGGTGCCCGGATCATGAGCGGAACCTCTGTGAACCCGGGCATCCGCGGCCGCGGTGACGTCGGTGGGCGCCGCGACACCGTTGTGCACCTGGAAGGCGTCACGCGCAGCTACGGCCAGCCGCCCGTGCACGCGCTGGCCGGTGTCGATCTCACGATCGAAGCCGGCGAGTTCGTCGCGATCGTCGGACCGAGCGGGTCGGGGAAGTCCACGATGCTGAATCTCATCGGCACGCTCGACCGGCCCTCCAGCGGCACGGCGATCATCGACGGATCGGACGTGCAGTCGATGTCGGATGCCGCGCTCTCGGCGCTGCGTGCATACCGCATCGGCTTCGTCTTCCAGCAGTTCCACCTCGCGGAGGGCGTGAGCGCGGTCGACAACGTCGCGGACGGACTCATCTACACGGGCATCCGTCGGAGCGAGCGTCGACGCCGGGCCAGGGTCGCCCTCGAACGCGTCGGCCTCGGGCACCGCCTGACGCACCGCCCGAACCAGATGTCCGGCGGTGAGCGGCAGCGCGTCGCCATCGCGAGAGCCGTCGTCGGCGAACCGCCGCTGCTGCTCGCGGACGAACCGACCGGCAACCTGGACTCGGCGTCCGGGGCGACCATCGTTGAGCTCCTGCACGAGCTCAACCGCTCCGGAACGACCGTCGTCGTCATCACACACGATGCCGAACTCGCCGATCAGCTCCCTCGACAGGTCGGCATCCGCGACGGCCGCGTCGTGTCGGACTCGGGGCGACCCTCCGACCGAGCTGGACGTGCGGCGTGAGCCGCGCGAGCAGGACCGAGCGCGCGAGTCGTCGCGGCGCAGGTGCGCGCGGGAACAAACGCGGCCTCCGCTCCAAACTCCTCGGCAGCGACGTCCTCCACCTCGGCACCTCCGGACTGCGGTCGCGGCCGACGCGGGCGATCCTCTCGGCGCTCGGCATCGCGATCGGCATCGCCGCGATGATCGCCGTCGTCGGCATCTCCACGTCCAGCCAGGCGAAGCTCAACCAGCAGTTGGCGACACTCGGCACGAATCTGCTGACCGCCCAGGCCGGGAAGACGCTGTTCGGGCAGGATGCGACGCTGCCGGAGAACTCGGTCGCGAAGGTCAGCCTCCTCGACGGGGTCACCGATGTCGGCTCCACGGCGGACCTCGGCAACCTGTCGATCTACCGCAGCAGCCTCATCGACCCTGGCCAGAGCGGCGGGATCGCGATCAAGGCGGCGACCAAGGGCCTCCTGGACGTCATCGGCGGCACCCTGGCGACGGGCGCCTGGCTGAACGAGGCGACGGGCGAGTACCCGACGGTCGTCCTCGGCTCGAAGACCGCAGAGCGCCTCGGCGTCTCAACGGTCGGCACCCTCGTGTGGCTCGGCGATCAGCAGTTCACGGTCGTCGGGATCCTCGATCCGGTCGCCCTCGCCCCCGAGATCGACACGACGGCGCTCATCGGCGAGTCGATCGCGAAGAGCCTGTTCGGGTTCGACGGCAAACCGACCACGATCTACGAACGGTCGACGGATGAGGCGGTCGGCTCGGTCAGGGACCTCCTCCCCCGCACCGTCAACCCGTCGGCGCCGGAGGAGATCGAGGTCTCCAGGCCGTCGGATGCGCTGGCTGCGAAGAACGCGGCGGATCAGGCGTTCACCGGGCTGCTGCTCGGGCTCGGCTCGGTCGCGCTGCTCGTCGGCGGGATCGGCGTCGCCAACACGATGGTCATCTCGGTACTTGAGCGACGGCGCGAGATCGGCCTGCGGCGAGCGCTCGGCGCGACGCGGGGGCACATCCGCTCGCAGTTCCTGACGGAGGCGCTCCTGCTCTCGGCGCTCGGCGGCATCGCCGGTGCAGCGCTCGGCAGCGGGGTCACGGCGGTGTTCGCGACGCTCAGTGGGTGGCCGATCGCCATCCCCGTCGCGGTTCTGGCCGGCGGCATCGGCGCGACCCTCGTGATCGGTGCGATCGCCGGCCTGTATCCGGCTATCCGCGCATCGCGAACCCCGCCGACCTCAGCACTGTCCAGCTGACGCTCCGCCACTGCTGCCCCGCCCCATCCCCAGCTCGCGAGGGGAGGCATGCTGTCGTCCCGAACCGCTCCGGACGACGACATGCCTCCCCTCGCGGCGTTCGTCGGGGCGGGTGAGCGCGGAGTCGGCGCCGCGCGGGGCTGGCGAGACGGGCGCGCGTCAGCTCGGCTGGGTCAGCGCGTGCACGATCTGCGGGAGGGTGCGCATCGCGATGGCGTGGGCCGACCGCACATCGCCGTCGGCATCCTGCAGGATCGACTCCTGCAACGCGTGCTCGTACAGGGTCACGACGATCTGCGCGACGTCGGGCGTCGGGATCGTGAACGTGAGGCCCACCGAGTCTGCGGCCTGGTCGAGCAGTTCGGCGAGCCGCTGGTTGAAGCCCTGCTGATGCTCCAGGTACCGCGATGCGACGGCGCCCTCCCGCATGGCGAGCAGGCGGAACTCGGACTGGATGAGGCACCACTGGCGATCGTCCGTCTGCATGTCGAGGAACGCCGTGACGATCGTCTCGATGGCGGCGGGCGTGTAGTTGCCGTCGAGCGGTTTGAAGTTGGGGAGGACGGCGCCGAGGCCCTCCTGCAGCCGGTCGAAGCGCAGCCGGTTCTCACGTTCCTCGAGTTCGAAGAACAGCTCTTCCTTCGAGTCGAAGTTGGAGTAGAACGCGCCGCGCGTGAACCCCGCCTGTTCCGTGATCATCTCGACCGTCGCCGCGTTGACGCCGTGCTCGGCGAACACGGCGTAGGCGGCATCGACGAGCCGCTCGCGCGTGCGCTGACGACGGGCCGATTCGACCGGTCCGTCCGCAGCCGGTTCCGCGCTCTGCGACGTCGTTCCGCCGGGTGCTGCATGGTTCACTCCTGCGGCACCGACCTCTTCAACACGCATCCTGACACCTTACTGTGAGCGTTTGGCGATACACCATTGTATCGAATACATTTGTGTATCGGATACGGCGCTGTATCGAAAAACTTCCCACCTCAGTACATCTCCCATCCCTGTACCTAGGAGTGACACGTGTCCTCACTGCTGTATTCGCTCGGACGCTGGGCGTTCAAGGCCAGACGGATGGTACTCATCCTGTGGATCGCCGTCCTCGCCGTCGCGGGCGGTGGAGCACTCCTCTTCAACCAGGGGACGGACAACTCCTTCTCCATCCCGGGCACGGAGTCGCAGGAAGCACTCGACTCGCTCTCCCACACCTTCCCCCAGGTGAGCGGCGCGAGCGCCCAGCTCATCGTCGTCGCCCCCAAGGGCGACACCGTCGACAGCGGCGCGACGAAGCAGGCGATCACCGACGCCGTGCAGGCACTCGATGACGTCACGGGCGTCGCGCAGGCCGTCTCCCCGTTCGACAAGAACATCACGGGCGCCGTCTCGGACGACAAGAGCGCAGCGCTCATCACCATCCAGCTGAAGGGCGAGCAGTCGACCATCACCGACGCCACCAAGTCGGGGATCCAGGACGAGGCGAAAGCCCTCGCCGATGCACTGCCGTCCGGCGCGCAGTCGGCCCTCGGCGGTCAGCTGTTCAGCCAGAACCTCCCGGCGCTCAGCATCGTCGAGGTGATCGGCGTCGTCGTCGCGCTCGCCGTCCTCGTCATCACCTTCGGGTCGTTCCTCGCCGCCGGCATGCCGCTCATCACGGCGCTCCTCGGCGTCGCGATCTCCATGGCGCTCATCTTCATCGCGACCCTGTTCGGGCCCATCTCCTCGACCACACCGATGCTCGCGCTGATGCTCGGGCTCGCCGTCGGGATCGACTACGCCCTCTTCATCATCTCCAGACATCAAGACCAATTGAGAACCGGGCTGGATCCGGAGGAATCGACCGCGCGCGCCGTCGCGACGGCCGGTTCCGCCGTCATCTTCGCCGGTCTGACCGTCATCATCGCGCTCCTCGGGCTGTCGGTCGCGAACATCCCGTTCCTGACGACGATGGGCGTCGCAGCGGCCGCCGGTGTTGCGATCGCCGTGGTGATCTCGTTGACCCTCATCCCCGCGATGCTCGGCTTCGCGGGCGCTCGCCTCACCCCGAAGCCCAAGCGGGCGAAGAAGGGAGCGGCTCCGGTCGCTGAGCGAAGCGCGGTCGCTGAGCGAAGCGCGGTCGCTGAGCGAAGCGCGGTCATCGAGGACAACGCGGTCGCCGGCGACAACGTGTCCGGTGGCAACAACGTGGTCGCTGAGCTTGTCGAAGCGTCCGGCACCCACGCGGCAGAGGCGTCCGCCCTTCGACAAGCTCAGGGACCGGGGGCTGACGCTCAGGGACCGGGAGCGCACGCCGGCACGGCGGAACCCGAACGCCACCAGAACCGGTTCTTCCTCGGTTGGGTGCGCGCCGTCACCAAGTGGCCCATCGTCACCATCATCGCCGTCGTCGGCATCCTCGGCGCTGCCACGATCCCGGCGGCATCGCTCCGTCTCGCGCTCCCTGACGCCGGATCGCTCCCGGCCTCCGACTCCGCGCGCGTCACCTACGACCTCATCTCCGACCACTTCGGCGAGGGCTTCAACGGCCCCCTCATCGTGACCGGCAGCATCGTGGGCAGCACCGATCCGCTGAAGCTCATGGCCGATCTCAAGAAGGAGATCGAGGGGCTCAAGGGCGTCGCGGCCGTCCCGCTGTCGACGCCGAACCAGACGGCCGACACCGGCATCGTGCAGGTCATCCCGACCGGCAGCCCCGACTCGCAGTCCACGAAGGACCTCGTCACGGAGCTGCGCGACCTCCACGGCTACTTCCTCGACGAGTACAAGGTCGACCTCAAGGTCACGGGCTTCACGGCGGCCGGCATCGACATCTCCGACCGGCTCGGCGGGGCGCTCCTGCCCTTCGGCCTCATCGTGGTCGGGCTGTCGCTCCTCCTGTTGACGATGGTGTTCCGCTCCATCTGGGTGCCCATCAAGGCGACGCTCGGCTATCTCCTGTCGGTCGGGGCGTCGTTCGGCGTCGTCGCGCTCGTGTTCGAGCACGGGGTGTTCGCTGAGGCGCTGCACGTCGCCAAGACGGGCCCCATCATCAGCTTTATGCCGATCATCCTCATGGGTGTGCTGTTCGGCCTCGCGATGGACTACGAGGTGTTCCTCGTGGCCCGGATGCGGGAGGACTACGTGCACTCCGGGAAGGCGAGGAAGTCGATCGAGACGGGCTTCACGAGCTCCGCGAAGGTCGTCACGGCTGCGGCGGTCATCATGTTCGCGGTTTTCGCCGCCTTCGTGCCAGAGGGTGACGTCAACATCAAACCGATCGCCCTGGGGCTCGCGGTAGGCGTGTTCGTGGACGCGTTCATCGTGCGGATGACGCTCGTCCCGGCCGTCCTCGCGCTCCTCGGCGACCGCGCCTGGTACATGCCGAAGTGGCTGGCACGCGTCCTCCCGTCGTTCGACGTCGAGGGCGAGGGGCTGCAGCACGAGCTCTCGATGCAGGACTGGCGCGCCGAGAAGGACGTCGTCATCGCCGCATCCGGTGTCACGCTCGCGAGCGCCGACGGACACCTGTACACGAATGTCGAGACCACGGTGAAGTCCGGTGGCATCCTCGCCGTGCAGGGTGCGCGCCCGGTCGAGGTCAGTGCGCTCCTGCTCACGCTCGCTGGTCGGTTGAGCCCCGACGAGGGCAAGCTCAAGGTCGCAGGCCTCGTCCTGCCCGTCCGCGCCGGCGCCGTCCGCTCGCGGGTCGCGTACGTGCGACTCGACGAGGGCGACATCCACGGGAATCTCCGCAGCGCCCTCGCCGAACGTCCGGTCGTCGTCGTCATCGACGGACTCGACACGGTACCGGACGAAGCCACCAGGCGCACCCTCTACGAGGTCGTGCACACCGCGAGACGTGCGGCCGAGCGGGCGGCCAAGCCGCTCACGGTCGTCGTCGGGACCGCCGATGCGACGGCCATCACGGACGTCGTCTCCGGAACGGACGTCACGGTCCTCGACCTCGACGCCACCTCCCCCACCGCTGGCATCGACGCCGACCTCCAAGCAGCAACCGCAGACCACCGCGATGAGCGCGCTGCGACCGAATCGAAGGTACACGCATGAGCAGCATCCTCGGCCGGCTCGAACGGGCCCGCTCGAACAAGAAGATCACCGTCCTCTCGATCATCGGCCTGATCCTCGTGCCGCTCGTCATCGCTGGGATCCTCGTGTGGGCGCTGTGGAACCCGCAGGACCGTCTCGGACAGGTGACCGCGGCGATCGTCAACAACGACAAGCCGGTCACGCTCAATGGGCAGATGGTGCCGCTCGGGCGTCAGCTGTCGGCCGGGCTCGTCGATGGCGACACCAAGACCAACTACACGTGGGTCATCACGGACGAGAAGGACGCCAAGGCCGGCCTGAAGTCCGGCGAGTACACGGCCGTTGTGACCATCCCGAAGAACTTCTCCGCCGCGGCGACGTCGTTCTCCGGGAAGGCCGCCGATGCCGAGAAGGCGCGCATCGACGTCACCTCGAGCGACAAGAGCAAGCTCGTCGACGACGCGATCACGCAGACCATCACCTCCACGGCCGCGAGCGTGATGGGGCGTCAGCTGACCACGACGTACCTCGACAACGTGTACATCGGATTCAACACGCTCAACGATCAGTTGGGCGAGGCCGCGTCGGGTGCCGCGAAACTCGCGGAGGGCGGGGTGTCGCTCGCCGATGCGTCCCGCCAGCTCGCCGACGGCACGACCAAGCTCGCGGGCGGCGCATCAGACCTGTCGTCCGGTGCAGCGCAGCTCGCCGATGGGACTGGGCAGCTCGCGAACGGGTTGGCGCAGTTGAATGCCGGTGTTGCGGGAGACGGCAGCGAGACGAATCCCGGGTTGGCCGCAGGAGCCCAAGGCATCGCCGGTGGCGTAGGAGCACTCTCCAGCAACCTCTCGACGCTCGCCGGGAACACCGCAACGGTCAACTCGCGTGCCACCGCCCTCGCTACTGAGCTCGGCGGACTCTACGCCGACTGCGCTGCCTCGGGTGGAAGCGCCGAATTCTGCGGGAAGATCGCCGCTGCGGCGGGGTCAGCGGGGACGCTGATCAAGGGTACAGATGACGCGAAGAACATGGATGGCACGTACGCGACGTCTCTCACAGCGGCAGGCCTGAGAGATGGCGCGTCGAAGCTCGCAGACGGTGCGAACGCCTTCGCCGGTGGCGTCCCCCAGCTCACAGACGGCCTCTCCCAGCTCTCCGGCGCAGCATCGCAGCTCAACGACGGCACGTCGAAGCTCGCGGGTGGCGCGGCGGACCTCGCGACCGGCGCGAAGGGCCTCGCCGACGGGACGACGCAGCTCGCGGACGGGACGGGCACGCTGAGCGGCGGCATCGCATCGCTGTCGTCCGGTTTGCAGACGGCCGTCTCGCAGTTGCCGACGTACTCCTCGTCCGACCGGCAGAACCTCGCGAAGGTCGTGTCCGATCCGGTCACCGCCGGGTCGCCGTCGTTCGAACTCGGCAAGAACGGCACACCGTTCTACGCCTCGCTCGCACTCTGGCTGGGCGCCCTCGCGACCTTCCTCGTGCTGCGCGCGGTCCCGACGTCGACGCTCGGTTCGACGCGTTCGTCGTTCCGTCTCGCGCTGCGGGCCTACGCTCCGGCCGGAGCGGTCGGTGTCTTCCAGGGACTCCTGGTGTCGATCATCCTCGCGCCGCTGCTCGCACTGGAGCCCGGCCCGTGGTTCGCCTTCGCGGGCATCGCGATGCTCGCCGGTGCAGCGTTCGCGGCGTCGAACCAGGCGCTCATGGCCGTGTTCGGCGGAATCGGGCGGTTCATCTCGATGATCGTCGCCCTCATCGGCCTGGCGACCGGCATCATCGCGACCGCGCCGCAAGCGCTCGATCAGCTCCTCACGTTCCTGCCGATCGCTCCCGCGCTCGGCGGTCTGCAGTCCATCGTGACCGTGCAGGCCGGCGCAGGGGCCGCGGTCGCCGGGCTCGTGTTCTGGCTGCTCGGGTCGATCGCGGTGACGACCATCGCGGTCGCACGGAAGCGGACCGTGACCGTCAGGCAGCTGGCCGCGGCTCCCGCATCGGCCTCCGCCGCCCGTTCGACGGCGGTCCTCGCCTAGCGGACGGATCCATCCGCCGCGTTCAGGAAGCGGTGCGGGCCGGTTGCACATCGCAGCCGGCCCGCGCTTCGTGTTGGTGCTCCTCGTGTTAATGCTCCTCATTCAGCCCGTCGCTGCGGGCGGCGCGGCGTCCGGGACGATGTGGAGCACGACGCGCGTCCCGGACGCTGCGACGAATCCTGCCGCGGGTTCGGAGGACGCGACCGTGCCGGGTTCCCCACCGGTCTTCTGCGACCCGGCGGCAGCATCGGACGGGTTCGGGGCGGGCTGCTGCTCGACCTGGAATCCCAGGGCGCTCAGTTCCTTCGTCGCATCCGCGGCCGTCTTCCCGACGACCGACGGGACCGTCGCAGCCCCGTCTGGACGGAGCCCCGGTTCTTCCAGGTGCGCCGTCCAGACGAGCAGAGCCACGAGCATCGCGATGACGACGAACACGGCCGTCCAGATCATCACAGCCGGCGGCCTGGACTGGGTCCGCCCCTCCCGCGGCGCTTCGGAGAGTCCGAAGGAGCGCGCCCACCCGGCCTCCACGCCGAGATCATTCATCGACGGAAAGGGGTGAGCGGTGCGGGGGCGCTGCGTGGTCATGCATCCATCCCACACGGCGGGCTGTTTCGTCAGGGTTAATGAATGCGCGGGACCCGGAAGTTCACAGCTGATCGCACAGAACGACACGATGCCCGTCAGCCGCCGGATGTCGATAGGCTGGGGCACCATGAGCACCGAAGATCAGGACCTGGCCAACTGGGGCGAGAAGCGTCGTCGCCGTCAGCGTGTGATCGCGTGGACGCTGGTGATCGCGCTCGTCCTCGGTGCGGGTGGCGCCACGGTCCTCGGCCTCATCCTGAACTGACCCGCCCCTCGGTCGCCTGAGCACCTGCGCCTGCGCCTGCGCCTGCCACACCTTCCAGAATTCAGGAACTTTCGCAGCATTCAGGAACATCAGCGCGATTTCAGCGCCGATTCGTCCTGAATTCCGTCAAGCTTCCTGAATTCTGCAAGTCCCGCTGCTCAGGCGGTCGGCAGGATCGGGCGACCGATGATCGCTTCGAGCTGCTCCCACACGGACGCACCGACCGCGACATCCGTCGTCACGGCCGCGGGGGTCGCGATGACCGGCGCACCCTTCGTCCGATACTTCGGGCCGTAGAAGGCGCCGCCACGGGCATCCGGGTCGGCGACGGCTCGCACGGTCGGCTCGGCACCGCGGTGCTTGCCCTGCGCGAACGGCGACTGCAGCACATCGGTGAACCGGTTCCATCGGCTCGGCTCGTTGACGCCGGGCACGCGCGGGCTGAGGCCCGAGATCGCAAAACCGGGGTGGGCGACGAGCGCCCGGACACGGCTTCCGGATGCCTGCAGTCGGCGGTCCAGTTCGAAACCGAGTGCCGACAGCCCGATCTTCGACTGCGCGTACGCCTGCCAGCCGGTGTACCCGGTGCGCAGCTGCAGGTCGTCGATGCGGAGCTTCACGAGGTGCGTCGACAGGCTACCGAGCAGCACGACTCTCGCGCCGGCGGTCCGTTCGAGGGCAGGGAGAGCGTGCGGGAGGATCGCCGCGTGACCGACGACGTTCGTCGCGAACACGAGTTCGTTGCCGTCGACGCTCTCCTCCCGGTGCTTCGGGAAGTGCACGATTCCGGCGTTCTCGACGAGCGCGTCAAGTCTCTGTTTCGCCCCGAGTTCTTCACCGGCGGCGGTCGACGAGGCGATCGACGAGGTGTCGAGCGGCAGGAAGCTGAGGGTCGCATCGGGGACACGGCCCTGGATCGCTCGGATCGCAGCGGCGGCCTTCTGCTCGTTGCGGCAGGCGAGTACGACCTCGGCGCCGGCTTTCGCCAGGGCGTACGAGGTCCAGAATCCGAGTCCGGCGTTCGCGCCGGTCACGGCGATCACTCGGCCGCGCTGGTCTGGCAGGACATCCACGTTCCACGTCATGCGTCCATCATTCCGCATCACGTCTCGCAAAACTGTCAAACATCAGCCGTTGCCCAGTTTTCGGTACACGCGGCGTCACATCCCGCGCAGTCAGCGCCCCCCCATCGCGCAACCCTGTCCAGAATTCCGGAACATTTGCACAATTCAGGACGATTTCGGGCCAGACTGCGCATTCCGGTCCTGAATTGCGTCAGAGTTCCGGAATTGTGAACACCCGAGAATGACGGACGACGGTCAGCGACCGGCGGAGCCTTCGGCGAGCTGCTCGTGGTGGTGGATGACCTCTGCCACCACGAAGTTGAACCACTTCTCCGCGAACGCCGGGTCCAGGTGCGACTCCTCCGCGAGCGCCCGCAACCGGGTGATCTGGCGCTTCTCGCGCGCGGGATCGCTCGCCGGCATCTCGAACTCCGCCTTCAGCGCGCCGACCTCCTGCGTGCACTTGAAGCGCTCGGCGAGCAGGTGGATGAGCGCGGCATCGATGTTGTCGATGCTGCTGCGCAGGCTGCCCAGCCGTGCGGACGGATCGGTGGGTGGCGTGGGGTCGATCGCACTCATGATCAGAACTCTAGCAACGCGCAGCCGTCCAGGTCCCGTGAGCGATCGCATCGGCCAGGTATTGCAAGCGGGGTCGCAGAATCGGGGGCTGCAGGCATAATGGGGCGATGGACGACACCGAGCGACGCCCCGTCGGACGCCCGCGTTCGCTGACTGATGAGCGGGTCGCGGATGCGATCATCGCGTGCGGTTTCACCGATCTGAAGGCCGTGGACGTCGCGGAGCGGCTGTCGGTCAATCCGGCGACGCTGTACCGGCACGTGTCCGGGCACACGGAGATGGTGAACCTCGCGGTGTCGAGGCTCGTCGCCACGACCGTCTGGCCCGCACTCGACGGGGATCGTTGGCGCGAGTACCTCGAATCCGTCACCTGGACCCTGTGGAACCTCGTACGATCGCACCCGGGGCTCGCAACGGCATCACCGGCGGTGGGCATCACCAATCCGGAGCTGATGTCGCTCTACAGCGGCATCTGCCTGGACCTCATCGGTGCTGGTTTCGCACCGGCCGATGCCGGCCTCGCGGTCGATTTTGTGCTCGATCTGGCGATCGACAGCCTCAAGATGCGGGAGACGCTCGCGTCGCAGGCCGCCGCGGATCCGGCGGTCGAGAACTGGTACCGGAACCTCGATGCGGACCTCGCCGAGGCGATGCGGGAGTCGATGCACGGAGATCCGGCGGCGTGGTTCGGGCGGAAGCTCGAGGTCGCACTCGACGGCATCGAGCACGTCCTCCGCCGCTGAAAACCGGGCTGACCACACCCGTTGGCGACTCGTCCAGTCCGGTCTGCCAACACCGGGCCGGCCCCGGCCCGTCCCACCCCAGCTCACACCCGCTCCGGCGCGCGCAGCACCGACGTCAGCACCGGACGGGTCGCGCGCAGCGACAACCACACGAGCCCGATCCCGGCGGCGAGACACAGCACGATGACGAGCACCGAGACCGGCGCGAGGATGATCGCCATGCCGGTGAGCGGGAAGACGAGCACGGCGCCGATGACCGCGGACCCGATCGCGACGGTCCGCAACGGCAGCAGCACGGCACGGGACCTGGCCCGCTCCATCGCCCGCTGGGGCATCCCCAGACGGTCGAGGCTCACGGAGAGCGCCCGCCGATCGAGGATCTCCGAGGCCTGATTCACCGCCACGGAACACGACACCATCATGAACGACACGGCGAGGATGATGAAGATCCCCGTGCGCACATCGGCGACGATCACCTGCGACTCGTCGCTCCCGCCCGCGTCCCCCGCGAGGTCGACGAGCGCGAGTCCCGTCCCGGCGACGACGGCGATGAAACTCGTCATCGCGACGCCGCTCACCTGTCGCCAGGCCGCCTTGGGCGATTCGAGGATCCCCCGCGCGGCCAACAGCTTCGCCGGCG
This sequence comes from Plantibacter sp. Mn2098, assembly GCF_049319745.1. Lineage (NCBI taxonomy): Bacteria > Bacillati > Actinomycetota > Actinomycetes > Micrococcales > Microbacteriaceae > Plantibacter > Plantibacter sp. Mn2098. Next base: position 201,751 of record NZ_JBMOUH010000008.1, on the reverse strand, counting down.
TCTTCGCACCACGCAGTGCGACGCGTCCGACGACCCCGATCGCGAACGGCCCAACGAGATTCACGACGCCGATGCCCGCCGCGAACGCCAGGACGATGATCGCGATGATCACCACACCGGCGAACCCGCCGAGCATCGTGAGCGCCCCGAACAGGCCGAGGATCAAGACCGCCCCGATCACCGGGCGGATCCAGTGCACCGTGGCGGCCTGCTGCCTCGTGCGCACACCGAGCGGCGACACGTTCACGGCGCGCAGCCCGATGGCGGCGCTCACTGCGGCGAGCAGCCCGATCGCGACGATGACGCCCACGAGCACCGGCGCACCGACCCACACGGCGAACGGACCGATCATCGCGCCGTTGAAGGAGAGCAGCCCGACGAGCGGCATCGTGACGGCGTAGACGACGGCGCCGATGCCGGCACCGAGCAACGCGACGGCGCTCGATTCGAGGATCGTCATCCTGGTGACGTCCGATGGCGTCGCCCCGAGCAGCCGCAGGGTAGAGAGCCGGTCGTCGCGACGCCTGGCCGAGAGTCTGGCCGCCGCGCCGCCGAGTGAGACGAGCGGGACGATCAGGATCGCGAGCGCGAAGACGCTGAGCACCTGGTAGAGGACTGCGGCTTCGGTGTCCCACCGCCAGAACATCATGGTGCCGCCCACCACGATGAGGACGAGCGCCGACATCACGGTGAAGGCGATGACGGGCAGCGCGATGGTCGCGAGGCTCTGCGCGCCGGGTCTCGACAGCAGCCAGGTGAGTCGTGCGATCGGCGGGCGCCCGGTGCCGCGCGGCGGCGGCCCGGTGAATCGTTGGGGTGCGCCGCCGGCCGGTCGATGCGACGGTGTCACGACGACGAGGCCGCGGACGGGACCGGCCTCCGGTTCTGCGACGGCCGTGCGGCCGGCAGTGTCCTCGTCCCCGCCGGCGCCCTCCGGCCTGCTGGTGTGCTCGATCACGCCGCGGCCCCCTTGCGACGGTACTGGGCGAACCCGCCGAGCGTCATCGCATCGGACGCCCACCCGGCCCCGAGGAATCGGATCCCGGACGTCTTGGCGGGCGGCTGGGCGGCGTGTGGCTGGGCAGTGAGCGGCTGGGCAGCACGGCCAGCCTGCATCGGCGCGGCCTGCAGCGCACCTCCCTCGGAGCGCTCCGCCTCGAACCCCGACGCGCCACGGTTCGCATGCGCACCGGCAGAGACGGGAGCGGACACCTGCGGCTGCACGGACATCTGCGGCGCCGCCGGCACCTGGGCCGGCACCCCACCCGCCGCAACGCCAGCGCCCTCGATCCGCCCGTCCCGCAACCGGACGATGCGCGAGCAGCGCGCCGCGACGGTCTCGTCATGCGTCACCACCACGAGCGTCCGCCCCTGCCCGGTCGTGGCATACAGGAGCGCGCCCATCACGTCCGCGGAGGTCTGCGAGTCGAGCGCCCCCGTCGGCTCGTCCGCGAACACGACCGATGCGCCGGTCACCTGCGCCCTCGCGATGGCGACGCGCTGCGCCTGCCCGCCGCTCAGCTCGCCGATGCGGCGCTGCTCCAGCCCCGCCAACCCGAGCGCCGCCAGCCATCCGGCCGCGTGCTGTTCCGCATCCTTCCGCGCCACCCCGTTCAGCATGAGCGCGAGCGCGACGTTCTCCACGGCGGTCAGTTCCGGCACGAGGAGGCCCTGTTGGAACACGAACCCGAACGACTCCCGACGCAGTTGGGAACGCCGGTGCTCGTTCAGCTCGTCGATCCGCAGCGGCCCGGTCGACGCGGCGAAGGTGACGGTGCCGTGGTCAGGGGTGACGATGCCGGCGAGGCTGTGCAGCAGGGTCGTCTTCCCGGAACCGGAGGCGCCCATGATGGCGACGGATTCGCCTGCCGCAATGTCGATGTCGACGCCGGCGAGCGCGAACGTGGTCCCGAACTGCTTGACGATGGAACGTGCGGAGAGGATGGGAGTGTTCATGGTTTCCATCGTCGTCAGCCGTCGACCCTGCCGCATCGGGCCAGCGAGGGAAGCTCGATGCCGCTCCTCATACCGTGGTATGACCGGCGACTGCGCCCACGGTGCCCCGGAACCCAATACTCTTACGGCATGGCCATCGAATCACGGCGGAATCCCAGGCTCCGCGCCACCTCAGGAACCCCGCGCATCCAGTTCCGTGGAGGCCGCCCGGTCGCCCGCACCGAGACGGTGAAGACGATCCTGCAGCAGCCGTTCGCGGTCGGGTTCGTCGGTGCGCTCGGGGTGCTCGCGGCCATCCTGCTCGGGGTGACGCTGGGGTCCCTGTCGTCGATCCTCGTGTACATCGCGGCCGCCCTCTTCATCGCGCTCGGACTCGATCCGGTCGTCGTCAGGTTGGAGTCGCACGGCCTGAAGCGCCCCCTCGCGATCCTGATCGTGTTCGGCGCGTTCGCGCTGCTCATCGTCGGGCTGCTCGCGCTCATCGTCCCGATCGTGACGAGGCAGGCCATCGAGCTCATCCAGCACGCGCCGATGTTCCTGACCGACATCAAGAACCAGCCCTGGTTCCTCGACCTCAATACGGCTCTCGGGCCCGGCGTCGATCTGGAGGGCGCGCTCGCCTGGCTGCAGTCACTCGCCTCTGACCCGAAGAACTGGTTCGCGGTCGCGGGCGGTGTGCTGAGCGTCGGTTCCGGCATCGCGAACGGGTTCTTCGGCGGCTTCATCATCCTCGTGCTGTCGCTGTACTTCCTCGCTTCGATGAACGCGATGAAGAACGCCTTCTACTCGCTCGTCGCCCGCCGCAACCGCCTGCGCGTCATCTCCATCACGGACCAGATCACGGCGTCGATCGGCGGGTACGTCAACGGGATGGTCATCCTGGCGGCCATCAACTCCGGGCTCGGGCTCGTGATGATGCTCATCGTGGGGGTGCCGTTCGCGGGGATCCTTGCGGTGGTGATCTTCTTCGTGACCCTCATCCCGCTCGTCGGATCGATCATCGCGACGATCATCGTGGCGATCGTCGGCCTGTTCAATTCGCCGGCGACGGCGCTGATCGTCGTGATCTACTACCTGATCTACATGCAGATCGAGTCCTACGTCCTCACCCCGCGGGTCATGAACAAGGCGGTCGCCGTCCCGGGGGCGCTCGTGGTCATCGGCGCGATGGTGGGTGGTGCGCTCCTCGGTCTGCTGGGAGCGCTCGTCTCCATCCCGGTCACGGCGTCGATCCTGCTCATCATCAAGCAGGTCGTGGTCCCGCGGCAGGACAAGAAGGCGTAGAGCACCGGCGGTCTGCCTGCCCGCGCCGCCCGCCCGCGCAGGCACTGCACGAGAACAGGAGAACCGCACGGGAGAAGGCCTCCCCTGCGCGCAGGGTCCTTCTCTCGTGCGGTTCTCCTTGTGCCGTGCGGCTGCCGACGGCCGCCTCTGCGGCCGCCGGCAGCCGAACGGCTAGGCCGGACGCACCGCCACGGCACGGCCGGCGAGGCGGAGGTGCACGACGTCGCCCGGTTCGAGACGGTCGTTCGCGCCGTGCTGCACCGCGACGAGCGTCTCGTCCGCCAGCTGCACCGTCGTCCGGCGCACCGGCCCGAGGAAGCTCGACGTGAGCACCGTGGCCTGCGTCGGCGCGATCGACTCGTCCGCATCCGGCTCGACGATGGCATCGGCCGACGACCCAGCGCCAGCCCCGGCCCCGGCCCCGGCCCCGGCGACACCAGCACCAGCACCAGCACCAGCACCAGCACCGACACCAGCACCGACACCAGCGCCAATGCCCACGAACTCGATGTCCTCCGGCCGCACGAGCGCGTGCACCGCGTCCGCAACCGGTGCGTCCCCGAGCACCGGCAGCCACTGCCCGAGGACCCTGATGCCGCCCGCTTCCAGCTCGCCGGGGATCCGGTTCGAGAGCCCGATGAAGTCGGCCACGAACGGCGAAACCGGACGGGAGTACAGCTCCTCGGGAGTCCCGATCTGCTCGATCACACCGGCACGCATCACCGCGACCCGGTCGGCGACTGCGAGCGCCTCCTCCTGGTCGTGCGTGACGAAGAGCGTTGTGATCCGCAGCTCCGTCTGGATGCGACGGATCTCGTCGCGCAGCTGCACGCGCACCTTCGCGTCGAGCGCGCTGAGCGGCTCGTCGAGGAGCAGGACGCGGGGACGGGTGACGAGCGCGCGGGCCAGTGCGACCCGCTGCTGCTGGCCGCCGGACAACTGGTGCGCGTATCTGGCGCCGAGGTGTCCGAGGCCGACGAGCTCCAAGCTCTCCGCCGCACGCGTCCGACGCTCGGCCGCCGCGACCTTGCGCATCCGCAGTCCGAACTCGACGTTCTCCTGCACGGTCAGGTGCGGGAACAGCGAGTACGACTGGAACACCATGCCGAGGTCCCTGCGGTTCGTCGGCACGGACACGACGTCGACGCCATCGATGAGGACGCTGCCCTCCGTGATGTCCTCGAGGCCGGCGAGGCTCCGCAGCGCGGTCGTCTTGCCACAACCCGACGGCCCGAGCAGCGCGACGAACTCACCAGGCGCAAGCGTCAGGCTCACCCCGTCGAGCGCGCGCGCCCCTCCGCCGTAGTCCTTCACGACCTTCCGGAACTCGACCTCGGCACCGGTGGAACCCGAAGCGAGCGTCGACGACGGAACTGCCCCGACTGAAGTGGTCTGATCGGTCATGATGTCTCCTTGGCGCGACGGCTCTCACCGACGCGTCCGATGATGAACAAGAGGATGAAGGCGAAGGCGAGCGACAGCAGCGCGAAGATGACCGCGACGAACGGGTCGCTCTTCTGCACCTGCACGAGCGCCGTCTGCAGGGTGTTGCGTCCGAGGAGCGACGCGATCGTGTACTCGCCGAGGACGACGGCGACGGAGATGACGGCCGCGGACAGCACACCGCGGCGCAGGTTCGGCAGGATGACGCGGCCGAGCACGGTGCCCCAGCTGGAGCCGAGCGTGCGCGCAGCCTCGCTCAGGGTGCCGACATCGACCGACTGCAGGTTCGCGGCGATCGCCCGGTACGCGTACGGCAGCACCGTGATCCCGTACGCGAACGCGAGCGTCCACGGCCCGGACCCGAAGATCTGCGCCACCACCGAGAACACCGGCGCGAGGCCCACCACGAGCACGATCGCGGGGACCGTGATCGGGATGATGCAGATGAATTCGAGTGTGCGCTGCAGCTTCGGGAAGCGCAGTTTCACCAGGATCATCGTCGGCAGCAGGATCACCACGACGATGGCGACGGTCACGACGGCGAGGACGACGGAGTTCCCGATGCCCTGGAACAGCACCTGATACTTGCGCGCGTTCGCCGGGTCGAAGATCGCGGCCCAGTGGTCGAAGTTGTAGCCGCCGCCGAGCCCGCCGCGCAGGGTGAACTCGATCATCGACAGGATCGGGACGGCGAAGAGGAGCCCGATGATCCCGAGGATGAGACGGCTCGTCAGCTTGGACGGCGTTGCGGCGTCACGGCGACGGCTCGGTCGGATGCGCGGAGGCAGACCGGCCGCCGTGGCTGCATCGCGTCGCACGATCGTCTCCGTGACCGTCACCGTCGGGACGGCGCCCAACTGGCCTGCCGGGTCGACGGACGGTTCCGTGGCCGGCCCAGCGGCCGGAGTCGTTCCACTCATTTCTGCCACCGTTCCGTGCGGGCCTGCAACGCCGAGTAGGCCGTCATCATCACGACCATCACGATGATCATGCCGATGGCGAGCGCGCCGGCGAGGTTCTGACGTCCGAGGACGGTTTCGCTGATGAGGGCTGCACGGATCTGCAGCGGCACGATCTGGGCGCCCTGGCTGATGAGGGCCGCGGCCGTCGCATAGCTGGAGAACGCGTTCGCGAAGAGGAGCAGGAGCGAGCCGAAGAAGGACGGCGCGAGGATCGGCATCGCGATGCGTGTCCAGTAGGTGAACCCGGTGCCGCCGAGGGTCGCGTTCGCCTCGGACCAGGTCCGCTTGAGACCCTCCATCGCCGGCATGAAGGTGATGACCATCAGCGGGACCTGGAAGTAGAGGTACGGGAGGATGAGGCCGGGCACCTGGTAGAGCCAGACGCCGCCGGCGAAGATATCGATTCCGAAGGTGTTCTTGAGGTACAGCGTCACAACGCCCTGGATGCCGATCGTCGCGATGAACGCGAACGCCAGCATCACACCGCCGAACTGGGCCAACACGCTGGAGGCGGAGTCGACAAACGATCGGACCATGCCGTCCGGGCGGACCGCGAGGAGCGCGTAGCAGATGAGTGCGCCGAGGATCGCACCGACCACTGCGGTCAGCGCCGAGATCCAGAACGAGCTGACGAAGGTGCCGAAGACGGCCGGGTCCGCGAGCGCCGTGAGGTTGTCGAAGGTGAATGCACCCTTGCCGTCGAAGAATCCCGTTGCGAGGGCGAAGACGGTCGGCACCGCGAGGAAGAGGAGGGCGTAGGCCGCGAACGGGGTGAGCCCGAGAAGGGCCCACCCCGAACGGGACCGCGCCCGCCGGGCGGTGGGACGGCTCACGCCATCCACCGCCCGACGGTCAACGGGACTTGCCTGGTCGATGCGACTCACTTGGAGATCGCAGCCGCCCACTTCTGGGCGAGGAGAGCGGTTGCTGCCTCGGTCTGCTTCGGCGTGAACTGCACCATGTCAGCAGGTGCTTCACCGACGGCCTTGAGCGCGTCCTTGTCGACCGTGCCGGCCTTGACCATGGCCGCGAGACGCGACGGGTAGGCGCCGGACGCGAGGTACAGGTTCTGCGCCTCGTCGCTGTAGATGAACTCCTGCCACAGGCGGGCGGCCGCGGGGTGCGGGGCGTCCACGTTGATGGCCTGGTTGTAGTAGCTGCCGACGGCGGTGCCGGGGAGGACCGTGGTCTTCCAGTTGCGCGTGCCCTTGTTCTCGACGCCTGCCGCGAGGTTGTTGTAGCTCCAGTCGATGACGACGGGGGTCTCGCCGGAGGCGATCGTGGCCGGGGTCGGGTCGACGGGAAGGAAGTTGCCGGCCTTGTTCAGCTTCTGGAAGAAGTCGATACCGGGCTGGATGTCATCGGCGGTCCCACCGGACTGGACGGCAGCCATGTAGACGCCTGCTGCAGCTGCGCCGGCCTGGGTCGGGTCGCCGTTCAGCGCGACCTTGCCCGAGTAGTCGGAGCCGAGGAGGTCGTCGAGCTTCGTCGGAGCCTTGACGGAGTCCGCGTCGTAGCCGATCGAGACGAGACCGGTGTAGTCGTACACCCAGAGGCCGGTGGACTCCTTGTACTCCTTGGGGATGTCGTCCCACTTCTCGACCTGGTACGGAGCGAACTGCTTCAGGTTGTCGAGCGTGACGGCCGAACCGAGGTCGAAGGTGTCGGGAGCGGTGTCCTGACCCTTCTGGTTTTTCGCAGCGGTGATCTCTTCCGCGCTCGACACGTCGGGGTCGGCGGAGTTGACCGTGATGTCGTACTTCTTCTCGAACGCGGCGATGATCTTGCCGTAGTTCGCCCAGTTGTCGGGGAGTGCGATGACGTTCAGTTGGCCTTCGGCCTTCGCAGCCTTGACGAGGCCGTCGATGCCGCCGAAGTCCTTCGCGCTCGTCGCGGTTGCTGCGTCCACCTTGCCGTCGGATCCGGCGGGTGCGGCGCTCGTCGAGCACGCGGTGAGGGCGGTTGCGGCGATCGCGAGAGTCGCGAGGGCCGTCAAGGTACGCCTGCTGTTCACTGTTCCTCCAGTGATGCCTGCGGCCGTCCCGTGCTGTCGGGACCGTTGGACACCGCTGACATCTGGGAGTGAAGCTACGCACGCCTGGTGGCCGCACGGCCACCACTTGATGTCCAGTTCGTGAACGACGGCGGTCGTTCCGGCGTCAAGCGCTTGCTGCGGCTATGCTGCGCAAATCTGCACATATGTGCAGCGCCTGTCCGTCCCCGCGGTGGAGGGTCGAGCATAGCTCCTTCGATTTTGATGCCGCCCCGGACACATCGCCGTGATTCCGCGGGAGCGGCATCGGTCCGCCCCGTTGTGGAGGAGTTATGCGCGATGCAGTGGTGCGCGCCGCGCTCAGATCGAGCGGAGAACCACCGGACCCGGGTGCCGATCGAGGCGCGCGAGCAGCCCATCGCGCACCTCGGCCCACTCCTCCACAACGACGGAGAACAGGGCGGTGTTCCGCCAGCTGCCGTCGGCCCGGCGCTTGTCACGACGCACGATGCCCTCGAACGTCGCACCGAGTTTCGCGATGGCGGCACGCGAGTGGGCGTTCCGCTCGTCGGCCTGGATCTTCACCCGGCCGAACCCGGCGTCGAAGGCGAGCTGCAGGAGGAGCAGTTTGGCTTCGACGTTGACCGCCGTGCCCCAGACGCGCGGGTCGTAGGCGGTCCAGCCGATGTGGGCGTGCTCATCGGATTCGACGAAGTCGCCGAGCGTGCTCGTCCCGACGACGAGGCCGTCGTGGTCGCCACCGACGAGGCGGATCGCATAGGTGTTGCGGTTGTCGCCCGCAAAGTACCCCGCTGCGAACGCGGCGAATTCCGCCTGCGTTCTCGGGAGGCCCTGCGGTCCGCCGCCGTATCCGCCCGCGAAGACCTCGGGGTGGCCGATCGCCGCGAAGAGGGCCTCGTGGTGTGCCTCTGTGAGCGGTTCGAGTCGGATGGTGCGGCCGTCGATGGGGCGCGGTTCAGGTCGTCGTGCAGTCACGCGTCCAGCATAGGTCCCCGCAGCCGCCGCGATTGCCCGCCCGCGAGCTGTCAGTTGTGGCGGTTTTCGCACTGGTCAGAACCGCCACCGGTGCCAGCTCGCGAGCTGTCAGTTGTGGCTGCTCTGGTGCCGGTCAGACCGACCACGAGTGCCAGCTCGCGAGCTGTCAGTTGTGGCTGGTTCCGTACTAGGCGAAGAGCAGACAGGTCGGCGAACCGGTGTCGAGCGTGCCGACGAGCGTCGTCGGGACGCCGGTGCGCTCATCGAGACGGAAGGTCGCGATGGTGTCCGACAACTGGTTCGCGACGTGCAACAGGTTGCCGGATTCGAGGTGGTGACGGGGCCAGTCGCCGCCGCATTCGACATCGCCGACCGACTGCAGCTTCGAGCCGTCGCCCTGGACGGCGAGCGTCGCGATGAGGTTGCTGCCGCGGATGCCCACGTGCAACTGATCGCGCGATGCCGCGAGGCTGATCTCGGACGGGAAGTCGCCCTCCCGCATGCCCTGCGCCGCAGCGAGGACGGCGGACACGATGTGCCAGTGACCGGTGCCATCCGGTGCGAGGGTGAAGACCTCGTTGGAGTACTCCGTGACGACATGCAGATGGCCGCTCGGGTGGGTGACGAGGTGGCGGGGGCCGACGCCCTCCGGGAGCACGACGGTGTGATCGAGGACGATGCGCTTCCCGCGGATCTGCCAGACGCGCACGGTGTCGTGGCCGAGATCGGTCGTCGCCAGGCGTCCGTCCGGCAGCATCGCCGATGCGTGCGCACGGGACGGGCGGGACGGCAGCGCATCCGCGACCGCGGCCTCGACCGCCAGTTGGGTGAGCGCGTCCTCACCGGCATCGGCGGCTTCGGCCTCCACCGTCCGGGGTGATGCGTACGGGTCGACCGATGCTTCGCCGAGGAACGGCTCGCCGCCGAACGAACCGTTGGCGGCGAGCGGGATGTCGACGACCCGGCCGTCTCCATAGCAACTGGCAATCAGACCGGATGCGTCGGGCAGCGCGGTGACGTGGCAGACGGAGTCGCCGGCCTCGATCGGGCCGCCGAGCGGGACGAGGCCGAATTCGCCTGAACGTTTGAACGCGAGCGCCGTACCGGTCCCTTCGCTCGCCGCGTAGAGGATGGGCAGCGTCGGATGCAGTGTGAGGAACGACGGCGATGCCGCTTCGGTCCGGTGCACGAGACGGAGCGTGCCGGCGTCGTCCTGGCGGAGCAGGCTGATGCCGGCGCCGGTGCCGTCCATGTCCGAGGTGTAGGAGCCGAGCAGCAGGTACGGGTTCGTGTCAGTCACCCCGCCATTCTGCCCGACCATCGCCTGCCGTTTTCACAATTCAGGATCATCTGCACGATTCAGGACGATCGGGCCGATTCCGGCGGTGTTTCGTCCTGAATTCCGTCAACGTTCCTGAATTCTGGAAGTGCTGTGCGGCATCGTGCGTGTGGGGCGTGTGGGCGTGCGCGCGTCGAGATGTTCGCAATTCCGGAACTCTGCGGTCGAAACAGGGTGTTTCGGGGCGACACCGATGATTTCAGCCGGATTCGCGACAACAGTTCCGGAATTGCGAACAGCGTGGCACGATGAGGCATGACCGACCTGGCTCGTTATCAACAGGCCTGCGATGCGTTCATCCGCACCGTCCGGCACATCCGCCCGCAGCAGTGGAGCAACCCCGGGCTCGGCGTCTGGGACGTCCGCGCACTCGTCGGTCACACCTCGCGCGCCATCATCACGGTCATCGAATACCTGGCCCTCGACGAGCCAGAGACCGTGTCGATCGACAGCTCAGCCGACTACTACGGCCAGATCTACCTCACCTACACGAACCCGGAGGCCATCGCCTTGCGCGGATTCGACGCCGGGCGGGCGCTGGGCGACGACCCGGTCGCGCATGTGACTGCTCTGCGGGATGCGGCGATCGATGCCATCGGCCGGCAACATCCCGACCGCCTCGTTTCGCTCGGCGGCATGGGCATCCCGCTGCACGAGTACCTGCGCACGCGCGTGTTCGAGCTCGTCGTCCACACGCTCGACATCGCGCGGGCCACCGGGCAGGAAGCCGCGATCCCTCCGCTGCTCGTCGAGGAGGCGGCATCGTTGGCGGCTGGAATCGCCGCCCTCCGTGGAGATGGCGAGCAGGTGCTGCTCGCGTTGACCGGTCGCACCCCGCTGCCGCCCGGTTTCAGCGTCGTCTGAGCTGCGCCTCCGCGCCGCCTGAGCTGTGCATGATTTCCGGATGCTCCGCGCCGCCCGAGCTGTGCGCAATTCCGGAACTTCCGCCCGCCACGAGCCGCGCGCAATTCCGGAAGTTCCATGCCGCCGGAGCTGTGCGCAATTCCGGAACTTCCGCGCCGATTCGGCCGAAAACGGCCGTTTTCGCGTCGAGAGGCGGCAAATCGCGCCAGAATTCCGGAATTCTGAACAGCCCCAGGTGACCGACGACACCCGACGGGGTTTCAGAATTCAGGAAGGTTGACGGAATTCAGGACGGAATGGCCCGCAGATCGGCTCGATCGTCCTGAATGCCGCAGATGTTCCTGAATTGTGGAGATCCGACCGGAGCGGGGACGACGAAGGCCGCCCCGCGTGAGCGGGACGGCCTTCGTGACGTGACTGCGTTTCGGCGACCGACGACCCGAACTAGCCGATCAGGTCGTGACGGACCACGATCGCGTCGCGACCCGGGCCGACACCGATGGCGGAGATCCGCGAACCGCTGATGCGCTCGAGCGCGAGGACGTAGTCCTGCGCGTTCTTGGGCAGATCCTCGAAGCGGCGGACACCGGTGATGTCCTCCTGCCAACCGGGGAACTCCTCGTAGATCGGGATCGCGTGGTGGAAGTCGCTCTGCGACACCGGCACCTCGTCGACCCGGACGCCATCGACCTCGTAGGCGACGCACACGGGGATGGTCTCGAGCTCGTCGAGGATGTCGAGCTTCGTGAGCACGAAGTCCGTCACACCGTTGATGCGGGCCGAGTAGCGCGCGATGGGCGCGTCGTACCAGCCGACACGACGCGGACGACCGGTCGTGGTCCCGAACTCGAACCCCTTCGAGCGCAGGTAGTCGCCGGACTCGTCGAACAGCTCGGTCGGGAACGGACCGGCGCCGACACGCGTCGTGTACGCCTTGACGATGCCGATCACACGCTCAAGACGGTTGGGGGCGACGCCTGAACCGGTGGCCGCACCGCCCGAGGTGGCGTTGGAGGACGTGACGAACGGGTACGTGCCGTGGTCCACATCGAGCATGGTGGCCTGGCCGCCCTCGAAGAGGACGACCTTGCCGTCGTCAAGCGCCTTGTTGAGCACAAGCGCGGTGTCCGCGACCATGGGCCGCAGGCGCTCGGCGTACGACAGGAGGTCGTTGACGATCTCGTCGACGGTGATGGCACGACGGTTGAAGACCTTGACCAGCAGGTGGTTCTTCTGGTCGAGCGCGCCCTCGACCTTCTGCCGCAGGATGTTCTCGTCGAACAGATCCTGGATGCGGATGCCGACGCGGTTGATCTTGTCGGCGTACGCCGGTCCGATGCCACGGCCGGTCGTGCCGATCTGACGCTTGCCGAGGAAGCGCTCCGTGACCTTGTCGATCGTGCGGTGGTACTGCGTGATGACGTGCGCGTTGGCACTGACGAGCAGGCGCGACACGTCGAGGCCGCGGGCCTGCAGCGCCTCGAGCTCGTGGAACAGCACCTCGATGTCGATGACGACACCGTTGGCGATGACCGGGATCACCCCATCCGTCAGGATGCCGGACGGCAGCAGGTGCAGCGCGTACTTCTCGTTGCCGACGACGACCGTGTGTCCGGCGTTGTTGCCGCCGTTGAACTTGACGACATAGTCGATGCGGTCGCCGAGGAGGTCTGTCGCCTTCCCCTTGCCTTCGTCGCCCCACTGGGCGCCGATGATGACGATTGCTGGCATCCGGATGCCACCCCTTCTGATTCTCGCGTGCCCGTTGCGCCGCAGCGATGCCCTCGCGGGTTCATCGACCGACGGGCCGGACGCCTGCCCACTGCCGGACAAGCGCCTCATGCACGCACCCGTCCATCGTATCGGAGGAGGCATGGGGACCGCGGTCCCTGCTCGGGCTGGGGAGAGAACGACCCGTCATCGTGCCGGTGGAGGAACGATGACGCTGGTCGTCAGCGGCTCAGTCGGTCCCGAGGATCACGATCGCCGACGTCGGCGGTGCGGCAGCCGCGATGGCGGCCTCGATCTCGCGGGCGGCCTGCGGATCCGCGTCGTTCAGGAAGGTGGTGAGGCGCTCGACCTCGCCGTCCTCACCGATGGCCTTGGCCGAGCGGCGGAGCGCGTAGAGGGCGCGGAGCACACCGCGGTTCGGCTCGTGCGACCACGGGATGGGGCCGCGTCCACGCCAGCCGGCGGCGCGCAACGCGTCGAGACCGCGGTGGTAGCCGACACGTGCCGCGGCGTAGCCGGGGACGGGTGACTGCGGGTCGTGGACGGCGTCCGCCAGGAGCGCCCAGGCGAGCGGCGATGCCGGGTGCTTGGCAACGATTTCGGCGAGGGCCTCGATGGACCCGACCGCGGCGAAGAGCTCCCGATCGACCGCATCGTCTGCAGGCAGGAGGGTCGGAGGAGGACTGAGTAGATCTTCGCCGGTCACCTCTCCACCATACCTCCGTTCCCGGGAGGCGATCACGGAGAACGCTGGGCGCGCGGCCGCCTGAGAGCTCGCTGGGCACCGCGTCCGGCTATCTTGCACACGCCTGTGCAAGTTACTAGAATCGGAGCATGCCCACCGCCCAACCAGCTCAGTCGCCGTCCACTCGGCCCCCATCGTCCCAGAGCGGCGTTCGGCGCGGTACCCCCACCGGTCAATCCACCTCCCAATCAGCCCCGCGCGCCACCCGCCGCGACGCCACGGAGAACCGCGAAGCGCTGCTCGAAGCGGCGGCCACGGCACTCCGCAGCGATCCCGACGCCAGCCTCGAAACCATCGCGGCAGCCGCCGGCCTCACCCGCCGCTCCGTCTACGGCCACTTCGCCACCCGCGACGAACTCGTCAACGCGGTCGTCATCGCCGGGGCCGAGCGCGTCGCGAGAGCCGTCGGTTCCGTCCGCCACGACGACCCGCTGACCATGATCGCGCTCATCGGCGACATGCTCTGGACCGAGGTCGACCACGTTCGCGTGATGGCACCCCTCGCCGTCCGCGGCCCGCTCCGCGCGGTCACCGCCAGGGCGCTCGAACCCGTCAGAACCCTGCTGCGCGACACGGTCGCGGCCGGAGTCGCGGTCGGCACCATCCGCAGCGACATCGATGCGGCAACGCTCGCCCGCCTCATCGAGAGCGCCGCCATCGCGGTCCTCGAAGAGGCGACGCAGACAGAGCTCGCCACAGAGGACGGCCGCCGGCTCGTGATGCGCACGACGCTCAGCATCGCCGGGCTGTCCTGGCGGGAGGCCGACGCCCTCGCGGCTGCGACGGTGGCGCCGCCTCAGGCCTCGGACACCCAGGTACCCGACTCTGCACCGAACCCATGGCCAGACTCAGGGCCCACCCCAGGGCCCACCCCAGCACCCCCTGTCCCATCCACCACACACCACCAGGAGCCGAGCGATGCGCGTTGAGCTGACCGACGTCTCGAAGGGCAAGAACGGCCTCATCCTCGAGCCGACGACCCTGTCCTTCCGCACGGGCGAAGCCACCTTCGCGCGCGCGGAGACCGAGCAGCGCCCCACCGTCCTCGGCCTCATCGCCTCCGGTCGGATGAAGCCGGACACCGGCACCGTCCACATCGACGGCGGGGTCGACAACCGGGCGATGCGCCGCCACGTCGCCCTCATCGACGCCCCGGACGTGTCCGAACCGGCCAGTGACGTCACCGTCGCGGGCGTGGTCGCCGAGGAGCTGATGTTCGCCGGCCGGCCGAGCCACCTCTTCGCCGTGAACCGGACCCTCGACGACCTCGGTCTCTCCTCGATCAGCCGCAACGCGATCTCCACGGCTCCCCCGACCCAGCGCGTCCGACTCCTCACGGAGCTCGCCGTCCTGCGGAAGGACGTCACGGGCCTCGTCCTCGTCTCCCCAGACCGCCACGGCGGCGACCCGCTCGAATGGTGGACCATCGCGCGGCACCTCGCCGCCCGCGACTACGCGATCCTCGTGATCGCCGGCGACGCATCGGCCACCGCCATCAACGCGACAGCCGATGCCCCCGTGTCCGAGAACGCGACCGACGAGCTCGTGCCCCTCTTCCAGAAAGACTGGACATGACGTCACCCGCGTCAGGTCCTCCAGAAGGACTGGACATGACGTCACCCGCGTCCCCCACGCACCGCACCCCCTCGATTTCCCCCGTGCACACCGCACGCACACCTCTCCTCCAGAAGGATCGATCGTGAAGATCTTCGCCATGGTCCGCGCCGAACTCGCCCGTCTCTGGGCGACGCCGATGTCGCGGCTCGCCCTCATCGCCCTGATGGCAGTGCCACTGCTCTACGGCGGCCTCTACCTGTGGGCCAACCAGGACCCGTACGCGAAGCTCGACCAGGTGCCCGTCGCGCTCATCGTCGACGACGAGGGATCCACGAGCACCGAGACGGGGTACGAGAACTTCGGCGACACGATCGCGGAGCAGCTCATCAAGGACGGCTCGTTCGCGTGGCAGCAGGTCTCTGCTGCGGATGGCAAGCGGGGCGTCAACGACGGCACGTTCGACTTCAGCGTGACGATCCCGGCCGACTTCTCGAAGGCGCTCAGCTCTGCCGCCGGCAGCGATCCGAGGCAGGCGGACGTCATCCTCACGACGAACGACGCGAACAGCTACCTGGCCTCGACGATCGGCGAGCAGGCGGTCAAGCAGATCAAGGCCACGATCGTGAAGACCGTGAACGAGAAGGCTGCCGGGCAGTTCCTCGACGCGCTCGACACCATCCGGGTGAAGCTGCAGGATGCGGCGACGGGCGCCACCCAGATCCTCGACGGCACGAACAAGCTGCACGATGGCGCGGGTACGGCCGTGGCCGGCGCGCAGTCGCTCGCGGACGGGACGGCGCAGCTCGCCGCGGGCACCGCGAATCTGCCGTCCCAGACCGACCAGCTGGCGTCCGGCGCCGAGCGGGTCGCCGGTGGGACGTCGGAGCTGGCCGGGAAGGCGGATCAGATCGGCGGGGTCGCACAGCAGGTCGTGGACCAGCTGCCGGCCGCGCGAGCGCAGATCGTGCAGGCGCTGACCGATCAGCATCTCTCTCAGGACCAGATCGACGCCATCCTCGCCAAGCTCGATGCGGCAGCGAGCGACGCGAACACCGTCAATGACAAGGTCCAGGGCACCGTCTCCCAGATCGACGCGCTCAACAGCGGAGCGCAGCAGGTCGCCGGTGGCGCCCGTCAGCTCGCCAACGGCACGCCGGCCCTCGCATCCGGGACCCAGCAGGCCGCGGACGGCGCCGCTGCACTGCGTGACGGCCTCGTGACGCTGCAGGCCGGCATCGGAACGCTCCAGCAGGGGGTCACGACCCTTCGCGACGGCCTCCAGTCCGGTGTCGACGCGATCCCGGCGACCACGGCAGACTCGCGTGCCCTGCAAGCCAAGACGATCGCCGACCCCGTCAAGCTGTCGTCGACCTCGGTCACGAACGCTGGGACGTACGGCGCCGGCCTCGCACCGTTCTTCGTGAGCCTGGCTGCGTGGATCGGCATCTACGCGCTGTTCCTCATCGTGAAGCCCGTCTCGCGTCGTGCGATCACGGCGCTGCACAGCCCGATCAAGGTGACGCTCGCCGGCTGGCTGACGCCAGGCATCCTGGGGGCGATCCAGATGATCGCGCTGTTCGGGATCCTCGCGGGGGTGCTGCACTTCGACATCCACAATCCGTTGTGGACGTACGGGATGATGGCGCTCGCATCGCTCACGTTCGCGTCGATCATCCTGACGCTCAACGTGTGGCTGGGCAGCGTCGGGCAGTTCCTCGGGCTGGTGCTCATGGTCATGCAGCTCGTGACGGCCGGCGGCACGTTCCCGTGGCAGACCTTGCCTGCGCCGCTCGCCTGGCTGCACCACGTCCTGCCGATGTCCTACGCCGTCGACGGCATGCGTCAGCTGATGTACGGCGGACGCATCGATGCCGCGGTGCAGGACGCCGGCGTGCTGCTGGCCTGGATGGCGATCGCGTTGAGCCTCGCCGCGATCGGCGTCATCCGGATGACGCACGCCAGGACGCTGCGCGACCTGCGGCCGAGCCTCATCGGGTAGGCGGCGGCGCGCTACCGCGAACGCGACGGGCGTCGGTTCGCCACCAGCAGTGCGCCGACCCCGAGGACGAGGACGGCCGCGGCCACGATCATCCCCGGCCCGGCGAGCCACGGTGCGACGTCGGCGATCCGAGGGGCGACCATCGGCTCGGCGATGCGAGCGGGCGCGATGTGCGTGCCGGCTGCCCGCGCGGGACTCGCGGCGAGGATCGCGATGAGGAGGACTCCGAGCATCGCGGCGACGGCGACCCCGAGGTTGGAGCCGACAGCGGTCGCGATGGGACGGCGTCGCGCCCCGGCGCCAGGGCCCGCCGCGAGGTCCTGAAGCGCGTCCCGCTTCGAGACGGCGTTCGGGTTCACGTCGGAATCCGCCCCGATGCCGATGTACGGCTCGGGCAGGTTGCTGGGGAGGGATCGCGTCATCGGGTGCTCGCCTTCGGGTGTCGAGTATCGCCCAGCTCGGGTGCCGGAGGTCCGGGTGTCGGTGCGCCCGTTCGGGTGGGCTGATCGACGGTGCTGGTCACCTGGGAGAGTCTGGCGCGCGCCGATCATGACGCGACATCGCCCGGGATTCCCCTGGCTGCCGCACGACCTGTGCGCAACTCCGGTGCGCGACCGCTGCGTGACTACTGCGCGAGTGCCGCTTCGCGCTGCTCAGCGAGCGCACGCCGACGGGTCGCGAACACCGCACCCGCGCCCCACACGAGCAGGGAGACGACGAGCGCGCCGGCCGGCCCCGCGAGCACGGAGGGATCGGCGACAGCGGCAGATGCACCACCCGCGGCGGTGTCGGCTGGGGCCTCGTGCGGGACGGGTGCGGTGAACGACGTCGCGGCGCCATCGACCGGACCGGCGGCCACAACCGAGGCGAGCGCGGGCGATGAGACGCCGACGACGACAGCGACGGCGATCGCTGCCGGGAGCACGATCCGGGTGATCGTGCGAGAGCGGTTTGCTGCGACGGGGCGGGTCTGTGACTTGGGGGTGCGGCCGGCGAGTTCGGGCAAGCTGACGCGCAGATGTGATCGGGTCATCTGTGACACTTCGTTCTTCGGGTGGGCCGCCGATCGCATCGTCCGGGATTCGGGTTCCGAATGATGGCTTCCGTAACATCGGGTCGTCCGGAAGATCGGGTTCAGCGGTGGAGTCTGACTCCGCTTCCGATTATGGCCCGATCATCGCGGCAGTACCGGAAGAAGATGAACCCTTGGGAAAAACTGAGACAAAACTGAGTTCTGATCAGGGCTGGCCCCGACGCGATGGGACGGGTCGGGCGAGACGAGGCCGATCGCGCGTCCTGCGTCGACTCAGTTCGTCCCGAACCGGACGTGCTGTATGACCCACGAATGCATCGCGACGGCCGCTGCAGCCGAGGCGTTGATCGACCTCGTCGACCCGAACTGGCTGATCTCCACCACGGCGTCCGCCGCAGCGATCGCCTCGGGAGAGAGGCCGGGCCCCTCCTGCCCGAAGAGGAGCAGGCATCGCTCGGGGAACTCGAACGTCTCGATGATGACGGAGCCTGGCACGTTGTCGATCGCGATGATCGGCACACCCTCCTCCGCGGTCCAGGCGACGAGCGCCTCGATGTCGGTGTGGTGCAGGACGTGCTGGTACCGGTCGGTCACCATCGCGCCGCGCTTGTTCCAACGACGACGACCGACGATGTGGACAGTGTCGGCCGCGAACGCGTTGGCGGTGCGCACGATCGACCCGATGTTCATGTCGTGCTGCCAGTTCTCGATGGCGACGTGGAACGGGTGGCGGTGCTCGTCGAGGTCGGCGACGATCGCCTCCATGCTCCAGTACCGGTAGCGATCGATGACGTTGCGGGTGTCGCCCGCGCGCAGCAGGTCCTCGTCGTAGTGCGGCTCATCCGGCCATTCGCCCTGCCAGGGGCCGACGCCGGCCGTGGACTGTTCGTGGGTCGCGGGTGGCTCGATCCGTCCGTCGATCGTCGGGTCCGGGTCGTTCGCAGCGTCTGTCACCAGCCAAATCTACCCGCCGTATCGCTCCTGAGCTGCGAACGTCACCCCGTCCGCAATTCCGGGAAAGGTGTGACAGGAGTGACGAATCGGCGCGAAATCGGCCGGATTCGCCGGATTCCGGCCCGGAGTTCCGGAATTGCGAACAGTGCGGGGCATGCCAGACTGGTACTGCTGACGCCGGCGCCGCCGCCGGCTCCCCGCTGCGGCCGCCGTGCCGCATCCCACGGACACGACGGAGGACACCATGTCGCGACGCGATGAAGTCGAATGCTGGCTCACAGACATGGACGGCGTGCTCGTCCACGAGAACCACGCGCTCCCGGGAGCAGCGGAACTCCTCCAGCAGTGGAAGGACCAGGGCACCCCCTTCCTCGTCCTGACGAACAACTCGATCTTCACCCCTCGCGACCTCGCAGCCCGCCTCCGCGCCTCCGGCCTCGACGTCCCGGAGGAGCGCATCTGGACGTCCGCGCTCGCGACGGCTGCATTCCTCGCCGAGCAGGAGCCGGGCGGCTCGGCCTTCGTCATCGGCGAGGCCGGCATCACGACCGCGCTGCACGAGGCCGGGTTCATCATGACCGAGACCGACCCCGACTACGTCGTCGTCGGCGAGACCCGCAACTACTCGTTCGAGGCCATCACGAAGGCGATCCGTCTCATCGCCGCCGGCGCACGGTTCATCGTGACGAACCCCGATGCCACCGGCCCGAGCGCCGACGGCCCGATGCCGGCGACCGGCGCCATCGCGGCCCTCATCACGAAGGCGACGGGCAAGGAGCCCTATGTCGTCGGCAAGCCGAACCCGATGATGTTCCGCTCGGCGCTCAACAAGATCGGCGCGCACTCGGAGAACACGGGCATGATCGGCGACCGGATGGACACCGACATCGTCGCCGGCATCGAGGCCGGACTCCACACGGTCCTCGTGATGACGGGCATCAGCGATGACGCGGAGATCGCCAAGTACCCGTTCCGGCCGAACGAGATCCTCGGCGGCGTCATCGACCTCGTGCGCAGCGAGCCGCTCGAGACCGAGCTGTACGACTCCGCTCCCTGACCCGTCACTCGCACATCGTGGGGCGGCCCGATGCGTTTTGCGCACCCCGGAGCCCCCCAAGTAGAGCGCCCCGCGATGTTCGCAATTCAGGAGCGCGTCGGCGCGTCGCGTCCGACACGCCGGTTCGGCGCGTCGACCCGCCGCGGCCGTCCTGAATTGCGAACAGCACACGATCGCGTGAGCCGGGTCGGCTGCGACGGGCTACTGCTCCGGGACGGCTGGCTACGCGACCGCGGGTGACGAGACGGCGAACGCCGCGACGTCAGGCGACACGACGGCCGAGGCATCCACCGACGTCGTCCCGACGGAGGCCGGCGCCGACGACGTCGACGCTCCCGCACCACCGACGAGCGTTCCGAGATAGAACGCACCGAGCATCAGCACCGCGATCGCGAGTCCGACGACCGTCCACAGCAGCCAGCGCGGGACCCCGCGCGGTGCGTGCGCATCATCGACGTACTCGGGGAACGTGGAGTCGTCCGCGGCGGCCTGGCGTCGAGGAGGCGTCGCCTCTCCCGCGGTCGGCGATTCCTCGCGCACCGTACGCCCATCGGGCGAGCTGAAGCCGAGCGCACCCGCGCCGACCGCTGCTCCGGCAAGCCCGGCTGCCCCAACTTCAGCTACCCCAGCAACCCCGGTCGCACCGGGAAGGAACTCGGCGCCGGCAGCGTGCGCGCCGCCGAGGGCAGCATCCGGAGTCGGCTCGTCAGTCGTCTCGCCGTCCGCGAAGTCCTCGACGGGAGCGGTGCCGAACACGGCGGCCGTCGCATCGTCCCCCAGCAGGAGCGGGCCAGAGCCGAACTCCGGAGCCGATGGCGATGCGAACGCCGTCGATGACGACGCGTCAGTCTCCTCTGTCGGCGCCGGCACGACCGGCTCCACGAGTCCGTCCGGCCCGCTT
The DNA here is from genome assembly GCF_049319745.1 of Plantibacter sp. Mn2098. Classification (NCBI taxonomy): domain Bacteria; kingdom Bacillati; phylum Actinomycetota; class Actinomycetes; order Micrococcales; family Microbacteriaceae; genus Plantibacter; species Plantibacter sp. Mn2098. Next base: position 180,937 of record NZ_JBMOUH010000008.1, on the reverse strand, counting down.
GCGAAGATCGCCGGATCGGTCCCGGCAGCGGCCGCACCTGCGGCGAGCCAGCCGGTCTCGATCGGCGTGAAGGATTCGGAGGTCGGAGTGACGGACTGCTCCGGTTCGACGGGATCGATGCTCGCCGGCACGTCCTCGGACGTCTGCCCGGCAGCGACGTCGACACCGTCGGCTCCGGGGGCAACCGCGTCGGCGTCGGCAGTGTCAGCGGTGGCAGCATCGGCGGCGACGTCACCGCGACGCACAGACGTCCCGTAGGCGGGCGTCGGAAGTGGGATCTCCTCCGCGGGCTCCGCTGGAGAGATGACATCGACCAGGTCGGTGTCCGGCCCCAGATCGAAGAGCGATTCGAGGCGGAGCTCCTCGCTGACGGGCTCCGGCTCAGCGGCAGCGAGGGACGCCGATTCCGCTTCAGCGGCGTCGAGGACGTCTCCGGTGTCCGCTTCGGTCACGGGCGACGCTTCGGGAGCCGGTACGGATGCAGCGGGCTCCGCCGCAGCCGTCTCCAGCTCGTTGGGCGCAGCCTCGGCGGGAGTCTCGGGTTCGTGGGCCGCAGCATCGGCAGCAGCAGCAGCAGCAGCAGCGAATCCGGCGACCGGGGCCGCAGCACTCGCGGGCAACGGAGCCGCGTCGAACTGCACGATCTCGTCGTCGAAGTCGTCGTCGAGTTCCTCGGGATCGATCGCGTACCCGCCGAGGTCGATGACAGGCGCCGCGGTGACATCCGGCGAAGCGGGCGCAATCACGGGTGCAGCCGGAGCGACAGTCTCGTCCGGGGTGGAAGCCTCGTCCGAAGCTGAAGGCTCGTCCGAAGCGACAGCCTCGTCCGAAACTGAAGCCTCGTCCTCGGTCGGAACCTCCGGTGAAACGGTGGGCTCAGCAAGGACCTCAGATGAAGTAGTGCCCTCGGTCGGCACCTCTGCAGCCACGGGAGCGGCAGCCCAGGGCGCGATCAGGTCATCGAACGGCCGTTCCTCGGCTGCGGCCGGCTGTTCGTCGCCGTCCGCGATGCGCGCCTCGAACGGCGTGAGCGTCAGGGTGGGGAAGAGGTCGATCGGCTCGGCGTCGGCTGCATCCGGGCCTCCGACGGCTTCGGTGTCATCGTCACTCGGAGGACCGTCGGACTCGACCTCCGGCTGAGCTTCCGCTACAGCCGCGGCATCGGCATCGGCATCCGGGAGCACGGCTTCCGGAGCATCGATGACTGCTTCGGCATCGACCGGCGGGTCCTGCGTGAGCGATTCGTCCGTCGCGATCGTTTCGTCGCCGACGACGCTGATCGCGCCGGACAGCGGCCCGCTGACGAGGTCGTCCTGCAGCGCTTCCGCGTGCAGGGAGGCGGCCGCGAGGGAGTCGGTGACGGGAGCGTCGATCGCCGTCGTCGCATCGGCATCGTCCGATTGCGCGAGTTCCGAGGGCGATGCCGAGCTGACCGGAGGGAGCACGGGCGGCAGCACCGCCGCATCCCACTGCACGTCCGGCAGTGCGACGGGAGCCGTGGCAGGTGCCGCCTGGACGAGCGGGTCAGGAGCGTCGTTCGGGGCGAGATCCCACACGAACGGCTCCTCGCCGAACGGGCTGGCCGGCTGGGCCGTGGTGTCGACACCGATCGTCGCGATGAGCTCGGTGATCGAGTGCGTCGACGTCGGCTCGTCCGAGTCCTCATCGTCGGCTTCTGGGAAAGTCTTCGCCGCCGCAGCGCCGAACGCGGACGCGGCAGGCGTCTCCGGGACGGTGGTGATCGGGCCGCCGAGGCTGTCGAACGGGCGCGTCTCATCGCTGACCTCGCCGAGGTCGTCTCCGGGATCGGTGCTCGTGAGATCGGTGTCGACGGGGTCGAGCGTGAACGGAATCCCGGATACGACGGGAGCCGTCAGCGCGACGCCTGGTACCGAGGCCACGGCGGTGGAGTCGTTCTCGGCCTCGGTGTCGATGTCGATGTCGATGTCGGTGTCGGTGTCGGTGTCGGTGTCGGTGTCGGTGTCGGTGTCGAACGATGCTGGCGCGTCGACATCCGAGGCTGCTTCATCCACCACGGACGGTTCGGCGACGACCGTCTCGGCCGTAGGCGCGACCTCCGGCTCGGCCGCAGGCGCGAACTCCGGTTCGGCAAGATCCGCAGCATCCGGCTCGACGGCCTCTGCCTCGGCGACCGGCTCAGCCTCGATCGCAGCGGGCTCCGGCTCAGGCGTCTCCACGACAGGCGGACGCAGATCTGCAGGCGTGTCGATGGGGCCGGCATCGGGGATGCCGGCGAAGGTGAATCCGGCCGGCGGGGTGACGACGGCGCCGTCGTCGATCAAGTCGTCGTCGGCGGATTCTGCAAGGCTCCACGACTCGGTCGGCAGGTCCTGCTCGGCCACATCGGCCTCATCGGCCAGTTCGGTCCCAGCCTCGTCTGCGGCGTCAGCCGCGACGGCGGCCTCAGCGTGCGCCGGTGAGCTGTCCTCGATCGACGCCCACGCGATGGGGTCGTTCGAGGCGAGCGCACCGACGATCGGCAGCGCAGCCGTCTCGATGTCCTCGGGCGCCTGGGGTCGACGGAACGCGCTGCCCGGCGCATCGACCGGTGACGCATCGTCTGGATCATCGGCGTTGCCGAGGCTCCACGAACCGTCCTCGATGACGGGTGGAACGGGCACGGGGTTCGTGGGGGTGCGGAACGCGGCGGTCGGTGCGGCGAGGAGCACCGCATCGGTGTCGACGGTGAGTTCGTTGTAGATGAGGCCGCTCGGGTTGGTCGACGCGGCGTCGTCGTCCCTCGGAGCAGGAGCAGCAGTCGGCGCAGCGACCGGGTCGACGCGGCCGGCACCGTCGGCTGCGCCGAGCGGAGGCAGCGTGAGCGCGTTCGGGTGCACGGCGGTCTGAGCTGGTTCCGCAGGGGCGGCGGGCTCGGCTGGCGCTGCGGGTTCAACCGGCGCACTGGACTCGGCAGGCGCTGCGGGTTCGACCGGCTCTCCTGCCGCCTGTTGCTTGGCGGCCAACTGGCTCTGCCACCACGCGAGGAGTTCCGCCTCTGAGGAGAACGCACTCGCGTCGATCGGACCGGTCGTACTGGGCGTCTCGACGGGCACAGCCGATTCGACAGGCACTCCTGGCTCGACAGACACAACCGGCTCGACAGGCGCCGGCGCCGCTGGGATCACCGGGATGACGCGAGTCGCGGCATCGGCCCAGTCTTCGGTGGGCGTGGTCAACCGAGCTGTCTGCGGCTCAGCAGCCTGCTGCTCCGTGACGTGCGGATCGACAGCATCGGCGTCGCTCTCACCGTCGGTCCCGATCGCATCGTCCTGCGCATCCGGACGGACGACGTCGACGGCACCCGTGCCATCGATTTCGTCGTCGCCGAGCTGGGACAGCAGCCAATCGGTGCCGTCCTCGACCTCGTGCGGTTCAGGTGCTCCGTTGCGATCAGAACCGTCGGTGGACATCAGGCGAGTCCCAGGTCTTCCAGGCCGATGGCCGCGAAGTAGGGGTAACCGGCGGCTTCGATGATCTCGCGCGCGCCCGTGTTGCGGTCGACGACCACGGCGACGCCGGCGATGATCGCGCCGACCTTCTTGAGGGCTTCGATCGCGGCGAGCGGCGATCCGCCCGTTGTGGAGGTGTCTTCGAGGACGATCACGCGCTTGCCCTCGAGGTCCGGGCCCTCGACCTGGCGGCCACGACCGTGGTCCTTGGGCTCCTTGCGCACGACGAACGCGTCGTACGTGAGTCCACGCGCTGCGCCCTGGTGCAGGACGGCCGAGGCGATGGGGTCCGCACCCATGGTGAGACCACCGACCGCGAAGACGTCAGGGACGTCGGCGATGAGGTCGATCATCACCTGACCGATCAGCGGGGCGACCCGGTGATCGAGACTGACCTTGCGCAGGTCGACGTAATACGTCGCCTTCTTCCCGCTGGTCAGGGTGAAGTCACCGTGGAATACGGCCTCGGCCGAGATGTAGTCGATGAGCTGGGCTCGTGCATCCGTCACGCCTCCAGTCTACCGGGGCTACCGCTGACACGCCCATTCACCCGTCCGGGGTGGGTTTCGGCCGCCCTCCGCCGTCGATTCCGGCCGCCCATCGTGCACCCCGCTGGGATTCGAGGCTCCCCGTCCAGCCACTCCGTTCCCGTTCGCAATTCAGGAGCGCCCCGGCGTGCCGCGGTCGATCCGCCGGATTCTGCTCCGACACGCCGAGGCGGTCCTGAGTTGTGAACACACCGGGTCAGACCGGATCAGACTGGCTCAGTCCGGGAGGCCCCAGAAGGCGCCGGACAGGCCGACCTCCGCGAAGTATGCGGCAGCGGCGATCGGCTCCCGTCTTGTGTACGGGGAGTCGAGTCGACCCTCGTACCAGCGCGATGCGAGCCGCCACAGCGTCGCGAGGTCGAACACTGACCCGCGTTCGTTCCCCGTCTCGGCGAGCCACGATGCGATGCACACCTCACCGCAGAAGATCCGCTGGTTGCCGCACGCGTGGACGACGTCGTCCCAGATGTGGGTGGTCGGAACGAGGAAGTGGGCGAGCTGGTCGCCGGCCGGCGGCGCTTCGTTCGTGACGGTCCAGGCGTGGGCGGCGCCGCATCCCGGACACGTCGTCGCGACGAGGACACTCGATGCGCCCGGCACGAGGTGCGGGACGGCGAACGAGTCCCACGCGCACCCGCCCCACCAGAGCGTGCGGTCGCCCATCACGCTGAAGCCGAGGTTCGTGGAGGCGAACGGGTGGGCCATCACGATGTCGCCGCGCACGTCGAGCGCGATGTGCCGCTGCTCCGCGAGGCGCGTGAACGCCGCATCGACCACGTCCTCCTGCAGCCCGAGCGCCGTTGCGACGTCCGAGCGATGCGGTTGCGCACCAGTTGTGGCGTACTGGCGGTAGATCGCGAGACGAACGCGTTCCACGAGTTGGGCATCGACATCGGTCAGGGCAGCTGCGGAGATGCTCATGCCTCCACCCTACGGGCGTCCAAGCTCCCGGATCCGTTCGCAATTCAGGAGCGCCTCGGCGCGTCACGCGCGAAACCCGGCGTGTCGCGGACGACACGCCGGGGCGCTCCTGAATTGCGAACAGACGAACGGGTGCGGACGACGTCTGTGGACCGCATCAACGCACGGCGTCGGGCTCCGGATCGTCGACGTCGGCGGAGGTGACGAGTTCGGCCTCTGCGACGACGCCATCGACGCCGTCGGCGGCGAGCAACTCGACCTCGACCTCACCGCCGTACCCCTCGGCCTGCGGGTCGCCGTGGAGTCCTCCGGACACCGCGTACTCCTCCTCAGGGGAGAGGATGAGCCGCTTGCGCCCGTACACGGCGAAGATGAGCAGCATCACGGCGTACACGACGACGATCGCGATGATCGCCGGCAGGAACGTCGGGTTCAGCAGGAAGCCGACGAAGATGAGCGCGGCGATGACGGCTGCGATGACCGCGCCGGGCACGCCCCACGGGCTGCGGTAGGGGCGCTTCGCGTTGGGGAACTTCTTCCGCAGACGCAGGAACGCGACCATCTGCATGAGGTACGCGAGCACGGCGCCCCACACGGCGATGTTGAGGACGATCGCACCGGCGACGCCATCGGCGCCACCGGCTGCATCGACGACGATGAGGGCCACGAAGCCGATGATTGCACCGGCCAGCAACGCCACCCACGGCGTCTGCCGCTTCCCCGTCAGCGAGAGGAACTTCGGGTAGTACCCGGCGCGGGAGAGCGAGTACATGTTGCGTCCGTACGCGAACATGATCCCCTGCAGCGATGCCAGCAGACCGACGAGCGCGAACAGTGCCAGCACGGCGGCCGCACCGTCGCCGACCATCGCCCGGAAGCCGTCGAGCAGCGGTTCGCCGGCGGATCCCGTCGCCTTCGCACCGATGATGCCCGTGTTGAGGAACAGGACGAGCAGGCCGGTCACGATGAGCGTTCCGCGGGCCCAGAATCCGGCCTTCGGAATGTCCTTCACCGGATTGTGCGCCTCTTCTGCGGCGAGCGGCAGCTCCTCGATGCCGAGGAAGAACCACATCGCGAACGGCAGGGCGAACAGGATCGGCAGCACACCGTGCGGCAGGAACGCCGTCTGTCCGGCGTCCGGTGCGATGTCGAACAGGTTCGCCCATGCGAATTGGCCGGAGAAGATCGCCATGACGGAGAAGACGAGCAGGATGCCGATGGAGATGATCGAGACGACGATCGCGAACTTGAACGAGATGTTCGCGCCGGCGGAGTTGAGCGCGATGAACGCCGCGTAGAGGATGATCCACCACGCCCACGACGGCATCGAGAAGCCGAGGAGCTCCGAGGTGATCGCCCCGGCGTACGAGGCGGAGAAGTATACGATGACCGCGGTCGTCGCGACGTATTCGATCGTCTCTGCGAGGCCGGTCACGAACCCGCCCCACGGCCCCATCGCCGCCCGGGAGAAGGAGTACGCGCCGCCCGTGTGCGGCATCGCCGAGGCCATCTCCCCGATGGAGAAGATCATGCCGTAGTACATGGCGACGAGGATCACGAACGCGATGGCCATCCCGCCGAACCCGGCGAACTCGATGCCGAAGTTCCAGCCGGAGAAGTCGCCGGAGATGACGGCGGCGACCGCGAGCCCCCACAGCCCCCACACGCCGGCGGAGCGTTTCAACCGCCGCTTCTCGAAGTAGCCGGCGTCGGCGGTCGTGTAGGTCACGCCCGAGACGTTCAAGGTGTCCTTGGCCATCGTGGGTCCTTTGCGCTCTGGTCGGGAGAGCCCGACGTGCTGGTGCGATTCGGGGGCCGTGCAGTTGCTGGCACGACTATAGAGCCTGCAAAGGTCGCGTGTACATACCTTTGATCGAGTGGATATCAGCTATGCGCCAGAGCCATCAGCCAACAAAGCCCTGCGGAAGCACAGTCCAATCCGCAAAAGTTCACCCAAACTCCCCCACGCGAGGTTCATCCGGTGTGGTGTAATGGTCGAGAAAGGCACCATTCGATCCGTGGCGGCAACGAAGCCCCACCACAGCACCGCACGTTGTAGCCAGGCCGACGGCCGGACTGCGGCAGCGGGACCGAGGAGCAGCCCATGAACCCCAGCACCGCGAACCCCAGCACCGCGAACCAGCACGCAGCGCACGCCAACGTGCACGCCGCCAACACGGCGACCCACCCCCGCTCAGGCAACCTCACCCTCGAAGAACTCACCGCCGCCGTCGAGGCACGCGAGATCGACACCGTGATCGTCGCGTTCACCGACATGCAGGGTCGCCTCATCGGCAAGCGCGTGTCCGCCCGTCTCTTCCTCGAGGACGCGGCGGCGCACGGTGCGGAGTGCTGCAACTACCTGCTCGCGGTCGACGTCGAGATGAACACCGTCGACGGCTACGCGATGTCCAGCTGGGAGCGCGGCTACGGCGACATGGCGATGATCCCCGACTTCAGCACCCTCCGCCGCATCCCCTGGCTGCCGGGCACAGCCCTCGTCACTGCGGACCTGAAGTGGCTCGACGACGCCCCCGTCGTCGCATCGCCCAGGCAGATCCTCATCGCCCAACTCGAACGCCTGGCGGAGCACGGGCTGGTCCCCTTCGTCGGCACCGAGCTCGAATTCATCGTGTTCGACGACAGCTTCCGCGAAGCCTGGGGGAAGGGCTACCGCGACCTCCGCCCCGCGAGCGACTACAACATCGACTACGCCCTCCTCGCCTCGACCCGCATGGAGCCGCTGCTGCGCGACATCCGCAACTCCATGGACGGCGCCGGGATGTACTGCGAGGGCGTCAAGGGCGAGTGCAACCTCGGGCAGCAGGAGATCGCGTTCCGCTACGACCACGCGCTCGTCACGTGCGACAACCACTCCGTGTACAAGAACGGGGCGAAGGAGATCGCCGACCGCCACGGCAAGAGCCTGACGTTCATGGCGAAGTTCAACGAGCGCGAGGGCAGCAGCTGCCACATCCACATCAGCCTGCGGAGCACGGACGGCACCCCGGTGTTCGGCGATGCGGACGGGCCGGACGGCATGTCCAAGGTCTTCCGGCACTTCCTGGCCGGACAGATCGCGGCGATGCGGGAACTCACGCTCTTCTTCGCGCCCAACATCAACTCCTACAAGCGGTACGTCGACGGCAGCTTCGCGCCGACCGCCGTCGCTTGGGGCCTCGACAACCGCACCTGCGCGTTGCGGGTCGTCGGCCATGGCGCCGGCATGCGGGTCGAGAACCGGGTCCCCGGCGGCGACGTGAACCAGTACCTCGCGGTCTCCGCGCTCATCGCGGCCGGGCTGTACGGCATCGAGAACGAGCTGGAGCTGGAGGACGCGTTCGTCGGCAACGCCTACACGGGCGGGGCGCCGCGGGTGCCGTCGACCCTACGGGAGGCGGCCGAGCTGTTCTCGCAGTCCGCCATCGCTCGCGCCGCATTCGGCGACGAGGTCGTCGACCACTACCTCAACTACGCCGCCGTTGAACTCGCCGCCTACGACGCGGCCGTCACCGACTGGGAACGGGTGCGCGGTTTTGAGCGGCTCTGAGACGAACGGTCCAGCCGCCGGGTCGCGGCCTCCCGTCATCGGCGTGACGACCTACCTCGAACAAGCGCAGACGGGGGTGTGGGACGTTCCGGCCTCCTTCCTCCCGAAGGTGTACCTCGACGCGGTGACCGATGCAGGCGGCATCGTCGTCCTGCTGCCGCCGCAGCCCGCGGACCGTGCGGTCGCCGACGCCGTGCTCTCGCGCCTCGACGGTCTCATCGTCTCGGGCGGGGCCGATGTCGATCCCGGGCTGTACGGACAGGTCGCGCACCCGAAGACCGGGCGTCCGCGGACGGATCGCGATGCCTGGGAGGACGTGCTGCTCACCTCCGCCATCGCATCGGAGCTGCCGTTCCTCGGCATCTGCCGCGGTGTGCAGCTGCTGAACGTCGCGCTCGGCGGGACGCTCGTGCAGCACCTCCCCGACGTCGTCGGCGACGACTCCTATCAGCCGGGCGCAGCGGTGTTCGGCCCGAAGGAGGTCGTGGTCGACCAGGGGTCACAGCTCGCAGCCGTCCTCGACGGCGTCGAATCCGAACGCCTCGGCGTGCAGGTCTACCACCACCAGGCGATCGACCGCGTGGCCGACGGACTCGTCGTCACCGCCCGGACCGACGAGGGTGTGATCGAGGCCGTCGAACTGCCTGCGGTCCCGTTCGGGATCGGCGTGCAGTGGCATCCGGAGGAGGATGCGGCCGATCGGCGACTCTTCGCCGGACTCGTCGACGCGGCCCGTCGGCATCGCGATCGGGGCGGCGACCAGCCCCTCGGACAGCCCGTCGAGCCGGCCGCCGACCACCAGCTTCCGTCCACTCCACCGCCAACGACCGATGCGAGGACCACCGCATGAGCTACACGATCCTGAACCCGGCGGACGAATCCGTCGTCACGACCGTCGACCACCTCGGCGTCGATGAGACGGACGAGGCGATCGCGGCGGCCGCCGTCGCCCAGCGCGCCTGGGCCGCCGTCGCCCCCGCCGACCGGGCCGCCGCCCTGCGCCGCTTCGCCGCGGCCGTCGACGGCGACCGGGAGCACCTCGCATCGCTCGAGGTGACGAACTCCGGGCACCCGATCACGCAGGCCAGGTGGGAGGCCGGGCACGTCCGCGACGTGCTCGAGTACTACTCCGCCTCACCGGAACGGCTCTTCGGCCAGCAGATCCCCGTGGCGGGCGGCCTCGACGTCACGTTCCACGAACCGCTCGGCGTCGTCGGGATCATCTCCCCGTGGAACTTCCCGATGACGATCGCCGCGTGGGGCTTCGCCCCCGCCCTCGCCGCCGGCAACGCCGTGGTCCTGAAGCCGGCGGAGTGGACACCCCTCACGAGCATCCGGCTCGGAGAGCTTGCCCTCGAATCCGGTCTGCCGGAAGGGCTGTTCCAGGTGCTGCCGGGCCGCGGATCGGTCGTCGGCGAGCGCTTCATCACCAACCAGACGGTCCGCAAGGTCGTGTTCACCGGGTCGACGGCCGTCGGCAAGCGCATCATGGCCGGCGCCTCTGAGCAGGTGAAGCGTGTGACGCTCGAACTCGGCGGGAAGAGCGCGAACATCGTGTTCGCCGATTCGGATCTGGAACGCGCTGCGGCTTCGGCCCCATATGGCGTGTTCGAGAACGCCGGCCAGGACTGCTGCGCTCGCAGCCGCATCCTCGTCGAACGCTCGGCCTACGACCGGTTCATGGAGTTGCTGGAGCCGGCCGTGCAGGGTGTCGTCGTCGGTGATCCGACGTTGGAGGGCACCGAGATGGGGCCGCTCGTGTCCGCCGCGCATCGTGATTCCGTCCGGTCGTTCGTTCCGGAGGACGCGCCCGTCGCGTTCACCGGGAGCGCGCCGGACGGGCCCGGCTACTGGTTCACACCGACCGTCCTGACCCCCGGCCGTGACGATCGGTCGGTCCGCGAGGAGATCTTCGGGCCGGTCGTGACCGTGCTGCCGTTCGAGGACGAGGCCGATGCGCTGCAGCTCGCGAACGACACCGAGTACGGGCTGTCCGGTTCGATCTGGACGCGCGACGTCGGCCGGGCGATCCGGGTGGCGCGAGGAGTGGAGTCGGGCAATCTGTCCGTCAATTCGCACTCCTCCGTCCGCTACTCGACGCCGTTCGGCGGGTTCAAGCAGTCAGGGCTCGGCCGGGAGCTGGGGCCGGACGCCCCCTTCGCCTTCACCGAGACGAAGAACGTCTTCATCGCCGTCGACTGACCCGCCCGCCGGTCCCTGAGCCCGGCCCCCACGCCGCAACCCCCGGTCCCTGAGCTTGTCGAAGGGCCCACCGGCCTCAGCACCACCACCCGCACTCCCGCACCACCCGCCCCCTGAGCTAGTCGAAGGGCGACAGAGAGGACACCTCATGACCATCACCCCCATCGACCTCACCCAGCGTCTCGCCGGGAAGGTCGCCGTCGTCACGGGCGGTGCCAGCGGCATCGGCCTAGCGACGGCGAAACGGTTCGCCGCAGAGGGCGCGACCGTCGTCATCGGCGACCTCGACCCCACGACCGGTGCGGCGGCAGCAGAGCTCGTCGGCGGGCTCTTCGTGCAGGTGAACGTGACCGATCAGGATCAGGTGAACAACCTGTTCGACACGGCGGCCGCGACGTACGGCTCTGTGGATGTCGCGTTCAACAACGCGGGCATCTCCCCGCCGGACGACGACTCCATCGAGACCACCGAGCTCCCCGCGTGGGAGAAGGTGCAGGACGTCAATCTCAAGTCCGTCTACCTGTGCTCGCGGGCGGCGCTGCGGCACATGGTGAAGCAGGGTCGCGGGTCGATCATCAACACGGCGTCGTTCGTCGCGGTGCTCGGCTCTGCGACATCGCAGATCTCGTACACGGCGTCGAAGGGCGGTGTGCTCGCGATGAGCCGGGAGCTCGGTGTGCAGTTCGCCAGGCAGGGCATCCGCGTGAACGCCCTCTGCCCGGGCCCCGTGAACACGCCGTTGCTGCAGGAGCTGTTCGCGAAGGATCCCGAGCGGGCGCAGCGTCGCCTGATCCACATCCCGGTCGGGCGGTTCGCCGAGCCGGAGGAGCTTGCGGCGGCGGTCGCGTTCCTCGCTAGCGACGACTCTTCCTTCATCACCGGGTCGACGTTCCTCGTCGACGGCGGCATCAGCTCGGCGTACGTCACGCCGGAGTGAGGCGGCTGCCGCGTGCCGGTGCGGACGGCGCATCGGCACGCGGGTGAGCTGCCGGCCGGCATGCGGGTGAGCCGGCTCCGCGCATTCCGCGCATCCTGAACCGTCCGATGGGCCGGCCGTACGATGTCACAACGTCGGCCAGCTGTCGGGCATCGCGAGAGAATGGGGACATGAGCGAAACGCAGGGGGACGAGGTGGCGCCGGGCATCCTGAGCGCCGAGCTCCTGCTGCGCCCCGGGCGAGCGGCGAATGCGTTCGAGGAGACCGTGCAGCGGCTGCTGCAGTCGATCCGGCTCGGGCTCATCGGTCCTGGTGGTCGGTTGCCGGCGGAGCGAGAGCTCGCGTCGATGCTCAACGTCAGTCGGGACACCGTGCGCGATGCGATCGCTGCCCTCACCGAAGCCGGGTACGTCGTCTCCCGCCGCGGTCGGTACGGCGGCACCTTCGTGATGGAGGAGCTGCCGACGAGCACCCCCGTGATGGATGCCGACGGCGATCTCGTGCCGCGCGGCGGGGTGCCGCGGGCCGAGATCGAGGACACGCTCGTGCTGCGCAGCATCCTCGAGGTCGGGGCGGCGCGGGAGGCGGCGCTCTGCAAACTGTCCGGTCCGGATCGCGAGCGGCTCTGGCAGGCGCTGGAGGACTGCCGGTCGTCGGCGCCGGAGGACTATCGCCGCCACGATTCGCGGTTGCACCTGCTCATCGCGGAGCTCGTCGGCGCCCCGAGCCTGTTGCCGCTCGTCGCAGACGCCCGCATGCGCATCAACGAGCTCCTCGACGGGATCCCCCTGCTCGCGGTCAACATCGCCCATTCCGACGATCAGCACGAGGTCATCGTGAAGGCGATCCTGCGCGGCCATCCGGAAGAGGCCGCCCAGGCGATGGCCGAGCACGTCGCCGGTTCAGAGGCGCTCCTCCGGGGCTTCCTGGCCTAGGCCGTCTGGTCTCTTCCCTCCCGCTCCCCTCCCTTTGCCTCTGCCTCTTCCCCAACCCCTCGCGCCCCGCCCCTCCCCGTTCCCGCTCTCTCCCTCTCCCTCCCTGACGTCCAGACGGGTCATCGAGCATAACTCCTTCGATTTCGACGTCGTTCGCGGCAGATCCGCGGAATTCCGGGGATCTCAATCGGCAGGCCGCCGAATCGAAGGAGTTATGCTCGACGACCGGAGCGCGATGCCGGGCAGAACGGGCGGAACGAGTGACAGGATGCCGGGCAGCCAGACGGGCGGCCGGGCCACGGGATGGCGGGGCGCCGGGATGGGCCGTCGGGCAGGCAGCCAGACGGGGCACCGGGACGGCGGGCAGCGGCGAGTCGGGGGCTGCCGGTAACGTGGGGGCATGCGCATCGCCACGTGGAACGTCAACTCGATCCGAACCAGAGTTGGCCGGGTGGTCGATTGGCTCGTACGCGAGGATGTCGATGTCCTCGCCATGCAGGAGCTCAAGTGCCGCGACGACCAGTTCCCGCTGGAAGCCTTCACGAAGGCCGGGTACCAGGTCGAGATGCACGGACTCAGCCAGTGGAACGGTGTCGGCATCGCGAGCCGTCTGCCCATGGAGGACGTGACGATCGGGTTCCCCGACATGCCCGGTTTCGGCAAGCCGCTCCCGCCCACCCTCGACGGCTCCGGCGTCGACCCAGACGGCCTCCCGCTCGAAGCACGTGCGATCGGTGCGACCGTCGACGGCGTCCGTCTCTGGAGCCTCTACGTCCCCAACGGCCGTGCCGTGGACGACCCGCACTACGACTACAAGCTCCGCTGGCTCGCCGCCCTCGAGGCCGACACCCGCGCCTGGCTCGCCGAGAACCCCGGTCTGCCGCTCGCACTCATGGGCGACTGGAACGTCGCCCCGCTGGATTCCGATGTCGGCGACCCCAGTTTCGGCCCAGGCTCCACCCACGTGTCCGCCCCTGAGCGTGCCGCCATCGCCGCTTTTATGGATGCCGGTCTGCAGGACACCGTGCGGCCGTACGTGCCGGAGGGGTACACCTTCTGGGACTACAAGGCGCTGCGGTTCCCGCGCAACGAGGGGATGCGCATCGACTTCATCTACGGGTCGGAGACGTTCGCGGATCACGTGGTCGAGGCGTCGATCCACCGCGATGAGCGCAAGGGCGACAGCCCGAGCGATCACGTCCCCGTCGTCGTCGACCTCGACTTCGAGCTCTCCGAAGAGGGCGACGACACCCCAATGATCTTCGGCTGAGTCGCCCCGATCCCGGCCGCTGCGCCGAGCCCCGCTCCCTGAGCCCGTCGATCCCGGTCCCTGAGCCCGCCGATCCCGGTCCCTGAGCTTGTCGAAGGGCGAGCATAACTCCTTCAATTCGTCGGCCCTCCGATTCGCAACCCCGGAATTCCGGGCTTCTTCCGGAACCGACAGCCAAATCGAAGGAGTTGTGCTCGATGGTGCTGGACGGCTCCGGCGACGAATGGCCGATGGCGTCCGACCAGCAGATGGCCAGACAGGCAGGTCATCCGACCAGCAGATGACCAGGCCAGCAGGTCATCAGGCCAGCAGCGCCGCAACCCCCAGCAGCACGGGCACGGCGAGGATCGTCGTGAGCAGCACGACATCGCGCGCCAACGGCTCCCCCTGCTCGTAGCGCGTCGCGAAGTTGTAGACGTTCTGCGCCGTCGGCAGCGACGCCAACACGACCGATGCGAACAGCGGCGCCCCCACGAGCCCGAACCCGAAGTGCGCGATCAGGAACGCGACCACCGGCATCCCAACAGCCTTCAGCACCGTCCCCACGAGGATCTCGCGCCGCCCACTGCCCGGCCGCAGCGGCCGCATCCCGTGCAGCGACATCCCGAACGCCATCAGGATGAGCGGAACCGCGGCCCCGCCGAGCAGCTCGAACGGCGCCATCACGGGCGTCGGCAGGCGCACGCCGAACAGATTCAGGACGAGGCCGGCGAGCGACGCGATGATCATCGGATTCCGGAACGGCTGCGTCACGATCCCCACGAACGACACCGATCCACGGTGGTAGGCATCGAGGATCGTGAGCCCGATCGGCGCGAAGATGAGCAGCTGCAACAGGATCACGGGCGCGACGTAGCTCGCCGAACCGAGGACGTACACGGCGACCGGGATGCCGATGTTGTTCGCGTTGACGTAGCTGGAGGCGAGCGCGCCGATCGTGACGACCGGCACCGGCCGATGCAGCCACACCGCGTTGACGAGGACGAACAGGGCGGCGGTCGCGAGCGCACTGAGGAAGGCGACCCAGATGACGTCGCTGAACACCTCGTGGAGGTCCGCCGTCACGAGGACCGTGAAGAGGAGCGCCGGGTTGGTGACGAAGAACGCGACCCTGTTGAGGACGTGCGGGGTCGTCGGGCCGCCGATCTCCAGTCGGCCGGCGATGTATCCGACGAGGATCACGACACCGATGATCGCGAATCCGGTCAGCACACCACCCATGCCTCCACCCTACGACCAGCTGGCAATCGCTTGCCGCGGGGCGACATCGGCAGAGATGAATGCGCGTTCGTGCAGCTCGGCATCGCCGGGATCCGCAGGGCGACATCGCCAGTCCACCCGAAGGCAAGCGGCACTTGCGCGCGCCGCCCGGACTTGGTGGAATCACTGTGGACCAGCCCGCGCAACCCGTGGAGCATCCGAACCACCATCACCACCTGCAAACTCCCACCAGGAGCCAGCACCAATCACCCACAAGGAGATCCCGACGATGCCGTCATTCGACCCCTCCGCGTCCCTCGACGCGATGCACAGCCCATCCCTCCCCCACGAACGCCTGCTGATCACCCGCGGCGTCCGCTCGGATCTCACCATCAGCATCGCCCTCCACTCCACGACGCTCGGCCCGGCCCTCGGCGGCGCGCGCGTCTGGCAGTACGACGGATGGATGGACGCCGTCGAGGACTCCCTCCGGCTCGCTGCCGGCATGACGATGAAGAACGCTGCGGCCGGGCTCAGCCTCGGCGGCGGCAAGTCGGTCGTGTTCGTGCCGCGCGGCGTGACCCTCGACGCCGAGCGCAAACGTGCCGCGATGCTCGACCTCGGCGATGCCGTCGAACAACTGGGTGGCGCCTACCTCACGGCGGAGGACGTCGGCACGACGGCCGAGGACATGGCGGCCGTGTCCGAACGCACGGAACACGTGCGTGGGCTGCCGGCCGATCGTGGCGGCGTCGGCGAACCGAGCGATGCGACTGCCGCCGGTGTGTACTCCGCGCTGACGGCGACGCTGGAGACCGCGTTCGGGACGTCGCTCGTCGCCGGGCGTCGGGCGACCGTGTCGGGCCTCGGACAGGTGGGTGGCCGTCTTGCGCGGCGACTCGCAGCGGAGGGCGCGCGGCTCATCGTGACCGATGTGAACCCGGCCAAGCGGGCGTTCGCGGAGGAGATCGGCGCGAGCTGGATCGAACCGGGTGACGAGCACCTCGTCGAGACGGACCTGTTCGTGCCGTGCGGCGTCGGCGGTGCGCTCACGCCGGAGGTCATCGGGGCGTTGCAGTGCCGCGCCGTGGTCGGTGCGGCCAACAACCAGCTCGCGACCCGTGACGGCGCCGAGCTGCTCGCGGCGCGCGGGATCCTGTGGGCGCCGGACTTCGTCGCGAACGCCGGCGGCGTCATCTACCTCGCGATGGCGTCGGAACCGGGAGCGGATGCCGCGGCGATCGCGGCGCGCGTCGCAGACATCGGCCACACCGTGCAGGCCGTCTTCCGCAGTGCGTTGGAGGACG
Source organism: Plantibacter sp. Mn2098 (assembly GCF_049319745.1). Classification (NCBI taxonomy): domain Bacteria; kingdom Bacillati; phylum Actinomycetota; class Actinomycetes; order Micrococcales; family Microbacteriaceae; genus Plantibacter; species Plantibacter sp. Mn2098. The sequence continues at coordinate 164,597 of NZ_JBMOUH010000008.1, read as the reverse complement.
GCGTCACGACGCTCGTCGCAGCCGAGCGACTGGCGATGGCGCGCATCGAGGCCGGGGCGCCGGCGCTCGTCGCAGCGGCGGTCTAGGCCGGCGTCCGCGGTCGGCCCCGCCCATCGAGCACAACTCCTTCGAGCACAACTCCTTCAATTTCGACACGGCCAGATCGAAGAACACCGGAATTCCGGGGATCTTCGATCGGACGCCGACGAATCGAAGGAGTTGTGCTCGATAGTGGGGCGGAGGGCGGGCAGGCAGGCCGGCCGGAGGCTACTCGCCGACGCGGACGACCATCTTGCCGGTGTTGGCGCCGCGCATAAGCGCGAGGAACGCCTCGACCGTGTTGTCGATGCCGTCGAAGACGGTCTCGTCGAAGACGACGTCGCCGGACGTCAACCACGGCCCCATCTCGGCGGAGAACGCCGGGAACCGGTGCGTGTGGTTGCCGATCGTGAACCCCTGCAGGCGCAGGCTGCGCGTCACCAGATTGGACAGGTTCTTCGGTCCGGAGGCCTTCTCCGCCTCGTTGTACTCGGAGATCGCACCGCACAGGGCGGCACGGCCGAAGTCGTTGAAGGCGCCGATCGCGGCCTCGAGGTGCTCACCGCCGACGTTGTCGAAGTACACATCGATACCCTCCGGCGCGGCGAGCGCCAGCTGCTCGGCGACCAGCCCGTCCTTGTAGTTGAATGCCGCGTCGTACCCGTACTTCGACGTCAGCAGGGCGACCTTCTCCGCTGAGCCAGCCGAACCGATGACCCGCTTCGCGCCCTTCAACCGGGCGATCTGACCGACCATCGTCCCGACGGCCCCGGCAGCACCTGACACGAACACCGTGTCGCCTTCCTTGAAGCCGGCGATGTCGAACAGTCCCACGTATGCCGTGAGCGCCGTCATCCCGAGCACACCGAGGTACGCGGACAACGGGACGCCGGGGATCTCGGGGACCACGCGGAAGCCGGCGGCATCGGCCTGGACCAGATCGCGCCAGCCGTGCTGGTGCACCACGACGTCGCCGACCGCGACCGAATCCGACGCGCTGGCGACGACCCGGCCGACCGCACCACCCGTCATCGTCTCGCCGAGCACGTACGGCGGCGTGTACGACTTGACGTCGTTCATCCGCCCGCGCATGTACGGGTCGACGGAGAGGAACACGTTCTGCACGCGCACCTCGCCCGGCGCGAGCTCGGGGAGTTCGATCCGGACGGTCCGGAAGTCCGCCTCTGTCGGCCAGCCGACGGGGCGGGCGGCGAGCTGGATCTGGGTGCTGAGCGATGGGACGGTCATGCTGGTGTCCTTTCCGGACGGTGGAGCGGATGGAGCAGGATGCGCGAGATGCGGAAGCAGGATGCGCGAGATGGAGCGCAGGATGCGCAGGATGGAGCAGGATGCGCGACACGGCGCAGGACGCGCAGGACGCGGAAGCAGACCGCGCGGAACGACTACAGGGTGAGCGCGACCGCGAGGAAGATCACGCCGAGCGCCGGGGCCGTGCCCTGCAGGAGGGCTGAGCGCAGCATCGAGCGGTTGGAGATGACGAGGACGAGCGCGGCGAGCGCCATCGATCCAGCACCGGTGAAGATGAGCGTCGCGCCGATCACGGTCTGTCCGGCGAGGATGAAGACGATGCCGAGGAGCGCTGCGATGGCGAGGAACAGGTTGTAGAACCCCTGGTTGAGGGCGAGCGGCCGGGTGATGGCGGCTTCCGTCTCCCCCTGGATGCCGAAGGTCTTCCAGGTGGATGGCTTCATCCATCGCACCGATTCCAACACGAAGATGTAGAGGTGGAGGAGGCCGGCGATGCCGACGAGGATGAGGCTTGTGGCCAGCATGCGAGTGGTCCCGTTCTGTAGGCGGTTGGTGGTGGAATCGAGGGGTGCCTTATTCTGCACCGATAGGTACACTATATTTGTGCAACGATCAGTTCACAACCCCGCATCGCTCGAAAGGACCACGTGATGGGCCGCACACAGGAATTCGACACCGTCCAGGCCGTGCAGTCCGCGCGCGACGTCTTCTGGGACCGCGGCTACGAAGCGACCTCGCTCGCCGACCTCGAAGCGGCCACCGGCGTCGGCCGATCGAGCCTCTACCACGCGTTCGACAACAAACGCGGGCTGTTCGACGCCGCGGTGCAGGACTACCTCGACACCGTCATCCGGCCACGCCTGCGGGTCCTCGCGGCGGCCGAGAACGGACGCGAGGGACTGACGGCCTACTTCGGTGGGATCGCCGCCGTCATCGCATCACTCCCCGCGGACTCCCCCCGACGCGGCTGCCTGCTCCTCAACAGTGCCGCCGGTCTCGCCGGGCACGATGAGGCGCTGCGGCTCGTGGTCGACGACTACCGGCTCGAACTCACCAACGCCGTCGCGGACGCACTCCGCCTCGCCCGTCCGGAAGCGGACCCGGCCGATGTCGCCGCAGAGGCGCGCCTGCTCACCTCGCTGTCGGTCAGCGCACTGCTGCTCGCGCGGGTCAACGGCGAGGAGGCCGTCGCGATCCTCGGCATCGCCGTCGACCAGGTCGCTCGCTGGTAGCGCCCGCCACTCTCCGGACGGTTCTCTGACAGCCGCTCCGCGCGCTACCAGGTCGCGGGCGTGGAACCGAGCGGGACGATGTCCGGGCGTTCGACCGTGCTCGACAGCTCGACCGTCGACGCCGATCGGCCGGCGCGGACGACGGCGTCCATGATCTCCAGCACATGGAACGCGAGCTCCCCCGATGCGCGATGCGGACGGCCGGTCTCGATCGCGCGGGCCATGTCCGCCAGCCCGAATCCGCGACCGGCATCCGCGTACCCGGCCGACACCGGGACAACACTCCACGACGGATCGTCACGCGTGTAGACCTCGACGTCGCCGTCGAAGGTGTTCGGGTCAGGCAGCGAGATCGTGCCGAGCGATCCGTAGACCTCCAGCATCGGCGCCCTCGTCGCCCACAGTTCGAAACTCATCGTCACGGTGCTCGTCACGCCGGAGCGGTGGGTGAGGATCGCGTTCACGTGGGTGTCGACGTCGACCTCGATCTCCGCACCTGCGGACGGCCCGGTCTCGATCGTCCGCTTCCGCGTCGACCTCCCCACACTGCCGCTCACGCGCACGACCGGCCCGAGCAACGACACGAGCGACGTCAGATAGTACGGACCCATGTCGAACAGCGGCCCACCACCCGGCTGATAGTAGAACCGCGGCGCCGGATGCCATACCTCGTGCCCGGGAGCGGCCCAGAACGCTGCGGCGCCGACGGGCTCGCCGATCCGACCCGAGTCGAGCACCTCGCGCGCCGTCTGCACACCGGTCCCGAGGACCGTGTCCGGCGCGGAGCCGACACGCAGACCCGTCGCGGCGGACAGCTCCAGGAGCGCCGTCGCCTCGGCGGGCGCCAAGGCGAGCGGCTTCTCCGCGAAGACGTGCTTGCCGGCCTCGAGCGCACGGGTGTCGATGTCGACGTGCGCAGCCGGGATCGTCAGGTTCAACACGGCGTCGATGCTCGGGTCCGCGAGTAGCTCGTCGACCGTGAGCGAGCGGACCCCCTGCTCGGCAGCGACCACGGCGGCCCGTGCCTCGTCGAGGTCGGCGACCGCGACGAGTTCGAGTCCGGGGAGCGAGGGGAACGAGGCGAAGTACGCCTCACTAATCTTGCCGACGCCGATGACGCCGATCTTCAACGGCTGGCCCACACGAGCCCCCTTTCGATGATGGTGCGGAGTGACGGGTGCGCGAGGTCGTCGAGGTCGTGGCCGGGGGTCGCGACGAACACGCGTCCAGCACCCCACCGCCTCGTCCAGACCGCCGGGCACACGATCGGCCGACTCCACGGATCATCGGGCCTGGCCGCGATGGTCGTCGTCGCGAGCACGTCGTTGTAGTCGTCGGTGAGGACCCAGTACTGCTCGGTGTCGAGCGTGAAATCGTCGATTCCGGCGACGATCGGATGGGCGGCCTGCGCCGGGACGATGTCGATCGTGTGGACCAGATCGTTGTCCGTGCCGTCACCCAGCCGCTCGGCGAGAGGCCTGGCCGGATGATCCGCGAATTGCCCGCCGACGAGCTGCAGGTACTCGGTGCTCGACCGATAGGAATCCGCGATGCCGCCGTGCCAGCCCGCGAAACCGGTGCCGGCCCGCACGGCCGCGATGAGCCCGAAGAGCGCGTCCTGCTCGATCGTGTCCATCGTGTTCGACTGGACGATGAGATCGGTCGCCGCCAGAATCGCCTGATCGGCGTACACATCCGATGAATCTTCGACCCTGACGTCGAATCCGGCCCCTTCGAGGAACGGGATCACCGAGTCGGTGGTCTCGACGGGCTGGTGCCCATCCCATCCACCACGGACGATGAGCGCCCGCCGCGATCCGGTCTGATTGGCTCCCCGACTGGGGTGTTCGTCATCGAACATGCTTCCTCGCACTTCTGTTTCGGTCGACGGCAAGCCTAGGACCACACGCGCCCGATGCGATACCCGGACGCGCAATGTGTCACCGCATTCCCGGAAACATCAGTTCATTGGCGTCTTGCGCCGTCGGCCCCTGAGCTGTCGACCCCGGTCCCTGAGCCTGTCGAAGGGCCCGACCCACCGACCCCGGTCCCTGAGCTTGTCGAAGGGCACTTCGACAGGCTCAGTGACCGGTCTTCACGTCAGTGACCGCGCTCCACCTCAGTGACCGCGCTTTACCTCAACGACCGGACTCCGCCCTCAAGCCGCAGGACTCGGCGACGCCGACTGCTCAGGACGACGCGACGGCCACGGCACGAGCGGCGACACCCGCCGCTGGTACTCGGCGTACTCCGGGTACCTGCTCTTCGTGATCGACTCGGTGAACACGGTCGAGCCGATGAAGAGCAGCGTCAGCAGGAAGGCCCCGAGGACCGTCCACTGGATGACGCTGCCAGCGGCTGCAGCGCCGATGAAGAAGAAGATCCACCACTGCGCCTGCTCGAAGAAGAAGTTCGGGTGACGCGACCACGCGAAGAGGCCCGTCTGCAGGAATCGAGGCTGCGGCGTGCTGCCCGCATCGTCCGGTCCCTGAGCCTGTCGAAGGGTTCGCTTCCACGCGTGGAAGTTCCACTGCTGCTGATCCGCGATCGTCTCCCCGACGAGCGCCCCCAGGAACAGGACGAACAGGACGATGTCGAGCGGCCCGATCGGCGTCTGGTGCTCCCATGCCGTGAACGCCGGCAGTGCGATGAGCAGGATGATCGCGTTCTGGTACAGCGTGATGAACAGGAGGTTGAACACCTGGAACTGCCACGGCTTCATCCGGCCGCGCAGCACCGCCCAGCGGTAGTCCTCGCCGCCGCGCGCGTAGCCACCCTTGCGGGCGAAGTTGTAGGTGAGCCGGATCCCCCACAGCGTCGCGAGGATCGCCATCACGACCAGTCGCGGGTCGCTCAGCCCGGTCGATGCCGCGAACACCCACACGTAGATGATGGGCAGGATCGACCACAGACGGTCCACCCACGAGTGCTCGTTCGTGATGAGGGACAGGATCCACACGAGCGCCGAAGCTCCACCGGCGATCCAGATGCACAGCAGCAGAGGAGTCATACGGCGAGCATACGCCCACAGCCCACTCACAGTTCCGTAGCGTGATCAGCCGAATCTTGCAGCAAAGCCGCCCATCACGCAACGAATCGCCGCATGGTCCCCACGTACGCTCGAAGGACACCGCTCTGCCCACCGTTGACGCAGCACGCGAAGCCGGACGGGCACCGCATCCACACGAGTTCACCTTCCGGAAGGAGGTTCACCATGTCGTACGTCGCCAGCAGCACCCAGAGCATCGTCGGAGAGCCGGAGGTCGTCGAGGACGACGCGATGGTCGCAGCAGTTCCCGAAGCGGCTGCCGAGGCAGCGCCCGCCGAGGCCGCCGCCGCTGTCGGGACGCACCCGGCCTGGCTGGACCTCAAAGCGGCAGCCGTCGCCTTGCAGGCCGTGCAGGCGAAGGATGGCTCCGTCCCGGAGACGTCGGATCACGATGCGGCCCGCCGGGCCGTCGGCACGATCACGGCAGCCGTCCAGGACCTCGCACCGCTCTTCCCGCACGACGCGGAGTACCTCGCAGCCCTCATCGTCGACTTCGACCGATGGGCGGCAGCGGACTTCAGCGTGCCGGACTTCCACGATTCGCTCGTCGCGTTCCACCCGGAGCACCACCGCATCGATGGCCTCCGCCACCTGGTCGTGTTCCCGATGGTGACGCAGAACGGCTCGTCCAACCGGTTCGTCGAGGCCGTCCTCGTCGAGGTCATCTGGCCGGAGTTCATCGCAGCCCTCGAAGCCGGCGACTACTCCAATGCGCTCTTCGTGCCGATCCGGTTCATCGATTTCACCCCCGGGTACGACACCAACTCGGCCGTCCTGTTCCCGGAGACGGTGGCGATGCGCGCCATCCCGAAGTTCACCTGGGGTGCGATCTTCCAGGACCGCGAGGCCGCGAGGTACCGTCGCGTCGTGCGCGCGGCGGCCGACATCACGAAGCTCGAACTGCCGGCGGACGCAGCGCTGCTCCTCGACGACCAGCGCCTGGCCGAGGAGACGTTTGTGATGTGGGACCTCATCCATGACCGCACCCACATGCGCGGAGACCTGCCGTTCGACCCGTTTATGATCAAGCAGCGCATGCCGTTCTTCCTCTACTCGCTGGAGGAGTTGCGCTGCGATCTCACGGCGTTCCGCGAGGCGGTGCGCCAGGAGCGCGAGCTCACGGCATTGGCCGCATCATCGGTCCCTGAGCCCGTCGAAGGGCCCACCACCCTCACCGACTCCCAGCAGTCGATCCTCGACCACGCGAAGCTCGTCCAGTACGCCGTCATCTTCGACCGCATCTTCCGGTTCGCCATCACCGGCACGCGCGTCCGCAACTACGACGGTCTCGGCGGGCAGCTGCTGTTCGCGTGGTTGCACCAGCACGATGTCCTGCACTGGACGGACACGCAGCTCACGATCGACTGGGACGAGGTGCCCGATGTGGTCGTGCAGCTCGGCGACGCGATCGACGAACTGTACTGGCGCTCCATCGATCGCCCGAAGATCGCGCACTGGCTGGCCGCCTACGAGCTCGTCGCGACGACGGTGACGCCGCATCCGGCGTCGGCGTGGGCCCGTGGCCTGTCCGACGAACTCCTGCTCGGTCCGCCCCGCGGCCTGACGGACGCCGTCCTCGACGACGAGTTCCCCCTGTCGATGTTCTACGAGGCCCTCTCCAAGAAGATGGCCGACACCATCGCCTCCACCACCGGCATCACCGCCTAGCCTCAGCCCGCGAGGGGTCGCGAATTGCGGGTGTCGCGCCGGCGCACCCGCAGTTTGCGACCCCTCGGCGGAAGCACGGGAAGGGGAGGGAGGTGACGGGCGCTAGACCAGGAGGGTCGGGCGCTCGGGGCGGCGGGGCGGGTCCGATGGCGGCAGCCAGCCGTCGGGGACGTGACCGCTGTCGAAACGGCCGCAGGCACCGCAGAGGTAGTTGACGGTCGATGGGACCCAGTGCGGTTTGCCAGTGGCGCGCCCGCCGAGATGCACCATACGACCGGGCACGAACCCGCTGTAGACCAGGAATTCGTCTGTGTTACAGGTCCGGCAGATCGGTTTGTCAGTCATGAGATTCACCTTCGACTCACTCAGACCATACGTCACCCGAACACCGCTGCCAACGGCTTGAGTTCTCAGGATCGGCGTGCTCGGACGTCCGTGTTCCCCCAGAGGCTCTCCCCCGCTCGGCGGATGTGCGCTCGCGACCCTCGCGCTACGGTTGTCCGCATGACGACGAGCACCTCCAATCCGGATGACGCCGGTTGGAGGCGGCCCCCGCCGACACACGACGACTTCCGTCGCGACGCCATCCTCGCGGCCGCCATGCTCGTCGGCGCGCTCGTCAGCCTCGGCCTGTACTCCGTCACGGGGATCTTCCGTCATGCGGCCCCGATGTGGGTCGGCGTCATCTGGGCGTTTGTGATCATCACCCCACTCGCGTGGCGGCGCCGGGCCCCCAGCGTCGCGGCGTTCATCATCGCGGCCACCTTCGTCACCGGGGCGATGCTGCCCGTCCCCGAGGGGTTGTTCGCGAACATCGCACTGTTCCTCGCGCTCTATTCCGTGGGGGCGTGGGTCGCGAATCGGCAGCACGCGTTCATCGTGCGCGTGATCATCATCGCCGGGATGTTCATCTGGCTGATCGCCGCGATGTTCGTGGAGGCGACGAATCCGGATGCGACACCCGGGTTGTCGCGCGCGGGCGCGTTCTCGCCGTACGTGGCGTTCCAGCTTGCCCAGATCATGCTGAACCTCCTCTACTTCGGCGCCGCGTACTACTTCGGCGAGCGCTCGTACGCCGCCGCTCGCGAACGCGCGGCCCTCGAACTGCGGACACGCGAATTGAGTGCGGAGCGGGAGCGGACGGCGCGGCAGGCCGTCGCACTGGAGCGGCTCCGCATCGCACGCGAGTTGCACGACGTCGTCGCCCACCACGTGTCGGTGATGGGGGTGCAGGCGGGTGCCGCCCGGACCGTGCTCGACGTCGACCGGGACGCGGCCCGCGAGGCGCTCGCCAGCGTGGAGACGGGCGCGAGGTCGGCGATCGACGAACTCCACAAGATGCTCGGCACGCTCCGTGCGCACACCGATGAGGCGGGCGAGAACGCCGAGGCGTCGACGCTCGGCGTCCGCCACCTCGGCGACCTGACCGACGGTTCGACCGCGAGCGGACTCCCCACCCGATACGAGGTGATCGGCGAGGCTGCGGCGATCTCTCCCGTGATCAGTCTGAATCTGTACCGGATCACGCAGGAGGCGCTCACCAACGCCCGGAAATACGGCGGCTCAAGCGCGACCGCCGAAGTGCGGCTGCGCTACCTCGACGGCGCCGTTGAACTCGAGATCACCAACACGGGCAACGTCCCCTCCACGGCGCGGGCCGGCGGACTCGGGATCATCGGCATGCGCGAGCGCGTCGAGGCGTCGGGCGGCCGGTTCGAGGCCAGGCCGCGAACGCGTGGCGGCTATCTCGTGCGCGCGCACATCCCCTCGGACCAGGAGACAGCGCGATGACCGACCGCCCCATCCGCGTCCTCCTCGTCGACGACCAGGAACTCCTGCGCGCCGGCTTCCGCATCATCCTGGGTGTGCAGCCGGACATCGAGATCGTCGGTGAAGCGTCCACAGGGGCCGAGGCGATCGCGCAGACCGCAGCACTGGAACCGGACGTCGTGTGCATGGACGTGCAGATGCCGGGCATGGACGGGCTTGAGGCGACCAGGCGGATCGTCGCGGATCCTGCGCTCACGGCGGCCGTCCTCATCCTGACGACCTTCGACCGCGACGACTACCTGTACGACGCCTTGGCCGCCGGCGCGAGCGGATTCCTGCTCAAGAACTCGTCGCCGGAGGAGCTCATAGCCGCCGTGCGGGTGGTCGCCGTCGGCGATGCGCTGCTCTCGCCGGCCGTCACACGGCGTGTGATCGAGGGGTTCGCGAGTCGCGGGCGCGCGGGTGGGGCCGATGCCGGAGGCGGGGCTGCTGCTGAGCCTTCGGGTGCCGAGGTGTTGTCGTCCGGCACGCGGTCCTCCGACGCGAGGTCCGCCGGTGCGGGGTCGTCCGGTGCGGGGTCGTCCGGCGCGCTGTCGTCCGGCGCACTGTCCTCCGACGCGCTGTCGTCCGGCGCACTGTCGTCCGGCGCGAGCGCCCAGACGTCCGTCGAGTCGTCGCGTTCCGACGGTCCGTCTGCGGCCGGTGGGTCGATGGATGTCGCCGGCTCCGCCGCATCGGTGGCCCTCGCATCGCTCACGGATCGCGAGCGCGAGGTGCTGCACCTCGTGGCGCAGGGCATGTCGAACGCGGAGATCGCGGCGGAGTTGTACGTCGGCGAGGCGACCGTGAAGTCGCACGTGTCGAAGGTGTTGCAGAAGCTCGCCCTGCGCGACCGCATCCAGGCCGTCATCTTCGCCTACGAGCAGAACATCGCGCCCCAGCGCCCCTGACCCCTGTCCACAATTCCGGAATTCATGTGGCAGGAGTGACGAAGAAAACGCTTCCCGGCTGCACCATGCGCATTCCCGCTCGACAGTTCCGGAATTGTGGAAAGAGAAACGGATGACGGGAGCTGCGGAGGAGACACGAGAGTAGCGTTGGCCGCATGGAATTTCGATACCTCGGCAACAGCGGATTCAAGATCTCTGAGATCATCTTCGGCAACTGGCTCACTCACGCCTCGCAGGTCGAGAACGACATCGCGGCGGCGAGCGTCAGGGCCGCCCTCGACGCCGGCATCACCACCTTCGACACGGCCGACGCGTACGCGAACACCGCGGCGGAGGTCGTCCTCGGCGATGCGCTGAAGGGTGAACGTCGCGCCAGCATCGAGATCTTCACCAAGGTCTACTGGCCCACCGGCCCGCGCGGCCACAACGACACCGGCCTGTCCCGCAAGCACATCCTGGAGTCGATCGACGGCTCCCTCCAGCGCCTCGGCACCGACTACGTCGACCTCTACCAGGCGCACCGCTACGACGTCGAAACGCCCCTCGAAGAGACGATGCAGGCGTTCGCAGACGTGGTCCGCGCGGGCAAGGCGCTCTACATCGGTGTGAGCGAATGGAACGCGGAGCAGCTCCGCGCGGGCCACGCCCTCGCGAAGGACCTCGGCATCCAGCTCATCTCGAACCAGCCGCAGTACTCGCTGCTGTGGCGCGTCATCGAGGAGGAGGTCGTGCCGGCGTCGCGTGAGCTCGGCATCTCCCAGATCGTCTGGTCGCCCGTCGCCCAGGGCGTGCTGAGCGGCAAGTACAAGCCGGGTGCCGAACTTCCGGCCGGCAGCCGCGCGACCGACAAGAAGGGTGGCGAGAACACCATCAAGGGCTTTATGCGCGATGAGGTCCTCACCGCCGTCCAGCAGTTGCAGCCCATCGCGGACGAATTGGACCTCACGATGGCGCAGCTGTCGCTCGCGTGGGTCCTCCACAACGACAACGTGGCCGGGGCGATCGTCGGAGCATCGCGTCCTGAGCAGGTGACGTCCAACGTCGCCGCCTCCGGGGTGAAGCTCGACACGGACGTCGTCGAGCGGATCGAAGCGGCGGTCGGCGCGGTCGCCGAGACCGACCCGGCGAAGACGGTCTCGCCCACCACGCGCCCGGCCTAACCGCGCCGTCCGGGCTGTTCGCAATTCAGGAGCGCCCTCGGCGTGTCGCCCCAAGACGCCCGTTTTGGGCGCGACACGCCGCGCCTCGCCTGAATTGCGAACAGCCACCGCGACGCGGGAGTACGCAAGACGACGCCGGAGGACGGAGGAGGACGGACGACACCGACACCTCCCCCGCACGACGGAGATCCGCACCTCTTTCCACCACCCGCCGGCTGGACCGGCGCACGATACTCACAAAACACCCGCCACACGACGGATGCCGACGATAGGGCGGCCCGCGTAGCGTTGGAGCGCACACCGACAGAGGACGCACCAACGCCACAGGAGGCGAACGATGCTCGAACTGAGCCACATCGACAAGTCGTACGGGAACCGCAAGGTCCTCGACGACGTGAACTTCACGGTCGCCCCAGGCCGGATGACGGGATTCGTCGGCGGCAACGGCGCCGGCAAGACGACGACGATGCGCATCATCCTCGGCGTCCTCTCTCCGGGAGCCGGAACGGTCACGCTGAACGGCGAACCGCTCACGCCGGAGGACCGCCGCCGTTTCGGCTACATGCCGGAGGAGCGCGGGCTGTACCCGAAGATGAAGGTCGAGGAGCAGATCGTCTACCTCGCCCGTCTCCACGGGTTCTCGACGCAGGCCGCCAAGCGCAACGCAGACGAACTCCTGGAACGCCTCGGACTCGGCGAGCGCGGCAACGACACGCTTGAGAGCCTGTCGCTCGGCAACCAGCAACGCGCGCAGATCGCCGCCGCCCTCGTCCACGACCCTGAGGTGCTCGTCCTCGACGAACCGTTCTCCGGCCTCGACCCGATGGCGGTCGACGTCGTCGTGGGCGTCCTCAGTGAGCGCGCAGCCCGCGGATGCCCCGTCCTCTTCTCCAGCCACCAGCTCGACATCGTCGAACGCCTCTGCGACGACCTCGTCATCATCGCGGGCGGTCGGATCAGGGCGGCAGGGTCTCGCGACCAGCTGCGCGCAGAGCACGCCGGCAACCGCTACGAACTCCTCGGGTCGGCCGACACCGGTTGGTTGCGCGGGATCGCCGGCGTCGAGGTCGTCGACTTCGACGGCGGATACGCACTGTTCGACGCCGACTCGGAAGCGGTCGCGCAGACCGTCCTCCGTGAGGCGCTCACCCGCGGCGATGTCGCGAGCTTCTCCCCACAACATCCCACCCTTGCCCAGATCTTCAAGGAGGTCATCCAGTGAGCACGCCAACCGCGCAGGCCGGCGGCAACGGCGCCGGCGGCAATGCAGGCACCACCGGCACCACCGGCACCACCCCTCGCACCCGCCCGGCCCCGCCGAGCTTCGTCCAGAGCGTGTGGCTCGTCGCCGACCGTGAGATCCGGATGCGGCTGCGCAGCAAGACCTTCCTCGTCTCCACCGGCATCCTGCTGCTCATCGTGCTCGCGAGCATCATCGTCGGCGGATTCCTCGCGAAGTCGACCACCGACACGAAGGTCGCCGTCGTCGGCTCGGCATCGAGTTCGATCAGCGACCGCAGCGGGCTCGACATCACCGAGGTCGGCACGGTCGCCGAGGCGGAGAAGCTCGTCAAGGCCGGGAAAGTCGATGCGGCCATCGCCCCGTCGGACACGACCAACGTCACGGGCATCCAGGTGATCGGCGACACCGAGGTCTCCAGCTCCCTCATCCTGCGGTTCAGCGCCTCGCCGGAGGTGACCCTGCTCAGCCCGGACACGGGCCAGAACTCGCTCATCGGCTACTTCGTGTCGATCGCGTTCGGGCTGGTGTTCTTCGTCTCGGCGACGACGTTCGGCTCGACGATCGCGCAGAGCGTCGTCGAGGAGAAGTCGACGCGTGTGGTCGAGATCCTGATGTCGACGATCCCGGTGCGCGCGCTCCTCGCCGGCAAGGTGGTCGGCAACAGCATCCTCGCGTTCGCCCAGACGGCGGTGATCGCCGCGCTGGCGGTCATCGGCCTCACGGTGACCGGGCAGAGCGCCCTGCTCGCCGGGCTGGGGGCGCCGGTGGTCTGGTTCGTGTTCTTCTTCATCATCGGGTTCGTGCTGCTCGCGTCGCTCTTCGCGGCGACCGCATCGATGGTGTCCCGCCAGGAGGACATCGGCTCGACAACGACACCCGTCACGATGCTCGTGATGATCCCGTACTTCGCGGTCATCTTCCTGCACGACAACCCGGTCGCGATGACGATCATGTCGTACGTGCCGTTCTCCGCGCCGGTCGGCATGCCGGTGCGCATGTTCCTCGGGACGGCGCAGTGGTGGGAGCCGCTGCTCTCACTCGTGATCCTCCTCGCCACGACGGCCCTCGTCATCGTGTTCGCATCGCGCATCTACGAGAACTCGCTGCTGCGCATGGGTGGACGGGTGAAGCTGGGCGAGGCGCTCCGCGGCTGAGCCGACACCTTGGCCGGATCGTCGCCCGCATGCAACCCCTGTGGCGACGATCCGGCTTCGGCGTAGCGTTGACGCCGGCCTGAATCCGACGAAAGGACGTGCATGAGCGGGATGGGTGGCATCGACGAGGTCTTCAATCCGGGGGCGTTCGAGGCGAAGCAGTTCCTCGATGCGGAGCACGAGCTCCCGGCGCCGGCTCCGCTGGCCGGGGATCCCGATCACGACATCTACGCGGACGGGCCGTTGCACATCGAGGTCCCGGCGGATGCGCTGGACGAGGGAACGGGTGTGGTCGTGGAGGCGCGTCTCGACGTCGACGCCGACTGACCCGTCGGCCCGTCTGCCGATCCGTCGGCCCGTCGGCCGGCCCGTCGGCTGATCTCCCGGCCGATCCGCCGAGGTGAGGCAAATCGTCGCGGATCTCGCCCCCGAGCAGCGATTCGCCGCCCCTCGCAAGGAAACTGCAGGGCGGATGGGAGAGGATGGAACGGTGACCTCTCCTCTCCACGACCCCAGCGTCCGCGGTTTCGCCTCCGACAACTACGCCGGTGTGCATCCCGAGATCCTCGATGCGATCGCCCAGGCGAACGGCGGCCACCAGGTCGCGTACGGCGGCGATGTCTACACGGAGCGTCTGCACGAGGTCTTCGCCTCCCACTTCGGCGAGGGCGCGCAGGTCTTCCCCGTGTTCAACGGGACGGGTGCGAACGTCGTCGGCCTGCAGTCGATGCTGCCGCGTTGGGGCGCTGTGATCGCAGCGTCGACCGCGCACATCAACGTGGACGAGGGCGGCGCGCCCGAGCGCGTCGGCGGCATCAAGCTCCTCACGGTCGAGAGCCCGAACGGCAAGCTCACGCCTGAACTCATCGACAAGGAGGCGTGGGGATGGGGCGATGAGCACCGCGCGCAGCCGCTCGTGGTCTCGATCACGCAGTCGACCGAGCTCGGCACCGTGTACACGCCGGAGGAGATCCGGGCCATCGCCGAGCACGCCCACGGGCACGGCATGAAGCTGCACCTCGACGGCGCCCGCCTCTCCAACGCCGCTGCGGCGCTCGGCCTGCCGTTCCGTGCGTTCACGACCGATGTCGGCGTCGACGTCCTCTCCTTCGGCGGCACGAAGAACGGGCTGCTGTTCGGTGAGGCCGTCGTGGTGCTCGACCCGTCCGCCTCTGACGGGCTCACCTACCTGCGCAAGCTCAACATGCAGCTCGCGTCGAAGATGCGCTTCGGTTCCGCGCAGCTCATCGCGCTGCTCGAACAGGATGCGGACGGCGGCGGCCTGTGGCTGCGGTCGGCTTCGCACGCCAATGCGATGGCCGCCCGTCTGCGTTCCTCGCTGGAGGCGCTCATCGTCGCCGGTGAGGCGCCCGGTCTGAGCTTCAGCCAGCCGACCGACGCCAACGCCGTCTTCGCGGTCCTGCCGGCAGGCGTCGCCGATCGCGTCCGCGAGTCGTTCCGCTTCTACGATTGGGATGCCGCGACCGGCGAGGTCCGCTGGATGTGCTCGTTCGATACGACGGAGGCCGACATCGACGGCTTCGTCGCCGCGATCCGCACCGAACTGCAGCGGTAGCAGCGGCGGCAGCTCGGTGCGGCAGCAGCGGTAGCAGCAGCGCAGGCGGCCGCCGGATCGCCTACGGGACGAGGATGATCTTGCCCTGCGGGTGGCCGTTCTCGCTCTCGCGGTGCGCGTCCGCCGCCTGCGCGAGCGGGTAGACGGTCCCGATCTGGAAGTGGAACCCGCCGCGGGAGACGAGGTCGGCGACCGCGTCGACGGCTTCGACCCGCCAGGCCTGCTCCTGCTCGGTCAGCGGGATCGGGTTGCCGCCTGACCATGCCTTGATGCCCAGCTCCGCTGCCCTGGCGCCGACGACGATCGTGCCGATGTTGCTGCGGTCCGGGACGAGTTCGAACGACGTCTCGAGCGCTTCGTCGGTGCCGACGGCGTCGAGGACGAGGTCGATGCCCTCCGGGGCGACGGCCCGCACGCGGTCGGTGAGGCCCGGTCCGTAGACGACGGGGATCGCGCCGAGTTCGCGCAGACGCAACTGGCTGTTCTCGCCGCCGGTCGCGATGACGATCGCGCCCCAGTCCTTCGCGAACTGGATCGCGGCCTGGCCGACGGCGCCGGATCCGCCGTGGATGAGCAGCGTCGTGCCCTCGGTGACGCCGAGCGACTTCAGCGCCTGGTAGGCGGTGCCGACGGGGACACCGATCGCCGCAGCCTGCTGGAAGTCGACGGCTTCCGGCTTGCGGGTGATCTGGTCGGGGGTGACGACCAACTGGCTCGCGTACGCGCCGTTGCCTCCGCGGACGACCACCTCGTCGCCGACGGCCCAGCCATCGACATCGGCCCCGACCTCGCTCACGACGCCGGCGGCGTCGCTGCCGAGACGGCGCGGTTCCGTGATGGGTGCGCTCGGGCGGATTCCGGAGCGCAGCTTCCACTCGATCGGGTTGACGCCGACGGCCTTGACGTCGATGAGGAGTCCGTCCGCCGGGACGGCCGGCTTCGGCACTTCCACCACCTGCAGGACGTCTGGTGAACCGAATTCCGAATACTGGACGACCGTGGCCATGGTGTTCCTCTCGTGTTGGTGGATCGCGGCGGGCGAGTCGTGCGCGCCCGCGACATCGATCAACGCGCTCGTCTCGACACTATTCCGGTGTGACGCTGCGTGTCGCAATGCAGTGCAGTCACAAGGGAACGCTCAGCGCCGCGAGAGGAGGCAAATCGTTGTGCCGCGGCTGCTGGAACCACAATTTGCCTCCTCTCGACGTCGATGCGCCGAACGCCCCCTAGGCGTGGGCCTTGACGGCCTCACGAATCGCTTGCGCGTGTTCGTAGATGTCATCGAGCGCCTCGATGGGATGACGCGTCTCGTTCTTCTCCGCATCGAACGTCCCCAAGTACTTCTGCTTGCGGTTGAAGTGAAGTCGCGCGATCGGCTTGCGATTGTTGTCGTCGAGGATGACTGCGAAGTACGACTTCGCGTCGCGATGGACGATTCGATGAGTCCGGACTTCACTGCACGCGATCGCCTTCACGATCTGGAATCCTTCAAGCTCTTCAAGTGTCGTCTCGATGCCGTCCTGATCAGCGAGATCCTCTTCGACGGCTTCTTCGCTCGTGATCTCGTGCTCAGACGCTTCATGCTCGATGGTCGGGAAGTTCGGAGCTCCAAGAGCCGTTTTGAGGCGATCGTTGATCTGCTCGTTGAGGAATTGCTTCGCCGCCTTGTCGACCAGCGCGGTGAACTGTTCACGAACGCGTTGCGTGAACGCACCCTCATAGACGCGAGTGGTGAAGAACCTCACCCACTCGTCTTCAGGATCCTTGAACTGCGTGGCGAGGATGCGCTTGATCTGACCGATGTACTTGAGTTCCCCAGCTGAGTTGATGATCGAATCGAGGTCGAAGACGTCTTTCGTCAGCTTGCGGAGTTCTGGGATGAGCGTCTCGTCGATGTCGTTGAGATCAAGCACGAGGAACGGTTTTGCATCCATCCGATTCGGAGCGTCGAGATCGGTGAAGAACTGATAGACCTCGCCGTTCGTCAACACCGCGATCCGTGCATTCGTAACGGCGAAGTACCGATACAGCTGCGACGCGTGCTCGATCTTGACCGGCTCCGACGACTTCTTGCACTCGATGAGGATTTGCACCTCGCCGTCCCGGAGGATGGCGTAGTCGATCTTCTCGCCCTTCTTCACCCCAACGTCAGCGATGAATTCAGGCACGACCTCGAGAGGATTGAACACGTCGTAGCCAAGAATGGTCGAGATGAAGGGCATCACGAACGCGTTCTTCGTCGCTTCCTCCGTCTGGATGACGTCGCGCTGCTGCCGTACCTTGCTCGCCAGGGCGATGAGTCGCTCCGTGAATTCCATGTTGCTCCCAAATAAGTCGGTCGTTTACTTGAGAACGTACCAATAAACAGCTGTTGGATAGCGCATTCTGGTTGATCGTTTCGCCCTCGGTAACCCGCCTGTGACACTCCATGACCCCGAAGTGGCGACGCACCCGAGGGCGCAATACCGTTGGACCATGCCCCCCACTGATGGATCGACGTCCGGCGCGCCCACCACTGCGAACAGCCCTTCAGCGAGCGCGGGGAGCTCAGGGAGCGCAGGCACCTCGGCGACGATCGCGAACCTGCTCGACGAGACCCGCAGCTACCCGGCCCCCGCCGACATCGCTGCGACCGCCAACGTCGGCGCCGATGCGTGGGCTCACGCCGCCGCCGACCCGGTCGCGTTCTGGGAGGAACAGGCCAGGCGACTCGACTGGGTAACGCCGTGGGAGACCGCGCACACCTGGGAGCCGGCCAGACCGGTCGATGGCAGCACCGCCGCCGAGCACCCGGCCGGCGGCACCGATGACGCAGCCGCAGAACCCGAACTCACCATCCCGGCCGCGACCTGGTTCGCCGGCGGCACGCTCAACGTCGCCGTGAACTGCGTCGACCGTCACGTCGATGCAGGCCGAGGGGACAAGGTCGCGCTCCACTTCGAGGGCGAGCCGGGCGACCGCCGCTCCATCACCTACGCCGAGCTGCAGCGGGAGGTTTCGAAGGCGGCCAACGCACTCACGGCCCTCGGCATCGGCAAGGGCGACCGTGTCGTCATCTACCTGCCGGTCATCCCGGAAACGGTCATCGCAACGCTCGCCGTCGCCCGCATCGGCGCCATCCACTCGCTCGTCTTCGGCGGCTTCTCGGCCGAGGCGCTGCGCTTCCGCGTCGAGGACACCGAGGCGAAGCTCCTCATCACGACCGACGGCCAGTACCGCCGCGGCACAGCCGTCCCGGTCAAGCAGAACGCCGACGCAGCCGTCGCAGGCGTCCCGTCGATCGAGCACGTCCTCGTCGTCTCGCGCACGGGCGATGAGACGCCGAACGTCCCGTGGACCGATGGCCGCGACGTCTGGTGGCACAACACCGTCGACGTCGCGGACGACGTCCACGAGGCCGAGGCGTTCGACGCCGAGACGCCGCTCTTCATCATCTACACGAGCGGCACGACCGGGAAGCCGAAGGGCCTCGTGCACACGGCCGGCGGATACCTGACGCAGGCGTCGTGGACGCACTGGGCCATCTTCGACGCCAAGGACGACGACGTGCACTGGTGCACCGCCGACCTCGCCTGGGTCACCGCGCACACCTACGAGATCTACGGCCCGCTCTCCAACGGCCTCACGCAGGTCATCTACGAGGGCACGCCGAACACGCCGCACCAGGCCCGCCACTTCGAGATCATCGAACGCTACGGCGTGACCACCTACTACACGGCGCCGACCCTCATCCGAACGCTGATGACGTGGTTCCCCGATGGCCCGCCCGCCGAGTACGACCTCTCCAGCATCCGTCTCCTCGGGACGGTCGGCGAGGCGATCAACCCTGAGGCGTGGATGTGGTTCCGCGAGCACCTCGGCCGGGGCGAAGCTCCCGTGGTCGACACATGGTGGCAGTCGGAGACGGGTTCGGCCGTGATGGCTCCGCTCCCGGGCGCGACGACGATCAAGCCCGGTTCGGCGAGCCGCGCGCTACCCGGCCTCGAGACGCTCGTGGTCGACGAGGACGGCGAGACCGTCCCGTTCGGCTCTGGCGGCTACCTCGTCGTCAGTCGGTTCGGGCCGTCGCTCGCCCGCACGGTCTGGGGCAACCCGGAACGGTACCGCAACTCCTACTGGGCCAAGTACTGGCGGCAGGGCTACTTCTTCTCCGGTGACGGCGCCAAGTGGGACGAAGACGGCGACATCTGGGTCCTCGGCCGCGTCGATGACGTCATCAACGTCTCCGGGCACCGCCTCTCCACGATCGAGATCGAGTCATCGCTCGTCACCCACCCGCACGTCGGCGAGGCCGGTGTGGTCGGCGTCGATGATCCGATCACCGGGCAGGCGATCGCCGCGTTCGTGATCCCCACCTCCAGGTCCCACGGGCCGGAGACCGAGGAGGACGCGTACTGGTTGGAGCGCACGGCCGAGTTGCGCGAGGCGTTGCGTGCGCACGTCGCGAACGAGATCGGCCCGATCACGAAGCCCCGCGACGTCTTCGTGGTGCCCGACCTGCCGAAGACGCGCTCCGGCAAGATCATGCGACGGCTGCTGGGCGACATCGTGGATGGTCGAGTGCTCGGCGACACGACGTCGCTGCAGGACGAGGCGGCCCCGCATCGGATCGCGTCGATCGTCGCCGCGAGCCGCGCGTCGAACCGTCGAGCATAACTCCTTCAATTTCGACGTCGGCCGATCGCACTCCCGCGGCATTCCGCGGAAGTTCCGGCGGGCGAGGCGCAGATCGAAGGAGTTATGCGCGATGGAGGGACGCACGACGCCGGAGAAACACATCGACATCTTGGGAATAGGCCCCCGACATATGCGGTTGCATGGAACGTCAACGGCGACGACCCCATCACGAACACCCTCATATTGGAGCGATATGTCCACCGTCACCCGCACCGCCGAAACCGACTCGCCGATCCTCGACGTCCTCGCAGACCGCTGGAGCCCGCGCGCCTTCTCCGATGCGCCGCTCGACGCCCGCACGCTCTCGTCCGCACTCGAGGCGGCCCGCTGGTCGCCGAGCGCCAACAACAGCCAGCCGTGGCGCTTCATCGTCGGCACGAAGGGCACCGCGACGTTCGACACGATCGTCGCCAACCTCGTCGGGTTCAACCAGAGCTGGGCCGGAGCCGCCGGTGCACTCGTCGTCACCGTCGTCGAGACGGCCGATGAAGAAGGCAACCCGCGCCAGTGGGCCGCCTACGACGCCGGTCAGGCTGTCGCGCACCTCAGCGTGCAGGCACACCACGACGGCCTGTTCGCGCACCAGATGGCCGGCTTCCTGCCCGACGGCATCCGCGACGCCTTCCAGCTCCCAGCAGCACTGCAGCCGATCACGGTGACCGCACTCGGCGAGCTCGGCGACCCGGAGAGCCTCAACGAGGTCCTGCGCGAGCGCGAGGTCGCTCCCCGCACGCGCTTCCCGCTCTCCGACATCGTCCTCGTCCAGGAGTAGTCCCCGGACAGACCCTCTCGCAGCCCGCGAGGGGTCGCATATGGCTAGTTGAACCCGAGCCAACTAGCCGTATGCGACCCCTCGCGGGCTGCGTCGTTGGTGGGGCTAGATGGAGAGGCCGGCGATGAGGTTGATGACGGAGGCGAGGATGACGGCGCCGAAGACGTAGGACAGCAGCGTGTGCTTCAGGACCTCCCTGCGGAAGTCGGTCGAGCGCAGCGTCGTGTCCGACACCTGGTAGGTCATCCCGAGGTCGAACGCGAGGTACGCGAAATCGCTGTACTGCGGCGGCTCCTCCTGATTGAAGTCGATGCCGCCGACCGGCTCCGCGAAGTACATACGCGCGTACCGCAGCGTGTACAGCGTGTGGATGAGCAGCCACGACAGCGCGACGCTCAGCACGGCGAACCCGGCGAACAGGAACTGCTCCGCGCCCTTCGCCGCGCTCGCCTGGACGATCACCACACCGACCGCGACGAGGCTCCCGAGACTCGCACCGAGGATGAGCAGCTCGGTGACCGTCCGGCCAGGGTCCTCCGTGGTCGCGTGCTCGCGGGTCCGCTCGGCGTCCATCCGCCACACCCGCGCCCACACGATGACGATGTACACGAGCGATGCCGCCGCCCAGCCGGCCAGGATGGCATCAGCGATCCCGGCGGGTCGTGGGGCGGTGACGACGCCGACGACGATGCCCACCACAACACCGACGATCCCCATCGCGACCAGACGGGCGACGGCACGGCTGCGGATGGTCGGTTCTGCGGGTGTGCTCACGGCTCGATGCTAACGGCGCACGTCCGGTGACACCCCTCGCCCGCCCGCGATCCTCCGTTTCCAGAAGCGGAGAATCGCTCCAGGAACGGGCTCCTCGCTCCAGGAACGAGCTCCTCGCGCCAAGAACGGACTCCTCGCCCGCGTCACTCCTCGTCGACGGCCCGGATCTCGATCGTCCCCCACCTGGCCATCGGATGCAGCGCGGCGATCTCGATCGCCTCCGCCTCATCGACGACGTCGACGAGCTCGTACCCGGCGGCCTGCGTCGGTGAATCCGTGAACGGTCCACGCATCGTGACAAGCTCGTTGTCGACGGTCGTGATGGTCAGCGCCGATCCGGCCGGGTCCAGCCGGTTGCCGCTGATGCGCAGACCGCGGGCGTCCATTTCACGGATCCACCCGCGGATCTCGGCATCGATCTGGGCCGGCCGGATGAAGAGGTCGTCCTGGCAGATGAAGAGCAGGAATCGCACCGCAGCCACCTCCCAGGATCAGTCCCAACCTAGCCGCCACGGCCGCCGGATGAAACCTCCCGTCGACGACTCCGCAGCCGCTACACCACCGCCGGCTCGCCGGCGGTGACGGTGAGCCCGTCGCCGGACGGGTCGAGCGCCACATGGACGGTGTCGCCGTCGCGGATGGTGCCGTCGAGGATCGAACGCGCGAGGCGGTCGTCGATCTCCTGCTGCATCAGCCGCCGCAGGGGACGTGCGCCGTAGATCGGGTCGTAGCCGCGCTCGGCCAGCCACGACCTGGCGTCCGGGGTGACCGCCAGTGTGAGCCGACGCTCCCCCAGCCGCACCTGCAAGCGGTCGATGTACAGCTCGACGATCTGCCCCAGCTCCTCCTCCGTGAGCGCGGAGAAGACGACGATGTCGTCGAGCCGGTTCACGAACTCGGGCTTGAAGGCCTGCCGCACGAGCTGCTGCACGGCCTCCTCCTTCTGCTCTGGGCTGAGCGTCTGGTCGACGAGGTACTGCGAGCCGAGGTTCGAGGTGAGCACGAGGATCACGTTCCGGAAGTCGACCGTCCGGCCCTGACCGTCGGTGAGGCGGCCGTCGTCGAGGACCTGCAGGAGGACGTCGAACACCTCCGGGTGCGCCTTCTCCACCTCGTCGAGCAGGACGACGGAGTACGGCCGACGCCGGACGGCCTCGGTCAGCTGCCCGCCCTGCTCGTACCCGACGTAGCCGGGAGGGGCGCCGACGAGCCGCGAGACGGAGTGCTTCTCCCCGTACTCGGACATGTCGATGCGCACCATCGCCTTCTCATCGTCGAACAGGAACTCCGCAAGCGCCTTCGCGAGCTCCGTCTTGCCGACGCCCGTCGGTCCGAGGAAGAGGAACGACCCCGTCGGCCGGTCCGGGTCCGAGATGCCGGCACGTGTGCGCCGCACGGCGTCCGCGACAGCGCCGACGGCACGCTTCTGACCGATGAGCCGACGCCCGAGCTCGGTCTCGAGGTGCAGCAGCTTCTCGGTCTCGCCCTGCAGCAGGCGCCCGACGGGGATGCCGGTCCAGGCGGCGATGACCGCTGCGATGTCGTCGGCCGTCACCTGATCGTTGACCATACGCGGCTCGCCGTCGACCTCCTGCTCGGCCGTCTCGGCGAGCGCGAGCTCGCGTTCCAACTGCGGGATGTCCGCGTAGAGCAGCTTCGACGCCTGTTCGAGCCGACCCTCGCGCTGGGCGCGCTCCGCCTGGCTGCGGGCGGCATCAAGCTTGGTCTTGAGGTCGCCGACCCGGTTGAGGCTCGCACGCTCGCGCTCCCACCGCTCCTGCAGGAACTTCAGGTCGGTCTCGCGCTGCTTGAGGTCGGTGCGGAGCTTCTCCAGACGCTCCTTGGACGCGTCGTCCTTCTCCTTCTTGAGCGCGAGCTCTTCGAGCTTCAGCCGGTCGACGCTGCGGCGGAGTTCATCGATCTCCACCGGTGCGGAGTCGATCTCCATCCGGAGGCGGCTGGCGGCTTCGTCGATGAGGTCGATCGCCTTGTCCGGCAGCTGGCGGGCGGTGATGTACCGGTTGGACAGCGATGCGGCGGCGACGAGTGCGTTGTCGGCGATGGACACCTTGTGGTGCGCTTCGTAGCGTTCCTTGAGGCCGCGGAGGATCGCGATCGTGTCCTCGACGGTCGGCTCCCCGACGAACACCTGCTGGAAGCGGCGCTCCATGGCCGCATCCTTCTCGATGAATTCGCGGTACTCGTTGAGCGTGGTGGCGCCGATGAGGCGGAGTTCGCCGCGCGCGAGCATCGGCTTCAGCATGTTGGCCGCCGCGACGGAACCCTCGCCGCCGCCAGCGCCCATCAGCACGTGGAGCTCGTCGATGAAGGTGATGATCTGGCCGTCGGCCTCGTTGATCTCCTTGAGCACGGCCTTCAGGCGTTCCTCGAACTGGCCGCGGTACATCGCACCGGCGACGAGCGCCGACATGTCGAGCGACACGAGCTGCTTGCCCTTGAGGCTCTCGGCGACGTCACCTGCGACAATGCGCTGCGCGAGCCCCTCGACGACGGCCGTCTTGCCGACGCCCGGCTCACCGATCAGGACCGGGTTGTTCTTGGTGCGCCGGGTGAGCACCTGGCTCACGCGGCGGATCTCGGCGTCCCGGCCGATCACCGGGTCGAGCTTCCCGGACGCGGCGATGTCGGTCAGGTTGACGCCGTACTGCTCGAGAGCGCTCTGCTGTTCGTCCTGTTGCGGTGGCATCTGTCCTGATTGCATCTGGGATCCCCTCGGAACGGGAGTGCTGCGATCGTGGGCGATCGGAACGCCGTTCAACCGGTCGCACACACTCCAAAGTTGAGTCTTACTGACTCAAGTTTATCACCGGAAGGCGATGGCCGCCAGGCTCCCGCGGAAACCACCTATCCCCAGCGGTGCGCGAGTAGGTGAGGGTAGGCTTACCTCGATGTCCCGTCTCACTGCGCAGTCCCCAGACTCCCCGTTCCTGCTGCTCTCGACGATCGTGCGCCGCATCGATCAGATCAGCCCCACCTACCGCCGGTTCACCTTCACCGGCCCGGAGGTGGAACGCATCGCGGACAACGGCTTCGATCAGCGGGTCAAGGTCATCTTCCCCACCATCGACGGAGGACTCGACGACCTCGCCCTCGCAGACGACTGGGACCCGGCCTGGCGTGAACTCGACAACGACCGCCGCAACCCGATGCGCACCTACACGATCCGCGAGATCCGCCGCGAGGAGCGCGAGTTCGACATCGACATCGCCATCCACGGCCGCCTCGGGCCGGCGTCGACGTGGGCCCTCGACGCCGCGGTCGGCGACGAGCTGATCATGAACGTGCCGAACATCGCCCGCGGCACAGCGGCCGGCGGCATCGACTGGCACGCCCCGGCCGAGGTCGGGCAGGTCCTCCTGGCCGGCGACGAGACCGCGCTGCCTGCCATCGCCGGGATCCTGGAACGGCTCGCGGACGATGCCCGTGGCATCGCGATCGTCGAGGTGCCGCACGCGGACGACGCCGCGGCCCTCGGCTCGAGGCCGGACGGCGTCGAGCTCATCGTCCTCGCGCGTGGGAGCGACGCGGTCGGTACGCTGCTCATCCCCGAGGTCGAGCGGGTCGCGGCCGGGATCCTCGCCGCGCAGCTCGCCGGTGTGGGAGTCGGCGGTGGGGCGGTGCGGGCCGATGGTGTGCTCGCGTCCGCGCCGCTGTCTGCGACCCTGTCGGCGCCCCTGTCGGCGGAGGACGCGCTGGAGGACATCGATGTCGACACGCAGCTCCTCTGGGAGGTGCCGATGGACGAGAACGGCGGGCCGATGCTCGCTTCCGCTCCCCTGTACGCGTGGCTCGCGGGTGAGGCGTCGGCCATCAAGACGCTGCGGAGGCACCTCGTGTCGACCTGCGGCGTGGACCGCAAGTCCGTGGCGTTTATGGGCTACTGGCGAGCCGGCAAGTCCGAGGACAACCTCTAGTTCCCGTCTGGTCCCTGAGCCTGTCGAAGGGCCCCCGGACACTTCGACAAGCTCAGTGACCGTCTCCACCGTTCAGCGCGCAAAAGCCCGTCCCTGAGCCTGTCGAAGGGCCCGCGCCCGCCACACAGCTCGCCGAAGCCCGGTCCTTGAGCCCGCCGGACACTTCGACAAGCTCAGTGACCGACTCCTTGAGCTCAGTGACCGGCAGCGGACGCTCAGCGCGCGAAAGCCCGGTCCCTGAGCTTGTCGAAGGGCCTACGCCGCCCCGCCACCCAGCACACGCTGATAGATCTCCAGCATGCGCGACGTCTGATGGCTCTGCCGGAACTCGCGACTCGTCGCGGGTGCGAACGTCTTCGAACGTCCGGCGGCGACATCCGCCGCAACCGTCGTGATCGTCGCGGCGAGCGCTTCCACCGATCCGTCGGCCGGTTCCCAGTACACCCCGTCCGGCAGTTCCGCCGCGATGCTCGGGTCGCTCACGATCGACGGCGTGCCGAGCGCAGCGGCCTCGAACACGGTCATCCCCTGCGTCTCGAACCCGATCGACGTCTGCACCAGCGCATCGGCGCCGGCGATGGCAGCGAGCGACTCGCGGTACGACACCCGCCCGGCGAACACCACCCGCTCCGCGAGGTCGTGCTGCGCGACGAACGCCTGCGCCTTCCCGAGCAGCAGTCCGGCGCCGTACAACCGGAAGATCGCGTCGGCGCCCGACAGCCGCACGGCTTCGAGGAACTCCATCAGCCGTTTCTCGTGGCTGAACCGGCCGGTCCACACGAACACGGGCCGATGCTGCACCCGCTTGGCCGCGCGCTGGGCGGCGAGGACTTCGTCGACGATCGCATCGTCGACACCCGTCCACACCACGTCGGGCCGGTTCACCACACCCTCGTCACGCAACAGCTGCGCGAAATGAGCGGACGGTGCGATGACTGCCCGCGCCCTCTTCGCGTACTCCTGCAGGTACGCCCACACACCCGTCGGCAGGGTCGACAGCCGCGGTTTGAGCACACGATGCTGCCACCAGGTGAGCGCGCCGGTCACGAGCTTCGGCGCCGGCATCGACTGCTCGATGCCCACGTCCATCCGGTTGTGCATGGTGTGCACGGCGGGGATCGCGTGGCGTTCCGCATAGCGGTAAGCGATGATCGCCTGCCAGAAATCGGCCTGGACGTGCACGAGGTCGACGGGCGGCAGCTGCGCCAGCCGCTTGTCGAGCCAGCGGTCCGTCGCACGGCCGGGAACGGTCATCGAGTATTCACGGTCGATCGTGATCGGGACCGATGGTGTGTCGATGTACCGCGGGTCCTCATCGTGCGCCTGGTGCATCTTCGGCGAGCACACCGTGACGGTGTGGCCGGCAGCCTCGAGCGACCGCATCTGCAACCGGATGGAGACCTGCGCGCCACCGGCGGACTCCGGATGCTGATCGCTGAAGATGAGGATGTGCATGGTCCCCAAGGCTACCGGCCGAGTGTTGCGAAAATGCCCCACGGGTGCGGCGGATCGGGTGCGGGGCTACGCGTCGCGCGGCTCGTCGATGGCGATGACGATCGACTCCTGCAGGTAGCCGAGCCAGCCGTAGACGGCCATCATAAGCGGCTCGTTCTGCGGTTCGGTGAGGCGGGAGCGGAAGTCGTCGGAGTCGTCGTCCGTGTCGTCGTTGTACTCCTCGTCGTCCTCATCGCTCGCATCGTCCTCCTGCGCGCCGGCCGGGTACGAGCCGAGCGGGCCGTCCGGGTCGTCGTCGTCGCCGTCGTCCTCGTCTTCGTCCTCGATCCCGAGCCTCGCCGCGAGCG
Source organism: Plantibacter sp. Mn2098 (assembly GCF_049319745.1). NCBI lineage: Bacteria > Bacillati > Actinomycetota > Actinomycetes > Micrococcales > Microbacteriaceae > Plantibacter > Plantibacter sp. Mn2098. The sequence continues at coordinate 137,527 of NZ_JBMOUH010000008.1, read as the reverse complement.
TGAGTCGCACATCGGTCAGGAAGCGGAGCCACGTCCACGCCGTCTCGTCGTCGAGGCGGATGCTGAGCTCCTCATCCGGGATGTCGCCAGCGACGAGCTCGCCGTCATCGCCGACGCCCGCACCACTCACGAGCGCGGAACGCACGCTCAGCGCCGACGCGACCTTGCCGCTCAGCAAGCCCTCACTCGTGAACCGACGGAAGTCCGCGGCGGCCTCCTCGTCGTCCTGGTACCCGTCCGGCAGCAGGCGCGCGATGGCAGGATCCTGCATCCGGGCGCCCGCGATGCCGACGGCCGACGCATCGGTCAGCACCGAGGTGAGCTGCTCGGCGAGCTGGGCCAGCAGGATGCTCTCCTCGACGTCGAGCACCATCGCGACGCCGCCGTCGGGTTCACGGACGAACATGCTCATGCGTCCGCCTTCGCGATCGTCGCCCACAGGCCGTAGCCGTGCATGGCCTCGACGTGACGTTCCATCTCCTCGCGGTTGCCCGTCGCGACGACGGCACGGCCCTCGTTGTGGACGGCGAGCATCAGGCGGTCGGCCTCCGCGTGATCGTAACCGAAGTAGGTGCGGAAGACGAGCGACACGTAGGACATGAGATTCACCGGGTCGTTCCAGACGATCGTGATCCAGGGCTGCTGGAGCAGCGCCTGCTGGTCGGCGACCGGTCGATCGAGTGTTTCTGCCACCTCTCAAGCTTCGCACGATCGCGCCCGCGAGTCAGCCCCGTCGCCTCCCGCTGCACCGTCCCCCTGTCGCCTCTGCTCGTCTCCCCCGCCCCGCACCCCTGTTCGCAATTCAGGAGCGCCCCGGCGCGTCGGCGCCGGAATGCGGATGCTCGGGCGACACACCGAGGTCGCTCCTGAATTGCGAACCGTCACGGGACGTCACGGCAGGTCACGGGACGGGATGCGGGAACAAACGCGATGCCGCCGCGTTGACGACTCCATGACTACTTTCGGAATCATCGGCGCAGGGAACATCGGCAGTCAGCTCGCTCGGGCGGCCGTCGGCATCGGCTATGACGTCGTCATCAGCAACTCGCGGGGGCCGGAGACCCTCGCGTCGCTGGTGGCAGAACTCGGCGACCGCGCCAGGGCTGCGACCCCGGCTGAAGCGGCGGCGGCAGGTGACATCGTCGTTGTGACGATCCCGCTCGGCAAGATCGACGAGCTCCCGGTGGACGCCCTCGCCGGCAAACTCATCATCGACACGAACAACTACTACCCGCAGCGTGATGGTCAGATCGCGTCCCTCGACGACGAGTCGACGACGACGTCGGAACTCCTGCAGACCCTCATCCCCACCGCTCGCATCGTGAAGGCGTTCAACCACATCGCCGCCGTCCACATCACCGAGCAGGCCCAGCCGACCGGCACGCCGGACCGTCGCGCGCTCGTCATCGCCGGTGACGACGCCGAGGCCAAAGCGACCGTCGCCGCCTTCATCGATGCGATCGGCTTCGACGCGCTCGACATCGGCGCACTGTCAGAGGGCTGGCGCATCCAGCGCGACACCCCCGGCTACGTCGTGCGGCTGACCGCACCGGAGCTCGCCTCCGCCGTCGCATCCGCGAAGCGCTACCGCGACCAGTAGCCTGCCGCGAGCCGTCAGGGGATGGGGGCGGGAACCGGGGCGGGCCGACGCACGGGGCGCGGCGGATAGACCCAGGTCACGAGCACGACCGAGATGATCATCAGCAGGAACCAGGACACGAGTTTGGTGATCGGGACGAGCTGCCATCCGTCGGTCTGGTTCGGATAGAGCCACGCACCCGTGACCGTCCCGATGTTCTCCGCGATCCAGATGAAGAAGGCTACGAGCAGGAACGCCACGATGAGCGGCATCCGATGCACGCCTCGGAACACGCGGAAGTGCATGATCGTGCGCGCGTAGACGATGAGCACGGCCGCGAGCAGCACCCAACGGACGTCGAAGATGAAGTGCTGCGAGAAGAAGTTCACGTAGATGCCGATCGCGATGACGGCCGTGATCCATCGCTTCGGATACCGGTTGAACCGCAGGTCGAACAACCGATACACGCGCACCATGTACGACCCGACCGCCGCATACATGAATCCCGTGTAGAGCGGGACGGCGCCGATGTGGAGGATGCCTCCGCCGTCGTACTCCCACGACCCGACGCCGGTCTTGAACACCTCCATGCCCGTGCCCACGACGTGGAACAGGACGATCACCCACAGCTCGCGGCCCGTCTCCAGCTTGGTCGCGATCATCACCACCTGGATGACGATGGCGGCGATGACGAGGGCGTCGTTCCGTGCCAGCCACAGGTCATCGGGGTACCACAGTCGGGCGGCGACGATGACGATGAGCATCGCGGCGCCGAACACGCACGCCCACGACTGCTTCGCCCCGAAGACGAGGAACTCGACGAGTCTCGCCCGTGCGCCGCCGTGGGGTGCGTCGCGCAGCATCCGGTTGGCGCGGTCGTCGATCCATCGTTCGACGCTCGTCAGCTCGTGGATGTGGTCGTGTCGGTCGGACATCGCCCCAGCATACGGACCCGACCCTGACCGTCCGCGACCCACCCGATCCGTTTCGGAATTCAGGAACTTTTGCACGATTCAGGACGATCGTGTCCGATTCACCGCTGATCCGTCCTGAATTCAGTGGATCTTCCTGAATTGTGGAGAGGAGGACGGGGAGGGGAAGGGGGAGGCGGGAAGGGAGCGGGGCGGGGCGCTCGGGGCGGGCGGGGTCAGCGACGCGTGGAGGTGGTGACCGTGAACTTGGCGTTGCGGCCGAGCTGCGTCGTCGGGCCGACGACTCGATCGAGCGCCTGCCGATAGCCGAGGTGCGAGTTCCAGACCACAACGAGCTCGCCGCCCGGACGCAGCACTCGCGCCGCATCCGCGAACAACCGATGCGCGACGCCCGTGTGCACCGCCGCCCCGATGTGGAACGGCGGGTTCAGCAGGATCAGGTCCGCCGATGCGTCGGGCTGGCCGGCCAGACCGTCGTCACGGACCACGGACACGCGCTCGACGAGCGACGATGCCGCGGCACCGGCACCGGCACCAGCACCAGCACCAGCACCAGCAGGCTCGCCGACAGCGTTCGCCCGGACGGTCGCCTCGGCCGAGGCCACAGCGGCGGCGGACTGATCCGTCGCGATGACGCGGATGCCCGGCCGGGCGAGCGCGAGCGACACGGCGAGCACCCCGGTCCCGCAGCCCAGGTCGATCGCGCGCTCGGCGCCCGGTGCCGCCTGCGGCAGGAAATCGAGCAGGTAGCGCGTGCCGATGTCGATCTTCGTCCCGGCGAACGCGGCGCCGTGAGCAGCGACCGTCAGGCCGAGGTCGGCATGCCGTTCGAGCAACGGGAATCGCGGCTCGGAACGCTCGGTCCCGGCGACACCCCGTGGCCCGGCCACCCGCAACACCCGAGACTTCTGCCGAGCGAGGCTCGCCTCGACGCGCTCGAATCGTGCACTGAGCACCTCGTTCATCGAGGTGCTCAGGTGCTTGATCCGGCCGCCCGCGAAGACCTGGACGGACGCATCGGCCCAACGCGCGATCCCCTCGGCGATCTCGGCGAGCGCATCCAGGCTCCGCGGCAATTGCAGCAGCACGACTCGCGCGCCGGCGAACAGTTCCTCGCCGAGCGGCAGCACGCGGAACGCGTCGGAGAGTCCGACCGCCGCAGCGTTGGCGAGGAGCGCACGCTCGCCGCTCAGCGGATCCTGGTGCACCCGGATCCTGCGGGCGCCATGCAGCGCTGCGGCGCCGAGCGTCAACGCGCCGTAGTGATCACCGACCACCACGACTGTCCCGGGAGCGGCATCGGCCAACGCACCGGCCGCCTCATCGAGGATCAGCCGATCGCTCGCATCGACGGCGAACAGGTTGGGCGCCTCCACATCGGGGAAGCGGCGCAACACGTCGAAGCTGAACTCGGGCATCCTCTCAGGCTAGCGGGACGGCGGTGTACGAGCGCATCATCGAGAGGACCACAGCGAGCACAGCCCAGGCAAGTCGCGGCCAGCACCAGCACAGCGCTGGCACAGCGCAGCCCGACACAGCAGCCCCCGCACACTACCGCCTCGGCTTCACCGCCCGCAGCACCACCGGGAATAGAAGCGCCCCGAGTCCGGCCGAGATGAGCAGGTTCACCGCCGTGGCGATCATGATCCCCTGCCCGACGGCACGCATCGTCGTCATCGTGTCCTGGCCGAAGCTCGCACCGACCACACCGAGCACGATGATGACGCTCACGATCCCGAACAGGAGTTGGATCGGCAGCGTGGCGAAGAACCCGCCGACCGTCACGGTTCGTGGCCGATCGACACCGTGCGTCCGCAACAGGTGGAGGCTGAGCGCCGTACCGGCGACGAACGCCACGATGCCAACGCCCACGTATCCCCAGACCCACACGGCGAACGGGGTGCTGAGGACGAGCAGCACGGTCGCGAAAGTGCGGGAGAACCCGGCGACGAACTCCGTCTCACCGGCCCCGAACAGCACACCGAACAGGATCGGCGCCGTGATGACGAGCAGGGCGAGCATCGGCACGACCCCCGCGACGACGCCGAAGTACATCAACGGATACGCGAGGGCGCCCGCCCGTCTCGCCCCGCTCCGACGACGCGACGTGACCGGGCCGGCGTCGACCGCCGCCCTGGCGGGGACCGTCGGCGCCGGAAACGCACTCATCGCGATGCTGCGGGCGGCGGCGGGAAGCCGGGTCCGGCACCGGGCGCGCCCCCTGGGCCGGCAACATGGCCGGCACCGGCACCGGCACCGAACCGCGGACCGGAACCCGGGACATCGGCCGCTCCACGGAACACGTGCGCCATCCACCACCAGGCGAGCATCCCGAAGACGACGTTCACGATGAGCGTCAGGACGAGGCTGACGATCGTGACCGTGAGCACCGGTCCGACCCAGTTCCGGTCGCCGCTCGACAGGTCGTGGCTGCCGAGCAGGCTGAAGAACGGCGAGATGATGCTGCTGGCGAGCGCACCCGCCGCCAATGCGATGCCCCACCCGGCGAAGGTCGTCGCGACGGGCTTGCGCACACCGCCGCGTCGCAGGATGGAGATGCTCACGAGGAATCCGACGACCACGATGACGATGCCGCCGACGATGAGGAGCACGTACCACCAGATGAACGGCTCGACCGCGGTCTGGTAGAGGAGCTCCAATGCGCGCGATGACTGCAGTCCGGCGCCGAGTGCCGCTGCGAGGCCGCCGATCAGGAAGCCGAAGACGAGTACGAAGACGACGATGAAGAACGGCGCGCTGATGGCGATGAACCCGAGTGTGATGAGTCCGTAGCCGAGCCCGCCTGCCAGCAGGGCGAGTTTGCGATGGGCGGGGCTCAGCGGCGGACGCGGCGGAGCCGTGCGGATCGGTGCCGGCTGCTGATACCGCGGCTGGTAGGCCTGCGACGGATACTGCGGCGGCTGGTACGGCTGCTGATACTGCGGCGGCTGCCCGTAGCCGGGCTGCTGGTATCCGGGCTGCGGGGGCTGCGGGGGTTGCTGCCCATACCCGGGCGGTTGCTGCGGCTGCTGCTGCCCGTACGGTTGCTGCGGCTGCTGTGCGCCCGGCTGCGTCTCACTCATGCCAGCATCCTACGCGCGCCGCCATCGGGGCCGCCGCAAGATTCAGGCCTCAGGCGACCTCGGCCGCCACACAACGACCTCGGTGCGCCGACGAGCCCGCGTCCCGCTCTTCAACGGCACAACGCTCCCCTCGATCCCTGCGGCGAAGACTCGGCCGCCAGGGGACTTGAGCAGCGCGTCGGCGAGCGCGTGCTCGAGTTCACGCACCCGTCCCTGGAGCGAGGTGACCTCGTTCTCCAGGGACAGGATGCGGGAGATGCCTTCCAGACTCACGCCTTCAGCGCTGAGTCTCGCCACCTCACGCAGTTGCGCGATGTCGTGCATCGAGTACCGCCTCGACTTCCCGGCTGTGCGGGTGGGCGAGACGAGCCCGATGCGGTCGTACTGTCGGAGGGTCTGCGGGTGCATGCCGGTGAGCTCCGCCGCCATCGCGATCGCGAAGATCGGCGAGTGCTCGTCCATGCCGTGCATCTGCTCATCCCTCCTTGATGGGGTTACCCTCTGGCCCTCGCGAGCAGTTCGTCGCGCGGGTTCTCCTTGGGTTCCAGCTCGTGGAACTTCTCGAGCGCTTCCTTGGCTTCTGCACCGAGGTGGGCCGGGACGACGACCTGGACGACCGCGAGGAGATCGCCGGTGCCCTTCGTCGTCACAACTCCGCGACCCTTGACCCGCAGCACACGCCCGCTGGGGGTGCCGGGGGCGACGCGCAGCTTCACGGGGTCTCCACCCAGGGTGGGGACCTCGATGGTTGCGCCAAGGGTCGCCTCGACGAACGTGACCGGCACGTTCACCCGCAGGTTCAGACCGTCGCGTTCGAACACGGGATGTTTGCGGACACTCACGGTGACCACGATATCTCCGGCAGGACCGCCGTCTTGACTCGGCTGCCCCTTGCCACGCAGGCGGATCTTCTGCCCGTCGGCGACACCGGCCGGGATCTTCACCTTGATGGTGCGCCCCTCCGAGGTCTGCAGGGAGATCGTGTCGCCCTTCGTCGCCGTGAGGAAGTCGACCGTGGTGTGCGCTGCGACATCGCGACCGGGGGTCGGTCCGCCGTACCCGCGGTACCCGCCGGTCGTCTGGCCGAAGCCGCCCTGTCCGAACATGCCGCCGAGGATGTCCTCATACCCGCCGGCCCCTCCAGGGGACTGCTGGTAGGTGTAGCTCTGACCGCGAGCCCCACCGCCGAACATGTTGCCGAAGACGTCCTCGAAGCCGCCGTTGCCGCCGCCGGAGCCCGGGGCGGTGAAGCGGGCTCCACCACCCATGGCCCTGACCGCGTCGTACTCCTTGCGCTGCTCTGGGTCGGAGAGCACCGAGTTGGCCTCGCTGATCTCCTTGAACCGCGCCTCAGCCGCATCGTTCCCTGGATTCGAGTCCGGGTGGTACTGCCTCGCGAGCTTCCGATAAGCCTTCTTCAGCTCAGCCTGCGTCACATCCTTCTTGACGCCGAGGACCTTGTAGAAGTCCTTGTCGAACCAGTCCTGACTCGCCATCGCTAGCTCACCGGGACGGAAACGACCACCTTGGCGGCGCGCAGGAGCGTCGAACCGAGGGTGTAGCCGGTCTCGACGACGTCGAGCACGGTTTCGCCTTCGGCGTCAGGAGTGGGCTGCTGGAAGATGGCCTCGTGCACGTTGGGGTCGAAGGTCTCCCCGATGGTGCCGAACGGCTTCAGGCCGAGCTTCTCCACGGAGTTCCGCAGCTTCTGCGCGATCTGGCTGAACGGTGCGTCGCCGTCCAGGTCGCCGTGCTTCTCAGCACGGTCCAGGTCGTCGAGCACCGGCAGGAGGACCTTCGCGACCTCACCGGTGGTGCGCTCGCGCTCGACCTCACGGCCGGCCTCGGTGCGCTTGCGGTAGTTGGCGTACTCCGCCGTGACCCGCTGGAGGTCGGCGAGGCGTTCGGCTGCCAGGAGTTCGGCCTCCGTCAGTTCGCCCTCCACCGGGTGCTCCGGTGCGGCGTTCAGGATGTCCTCGACGGTCAATTCGTCATCCTGCGCTGCGTCCGAGGAGGTGTCCTCGGATGCGCCCGACGGGGCGGACGCCGCAGCGTCCGTCCCGTCGGTGCCTGGCTGACGAACCTCACCGGTCTCCGGGTCGATGCCCTCGGGGTTCTGGTTCTCGTCGGTCATGGCTACTTCTTGTCCTTGTCGTCTTCGTCCTCGACGACCTCTGCGTCGACGACGTCCTCGTCAGAGGACTGGTCGGCTTCAGGGGTCTCGGCGCCGGCTGCTGCCGACTCCGCTGCCTGGGACTGCGCGTAGATCGCCTCACCGAGCTTCGTCTGCGACTCGTTGAGCTTGTCGAACGCGGTCTTCACCGCGTCCTCGTCGTCTCCGGCGAGCGCGCTCTTGAGTGCGTCGACATCGCCCTGGACGTCGGTCTTGACGTCCTCGGGCAGCTTGTCCTCGTTCTCCTTGATGAGCTTGTCGATGGAGTAGGCGAGCTGTTCGGCGTTGTTGCGGACCTCCGCCTGCTCACGACGCAGCTTGTCGTCTGCAGCGTGCTCCTCGGCCTCGCGGACCATGCGCTCGATGTCTTCCTTGCCGAGCGAGGAACCGCCCGTGATCGTCATCGACTGCTCCTTGCCGGTGCCCTTGTCCTTTGCGGACACGTGCACGATGCCGTTGGCGTCGATGTCGAAGGTGACCTCGACCTGCGGCACACCGCGCGGAGCCGGAGCGATGCCGGTCAGCTCGAAGGTGCCGAGGTTCTTGTTGTCGCGCGTGAAGTCGCGCTCGCCCTGGAAGACCTGGATGGCGACGGACGGCTGGTTGTCGTCCGCCGTGGTGAAGGTCTCGCTGCGCTTCGTGGGGATGGCGGTGTTGCGCTCGATGAGCTTCGTCATGATGCCGCCCTTGGTCTCGATGCCGAGCGACAGCGGGGTGACGTCGATGAGGAGGACGTCCTTGCGCTCGCCCTTCAGCACGCCGGCCTGGAGGGCTGCGCCGACGGCGACGACCTCGTCAGGGTTGACGCCCTTGTTGGGCTCCTGTCCACCGGTCAGCTTCTTGACGAGCTCCGCGACGGCCGGCATACGGGTCGATCCGCCGACGAGCACGACGTGCGCGATGTCGCCGACCTTGACGCCCGCCTCGGCGATGACGTCGTTGAACGGCTTGCGGGTGCGCTCGAGCAGGTCGCTCGTGAGCTCTTCGAACTTCGCACGCGTGAGCGTCTCGTCGAGGTTGGCCGGGCCGTTCTCCGTGAGGGAGAGGTAGGGCAGCTGGATCGAGGTGGACATCGAGGAGCTGAGCTCCTTCTTGGCCTGCTCCGCAGCTTCCTTGAGGCGCTGCTTCGCGATCTTGTCGCCCGAGACGTCCACACCGGTGGCGTCCTTGAAGCGCTTGATCAGGTAGTCGACGACGCGCTGGTCCCAGTCGTCGCCGCCGAGGCGGTTGTCACCGGAGGTGGAGCGCACCTGGATGGTGGAGAAGTCGTCGTCCTTGCCCACTTCGAGGAGCGAGACGTCGAAGGTGCCGCCACCGAGGTCGAAGACGAGGATGAGCTCGTCCTCCTTGCCGCGGTCCAGGCCGTAGGCGAGGGCAGCAGCGGTCGGCTCGTTGATGATGCGCAGGACGTTGAGGCCGGCGATCTCGCCGGCTTCCTTCGTGGCCTGACGCTCGGCGTCGTTGAAGTAGGCGGGGACCGTGATGACGGCGTCGGTCACGGTGTCGCCCAGGTACTGCTCGGCGTCACGCTTGAGCTTGCCGAGGATGCGAGCGGACAGCTCCTGCGGGGTGTACTTCTTGCCCTCGACGTCGAACGTCCAGGTGGTGCCCATGTGGCGCTTGACGCTCGCGATGGTGCGGTCGACGTTGGTGACGGCCTGGCGCTTCGCGGTCTCGCCGACGAGCACCTCGCCATCCTTCGTGAATGCGACGACGGAGGGGGTGGTGCGGAAGCCTTCGGCGTTCGCGATGACGGTGGGCTCTCCACCTTCGAGGACGGCGACCACCGAGTTGGTGGTTCCGAGGTCGATGCCTACTGCACGTGCCATGTGTTGATCTCCTTGGTTCGTTGGATCTGACGCTTGATAAGTCTGTGCGCTGGTCGCCGACCGGTATTTTCGGACTTGAGCCGCGCAGACTCAATTTTACAGACCGTCGTTCCGATGTCAACAAAGTTGAGCCGCCTCGACTCAACTCCCCGCCTTCTCCCAGCCATCCCCATCCGCCCTCTGCCCGCGAACTGTCAGTTGTGGCGACATTGACCCCATCGAAAACAGCCACAAGTGACGGTTCGCGAGCAGGGGCGGGGGGGGTTAGGGGCGGAGGGAGCGGCGGACGATGAGGACGGTGCCGCCGGCGGCGAGGATGACGGCCGATGCGATGAGGGCGGCCGGGACGAAGCCGGCGCCGGTATCGGGGAGGGTCGGCTTCGTCGGATCGGTGGGGACGACTCCGCCGCCCGCCAGTTCGGGGAACGCCGACGGCGCCACCCGGTGATGCGTCGCCTGCTCGTAGTCGTACGCGAACGAGAGCATCCGGCCGTCGTCGTACCGCTGCCCGATGAACTTGATCCCGAGGGGCCGGCCGGCGGCATCGATCCCCGACGGGACCGTCACACCGGGTGCCCCGGCGCGTGAGGTGAGCTCGGTCGACCCGTCGAGGCTCAACGGAGCCTCACTCGCCGTCGACGGCAACACAAACGCGTCGATCCCGTTCGACGTGAAGAAGTCCGCGAACTCCTGCCGCGCCTGCGGCACCGTCGCGAGCGCCGCGACGACCTCCGGATCCGGTGTCTCTGACGGCTGGAGTTCAGCGAACAGCTCACCCAGCGTCGTGTCGGGGCTCGCGAAGACGTCGTGCAGATCGAACACGTCATCGGGCGCCGCGAGCGCAGCGGCAGCCGGCGGAACCGTCGCCTTCGTCGTCTGCAGGAAGTGGTGCACCTGGTACCCGAAGTCGCCTGGGACGCTCGGAGCGGTGAGCGTCCCTGCCTCGTACGCGACGGGGACGATGACCGCCCCGCGCGCCCGCAGCGCATCGATCGCCCGGTCGTACGTCGCCTTCCCCTCCGCATCGAGGTAGGCGAAGACCGCGCCCGGCCCCGCGAGATACGCGTCCCAATCGGCCGGAACGCCGATGCGGGCGCCCTGGAGCGACGTCGAGCTCAGGCCACTCACGTAGGAGTGCGTGTCGATGCCGGCGGTCGGCTCGGTGTTGGGGTCGGCCGGGTCCTGCCCGGCCAGCACCTCCAGCAGGATGGCCGCATCGCGCACGGTGAGCGCCATCGGCCCGAGGGTGTCGAGCGCGGTGTTGCCCGGCACGACGCCGTCGACACTCGTCAGGCCGAACGTCGGACGCACACCGACGAGCGAACCGTTCGCCGACGGGCCGATGATCGACCCGGCGGTGTCCGTGCCGATCGCCCCAGCCGCGAAGCCCGCCGCGAGGGCCGCTGCGCTGCCGCCGCTCGAACCACTCGTGCCGAGTTCGGCGCCGTAGGGGTTCTTGACCTCGCCGAACACGCTCACACTGCTGTCGCCCATCGCCGCGAATTCGGCCAGGTTCGACTTCGCGAGGATGATCGCTCCGGCGTCGCGGAGGCGTGCGACCGAGGTCGCGTCGGCCGCGGTGCGATAGTCCCGCATCGCGCCGTTGCCGGCGGTGGTCGGCATGTCGGCGGTCGCGATGTTGTCCTTCACCACGATCGGGATGCCGTGCAGCGGGCCGCGCAGGTTCCCCGCGGCGCGTTCAGCGTCGAGTTGCTTCGCTTCGGCGAGCGCCTCGTCATCGATCGTGATGATCGAGTTGAGGCCGGTCGTCGCGGTGGAGCCGTCCTTGCCGGCGTCGGGCCGGTCGTAGGCGGCGATGCGCTGCAGGTAGGCGGTGACGAGGGCTTCCGATGTCGTCTTCCCGGCTTTCAGGAGGTCGGCGGCGCCGGCGATCCCGAGGTCGACGACGTTCGTGCGGTTCGCGTCTGTCGCTGCGGCAGCGGCGCCCCCGGCCGTCGGAGCAGACGGCGTCGAATGCGCGGTCTGCGTCGTCGTCGCACCGAACGCCGATGCCGCGGGGGCGGCACACAGGACGGCGGTGACGCCGACGACTGCGGCGAAGCGGCCGGCTCGGGATGCCCGGTTCGGTCGGCCGCTCACGCGACGATCCCCGTCCCACATCGAGCATCGACAGTTACTGGACAAGTGTTGATCTTCTTCACGCCCCCGAGCCTAGAAACGTCCACCCCGCCCGTCGTCTCCCTCCAGGACCATCTCCGTCGCCCCCACATGGCACCCCGGTACCAACCGCCCGGTCGCCTCCCCCATCGCTCCCCTCATGCCTCCCCCCTCCCTCCCCTCATCCCTCCCCCGCCCGGCCTACGCCATTCCGCCCACCCACGTCCGCCTAGGGGTCGCAAACTGCGGGTGCGCGACGCCTGCACCCGCAATTCGCGACCCCTCGGCAGCGGAAACGAGGCGTCTACCGGCGCGTTACCTCGGAGCGCTAGCCTTCGGGGTATGAACGACACGCCCGGTCACGACGACGACCAGCCTCGACCAGGGTCCCGCCCCCGGAACTTCCCGCCGACCCCGCTCACGAACGCCGACGCAGCCGCAGCGACCGTCGACCTCGACACGGCGCGCATCGCAGCCGTCAAGGCGCAGAGCGGCCGGAAGGGCCGCATCTTCGCGTGGGGCCTGTGGGACTGGGGATCCGCGGCGTTCAACGCCGTCGTCACGACGTTCGTGTTCAGCGTCTACCTGACGGGCGAGGCGTTCGGCGGAGAGGCGGCGGTCTCCGCCTCGCTCGGCTGGGCGCTCGCTGCCGCCGGTCTCCTCATCGCGTTGCTCGCCCCCATCACGGGCCAACGATCCGATGCCTCCGGCCGCCGCAAGTTCTGGCTCGGCTTCAACACCTTCGTCGTCGTCGCGATCACGGCGCTCCTCTTCTTCGTGCAGCCGGACCCGAACTACCTCTGGCTCGGTCTCGTCCTGCTCGCGGCCGGCAACGTCGTGTTCGAGTTCGCGAGCGTGAACTACAACGCGATGCTGGCGCAGGTGTCGACACCGACCTCCATCGGGAAGGTGTCCGGCCTCGGTTGGGGGATGGGGTACATCGGCGGGATCGTGCTGCTGCTCATCGTCTACTTCGGTTTCATCCACCCCGACGTCGGTCTCTTCGGCGTGACGTCCGAGGACGGGATGAGCGTCCGCGTGTCGATGCTGATCGCCGCCGCCTGGTTCGCGCTCTTCGCGCTGCCGGTGCTGTTCGCGGTGCCCGAGTACCATGCTCCGAAGGCCGTCGCCCTGCCCCGCGTCGGCTTCTTCAAGTCGTACGTGGTGCTCGGGAAGAGCATCGCGGAACTGTGGCGCGACAGCCGCCAGACGCTGTACTTCCTCGTCGCGAGCGCCGTGTTCCGCGACGGCCTGGCCGGCGTGTTCACGTTCGGCGGAGTGCTCGCCGCCGGCTCGTTCGGGTTCTCACCCGGCGAGGTCATCATCTTCGCGATCGCCGCGAACGTCGTCGCCGGCATCGCGACCATCAGCGTCGGCCTCCTCGACGACAAGCTCGGCGCGAAGCCCGTCATCCTCGGCTCCCTCATCGGCCTCGTGATCTGCGGCATCGCGGTGTTCGCGTTCCACGACGGCGGCCAGATCGTGTTCTGGACGTTCGGGTTGGCGCTGTGCATCTTCGTCGGGCCGGCCCAATCGGCCAGCCGGTCGTTCCTCGCGCGCATCATCCCGCCCGGTCGTGAGGGTGAGGTGTTCGGCCTGTACGCGACGACCGGCCGCGCCGTCTCGTTCCTCGCACCGACCGCGTTCGCGCTGTTCGTGACCTTCGGCGGCGGGCAGTACTGGGGCATCCTCGGGATTGTGCTCGTCATCGCGATCGGGCTGGCGCTGCTCCTCCCCGTCAAGGCGAAGCAGGGGAACATCGGCGTGCGTTCCTGAGCCGGAGCGCTCCTCCTCCCATCGCTTTCGGGAGCAAGCGTCCGCCTGCAGGAAGCGGTCGATGTCGGACGCATATTGCAACCGAGTGGCGTCTGTTCCGGAAAACGGCGGGCACGACAGATACGATCGAGCAATGGCAGTCACGGACGAAGCGATCCTCAAGATCAAGGACATGATCGTCCGCGGCGAACTCCGGCCGGGCGAGCGCCTCCCACCGGAGAAGGAGTTGAGCGATCGGCTCGGCCTCTCCCGCAGCTCCATGCGCGAGGCCGTCAAAGCCCTCGAAGTCATCCGCGTGCTCGATGTCCGGCGCGGCGACGGCACGTACGTCACGAGCCTCGAACCCCGGCTCCTTCTCGAGGCGATGTCGTTCGTCATCGACCTGCACAGCGACGACTCGATCCTCGAACTGTTCGCCGTGCGCCGCATCCTCGAACCGGCAGCTGCGGGCCTCGCCGCCAGTGCGGCATCGCCCAGTCAGGTCGCCGCGTTGCGTCGCATCGCCGGGTCCGTCGATGTCGACACCGACGTCGAGGGACTCGTCGAGCACGACCTCGAATTCCACCGGGCCATCGCAGCGGCCGCCGGCAACGGCTACCTGTCGAGCCTCTTGGAGAGCCTGTCGAGCCACACCGTCCGCGCACGGATCTGGCGCGGGCTGACGCAGGAGCACTCGGTCGCGAGGACGCTTGCGGAGCATCACGCGATCCTCGATGCGATCGAGCGGGGCGACGCGTCGCTCGCCGAGGCGCACGCGACGGTGCACATCGCGGGCATCGAGCACTGGCTGCGCGAGGCCGTCACGCGCGCCTGACCGCTGCTGTTCGCAGAATTCAGGAACATTTCCGCAATTCAGGACGATTGCGCCGGAAAACCGGCCGAATCGTCCTGAATGCTGTGAACGTTCCTGAATTCTGGAAAGAGAAGTAGCTGCGGATCAGGTGGCGGATGGACCGCAGCGATGCGATGCGTGGGGCGCGTCAGGCGAGCGGCAGGCGCGTCAGGCGAGCAGCAGGCGGTCAGGCCAGGGCTGCGTCCGACGCGAATTCCGGGGCGGGGACGTAGGCGTACTGCGCTCGGCTGGCCGGGAGCATCTCCATGCCGTTGCCGGGCGCCGTGGGCGTCTGATAGCGACCGGATTCCATCACGACGGGTGTCACGAAATGCTCGTGCAGGTGATCGACGAACTCGATGACCCGCCCATCGGTCGTCCCGGAGACCGCGACGAAGTCGAACATCGACAGGTGCTGCACCGCCTCGCACAGCCCGACCCCGCCGGCGTGCGGGCAGACCGGCACACCGAAGCGGGCCGCGAGCAGCAGGATTGCGATGTTCTCGTTGATCCCGGCGACCCGTGAAGCGTCGATCTGCAACACCTGCAGCGCGTCTGCCTGCAGGAACTGCTTGAACATCACCCGGTTGGCCATGTGTTCACCGGTCGCGACCCGGATCGGGGCGACACCGCGTGCGATGGCGGCGTGCGCGAGGACGTCGTCGGGGCTCGTCGGCTCCTCGATCCACGTCACGTCGAATTCGGCCAGGTGCGACATCCACTCGATGGCCTCCGTCACGCCCCAGCGCTGGTTGGCATCCGTGCCGATCAGGATGTCCGGACCGACCGCTTCGCGTGCGAGCCGCAACCGACGGATGTCGTCCTGCAGGTTTCCGCCGACCTTGAGCTTGATCATCCCGAACCCGTCGGCGACCGCTTCCTTCGCCAGGCGGACGAGCTTCTCGTCGCTGTAGCCGAGCCAACCGGGCGTCGTCGTGTAGCCCGGGTAGCCGGTCTGCAGCAGCTGCGCCTCACGCTCGGCGCGGCCGGGCACGGCGGCTTCGAGGATGTCGAGCGCCTGCTCGGGGGTGAGTACGTCCTCGAGATACCGGAAGTCGACCAGTTCGACGATCTCGGCCGGCGACATCCGCCCGAGCAGCTGCCACACGGGCAGTCCCGCGCGCTTCGCCTTGAGGTCCCAGAGCGCATTCACCACGGCGCCGATCGCCATGTGCATCACACCCTTCTCCGGGCCGAGCCACCGCAGCTGCGAATCCCACAGGAACTCGCGCGATGTCGCGCCCATGTGCGCAAGCAGCTCCTCGGCGTTCCGCCCCACCACGTGGTGCGCGAGCGCCTGGATCGCCGCCACCTGCACGTCGTTGCCTCTGCCGATCGTGAACACGAACCCGTGCCCTTCGAGGCCGTCCTCTGCGTCGGTGACGATGCGGACGTAGGCGGCCGAATAGTCGGGATCGAGGTTCATGGCATCCGAGCCGTCGAGCGATGTCGACGTCGGGAACCGGACGTCACTGGTCTCCAGCGCGAGGATCGTGCTCACTGATGACTCTCTTTCTTCGGCCGCCGATTCAAACATCGGATGTATAGAACGGCAATAGGATACAGGATACTGCTCCATTGAAGAACGTCTTGCTACAAGTATCAGTCTGAATAACGGATACGCGGAATCGTGCACAAACACTCGCGCGCGGATTATGCTGAACAAACCCGACACATCTGCTTCAGAAGTCGGATCAACGAAGTTCCACACCGTCTGGCGCCGGCCCGCAACATCCGCAGGCCGCACAGAAGTCGCGCAGACGTTGCACAGTGCACAGAAGGAGACGCAGTATGCAGTTCGCCCGCCTCGGCCCGATCGGTTCCGAAACCCCGGCAGCACTCGTCGACGGCGTCTGGGTCGACCTCTCCCCCGTCACCGCGGACATCGACGGCTCCTTCCTCGAAGCATCCCCGGTCGATGTGGTGACCGCGGCCGCGCGCGCCGGTCGACTGACTCCGATCATCGATGCCGACGCTCTCCGCATCGGCGCCCCGATCGCCCGGCCGAGCGCCGTGATCTGCATCGGCATGAACTACGCGGCCCACGCGGCGGAGTCGGGCTCGGCCCCGCCCGAGGTGCCCATCGTCTTCCTCAAGACCCCCAACACGGTCGTCGGACCGAACGACGCCGTGCACATCCCGCGCAACAGCACCAAGACCGACTGGGAGGTCGAACTCGGTGTGGTGATCGGGAAGCGCGCGTCCTACCTCGACAGCCCGGCCGACAGCATCGGTCACATCGCCGGCTTCGTCACGGCGAACGACCTCTCCGAGCGCGAGTTCCAGTTGGAGATCTCCGGCGGTCAGTGGTCCAAGGGGAAGTCGGCTCCCGGCTTCAACCCGACGGGGCCCTGGCTCGTCACCCCCGACGAGGTCGACTACCGCAACCTGCGGCTGCGCAGCTGGGTCAACGGCGAGCCCCGCCAGGACTCGTCCACCGCGGACCTCATCTTCGACGTCGACACGATCATCTGGCAGCTCAGCCAGTACATGACGCTCGAACCGGGCGATCTTGTGCTGACGGGTACACCGGAGGGCGTCGCGTTGTCCGGACGCTTCCCGTACCTGACCGCGGGCGATGTCTGCGAGATCGAGATCGAGGGGCTCGGCCACCAGCGTCAGGAATTCCTGCCGTCCGTCTGACGTCGGCGCGCCGCCCCGTACCGCCCCGTACCCAGTACCCCGCACCATCGAGCACAACTCCTTCAAATCGACGCCGTCGCATCCGAAAACCCCGGAATTCCGGGGTCGCCGGTTCGACGGACCGTCAGATCGAAGGAGTTGTGCTCGACACCGCACTCCGATTGCACCCTGAAAGGAACACAGGACCATGAGCTCCACCGCTGAATTCGACGGCCTCGTCGCCGTCGTCACGGGCGGCGCATCCGGCATCGGCGCCGCGATCGCCTCCCGCCTGACCGAGGGCGGCGCGCAGGTCGCCGTGCTCGACCTCAACCCGGACGACGCCGCGGAGGGCCTCTTCGCGGTGGCAGCGAACGTCGCGGACGACGCCTCGGTGCGCGCAGCGATCGACGCCGTCGCCGAACGCTTCGGCCGCATCGACATCGTCGTCAACAACGCCGGCATCGGCGCGCAGGGATCCATCGAGGACAACCCGGACGATGAATGGCACCGCGTATTCGACATCAACGTCGTCGGGATCGCGCGGGTGTCCAGGGCAGCGCTGCCGCACCTGCGGAAGTCGCCGTCGGCCGCCATCGTGAACACCTCCTCGATCGCCGCGACGGCCGGCCTGCCGCAGCGCGCGCTCTACACCGCGACGAAGGGCGCCGTCCTGTCGCTCACGCGCGCAATGGCCGCGGACCATCTGCGCGAGGGCGTCCGGGTGAACGCCGTGAACCCCGGCACCGCGGACACGCCGTGGGTCGGGCGCCTGCTCTCGTCCGCCGAGGATCCCGCCGCCGAGCGCGCAGCGTTGAACGCGCGGCAACCGCACGGCCGACTCGTCGCGGCGTCGGAGGTGGCCGATGCCGTCGCCTACCTCGCGAGCCCGCGTTCCGGGTCGACGACGGGCACCTCGATCGCCGTCGACGGCGGCATGCACGAGCTGCGTCTGCGGCCGGAGTAGTCGGTACCGGCGCGCTCAGCCGCCCGGCCCGTCGGCCGTTGTTCGCGCATAACTCCTTCGATTCGACGTCGCTCGAATCGAGAAGCCCGGAATTCCGCGGAACCGGATCGGCGACTGGTCGGATCGAAGGAGTTATGCGCGATGGGGAGGGCCGGCTACTTGGGGAGGGCCGGCTACTTGCAGACGGCCTGGATCTTCTCCACGGCGGAGGTCATGTTTGCCGACGCGGTGTCGAGCGCGGCCTTCGTCGTGTCGGTCGGCTTCTGCTTGTACAGACGGGCGGCGTCGACGAGGGTCCCCATCCGCTCGGCGGCGGTCGAAGCGAGCGGATTGATGGTCCCGTTGCCGACCTGGTGGGCGGCAGCGACGAAGGTGTCGCGGGCATCGCTCAACGCACCCCAGGCGTCTGGATCCGCAGTGACCTCGGGCAGGTCCTTGTCGATCGCCGCCGACATCGGCTTCCACGCCGCCTCGAAATCGCTGCACGCCTGACCCTGATCGTTGGCGGCCAGCGAGCACCCGCTGAGCGCGACGGCGATCGTCGCCGCGGCCACGATCGAGGTCGCGATCGATGTGACGAAACGCGTCATCGGAACACCCTCCAAGCGGATTCGGGCGCCGGACGTCGCACGCCCCGAGTCGACGGTAGCAGCGAACAGGCGATGCGCAGGCCAGATCGCGGCGGTGATTCCGGTGGTCCTGGAAGAGCGTGCCGCATGAGCGCTGGTCAGGACGAAGGATGCGAATGGCCGACGAGCGCACCCGGCAACGCCGAGGCGCTCGATTCAGCTGCTGATCAGCCGGAAATCACTCCTCGTCTCGCGGCCACGCCTCCACGAATCGCGCGAACAGGGCCGCGAACTGGGCCATCTCCTCCGGTGTGAATCCGCTGAGAGCAGTCGCCACGGCATCGCGGCGCCCCCGGTGAGCCTCGGTGAGGACCGTGCGTCCGGCCTCGGTCAGTTGGACGACACTGCGACGGCCGTCGTTCGGGTCGGCGGCGCGGCGGACGTGTCCGCGCTCCGTCGCCTCCGCGACCAGCCTGCTGGCGCGAGGCTGATCGACGCCGATCGCCTCCGCCAACGCGCTGATGCCCATGCCGGCGCCCGCGGATTGGATGGCGTCGAGCATCCGGAAGCGGGCCGCCTGGCCGAGCGAGCGGTCGTGCGGGCCGCGGGGGCCTCTGGGGCCGTCGCCGCCGCCCCGGAACGGACCTCCCTGATCGCCGTCGCCGCCCGCGAACGGGCCTCGTGGCCCCCATCCCGGGCCTCGCCCACAGCCCCGGCCGCGGCCATTCGGGTCGTGCTCATTCGAGTCGCGGGACGCAGAAGACTCACGCGAAGCGCGCGAGTCGCCTGACTCGTCGCGATCATGCGGATGCCCGTGTCGCCGCAACCGCCGCCTCGCCTGGTCGTGACGGAGGCGGAGCATCGCCTGCTCGATCTGCGCGACCGCATCCGACTCGTTTGCTGAGCGTTCACTGGGTGGGTCTTGACGATTCCGGGACATACATGTCATTTTACATATACATGTAACGACACATGCAAATGAAAGAAGACACCATGAACTCCCCAACAGACACGCAGAACACAGTCCCCACCGGCCCGTCCGCCCAGCATCAGCTCGGCTACTGGCTGCGCACCGTCGACGTCTCCATCAGGTCCGCCATGCACAACGCCTTCGCCCAGCAGGGCATCGGCCGACGCTCCTGGCGCACCCTGTCGGCCATCGCGGACGGCGCCTCATCGATCGACGAGATCACGGCAGCGATGCCGCCCCGCCGCCGCCCGCAAGATGCTCCCGATGGCGAAGGCCGTCCCGATGCGCGCCACCCGGGCGGACACCACTTCGGCGGACGCCCCTTCGATGGACGCCACTTCGGCGAGCGCCCCACCGATGCACGCGCCGCTGACGAGCGATCGTCCGGCGAGCGCCACCCAGGCGGGCACCACTTCGGCGAGCGCCCCACCGACGGCCACGGTCCGCGCGGCCACTTCGGTCCGGAGGGCAAACGTCGCCGGAGCACCCAGGACGTCGTCGACGAACTCGCCGCGCGCGGCTGGATCACACCTGCCGACGGCGACAGCGACGGCATCGCCATCACCGATGCGGGACGAGCGGCGCACGCCGAACTCCTCGCGCAGGTGAGGGCCGTCCGCTCCACCGTGACGGACGCCGTCTCCCCCGAGGACCTCGCCACCACCCTCGCGAGCCTCGAAGCGATCGCCCGCGGCTTCGGCTGGGACGAGAGCACCATGAACGAGCGCGGCCCGCGCGGCCGACGTGGGTTCGGCCCGCGTGGACGCGAGTCCCGCCGGCGCCCCGACGCCCGTCCGGAAGCCCGCTAGCCCCCATCGGTCGTCCAGGTGATCCCCTCCTCGGCCTCCCATCCCATCCCGCGAACTGTCACTCCTGGCGGTTCTGACACAACGAAAACAGCCCCTTCTGCCAGCTCGCGAGCTGACAGCAGGGGCTGTTCTGCTTGGCTGGAAACAGCCAGGACTGACAGTTCGCGGGCAGGGCCAGAGGACCGGCAGGGCCAGAGAACGGGAACGGGCAGGGGCTAGAGGCGGGGGTAGTCCGTGTAGCCGGCGGCGGTCGAGGCGTAGAAGGTGGCCGGGTCCGGCTCGTTCTCCGGGTGACCGCCCAGCCAGCGCTCGAGCAGGTCGGGGTTCGCGATGACGGGACGCCCGACGGCGACCGCATCCGCATGCCCGTCCTCCACCAGCGCGAGCGACTCCTCACGCGTCGTCGCCCGACTGAATCCGGTGTTCGCGATGAACATGCCGTCGAACCGAGACCGGATCCGCTGCACCAGCTCGCCGTCCGGCTGCGCGTGCAGCACACTCACGTACGCGATGCCGAGGGGCACGATGCCGTCGAGCAGCGCATCGTAGGTCGCCTGCGTCTCAGCCGGGTCGTCCTCGATCACGTCGAGGATCCCGTGTGTCGGCGACAACCGGAGCCCGACCCGACCGGCGCCGACGGCGTCGACGACCGCCCGCGCGACCTCCAGCGGGAACCGGGCGCGGTTCGCCGGCGATCCGCCGTAGGCATCGGTCCGCTGGTTCGACGACGGTGCGAGGAACTCGTGCAGCAGGTAGCCGTTCGCGCCATGCAGTTCGACCCCGTCGAGACCGGCGGCGATCGCGTTGCGTGCGGCCGTCACGATCTCCTCGCGGACGACGGCGAGCTCATCGATCGTGAGTTCGTGCGGGACCGGGTAGGCGAGCTTGCCCTGAGGGGTGTGCGTCTCACCGTTGATCGCGATGGCGCTGGGCGCGACGAGCCGATCGGTCCCGGTGATCGCCTGGTGCCCGACCCGACCGCCGTGCATCAGCTGCAGGACGATGCGACCGCCGGCCGCGTGCACGGCATCGGCGACGCCCCGCCATCCCTCGATCTGCTCATCGGTCACGATGCCGGGCTGGCCCGTGTAGGTTCGCGACTCGTGAGTCGGGTACGTGCCCTCCGAGATGATGAGGCCGAGGCTCGCGCGCTGCGCGTAGTGCTCGGCGACGAGCGCGGTCGGCACACCGTCCTGACCGGATCGGAGTCTCGTGAGGGGCGCCATCACGAGGCGGTTCGGCAGGTGGACGTCGCCGACCGTGATGGGCGAGAAGAGCGTGGGCAGCCCTTCGTCCTGGGAGGGGTTCGACGCGGTGGTCTGGGTCACGAGGATGCCTTTCTGAGCGCGGAGTGGTCACCCGGGCGCACCGAGGTCCTCCAATTCCAAGCGTCGAGCCCCCTCCCCTATTCCTCCTATACGGCTCGGAGGATGCGGATCAGTCGGCGCCGGACGGCCTAGCCGGCGCGAGCGTCCAGCGCACGACGCACGACATCGCCGATCGACAACGGTTCACGCCCGAGCAACACCCGGAGATCGTCCGTCTCAGCAGCGAAGACGCCCCGCCTCACGAGCGGGAACAGGACCGCGAAGGGTCCGGTCCAGGCATCGTCGACGAGGTCGTGCCCGATGGGCCGTCCCAGAAGGGTCGTGCATGCCTCGGCGAGGTCGTCGAACGTCCAGGCCGGCCCGCGGAGCTCCCAGAGCTGGCGCGACGGCGGATCGACGAGCGCACCGGCTGCCGCCTCGGCGAGGTCCGCAACTGCGGCGGTCGCGATGGGCGAACCATTGCTCGCGGAACGCACGACCCCTGCCGTGTCGACATCCTGCAGCGCCCGGGCGACGAACGCGTCGGTGTAGAGGCCGTTGCGGAGGACCGTGCTGCTGCCGCTCCATTCGCGGAGCGCGGTCTCGGCCGCACTGTGTCCAGGGTCGTGGGCCGCGCCCATCGCACTCGTGTAGACGACGTGCTCGACCCCGGCGGCGATGGCCGCACCGACGACCGCGCGATGCTGCTCCGACCGGACCACCGGATCGAGCACCGGACTCGACACGAACAGCAGGCGGTCGACCCCGGAGAACGCCGTGGCAAGGCTGGCCGGATCCGAGTAGTCGCCGCGTCTTGGTTCGATGGAGCGGGCGCGGAAACGGGCAGCGTCCTCCGGTCCGCGGATGAGGACGGACACCTCGTCCGCGGGGACGCGGTCGAGGAGGTGGTGCAGGGCTGCGGCGCCGAGGTTGCCGGTTGCGCCGGTGATCAGGAAACGGGTCATAGTGTACTCCAGTGAGGGGATCGTGTGCGGGTCGACGGCTGGAACTCCGATCGATCGTGTCGATCAGGAGTTCCGCCGGAGGGCACACAGAATCGCCATCCCAGGACGGCGTAACGGGTTACGGCTGCGGATGGTCGTGGTCAGGCACAACACTGAATGAGCATTCGCCGTCAGCCTACCGCCTGGCTCGGTTCAGCTCGATCAGCCCGCGAACCGTCACTCCTGGCGGGTAAGACGACGTCAGACCGGCCACTACTGACAGCTGCGGGCTGGCAGTAGTGGCCGGTCTGACGAACCGTAAACCGCCAGGAGTGACAGTTCGCGGGCTTGTTGGGGTAGGGTTAGGGCGTTGGGGCCAGTTAGAGGGCGTTGGCCTGCGCTACGGTGCCGAGCCAGGCGAGGCTCGGCTTCGGGGTGCGCACGAACGTCTCGCGGTCGACGGCGATGAGACCGAACGTCGGACGGTAACCGCTCGCCCACTCGTAGTTGTCGAGTGCACTCCAGTGCAGGTAGCCGTCCACCTGCACACCGTCCTGGATCGCCGCGTGCAGACCGCGCAGGGCGCCGTCCGTGTACGCGATGCGACGGGTGTCGTCAGCGGTCGCGATGCCGTTCTCCGTCACCATCACCGGCACACCGCCGGACAGCTCCCACGCACTGCGGACGCCCATCGCGAGCGCCTCCGGGAAGAACTCCCAACCGGTCAGCGTCGTCTCGACGTCCTCGGACACGGGCAGCGGACCGTTCGGGCCGATGAAGGTGCGCGTGTACGCCTGCACCCCCACGAAGTCGTCGCCCGCGGACTGCTCCAGGTACCAGTCGTCGCGCGGGTAGCCGTACTCGTGCAGCTTCTCGTCCGCACCCGGCTCGCCAGTGGAATGGAATGCCTGGGTCGCGATCGTCCAACCGGTCTTCAGACCGGACACCTGCGAGAGGACCTCGCGCGAGCGCCTGTGGGATTCAAGGAGCGCATCGGCGACCTCGAGATCCGGGTTCGGCAGACCGAACGCCACGAGGTTCGACGCGTCCTCGCCGCCCGCCAGCATCGCCGCGATGTTCGGCTCGTTGATCGTGCACACGTAGTCGACGCCCTCGGACACCACGGGGAGCGCGAGTTCGGTGTAGCGGGCGAACAGGTCGGCAGCGTCCTTCGCACGCCAGAAGCCGTCACGCTCGAACCAGCGCGGCACGGTGAAGTGCATCAGCGTCACGACCGGATTGAGACCCAGCTCGTGCGCGGTGTCGACCATCCGACGGTAGTGGTCGACCTCTGCGCGCGAGACGAAACCGCGCTCCGGCTCGATACGCGACCACTCGATGCTGAACCGGTACGTGTTCAGACCGGCATCGGCGAGGAGCTGCATGTCCTCCCGGTACCGGTGATAGCTGTCCATGCCGTCACCGGACGGTTCGACGATGGTGGTGCCGGCCTCGTGCTCGTGCACCCACCAGTTGCTGTTGATGTTGTTGCCCTCGGTCTGGTGGGCCGCGGTGGCGGCGCCCCAGAGGAATCCGTCCGGGAAAGTCAGCACGATGTTGCTCCTGTTCGTTGTGCGGGTTGGCCCTTCGACAAGCTCAGGGACCGGGGTCGTCCGGTCGCTGAGTTTGTCGAAGTGGGGGTGTGGTGCGGGGTCGTGGGCCCTTCGACAAGCTCAGGGACCAGCGGGGCGTGGGCCCTTCGACGGGCTCAGGGACCGGGGGTGCAGTGGGGCCCTTCGACAGGCTCAGGGGGCGGCGGGGGCGAGGGGCACGGACGCCCAGAAGGCGTCGAGGGCTTCGGCCGCGAGAGCCGGGGCCTCCAGCTGGGGCGAATGCGCGGCACCCGCGATGACCGAGTACCTCGCCTCCAGCCGCAACGCCATGTAGTGCTGCCACGGGATCGGCCAGGCGTCATCGTGCTCGCCGTGCACCACGTGCACCGGCAACCCGGTCGCGTGCAACAGCTCCGTCGTGTCCCGGTCGTCGCGGAGGATCACGGCGGCGGAACGCAGATTGTCGCTCGACGTCCGCTCCGCCCGCAACCGCACGAACGCCTCGTCAGCGCTCAGGCCGCTGTCCGGCACCCCGAGCGTGTGCGGGTTGTCGCGGTACCAGAGCCCGATCGAACCGCTCGCCTCAAGCGTGTCGATCGTGTCCTGATGACGCCCCTCCCACCCGCTCGGGCCGGAGCAGAACATCGTGAGCGACCGGAAGGACGACGGCGATGCGATGGCAGCGGCCCGCGCGACCACCCCACCGAAACTGTGCCCGAGCAGGTGCACGGGCGCCCCGCCGCCGACGAGCTGCGCGACCTCGACCGCATCGGCCGCGAAATCCTCCAGCCGGTAGTGCTCGAGGCCGACCGGACCGACGGAGTCCGCCTGCCCACGCTGGCTGTACGCCCACGCGTCCCAACCGGCGGCGGAGAGCCGCGGCAGGAAATCGGTGAAGTCCTCCTTCGAACCGGTGAACCCGGGGACGATGAGGACCGTCCCGCGCGGGGTCGTGCCCCGAGCCGGTGCGGCGTGGAACGCGGTGAGGGTGCCGACCGTCGCGGGGATGCTAACCACGTCGACCCCGCCCGGCACCGGTTTGGCGCCGAACGGGTCGATTGTGGGGAAGGGCCCTTCGACAAGCTCAGGGACCGGGGCCGGGTGACGACGGGTGGCGAAGGACCCTTCGACAAGCTCAGGGACCGGGGTCGGGTGCTCAGGGACCACCGGGGAGGGGTGCTCAGGGACCGGGGCGGACGTCATCGGCCGGCCGCCTTCGCCCTCGCGGGGTTCGGGACGGCGTCGAGCAAGCGGATCGTGTAGGGATCGGTCGGGTGCTGCAGGACGTGCGCCGTCTCCCCGCGTTCGACGACCGTGCCGGCGTTCAGCACCATGATGTTGTCCGTGACCAGCCGCGCGGACAGGAGGTCGTGCGTGATGTAGAGCATCGAGACGCCCCACTGCTCGCGCAGATCTTCGAGCAGTGCGAGCACTCCAGCGCGGAGCGAGACGTCGAGCATCGACACCGGCTCATCCGCGATGAGCACCTGCGGGTCGCTCGCGAGCGCACGGGCGATGACAACACGCTGCCGCTGCCCGCCCGACAGCTGATGCGGGAGCTTCGCCGCGAACTGCTCGACGGGACTGAGCCCGACGGTCTCCAGGAGTTCGAGCATGCGCGCCCGCGCGGCATCGCCCCGCAACCCGGTGAAGTTCACGATGGGCCGCGTGAGCGTGTACTCGACCGTGTGCAGCGGATTGAGCGCCGCATACGGGTCCTGGAACACCATCTGCACGTTCTTGTGGAGTTCCCGGATGCCGCGGCTCTTGAGCGACGGCACGTCGAGGTCCCCGAAGCGGATGCTGCCGCTCGTCGGCTTCTCGACGCCCGTGAAGAGCTTCGCGATCGTCGACTTGCCACTTCCGGATGCGCCGACGAGCGCAAGCGACTGACCCGGTTCGAGCCTGAACGAGACGTCGTTCACGGCGCGCACCGGCTGCTCGCCGCGGCGCGGAGGCGGGTAGATCTTGGAGACGCCGTCGACGACAATCGCCGACTGCGCAGAGCGGCCCTCGCGCGCGGATGCCGCGACCGCGGTCCCCGAGCCGGAGACCGTGGTCCCTGAGCCGGAAACCGTGGTCCCTGAGCTTGTCGAAGGGCGCTTCGACAAGCTCAGCGACCGGGCTTCACCGTCCGTGCCGACACCGGTCCCTGAGCCTGCAACACCAGTCCCTGAGCCTGCAACACCGGTCCCT
The DNA here is from genome assembly GCF_049319745.1 of Plantibacter sp. Mn2098. Taxonomy (NCBI): domain Bacteria; kingdom Bacillati; phylum Actinomycetota; class Actinomycetes; order Micrococcales; family Microbacteriaceae; genus Plantibacter; species Plantibacter sp. Mn2098. The sequence continues at coordinate 111,268 of NZ_JBMOUH010000008.1, read as the reverse complement.
GAGCTTGTCGAAGGGCGCCTCGCCGGGAACCCGGGCAGCTCGACGACCTCGGCCCGCGGGTCCGCGTAGTGGCTGAGCAGCATCTTCGTGTACGCGTCCTGCGGGCGTTCGAGGATGTCGCGGCTCGGCGCATCCTCCACGATCCGTCCCTCGTGCATCACGAGCACCCGCTGCGTCGCTTCGAGCACGATGCCGAGGTCGTGGCTGATCAGGATCGCCGTGAACCCCTCGGACGCCTGCAACGCCGTGATCGTGTCCATGATGTCGTGCTGCACCAGCACATCGAGGGCCGTGGTCGGCTCGTCGAACACCATCAGTCGCGGTTCGAGCGACAGCGCGAGCGCAATCGACACCCGCTGCCGCATGCCGCCGGACAGTTCCCCGGGGAAGCGGGCGAGCACGGCGACGGGCAACGCGACCTTCTGCACGAGTTCCGCCATCCGAGCATCCCACCGGTCGCGCTGGACGTGCCCGTGGGCGCGGAAGATGTCGATGAAGTGGTTGCGGATCGTGCGCACGGGGTTGAGCGCGTTCATGCCGGACTGCAGCACCATCGCGAACCCGCCCTGCCGCTGGCGGCGGAGCGCTTCGGTGTCGAGGTCGCGGATGTCGAGCCCGTCGAACAGGATCTGCCCGCCGTTCGTGCGCGCCGGCGGCTTCTGGAGCCGGGTGACGGCGAAGCCGAGGGTCGACTTCCCCGAGCCGGACTCGCCGACGAGGCCGATGAACTCACCAGCTGCGACATCGAACGACACGTGATCGACGGCCTGCACCGGCTCTGCGCCGACGGACTCGTACACGACCGACAGGTCGCGGACCTGGAGCAGCGCATCGCCGTTCGCGACCCGTGCACCGGCTGCGCCGCCGTCGGCCTCTGCCTGGAGGTTGGCGTTCATCGTGACTTCCCTTCGCGCAGGCGCGGATTGCTGATGGCGTCGACACCGAAGTTGACGAGCGTGAGGCTCATCGCGAGCAGTGCGATGCAGAGACCGGGGGCGAACAGGAGGATCCACTGGCCGGTCAGCAGTGCGTTGGAGTTCTGCGCCCAGTAGAGGATGGTGCCCCAGCTGACGATCGAGGAGTCGCCGAGACCGAGGAATTCGAGGCCGGCCTCAGCGAGGATCGCGCTGGTCGCCGCGCCGAAGAAGCCGCCGGCGATGAGCGAGGTCATGTTGGGCAGGATCTCGTTGAAGACGATGCGCCACGGACGGTCGCCCGAGAATCTCGCGGCCGTCACGAAGTCACGGGATCGCAGCGACTGCGTCTGGCTGCGGAGCACACGTGCACCCCACGCCCAGCCGGTGATCACGATCACCGCGACGATCATCAGGAGACCGCCGTTCTGCAGGTACGCGGCGATGACGATCATGAGCGGCAGGCCGGGGACCACGAGGAACAGGTTCACGAAGAAGTTGATCACTTCGGAACCGAACCCGCGGATGTAGCCCCAGCTGAGACCGATGACGACGGCGACGATCGTGGACAGCAGGCCGGCGACGAAACCGACGCCGACGCTGATCCTGGCGCCGTAGATGAGCTGGCTGAGGACGTCCTCCCCGGCAGCTGTCGTCCCGAACCAGTGCTCAGGGCTCGAATCCGCGTTCCGCGGGAACCCGTCCTGCGAGGCGCCGTACGGTGCCAGCAGCGGTGCGAAGATCGCCACGAGCACGAAGAACGCGAGGATGATGAGGCCGAGCCTCGACTTCCAGTTGGCCCACAGCGTCGCCGCCGCACGCCCGACGAAGGCGAGCTTGCGGGGCGGCTTCGCCGCGTCCGACCGGACTGCTTTCACATGCTGGGTCGTCGTCATCGTCGTGTCCTTGGGTCGAGTACGCCGTACAGAATGTCGACGAGGAAGTTGGCGATCAGCACACTCACCGTGATGAGCAGGAACAGCGCCTGCATGAGCGGGTAGTCCTGACCGATGACCGCGTTGAAGAGGAGGAACCCGATGCCCGGGTACCCGAACACCTGCTCCACCAGGATCGAACCGCCGACCACGCCACCGAGCGCCAGTCCGAAGCCGGTGAGGTTCGGGAGGATCGCGTTGCGGGCCGCGTACTTCATCGCGACCGTGCGGCCGCGCAGGCCGTTCGCCTCTGCGAAGGTCACGTAGTCGTCGCCGAGCGTGTTGATCATCGCGTTGCGCATGCCGAGGATCCAGCCGCCGAGGGAGGTGACGAGGATCGTGAGGGCCGGCAGCACCGCGTGATACGCGACGTCGACGATGAAGTCCCACGTGAACGCCGGGCTCGCCGTCGGACCGAAGGCGCCAGATGTCGGGAACCAGTGGGCGACGTACCCGGCGAAGAAGAGCAGGAGGAGCGCCGTCCAGAAGTACGGGAACGTGCTCGCGAACGTGCCCGTCAGCGTGGGGAGCGCATCGAGCCAGGTGTTCCGCTTCCACGCCGCGAGCACACCGATCAGGGTGCCGAGGATGAAGGCGACGATCGTCACGATGCCGAGGAGCACGATCGTGTACGGGAACGCCTGCCAGATGAGTTCCGACACCGACTGCGGATAGAAGGTGTACGAGACGCCGAAGTCGAACGTGACCACCTGGTGCAGGTACGTGACGTACTGCTCCCAGATGTTGCCGTTCGGGACGCCGAGCTGGGCTTCGATCGCGGCTCGTGTCGCCGCCGAGACCGGGCCGTTCTGCGCGAGCTTCGCGATCGCGGCATCGGTCGGGGAGCCGGGCATGAGCCGAGGCAGGAGGAAGTTCAGCGTGACGGCCGCCCACAGGGTGAGGACGAACAGCCCGAGTTTGCGGAGTGCGTAGGCCATGGGTCTAGTTCCCTCCGGTGGTGCGGGACGTGTCGGTGGCCGATTCCGAACCGGTTGCTGAGCTTGTCGAAGCACGCAGCTTCAGGTGCGTGAACACGAGAAGCGGCGTCTGGTCATAGGTCTGCAGCGGGGCGTACGGGTCCTTGGCGTCCGGCCACCCCGTGAACTTCTTGTCGTTGTAGAGCCCCCAGAGCCCGCCGTAGTACAGGCCGATCACGGGGAGGTCGTTGTAAACGATGTTCTGCATCTGGTGGCCGATCTGCTCCCGGCCGGCGGCATCGGTCGTCGACTTGTACTCCTGGAGGAGCGAGTCCATGTCCGGGTTCTTGAAGCGGCCGAAGTTGCTCGACGTCTGCTCCCCGACGGGCTTCGCGTAGGCGCTGTTGAAGCCGTTGTCGTAGGCCTGGAAGACGATGCCGCCACCCATGCCGCCCATCGCGACCTGGAAGTCGCCGTTCTGGATGGCCTGCTGGTATCCGGGCGGCTGCGGCTGCTTGATGGTGACGTCGATGCCGAGGTCGCCGAGTTCCTTGCGGACCTCCTGCACGGCGCGGAGCCAGTCGGCATACCCGTTCGCGGTGGTGATCGAGAAGGTGAACTGCTTGCCGGCGGCGTCCACGAGCTTGCCGCCCTGCTGGGTGTATCCGGCCTTCGCGAATGCGGCGAGGGCCGCATCGGTGTCCTTCGTGATGACGCCCTGGTTCGGGATCGTGGGGTCGAGGAGCGCCTGCTGGTTCGGCAGCATCAGTCCGGTCTGGCCGGCAGCACCGAGGTAGCCCTCCGTTGCGGCGTCGGCGATCTTGTCGCGGTCGAGGGCCAGCGCGATGCCGCGGCGGACGTCGACGTTGTCGAACGGAGCGACGTCGAAGTTGGGGACGAGGCTGATGACGCCGCCCGGCGGGAACCAGTACTTGTTGTAATCGTTGGCCGCCACCCACGTGCCGTCGACGTTGCTCATAAACGCGTAGGCCCAGTCGAAGCCCTTGGTCACGATGTCGAGGTCGCTCGTCGCGGCCGGGAGCACGAGGTGCTTGACCTCGACCTTGTCGGCCTGCCAGTAGTCCTCGTTCTTGTCCATCGTGTACTGCTGCGAGGAGAAGTTGCCGAGCGTGAACGGGCCGGTGCCGATCGGGTCCGGGTTCCGCCAGGTGTCAGGACTCTTGACGTCCTTCCAGATGTGCTCAGGGACCATCAGCGTCTGCGAGATGATGTCCGCGGCCGGGACGTCGGCCGTCTTCAGGTGGAAGATGACGTGATCGCCCTTGGTCTCGATCGTGTCGATGTGCGACCAGGCGCCCTTGACGTCGAGCGTCGGGAACTTCTTGATCAGGTCGAAGGTGAAGACGACGTCCTTCGGGGTGAACGGCTTGCCGTCCGTCCAGGTGACGCCGTCGCGGATCGTGTAGTCGATCGTCTGCGCGTCGGGAAGTGCCACGTCCTTCGCGAGCCACATGGTCTGCGTGCCGTCGAGCACGTTGATGACCGTGAGCGGTTCATACATGTAGCTCGCCGCGACCCGCTTGTTCACGAGGTACGGGTTGAAGTTCCGTTCGAGCATCGGTGTGCCCTTGTCGGCCGCCAGCAGCATGGTGTCTGCGGGGATCGAGGGGTCCTGCTCGCTCTTGATCTGGATGCTGCAGCCCGAGACGAGGAGTGCAGTCACTGCGATCGTCGCGAGGGCTGCGAGCCGTCTCCGTCTGGAGCGCTTGGTGTGCGTCATCGCTACCGTCCTTGCTTGTCTCCCCGAGTGTAAGCGCATACATTTCGTTTCTGCAACCCGGTGTGGAGGGGTTGCGTGCAGCGCGATGCGCTCGCGCACGCGCCACCCGGCGCCGCGAGCGCGGGTTGTACCGGGGTAGCGCTCGCGGCGCAGACCCGCGCTCACGATTGTCGGTGGCGTGGGGTCGTGGCGCGGATGAGCGGTGCGATGCGCATGCGCGCGTGACTCAGGCGGGCTCGGAACTCTCCCGCAGCAGCACCTCGACCGGCAGCCGCACCGACATCGATGCGCGCTCCGGGTCCTCGAGGCGACGCACGAGCACCTGCACGGCCGCCCGACCGAGCGCCTCCATCGGTTGGCTCACCGTCGTGAGCCGCGGTGTCGACAGCCCTCCGGCATCGATCCCGTCGAACCCGGTCACGATGAGCTCGCCCGGCACGTCGACCCCGGCGATCCGTGCGGCGTCGATCACCCCGAGCGCCATCTGGTCATTGGCGCAGACGATCGCTCGCGGCAGTCGGTCGGCGGCCAGCAGGACACGACCGGCCGCCCGGCCGCCCTCCCTGGTGAAGTCGCTGCGACGCCAGGGCTCATCGGGCGGGGTGATCCCGCGCTCACGCAGCGCCCGCCTGAATCCGGTCCAGCGTTCGTGGTCGTCCGGCGATTCGACGCTGCCGGCGAGGTACACGATGTCGGTCACCCCGAGGTCGTCGAGGAGATGGCCGGTGAGTGCCCCCATCCCCTCCTCGTTGCTGACCGAGACGTGGTCGAAATCGTCACCTCGGGGAGGACCGGCCATCACCACGATCGGGATGCGGCGGGCCAGCTGGGCGAGGTCCTCCTCGGTGGCGCTCCCGGCGAGGACGATGAGCCCGTCGACCCGGCCGGCCATCTCCAGCACCGTCTGACCCGAGGTCACACCCCGGCCCACTCCGACGAGCAGGACCCGGCCGCTCAGCCAGGCTTCAAGTTCGCTGCCGCGCAGCACCTCGTCAAGATACAGGTTGAGGGCGCGGGTGTCGGTGCGGGCCGGGATGTCTCGGATGACGGTCGCGCGCGGGAGGGGCGTGGAGACGGAGTCGGGTTCGCTCGGAGCATCGGTGTCGCGTCCGCCGTCATCGCGATCGGTCGCCGCCGCGACATCGTGCATCAGGAAGTCGGTGCGGCCACGGAGTTCGTCCATCGCGTCGAGACCGGGGAAGAAGAGGCCGAGGACGCCGGTGCGTCTGGTCGCGAGGCCGCGGGCGTTGCCGCTTGCGACGTATCCGAGTTCGTGGACGGCGGCGAGCACCCTGGCTTTCGTCGCTTCGCGCACGGTGTCCGGGCTGCTGAAGACTCGTGAGACGGTCGCGATCGAGACCTCGGCGCGTGTTGCGACGTCGTAAACGGTCGGCGGTTTCGCCATGGTCCCCTCCTCACCCTGCCAGCCCATGATACGAGGGTCCCTTTCCTCCCCTGCTCGCGAACTGTCACTCGTGGCTGGTTTCGGGCATGCCAAACCGGCCACGACTGCCAGCTCGCGAGCTGCCGGCCGACGGCTAGGTGGCTGGGAGGAGGACGGTCCAGATCAGCAGCAGGGTCACCAGGAAGCCGGTCAGGAAGTTGAGGCGCAGGAAACGCTTCCAGCCGGCGTTCGCGCGCTCCGCATCGGCGTCGGCGAGGTTCCAGAACGGCAGGATGCTCGCCGCGTACGGCAACGCGAGCACCGCCGCGAGCGGGCCCGGCCACGGCAGCACGAGCATCAACGCACCGCCGGCGAGGTACGCGATGAACGCGAACCGGACGGTCGCCCGCGCACCGATCACCGTCGCGATCGAGCCGATGCCACCCTCACGATCCGCGATGATGTCCTGCACCGCGCCGAACGCGTGACTCGCGACGCCCCACAGGAAGTACCCGACGAGCAACGCCCACAGCGCGGGGGTGAACACCGCACCTGCCAACACGAGTCCGTACACCGCCGGGCTCACGAAGTGTGTGCTCGACGTGAGCGAATCGATGAACGGCCGCTCTTTGAATCGCAGCTTCGGCGCACTGTACGCGATGACCGCGAAGACGCTCACGGCGAGCACGATCCACGACAACGGCGACCCGACGACCACAAGATATGCCACGAACGGAATGTTCGTCAGGACGGCGGCCCAGATGGTGAGCCGGTGCATCCCACGGTCGAGCACGGCGCCCTCGACGCCGCCCTTGCGCGGGTTGCGGAGGTCGGATTCGTAGTCGAACACGTCGTTGATGCCGTACATCGCGAGGTTGTACGGGATCAGGAAGTACAGCGTGCCGACCCAGAACGTGAGGTCGAGTTCACGCGTGGTCAGCAGGTAGGCGGCCGCGAACGGATACGCCGTGTTCACCCACGACAGCGGGCGCGATGAGAGGACGAGCTGTCCGAGACGGTTCACGATGCGGGCCCCTCGTTCGCAGGCGAGACGGGTGTCGGAGGCGTCCGCCGCGCCAGCAACACCCACAGCGACGGCAGCAGCACGACCGCGGCGATCGCGTACGCGAAGTCCTCGAGCGGTGCGATGCCGATCTTCGCTCCGGAGATGAGCGCCGGGTCGTAACCGACGAGCCCAACACCGATCATGACGTTGTCGAAGACGGCCGTCATCACCAGGAGGACGATGAGGGTGACGCCGACGGCGAGGAGCCAGGGGCCGACGGTGCGACCGCGGCGCCCGCGCCGCCCGTCCCGTTCTGGCCGTCCGTCCGGCGCGCGCTGCGCACCCCGCCCATCCCGCCCGTCCCGCACCAACCGCACGAGGGCGAGCACGCCGACGACGCCGACGACCGCCAGGAACCACGCATTGAGCGCCCAGTACGTCACTCGGCTCCCTCCCCGTCGATGTGCCGATCGCGCGCCCCCGGACCGGCCTCGCGGCGAGTTGCAGACGCCGCCCCGGCCGCTGCGCGGGCTGCGCCGCGTTCCACCACCCGACGCACCGCCCCGAACACGTTCATGGTGACATAGCCGAGCAGCGCGAGGAAGAAGACCTCCTCCACCGGCAGTTCGTGTGCGACCTGCACCCCCGTCATAAACGCCGTCTCACCGCGGAAGAAGATCCCGAGTCCGATGCCGAACAGATCCCAGACGAGGAAGAACAGGATTCCGACGGGCAGGATGATCGCCGCACGCCGAGCATCGTCCCAGAAGAACAGGCGGAATCGGCGATCGAGGACCACCATCCCGGTCAACGACACGAGCAGCGCGAGGAGGTAGAGCACACCCATCAGGCGTCGGCGCCCGCACCCGCTGGTCGCAGCGGCTCCGCCATCGGTCCGGTGCTCACGTCGCCGCGCATGCGCTTGACGACGAGCTCGGCGCTGATGAGGCACATCGGCAGCCCGATCCCCGGGGTCGTCGAGCCGCCCGTGTAGTACAGGCCGTCCACCTTCGTGCTCACGTTGCGCGCGCGGAACATCGCGCTCTGCGAGAGGATGTGCGCCGGCCCGAGGGCGGTGCCCTTCCAGACGTTGAGGTCGCGCTGGAAGTCGGCGGGACCGACATCGCGTCGCACCACGATACGCTCTGCAAGATCCGGGATCCCAGCCCAGGCGGCGATCTGCTCGATCGCGGCATCACCGATGGCGCGCACACGTTCGTCCCCGCCGCCACCGATCCCCGGGTCGGCCGGGACCGGGACGAGGATGAAGAGGTTCTCGTGACCGTCGGGGGCGACGCCGGCGTCGCTCGCACTCGGCTTGCACACGTAGAGCGATGCCGGGTCGGGGACGCTCGGCTCCTCGCCGAAGATGCGCCCGAAGTTGTCGTGCCAGTCCGCGGTGAAGAAGAGGCTGTGGTGCAGCAGCTCCGGCAGATCGCCGCGGACGCCGAGCATCACGAGCACCGCGCCCGGACCAGCCGTCCGCTGCTCCCAGTACGACTCCGGGTAGGTCTGCAACTCCGGCGGCAGGAGTGTCGTCTCGGTGTGGTGGAGGTCCGCCGCGGAAACCACCCGGTCGGCTCGGAGCAGTCGCCGCTTGCCGTCGGCGCCGCGATACGCGACACCGGCGACGCGGGCGCCCCGGCCTCGCCGTCTGCCGCCGCCGTTCCTGCCTCCAGCCGCATCGCCCGAGCCGCCGCGCCCCGGGACGGTCGTGATCCCGAGCGCCTCAGCACCGGTGATGATCTCGACGCCCTCTGCTCTTGCCAGATCGGCGATCGTCTCGATGATCCGCGTGAACCCGCCCTGCGGATACAGCACCCCGTCTTCGAGGTCCAGGTAGCTCATCAGGTGGTACATGCTCGGCGCGGCATACGGCGATGACCCGAGGAACACGGCCGGGTAGCCGAGGATCTGACGGAGCCGCGGATCACTCACGGTCTTCGCCGCGAAACTGTCGAGATCCTCCCGCAGCAGACTCACGAGCTTCGGCGTGCGCGCGAGCACCTCCGGTGTGACGAGCGTCCGATACGACTGGAACGTCGTGTAGAGGAAGGTCCGGATCGCGATGTCGTACGTCTCGCGTGCCGACCGCAGGTACTCGTCCATCCGAGCACCAGCACCGGCCTCGACGGTCTCGAACAGCGCGATGTTGTCGGCGCGGTTCGCCGCGAGGTCCAACGGCGCGTCCTCCCCCTCCGAGTACACCCGGTACGCGGGGTCGAGGCGGCCGAGGTCGAGCTGTTCGGCCGACGAGGTGCCGAGCAGCCGGTAGAAGTGGTCGAAGACCTCCGGCATGAGATACCAGCTGGGCCCGGTGTCGAAGGTGAAGCCATCCGCTTCCCACACGCCGGCACGACCGCCGAGCACATCTCGCTTCTCGATGAGCGTGACCTGCTGGCCGTCGCGTGCGAGGAGGGCGGCCGTCGCGAGTCCGCTGATCCCGCCGCCGATGACGATGGTGCGTGGAGCGTTCACGTGGCGTCTTCCTGGTGTGGTCGTGTGTGGGGCAGCCGACCGGCCACCACCCCCGCGGCGATCCGCAGCTTCACGGGATCCGGCACTCGCACACGTGTGTGCACGAGCGCACTGGCCGGCGTCGCCCGAACCCGCGCCGCGAGCTCGGTGAACAGGCCCTGAGCCAGAGCGACGGCGCGCCTGCTCGATGTCGGAAGCAGGCGCAGCACAGCTGCAGATCGGGCGAGGTCCTCGTCGATGTCGTCGAGCAGCTCGTCCTTCTGCGCATCGGTGAGGTCGTCGACCGAGACGCCGGGGAAGTAGCTGCGCCCGAGGAGGTCGTGGTCTGCGGAGAGGTCGCGCAGGAAATTGACCTTCTGGAACGCGGAACCGAGGCTCCGCGCACCCGCGATGAACGCCTCATGCTGCTGGGGACTGAAGACATGCCCACGCAGGAATATGCGCAGGCACATCAGTCCGACGACCTCCGCCGAGCCGTAGACGTACTCGCGGAAGCTCTCCGGCGTGTGCTCTGTCTGAGTCAGATCCGCGCGCATCGAAGCGAAGAAGGGCCTCGTGAGGTCGACGTCGATGCCGGCCGAGCGGGCAGAGATCGCGAACGCGTGCACCACGAGGTTGCTGCTGTAGCCCGACGCCATCGCGCGCTCGGTCTCACGTTCGAGTTCATCGAGCGTGTGCAGGACTTCGGCCTCTGCCAGTCCGGCATCGGCCGCGACACCGTCGACCACCTCGTCTGCGACACGGACGAGCGCGTAGACGTTCTCGACGTCCTGTCTGACCGGTGCACCGAGGAGCCTGGCCGCAAGACCGAACGACGTCGAGTACCGGCGGATGACGATGCTGGCCGTCTCCTGGGCGACCCGGTCGTAGAGCTTCCGACCCGTCGTCTCGGCCGTGGTGGCGGCATCGGCGGACGCGCGGGGGCGTTGCGCGTTCATCGGGCCCGTTCGAGGACGGCGGCCACAAACGGTCGCAGTTCGTCGCGAAGCGCCTCGGGGACGGATGCCGCCGCGAGTTGCTCCCAGGCGCGATTAGCGAAGTCATCCGCGAGCGACTGGGCGTACCGCTTCGCACCGGAGCTGACGAGCGCCTCCCTGATCCGCTCGGCCCCAGCATCGTCGAGGTCTGGGTCGCCGAACAGCCCGGCGACGTCGATCCACTCTTCGCGGTCGGCCGCGTACGCCACCATCACCGTGAGCTTGCCCTCGCGCAGATCGCCGATCGTCGTCTTACCCGTCGCCCGCTCATCGCCGAACACCCCGAGCACGTCGTCGACGATCTGATACGCGATGCCGATGTTCTTGCCGAACTCGGCGAGCGCATCGACCGTCGCCTGCGACGCCCCGGCCAGCACGGCGCCGGACTGCAGCGGGGCTTCGAACGAGTAGAACGCCGTCTTCAGCCGCTCCATGTCGATGATCTCCTCGACACTCGGCTGGCGGTCCCCGACCGTGAAGTCCACATCGGCCAACTCACCGGCGGCCGATGCCGACACGGCGTCATCGAGGATCTCCCGCAGGTGCGAACGCACGGCGTCCGCGGAACCGGCACGGTCGATCAGGCGGTACGCGGCCGACAGCGCGAGGTCGCCCGCGATGACGGCGACCGACATCCCCCGGTGCTCCGCGAGCGGCAGCGGGATGCCGGCGGTGCGCGCGAGATCGCGATAACTGCCCGACACGTTGGGGCCACCACGACGGACGAAGTCGCGGTCGATCACGTCGTCGTGCACGATGAGTGCGGTGTGCAGCATCTCGTACGCGGCGGCGACATGAGCGGCGGCGACGATGTCATCGCCGCCGAGCGCCTCGTACGCCGTCATCACCATACGGGGGCGAAACTGCTTCCCACCGGCCATGTTCCGCTCGATGGTCTCCCACAACTTGAGGTAGCCCGCGCCGAACCCGGTGGCCTGCGACTTGGCCAGCTCGAGGAACCGCTGCAGGGCTTCTTCCACCTGACGCTGCCGGCGGTAGGGCACATCGACGAGTTGATGGGTGTCCATGTTCCGAGGCTAGCCCACGAGTGTCCGATGAGTAAGCCAGCTTGCTATTTCGCTTTCGAACGTCTGTCGGCAAGAATGGGGGAATGTCGGTCGCCGAAGAGCTCGTGGTCCTCCTCGACGAGGATGGAGCGCCGATCGGGACCGCCGCCAAGTCGCTGGTCCACACCACCGAGACGCCACTCCACCTCGCGTTCTCCTGCCACGTCCTCGGGCCGGACGGACGACTGCTCGTCACCCGCCGCGCGCTGTCGAAGCGCGCGTGGCCCGGTGTCTGGACCAACTCGTTCTGCGGCCACCCTGGGCCGGGCGAGAGCCAGTCGGACGCGCTGCACCGCCGTGCGGAGACGGAACTCGGGATCTCCGTCACGCGGGTCGATGTCGCTCTGCCGGACTTCCGCTATCGCGCAGTCGACGCCTCGGGCATCGTGGAGTACGAGATCTGCCCCGTGTCGATCGCCTACACCGACGACCAGCCGACGCCGAACCCGGACGAGGTGGCCGAGTGGGCCTGGGTCGACCCCGCCGTGCTGCTCGAATCGGTGGAGCGGACGCCATTCGCGTTCAGTCCGTGGTTGACGTTGCAGCTGCCGTTGCTCGCGGGCGCGCTGCGCGCTGCCTCTGCTCCCGTTGCCGGCGAGGCCGCTGCCGGCGAGGCCGCTGCCGGCGAGGCCGCTGTCGGCGAGGCCGCTGCCGGCGCCGACACCGCCTCGACGCCGCGCGACAGCAGGTAAACCGCGCCGCAGAAGGACGTTTCTGCGCACAACGGCCTTCCCTCGCGCAGTTCTCCTTCTGCCGTGCAGCGTGTGTGCACACGACACACTCGCGCGCCGACGCGTCTCGACGGCCGGCTCCCGCTTTCCCTCTGCCGAGGGGTCGCAAAGTGCGGGTGTCAACGTCGCGCACCCACAGATTGCGACCCCTCGGCAGAGGAGGACAGGACCGGCCGGGCCGCGAACACGACCGCCAGCGCCCCGAGCACCACCACGACGCCCACCAGCTGACCGATGCTGAGCGTCTGGTGCAGGACGATGAACCCGACGAGCACCGCGACGACCGGGCTCAACAGCCCGAGGAACGACACGGAGGTGACGGGCAGGCGCTCGATCCCCCGGAACCAGAGTGCATACGCGAGTGCCGTCCCGACGAGTGTCAGATACGCATAGCCGAGGAGGTTGGTGGTCGTCGGCGGCTCGGTCGGCAACCCCTCGACGAGCAGGAGGACGGGGACGAGGACCACCCCGCCGGCGATGAGCTGCCACGAGGTGACCGCCAATCCGGACGCCGGCCGGCCCCATCGCTTGCTGAGCACGGCTCCCAACGCCATCGACACGGTGCCGCCCAGCGCGGCGATGACGCCGATCACGTCGAGCCGCGCCTGCGCCTGCAGGACCAGCAGCGCCACACCGCCGATGCCGGCGACCCCGGCGATGATGCGCCTGAGCGTGATCGCCTCACCGACGAGGCGACTCGCGAGCAGCGCGACGACGAGCGGTTGGATCGCCCCCATCGTCGCGGCGACGCCACCGGGGAGCCGATAGGCGGCGATGAACAGGAGGGCGAAGAACACGCCGATGTTGAGGGCGCCGAGGACGGCGGACTTCCACCACCACGCTCCACGGGGCAGGGTGCGGGTGATCGCGAGCAAGAGCAGGCCGGCGGGCAGTGCGCGAAGGACGGCCGCGAGGAGCGGGCGACCGGGTGGAAGCAGTTCGCTCGTGACGAGGTAGGTCGTCCCCCAGCTGAGCGGGGCGATCGCAGTGATGAGAATGGTTCGAGTCATATTGCTAAGCACTTAGCGATAATAGCTCAGTGCTTAGGCAATTGCTACGATGGATGCATGAGTGATGCGGTGAGCGGCGTCGAGGAGATACTCGCCCAGTGGGCGAGGGAACGACCGGACCTCGATGTGTCGCCGATGGCCGTCATCGGCCGGTTGACCCGCGCTGCGAGCATCGTGGAAGCCGAACTGGCCGACACCTTCGCGGCGAACGGGCTGGATGCGGCATCGTTCGACGTGCTCGCCACCCTCCTCCGCTCCGGCGCACCGCACGAACTGTCGCCCAAGGCGTTGTCGGCGTCGGCCATGGTGACGTCGAGCGCCATCGCGCAGCGCGTCAACAAACTCGAGGACGCCGGTCTCGTGGTGCGCCGTCGGAGCGAAACCGACGGCCGTGGCACCGTCGTTGCCCTTGCGGAGGCGGGCCGACGCCTGGTCGAGCAGGCCCTGCCCGACCACCTGGCGACGGAACGTCGGCTCCTCGCCGACCTCTCCCCCGCCGACCAGACAGTCCTCGCCGAACTGCTATCCCGCATCGGCAGCCCGCGAGGGGTCGCATACGGCTAGTCCGAGGTGTCTAGCACCCACCAATTGCGACCCCTCGCGGGCTGAGGCGTGGGCGGCTAGGAGGTGCGACGGCCCTCGTTGTGCTCTTGGAGCCACCAGGTGGAGCCCTCGTCGTCGGAGACCCAGCTCTCCCATCGGTAGGTGTCCGCGGTGATGTCGGAGAAGTTCCAGCGGATGAGCTTGTCGTCGTTGCGCGTGCCGTCCTGGCGGATGCCGTCTGAGCGATGCGGCGTGGCGACGAGCTGGCAGTACTCGCCGCGCTTCGGCTCCACGTAGCTCACCCGCCAGGCGCCGACCATGCGGTCGTAGACGCGGATGGTCGTGGAGATCGTCTCGTACCCGGACGGTGCGCTCTCGCTCGCGACGACGGCGACGTCCTGCACGGCCATCCCGTCGAGGATGTAGGACACGATCCACGTGAAGTCGGATTCGATCCAGTCGCCGCTCGTCTCATCCAGACGGCTCGAATGCACGTCCCACGTGCCGACGAAGCGGCCGAATCCGGCCATCCGACGCGGGTGTGCTGCTGTGGGGCCGTCGGCGACGATGGCGGCGGCGAAGTCGGGTCCGGTCGATGCGGCGGTCGGACGGGGTCCGGTCGAGTCGGTCATGGCGGATCCTTTCAGACTGGCCCGCCGCCGATCGAAACGACGGGACTCAGCTGCCCGAGCGTCCCGCTTCGGTCTCGCCGACGTCGGTCCGGTGGAAGTTGAGGAACGAACGGGAGGCTGTGGGTCCACGCTGTCCCTGATATCTGGAACTGTACTCGCTTGAACCGTATGGTTTGTCCGCGGGTGTCGACAGGCGGAAGAAGCACAGCTGGCCGATCTTCATGCCCGGCCACAGCTTGATGGGCAGCGTCGCGACGTTGCTGAGCTCGAGGGTGACGTGACCGGTGAAACCGGGGTCGATGAATCCGGCCGTCGAGTGCGTCAACAGACCGAGGCGACCGAGCGAACTCTTGCCCTCGAGGCGCGCCGCGATGTCGTCCGGCAGTGAGACCTGCTCATACGTGGCTCCCAGGACGAACTCGCCCGGGTGCAGGATGAACGACTCGTCGGCCGGCGTCTCGATGAGGCGCGTGAGCTCCGGCTGGTCCTCCGCCGGGTCGATGTAGGGGTACTTGTGGTTGTCGAACAGACGGAAGAAGCGGTCGAGCCTGACGTCGATGGACGATGGCTGGATCATCTCCGGCGCGTAGGGGTCGAGGCCGATGCGGCCTGCGTCGAGTTCGGCTTTGATGTCACGGTCCGAGAGCAGCACGGTGCAAGTGTAACGGGCACAGCGGCGCACTCATCGACAATGCGCTGGTTAGAGGACCGCTTGCTGCCAACCGCAACCGGTAGAGCACAATCAGAGCCTCGGAGCGACGCCGGGACCGGGTTCGGTTGATCGGTGGCACCTACCACGCGCCGGGATTCTGGCGCTTGATCTTCATTCGGCGATCATCCTCCGAATTCGTGTCAGCGACACGTTGCAGAATCCGGCCCGGAAGGGCGGCCCTCCGGTACATACCGCGCGATTCGCTGCTTCATCAAATCGGGTATGTGGACAGGATGCGGTATCCCTCCGCTGCAATCTTGCCGGCAGGTCTGACGCACTCGTCCCGCACGCACTGCTGCTCTGCGGAGAGGCGGAGAACAGCCACTGCGATGAACGGTATGGCATATTGGCGTTTCCCTATAGTCAGACGACCGACCGGGCCAGTACCTTTAGCTGAGCCGGCGAGGCGAAACGGTGGTCAGGTTGACCGATGGTGCCTCACGGCCTTCTGAGGGGGAATCACATGTCAGTCACTCGCCGAACACTGATCGCGGGCGCTGGCGCCCTCGTCCTCACGTCAGCATCAAAAGTGCCAATCCCAGAAAGCGCTGCCGCAGCTGTCCCCACGCAGGTGTCCACCGGCAGCATCGACATCACTCCTCCGATTGGCTACCCAATGGCCGGCTACGGAACCAATGCCCCGCGCCTGGCCACCGGCACGAACGAACCGCTTCGCGCACGCTGCACGATCATCTGGGACAACGGCTACCCCAACGTCATCCTCACGGCCGACGTCCTCGGTTTCGGCCCCACAATGCACCAGCAGATCCGAAGTGCCGTCATTGCGCTGGGGGTCACAGGTTCAGACTTCGTTCTCACAGCAACGCACACTCACAACGGGCCAGTCCTCACTGAGAAACTCGACCCATACATTTCTTACAACATGACGAATCTGACCGCCGTGACCGCGTTTTCGAATGCGCTCGTGACGAAGCTCGTCGGCCTTGTGCAATCTGTTCTCGCCGCTCCACGCACAACCTGCTCGCTCGACTACTACGTCCTGGACGAGAACTTCGCCTACAACCGTGAACCTGTGCTCGCAAATGCGCCCGCCAACAACGAACGCGACGTGCCGGTCTTGGTCGCTCGCGATGAAACTGGAACCCCCCGCGCCGTCCTGTTCAGCTACGGATCTCACCCAGTAGCGGCAAGCTCGTTGACTCTCTTCGACCCTGACTACCCCGCACAGGCCATCAAGGAGATCGAAGGCGCATTTGCAGGCGCCTTCGCGCAATTCATGCTCGGACCCGCCGGCGACCAAGACCCGATAGGCAACCGCAACGTCGCAACCGCAGACGCACACGGCAAGGACCTCGGCCTCACCGTAGCTGCAGCAATTGGCACACCTGGCCGAAACGTCACCGGGAACATCGCGACTTCCTACAGCACCGTAGCTCTTCCCTTAGACATCACCAACACTCCCACCAACCTGGCCGCCGTCCGCGCAGCATTTCAGGCGAGGGCGAACAACACAGCTGCGCTGGGGTTCCAACGACGACACGCTGCGACAATGGTCAGCGAAATCGACACGAACTCGTTCGCAACCTCAGTCAGCCTGCCAACGCAGGTGTGGACAATCGGCGGTCTATCCGGCCTCAAAATCGTATTCTGCGGCGGTGAAGTGGTATCCGGCTACGCAAGGTACCTGCGAAACGTATACGGCGGCAGCCAACGACTCTGGTTCAACGCCTACTCAAATGAGGTACCGGCCTACATACCCTCCGATGAGTTGCTCGCTCAGACCGGCTATGCTGCAGGGATCGACAGCGACTACCCCGGAATTGCCGGCGGATCCATGAGCGTCTACCGGTATCTGGGACACTTCCGACGCAAGCCGAACCCGGCGGCGCCGAACGGTGTCGAACAGACGCTACTGAACCACCTGCAGGCGATGCTCTGACAGTGGGCTAGCTGCGACCTCGTCGAGAACTGGGTCGGAGAGACCATCAACGTCGTCCTCTCCCAGATCGGGTTGAACAACGACAGCCCCTCGTGCACAAGCGTCTGTCAGGTGAGGCTGGGTTCGCCCCGCGCGATCCCGAGCGCCATGATGCGCCTCGCAGTCAAAGCGATCCGTTGGAAGTGCACCTAACTCACGACTCGGACCGCCGAACCAGCCTCGGGGCGCATCTCTCGTCACACGGAAGCGCCCCACCGGGTCCAGAAGTGACCGGATTCGGTGGGGCGCTGCAGAACCGTGAACTAGCCAGCCGATGGCGCCTTGATCTCACGGAACGTGCCCAGAGTTCCCGACCAGGCAGGATCCGAGAACGTCGAAACCTGCGTCAGCCCTGCGGCTACGAGATTCTCGACGACCATCACTTCGGACCGCCCGAGGAACCGGTACTCCATGCGCACGTTATCGACGGCTGCGATCATTCCGTTGCCCTGATACTTCCAGTACTGCACGTCTTGCTCTCCCTTGGGTAGTGGTTGGTTTGGTGAAGTTGAACCGGAATAGTCCGGGTAGGCGTAGAGGATCGACGAACTCCATGGCTGCCCATAGGCCTTCACGTACGTCTGGGTGTAGGGAAGCGCCCCTGGGGTGTTCCCCTCGATCGTTGACGCGACTCCGCCGGACACGTTCTCGACGATTCCGATGTGGAATATCCCATTTCGAGTGCCATTGTCCGAATAGAAGATCAGGGCACCGGGAGTGGGAATTGAGCCGGTTCTTCCTCGAGCGTTGTAGAAGTCGTAGATGGCCGTCGAAGACGCGGATTTCGGGCCGTTCTGGTCTCGGATCAACCAACTGACGAACATCGCGCACCAGTCTGTCGACAGCCCCCCGAAATAGGACTGCCATGGACTGCCGGCGAGCTTCGCCCCGATGTATGCGCGAGCCTCGGCTGTGACCGTTGAGGCGCTCCGCGGAGCTGCGTTGGCGGCTACTGCACCGAGAGGAACCGATGCAGCAACGACTCCGACCCCTGCGAGTACCATCAGCGATCGCCTTGTGAACGTTCCGTCTTTCACCTCCCGCAACGGGGAATTGGACGAATCAGGTTTCAATATGCTGCCCCTCACTGAACGGAAACCGCCGCGACTGCGACGACACGAACGGAGCCAATGCCACGCGCCCGAACCGGCTAGTTGCGGCGGCGCAGCGACCCCGAATCGAATCGTGGCAGAACGTCGTGATACTCGTATGTAGGAACATCTGAGGACTGCGCGCACGGTTGAATGCATGCAACACGTGCGCGAATAGCAACGCCGGAATTGACGGCGTCTTGATGCAAGACAGTGAAACTGACTGAGGACTCGCGGGAGTCGCACCATAGCAAACTCGGGTGTTCGACCAGTATCATTCCCGGCGCTCGAACGGCGCATCACAGTGCCCGACTGCACCCCACTCGAACCGCCACCGCGGGGACCGAGACGACAATGCAGGCAAGTACGAGTCTCAGCGCATGAACCGAGTGATCCTCTTCGATCGCGACACAGACGGCGAACCGGATCGCGAATCGAAGACCGAGGCGATCACTCTCGAGTCCGAGCTACTTCCCGTGCAGCTTTCCCAAAGTCGATGAACGCGACTTGGTGCGGAGCGCATCGCCCGAGGGCGCGTTCCCGCCGCCGACTCTCTATCGGACGCACCCCGCCCCCGCGAGCCTGATGTCACTGCTATCCTGAAACTGTTCGATGTTCTGAACGAAAACAGCGAGTTTAGTCCAGATCGAGAACAGGCTTCACCCCTACATCCCCGTCTTTTCAAGGGATGCAGACCACGCGGATGTAGTTCAATGGTAGAACTTCAGCTTCCCAAGCTGATAGCGCGGGTTCGATTCCCGTCATCCGCTCCACTTCTTGATTCAGATCAGGTGAAAGCCCCGGGCCTACAGGTCCGGGGCTTTCTGATTGTTGGCGGCCACCATCCACCTGAACTGAACACCCGCGAGACTCGCGCCAAATCGCGCTTCATAAATGCATATCTTGAATATATGAAGCTTAAGTAGGATCATGATGACAGGGTCCTCTGGTATCGCAATGAAGCGAACCGGCCCGCTGGCATAGCCAGGAAGGAGCTCTGATGACAATCGCATCGCTCAAGGTTCGAGTGATCGTCGCCGAGATGCCGCTGGAGACCATCGCGTGAGCGTCCCTCGAATTCTCGTGACAGAGGCCTTGCCTGCCGCAGCGATTGCTCTTGCGACGTTTCTCGGTTGTGGCGTGCTGGTCGGCTTCTCCTTCGCACTGCTGCACTGGTACGTGCCCGTATTCGCCGCCGTTGCGGGAGGAGCCATTGCTCACCTCATACGCTCAGCGCGTGAACGACGAGCAAATAGCGCTCGTCGAACGTCCGGCGACTAACCGCCCCCGCTTCGAATGGATGCCGCGCCGTGCGTCGTCCGGACCGCATCCCCGGATGCCCACCCGCCGTCCGCGAATCATCCTGCGGAATGACCACCGCGCACTCAGAGGCTGATGCCTCGGCGACCCGCACGAAACTACCGTGGGCATCTCACCCGTGCGTTATGAGGAGCCCGCCGTGCCTTGGATCGACATCGCCGCCATCGTTCTGATGCTCGCCACCCTCGTGGTGGGCATCGCGACTCGACGACGCCGCGCCGTTCCGGTCGTCATCGTCGGATCGACGGCGCTGGTCGCGCTGCTGCTCGCGTTCGTCTTGGAGGGTGCGCGTCCGCAGCTCCTCGCAGCCGCGATCGCCGCCATCGCCGTCGCAGCCGTTGTGCTCTGGACCCGTTCCGGCCGGACTCCGAAGCTCGCGGTCACCGGCGTCGTCGTTCTGGCGTTCGGCCTGGTTGGCATCGCGGCGAGCGCTTGGGCCCTCCCACCCGTGTTCCTGCCGGCACCGACCGGCCAGAACGCCGTCGGAGTCGCCTCGCACGTGTGGACCGACCCCACCCGCGATGCCCGCGGCGGGAGCACCGCGGGACAGGAACGATCGCTGCCGGTCACCGTCTGGTACCCCGCCGCAGAGACCGGACCGCAGTCCTCCTATCTGCCGAACGCTGCGGCCGCATCCGCGCTCACGACGGCCCTGGCGAAGCAATATGGTGCCCCACCGCTGCTGTTCGACAGTCTCCTCCGGGCGAAGAGCAACGCGAGCTGGCAGAGCGCCCCAGTACAGAGTTCCCCAGCACAGAGCCCCGCCGCGCAGGGCACCCGCCCGGTCGTCATCGCATCGCCCGGGTTCGCCAGCACCCGCTGGTTCTTCACCTCGTGGGCGGAGGAGCTCGCCAGCCACGGGATCATCGTGATCGCCGTCGATCACCCGTACGATGCGGCTGCGACCGAGCCCGCGGACGGTTCCATCGCGCTCGACGAGGCCCACACGACCGGCAACGACGCCCAGGACCAGGCCGCCGCCGATCGCGCGGTCGAGATCCGCGCCGCCGACGTGCGCGCCGTCATCGACCATCTGGCGTCCGCTCCCCCGACCCCGGACCTGACGGACGCTGATCTGACGCGCATTGTCGCCGCCGGACACTCTGCGGGCGGCGCCACCGCGATCGAGGCGGCCAGATTGGACCCGCGCATCGTGGGAGTCGTGGACATCGACGGCATGCCCAGGTCCCCGGCCGGCACGAGGCTCACCCAACCGCTCGTGGTGGTCGTCGCGGGCGACATGGATCCGAACCCGGCGTACAACGCCGCCGTGAGCGACCTCCTCGCCGACGAGAACGGCGCCAGCGTGACGCTCGACGGCGTCGCACACCTCGGCATGATGGACGTCGGTCGGCTGATCGCCCCGGTGCCCGGTGTCACCGGCGCCAATGGCCCCGACGGTGCGCGACTCGCAGCCCGCGCAACCCTGGCGCTCGTGACGGCGGCCGGCACGGGAGAGCCGGTCGATGTCGGAGCCCTCGGCCAGTTGGGATCGGTGGCGCCGGCGACCCGCTAGCACTCGCGGATACACGGACCACGGAGGATCCGGAGGACCCGGAGGACCCGGAGGACCGCTCGCACGAGCCGCCCGATCAGGGTCGTGATCGCACCGCGCGAGCTCGCTCAACCAGCTCGGTCGAGACGCGCCACAGCCGCGCGGCCTTCGTGGGATCGAGTGCGTAGGCGGCGACGCCGCGACGCACGGGTGGCTCATACGGCACGGCTTCCTCGCAGTCCTCGAAGTATCGGCCCGTCACCCCGTCGACGAGTGGCGAGGCGGCCAGGAGCACCGAGGTCGCCGCACCCTGCTCGATGCTCTTCTCCGACGTCCCCGTGCCGCCCTTCGGGTCGAAGGCCGATGGCGGGGTCTCCATGTGACGGCCGAGGCCGGTCGCCCAGATGCGCCCGGGATTCAGTGCGTTGACCATGATGTGATCCCTCGCCCACAGTCGGGCGGCCTGGACCGCGAAGAGGATGTTCGCGGTCTTCGACTGCGCGTACGCCGCCCACGGATCGTAGGGTTGCTCGGTGAAGTCCAGGTCGTCGAACAGCACCTCGCCGTTGACATGTCCGACGGAGCTGACCACCACAACACGGGCGCGTCCGGCTTGAACGAGAGCGCCGTGGAGACCGGTGATGAGTGCGAAGTGGCCGAGATGGTTGGTCGCGAACTGCATCTCCCACCCCTCTGCCGTCCGCTGCTCGGGCGTCGCCATCACCCCCGCGTTCGCGACGAGGATGTCGAGCGGGCCCGACCATCCGGCCACGAACGATGCGACCGAGCCCTGATCCGCCAGGTCCAGCACGGCGACGGACACCGCGGGGTTGCCGGTGCTCGCGATGATGTCGGCGGCGACCGCTTGCCCGGCCGTTGGATTGCGCACAGCGAGCGTGACCTCCGCACCGGCGACAGCGAGCGCGCGGGCCGTCTCGACACCGATGCCCGAAGCCGCTCCCGTGACGATCGCACGTTTGCCGGCGAGGTCGACCCCGGCGATCACCTCGGACGCGGTGGAGTGTGCGCCGAATGGTGTGGTGATTTGATCGGTCATGATCTGTTCCTGCTTCCTCGACGCCCTACACTCACAAGTGGAGCCGCATCCACTTAGGGCTTCACTCTAAGCGGAGCCGACTCCACTTGCAAGAGGGGGCACCAACATGACCGATCCGACCAACACGTCCGACCCGACTGGTCCCGCCGACCCGACCGACCCGGGGCTGCGCGCCGATGCCCAGATGAACCGGGATCGCCTCCTCGAAGCATCGGCCGAAGCGTTCGCGCAGACTGGTGCGGACACATCACTGAAGGCCATCGCGCAGCGCGCCGGAGTCGGGATCGGGACGCTCTACCGACGCTTCCCGACGCGCGAGGACCTCATCGAGGCCACCTATCGCAACGAGACGACCAAGCTCTGCCGAAGTGCGGCGACGCTGCTCGAATCGCTCGATCCCATACTGGCCCTGCGCAAATGGACGAACGACTTCATCGACTACATGCTCACCAAGCACGGCATGGCCGATGCGCTTCCCAGCATCCTGGCCGCCCGCGAGGGGCTGCGCGCCAGCAGCCGGAGCATGCTGCACGACGCGATCGAGACGATCCGAACGGCCGGAATCGAGGCGGGCGAACTCCGTGCGGACGTGCCGGCTGAGGACGTGCTCATGGCCCTCGGTGGCATCGCGCTCATCGCGGGAGGCGAACACGATCGCGCCCTCGCGAGCCGACTACTCGACCTCATGATCGTCGGGTTGACCCGGCGCGACTGACGTCGGCCGCGCGATCCGCAGTTCCCGCATCGCCAGCACCGAACCGGTGGTTGGAGCGCCCCCGCTGAAGCAGTGGCGTACGCGGTGAGAATGCCTCGGCTAGAGCACGTGCGGTTCGTAGTCGAAGAACGCCGCTCGGGGCAGCACCTGCTTCTCGCAGAGCCGACGCTTGTCGGCATCACCGAGACGGGACACTTCGGCGGCAGCATCCCAGTTGTCATGGATGTTCGACACCAGCTGGTCGTCGTGGGTGCAAGACAGCAGATCCGTCGTGGCCTCGCTCGATGCGGGCGCAGTGCCTACCCGTTGGCGGCGATGGTCTGCGTGATCCAGTCGCGGTACGCCGTCACGTTCGTGTAGAGGCCGGGGCCCTTCTCGCAGGACGGGCTCTTCGCACCCGGTCCGGAGGTGACGCCGATGAGTTCCCACCGATCGCCGCGACCGCGCTGGATCTGCGGCCCACCCGAGTCGCCGTTGCACGCCATCGCGTCGACCGCGTGGCTGAGGGTGCAGAGGCGCGTGTCACCGGCGAACCCGGGCGCGCACTGCGCAGGGTCGCCGCGGAAGGTGTCGAGTTCGCGGAGCTCGCCGGACATCTTCCATTTGGTGGCGTCGGCATTGGGCTTCGTCACGCCGAAGCCGAGGATCCTCGTTGCGGTCCCAGGGTCCGCGGCGGCTGCCGCGATGCTGATCGGCCGATTCTTGACGGGGTGATCCAGCCGGACGAGCGCGATGTCGTTCTGGTTCGGCTGCCCCTGGGCATACCCAGCATTGACGAACACCTGTGCGATGCTCCGCACGGTTCCGCCCGACACCCGCTTCTCGCTGCCGATGCGCACCGTCCCCTTCGCGAACGATCCGATCTGCATGTCCAGGCAGTGGCCGGCGGTCACGACCCATTCCGGATCGATCAGGGCCGCGCCGCAGTTGCCGTCGGTGAGACCGGCGAGCGGCGCCGTGATCGGGATGCTCGCCATGAACGGATACCGCTCGGACGCCTTCGAGCCGTTGACGATCGACTTGACCGCGACGCGATCCGCAGTTCCAGCACCGCCAGCACCACCTCCCGAGAACGCGCCGGCGGTCAGCGCGATGCAGCAGGCGGCACCGGCGACTGCCGCGACTGCGGAGCGGGTTGCGATGCGACGGAGGGTGGACGTTCTGGCGGGGAGTCTGGGCGTTGAAATCATGCTTCAACGCTAGGAATCCTCGCGGCCGGACCCCATCCGGTCGGCCCCCGAATCGATGGTTAGATCGACCCCCGCTACGCACGGAGCCCGCCCGACTCACACCCCCGTCGCGAGCACGATACGGCCGTCGACGGCCCTCTCCTCCATCCGACTGTGTGCCACGGCGGCCTCCGACAACGGCAGGACGTCGACGACGGTTTCAGCGAGGCCCGCCGCGACCGCTTCCAGAGCCGCTTCGAGCGCGGGACGCACGAACTGCGGGTGAGTGGGCAGGAATGCGCCTGAGTTGAATCCCAGCACCGCGATGCTCCGCAGCCAGAGCTGATTGCTGTCCAACCGGTGCCCCCAGTCCTCGCTCGCATTCCCCGAGGCGATGAGGCGACCGCCGACCTGCATCAGGTCGAGGCTCTGCGTGCGGAGGTCGCCGCCGACCGGGTCGATGACCACATCGAACCGCTCCTCGCCCAGGGCGGCGAGCATATCCGCGGAGTCGACGATCGCGTCGTACGGCAGCTTGGTCGTCGCGGCGGCAGCGAGCTTCGAACCACGCACGGTCCCGACCACCCGCGATGCCCCGAGCTGCTTCGCGATGCCGGCGAACGCGGCGGCGAAACCACCCAGCGCACCGTGGATCAGAACGCTCTCCCCCTCGCGGAGGTGGGCGACGTGCGCCAACGCGACGTGCGCCATCGCGGCGTTCGGGATGGCTGCGACCGCGAGCGCCGGGTCGATGCCGCTGCCCTCGATCGAGACGACCGATGCGGCCGGCGCAACGGACACGGTCGCGTATCCGCCAGTGCCGCCGGCCGACATCGTGACGACCCGCTCACCCGGGGTGAACCCCGTGACCCCCTCGCCGAGGGCGCGGACGGTCCCGGCGACTTCGAGCCCGGGGACGAACGGCGGCTGCGGCATCCCGGCGACGTCCTTGTAGCGGCCCTGCCGGAAGAAGAGGTCGATGAGCCCGACGGCCGAGTGCGTCACATCGATGGAGATCTGCCCGGCGGCCGGGGTGGGATCCGGGAGGGTGACGACCTCGAGCACACTCGGGTCGCCGAACGCGGTTGCCTGCACTGCCTGCATGGGATGGTCCCTTCGTTGATAACGCACCAAGTGATGCGTTAAGCACGAAAGCACATAACGCACCTCGCGTGCATTAACATGGGACGATGGCGATGCAACGAGCTCGATCAAGCGACGCGAAGGCCCAACGCACCGAAGACCTCCTGGAAGCGGCCGAGGACCTCGCGCGCGAACTGGGCGGAGTCCGGCACGTCACCCTGGCCCCCGTGACCGAGCGGGCCGGCCTTCATCGCACCGCCGTCCGCCGCTACTTCACGAGCAAGGAAGACCTGCTGCTCGAACTCGCCGAGCGGGGATGGTCGCAGTGGCGCGAGGCGATCGAGCTCGCCATCGACGGGCGCACCGGGCTGGGGCCGACAGACGTCGCGGACGTCCTCACTCGAACCATCGCATCGCTCCCCGTCTTCTGCGACACCCTGACGCACGTCACCCTCAGCTTGGAGGGCGACGTGCCGATCGAGCGGGCCAGACGATACAAGACGAACGCGTACATCCAGCACGACAGAATCGTGCAGACGGTGACGGCCGCGAGCAGCTTCGACACCGCGCAGGTCACCGCGCTCATCCCGGCGACCGCCGCGCTCGCCGCGAGCTTCTGGCAGGTGTCCAACCCGTCCCCATCGCTCGCCGAACTCTACGAGCAGGTCCCGGAGTGGGGCCACGTCGCCTACGACTTCAGGCCGAAGCTGCGGCTGCTCGTCGAGTCGACGGCCATCGGGCTCGTCCAGACGCTCGCGCGCCGGGACGCGTAGGAGCGGTCGCGGGCGCACCCCGCACCCATGACACGTGTCACCCACACCCGTGACACCACGCCACTTCTGCGCCCGCGGCCGCGCTGCGAGGCTGGTTCCACGCCGCAGACGCCACCCAGACGTTCGGCAGAACGAAACGAGCCCCGCAATGAACACCTCTCCCGAGAATCGCATCGAGGCGCGCACGAAGAAGCGCATGAACAAGCCGCTGAAGGTCACACTGATCGTCATCGGCGCCCTCATTGCGATCCCGGTGCTCGCCCTGGCGACGACGTCCATCGGCAATGCCGTCGCGACGAGTGCCGAGGTGGCCGCGGTGCAGCCCTACGGCGAGAAGGTCCCGGTCGACGGCAAGGAGATGAACGTCGTCGTGAGCGGCACGGGCGACACCACGATCGTGCTGCTGCCCGGTCTCGGCACGGCCGCCCCCGGCCTCGACTTCCAGCCGCTCATCACGCAACTCGACAGCACGTACCGGGTCGTCGCGGTCGAACCGTTCGGCACCGGTCTGAGCGACCAGACGGACAAACCGCGCACCGCCGAGAACATCACCGCGGAGGTGCACGAGGCCCTCCAGCACCTCGGCATCCACCGGTACGTCCTGATGGGCCATTCGATCTCCGGCATCTACGCCCTCACCTACAGCGCCGCGTACGCCGATGAGCTCATCGCGTTCGTCGGGATCGACAGCAGTGTGCCAGGGCAGCCCGGCGCCGACGAACCGATGCCCACCGAGGCGATCGGCACCCTCGGCGCCCTCGGCATCACCCGTCTCCTGGGCGCATCGCTCCCCGACCAGTACGACGGCCTGCCTTACTCCGCCACGGAGAAATCGGACATGAACGCGCTCGCAGCGAAGAACGGCGCCGCTCCGACTCTGCTGGACGAGATGGATCACGCCCCGGCGAACTTCGCAGCAGCCAGCGGCAAGACGTTCCCGAAGGACCTCCCCCTCCTCCTGTTCGTCAACACGAAGGACGACGATGTGGCCGGCTGGGTCGAACTCCACCAGCAGCAGGCCGCGAGCGTCGACAACGGGAAGGTCGTCCTCATCGAGGGCGAGCACTACCTGCACCACCGGTTCTCGGCGGAGATCGCGCAGGACACCGAGGCGTTCCTGTCCGCACTGCCGTCGGCGCAGTAGGCGAAAACGAGACGGCACCGGTGCCCATACCGCGCCACCCCGAGAACACGACGCACTGGATACGCTGAGGCCATGACCGACACCGAACCGCGCTCGACCAGGGGGATCACCGACCTCCGGGTCGTGCGCGGTTCCACCGCCGCCACCCTCGGGGTCGCGGTGGTGATCGCCGCTGGGATGCAGCTCCTCGTGGGGATCGATGCTCCGCTCGGCCAGCGGAGCATCGCCCTCGTTGCGCTGACGGTTGCGGCGGCGCTCGTCGCGCTGACGACCATTCCGCTGCTGTTGCGGGCGCCAGGGCGGGTCGCCCCGCATCATCCGCTCGTCGTCGCATCGCTCGTCCTCGCACTCGGCGTGTGGGTGCTGGCCGTGATCCCGCCCTTCGCCGGCTGGGCGTGGGGGTTCACGCTCGCGCTCGCCGGCGGTGTGCTGAGCTGCCTCGTGCGCGGATGGTGGAAGGCGGTCGTGATCCTCGTCGTCTACGCGGTGATCGGCATTGGCGGTGCGCTCGGAGCGGCGCTCTCCCCCACGACGACCCCCGCACCTGGGTCGACCGGCACCACCGAGGCGACGAGCGACCCGGTCATCATCGGCACCATCTTCCTGTTCGCGTTGATGCCGTTGAGCGCGGTGTGGGTGCTGCAGGTCGTCCTGCGATTCGACCGTGCCCGCCAGACGGCGGCCGAGCTGGCCATCGCGAAGGAGCGGCTCCGGTTCGCGACCGACCTGCACGACATCCAGGGCCACCACCTGCAGGTCATCGCGTTGAAGAGCGAACTGGCGGAACGACTCCTGGCGGAACGACCGGATGCGGCGAGGGCCGAGTTGGCGGACATCCGGGTGATCGCGAAGGAGGCGCTCGACGACACCCGTGCCGTCGTCAACGACTACCGATCGGTGACCGTCGCCGTCGAGGCACGCAACGCTGCCGCTGTGCTTCGGTCCGCCGGCATCCACTGCGAAGCACACCTCGAAGCACCGGGCATGCCGACCGCGGTGGGCGCGGTGTTCGCCGTCGCGATCCGGGAGGCGGCGACCAACATCCTCCGCCACAGTCGCGCGACCGAGGCGACGATCGACCTCATCCAGGAGCGCTCCGACGCGTACCTCCTGACGGTGACCAACAACGCACCCCGCGCGAGGCGTGCGGGCGGGACCGGACTCGCCGGGCTGACCGAACGCGTCGCCGCCCGGCACGGCACGGTTCAGACGACGCAGACCGATGACGCGTTCACGCTGATCGTGCGGGTGCCGGTGACGCCGGGCACTGCGGGCGCTGCGGGTACTGCCGCCGTACCTGGCGCTGGCGCCCCGGGCCGGTCCGCCATTTCGGGCCGGTCCGCCGTTTCGGGCCGGTCCGCCGTTTCGGGCCGGTCCGCCGTTTCGGATGCCCGGACAACCGGGCAGGAAGGGACCGACCGATGATCCGAATCGTGATCGCCGATGACGAAGAACTGATCCGTGGGGCGCTCGTCGCGCTCCTCTCGCTCGAGCCGGACATCGAGGTCGTCGCCGACGTCTCCGATGGGCTCGCCGCCGTCGCCGCTGCCGTCGAGCATCGGCCAGATGTGATGCTGCTCGACCTGGAGATGCCGGAGCTCGACGGCATCGACGCCGCCGAGCGCCTGCTGCGACTGGTGCCGACACAGGCGATGATCGTCACAAGGCATGCGCGGCCCGGCACCTTGAAGCGGGCGCTCGCAGCACAGGTGCGCGGATTTGTGCCGAAGTCGACACCCGCGTCCGAACTCGCCAAGATCATCCGATCCGTCGCCGCCGGCGAGCGCTACATCGACGCGCGACTCGCATCAGCGGCCCTCACCGAGAACGAGAGCCCGCTGACCCCACGGGAGACCGATGTGCTGCGGCTGACCCGCGACGGCCTGCCGACGAAGCAGATCGCCAAGGACCTCTCGCTCGCGCACGGCACGGTCCGGAACCACGTCTCATCCGCGATGGCGAAGCTCAACGCCGACTCGAAGACGTCCGCAGCCGCGATCGCGTGGGAGCAGGGCTGGATCTAGGGTGCTGCACAGTCGGTCGGCGGGTCGGCGGGTCGATGGGCTGACAGGCCGACGGGCCAGCGGTCGGACGCGTGACGGGTCGACTGAGCCGCCGAATCAGATCTTCGGGACCGGCGGCTGGCGCAGGATCGACGTCATCTTCTTGCCCCTGGCGACCTCGTCGACGAGCTTGTCGAGGTAGCGGATCTGCTGCATCAGCGGGTCCTCGATCTCCTCGACCCGCACCCCGCAGATGACGCCCGTGATGAGCGAGGCGTTCGAATTCATGGCCGGAGCATCGGCGAAGAACGTCTCGAAGTCCGCCTCGTCGGCGACCACGCGGGCCAGGGCGTCATCGTCGTAGCCGGTGAGCCAGGTGATGACCTGATCCACTTCGGCTTTGCTGTGGCCCTTCCGCTCCGCCTTCGCGATGTAGAGCGGGTACACACTCGCAAAGCTCGTGGTGAAGATCCGATGCCCCGCCATGTGCCCTCCCGACCACCTCGACGCGTGCCTCGCGCCCTGCGCATCCAGCTTCCCATAGGCGGTCCGCCCGGTCGAGGGGCGTGCCGCGCTGGACCTTCTCCCGGGAGCGCTGGACCTTCCCGCAGGGGGAGGGTCCAGGATGGGAGGGTGCCTCACACCATGACGATCGGCGACTTCGCCCGGGCGACCCGGCTCAGCGCGAAGACCCTCCGCTTCTACCACCAGGCCGGGATCCTGCAGCCGGCCGCGATCGACCCAGCCAACGGCTATCGGCTGTATTCGGCTGAGCAGGTCGTGGACGCCCAGGTGGTGCGGCAGCTGCGCGCCCTCGACGTCCCGGTCGGGACGGTCGGCGAGATCCTCGGGACGACCGATCCGGCTACGCGCAACGCGCTGATCTCCGCACATCTGCAACGGATGGAGGAACAGCTCGAAGCGACCCGTGCCGCCGTCTCATCGTTGCGGAACCTCCTGGGAACACCGTCCCCGCGCATCGCGATCGAGCATCGCAGTGTGCCGGCGACCCCCGTGCTCGTCATCCGGGAGACGATCGACCTCGCCGACCTCGGGCCCTGGTACACGGGCGCGACGTCAACGCTCGAGGTGACTGTGGAGACGTCCGGCCTGCGCCGGGCTGGACCGCTCGGGGGCGTCTGGGACACCGCGCTGTTCTTCCACGAGCGGGGAGAAGCCGTGCTGTTCCTCCCCGTCGACGGGCTGGACGGCCGCCCGAGCACCGAGTGGGCCGGCGCCTCCGGGAACGGCACCGGCAGGGTGCACGCTGAGATCCTGCCGGCCGTGGACCTCGCCGTCGCCGTCCATCGTGGACCGGACGAGACGATCGCTGCGACGTACGGGGCCCTCGGCATGTACGTCGCCCAACATGAGATCGGTGTAGACGGGCCACTCCGTGAGACCTATCTGCAGCAGTCGTCAGCACGATCGCCCGATGTCGTGACCGAGATCGGCTGGCCGATCTTCCGGACCGGACGGTGACGACGCGCTCAGACGAGCGCACGTCCGACGTCGCTACGCACACCGCTTGACCTTCCCCCGACGGGAAGGCCGATGCTGCCGGTATGAACGATTCAGCACACACCACCAGCTCACCCGGCACGCAGCCCGCTCCGTCCTATCCGCCCGCGCTCTCCCTGCACGGTCGACGCGCGGTCGTCGTCGGCGGCACGAAGGGCCTCGGCGCCGCCATCGTGAGCCGCCTCGCCGATGCCGGCGCGCACGTCATCGCCATCGGCCGTTCCCAGCCCGACGAGACAGCTGCCGACTTGATCCTCCGGGTCGATGTGACCGAGCCATCCGCAGCCGATGTCATCGCAGCAGCCGTCGCCGATCAGGGCGGCCTCGACATCCTCGTCCAGGTGACGGGCGGTTCCGCGACGCCGGCCGGCGGGCACGCCACGATGACGGACGCGCACTGGGATGCGGAGCTCGGGCTCAATCTGCTGGCCGCCGTGCGGATCGACCGGGCGCTCTCGCCCCTGCTGCTGGCGAGGGGGAAGGGGGCGATCGTGCACATCGGCTCGATCCAGGGCCGGATGCCGCTGTACGACGGGACCCTCGGCTACGCCGCCGCGAAGGCCGCGCTCCGTGCGTACAGCAAGGGCCTCGCGAACGAGCTCGCACCGCAGGGCGTCCGGGTCAACACCGTCTCCCCCGGGGGCATCCAGAGCGAGGGCGCATTCGCGCTCGCCGCGCGCATCGCGCAGGCGAACGGCGTCGACGAGGCGGCCGGCATGCGGATGCTGATGGACTCCCTCGGTGGCATCCCGGACGGCAGGTTCGCGCCGGCAGCGGAGATCGCGGAGGTCGTCGGATTCGTCGTCTCCGACGCCGCAGCATCGATCATCGGCGACGAGATCACGGTCGACGGCGGCACCGTCACCACCATCTGAACCCTGGAACGGAGCCAACAATCATGACCACACCGGACCTCTCCCCGGCTGTCACCGCCTACTTCGAGCTCATGCGGGAGCCGTCGAAGACCGGCGTCGCAGCCCTGTTCACCGCCGACGCATCGGTCACCGATGACGGGCGCACCTTCACCGGGGACGGCGAGATCCGCGCCTGGCTGGCCGGGCCGGCCAGCGAGTACACGGTCACGCACACCCTCGTCGGGGTGGAGCGGTCGGCTCGGAACACGATCGCCGACGTCCTGCTCGAAGGAGACTTCCCCGGCGGAAGGGTGCTGCTCAGGCACCGATTCCGCGAGGCGGCCAGCGGGCTCATCACCCGGCTCACCATCGCCGTGGAATGACGAGGGCGACGGCGCTCGTGGCCGCGATCGCGCCCGCGCCAGCGCGTCCGCCCGCACGTCCGCCCGCACGAGGGAAGGAGAACCGCCCCGCAGAAGGACGTCCTGCGACGTTTCGTCCTTCT
Organism: Plantibacter sp. Mn2098; assembly: GCF_049319745.1. NCBI lineage: Bacteria > Bacillati > Actinomycetota > Actinomycetes > Micrococcales > Microbacteriaceae > Plantibacter > Plantibacter sp. Mn2098. The sequence goes on along the minus strand of NZ_JBMOUH010000008.1, from coordinate 79,552 downwards.
GCGGGGCGGTTCTCCTTGTGCCACGCAGTCCCCCGGTCGGGCGGTTCTCCTTGTGCGGCGCAGTCCCTCGGCCGGGCGGGCCGTCAGTTGCGCGCAGCAGCCGTCAGTTGCGCGCCGCAGCCAACCGCACTTCGCCGAGGAGCCGGGCGCTCGTCGCCGCGATCGCTCGCCGCGGGAGCAGGCGGGTGCCCAGCGCGGTCAACTGGTTCATCCGCCCGGACACGATGCTCGGTCCGCCGTCGGCGCGGTCGAGCGCTCGGAACACGGTGTCGATCACCTGGCCGCTCGTCTGCTTCCGGCCGATCGCCGCCTGCTCGCCCGCTACATCGAAGAACTCCGTCTTGGTCGCACCGGGGCTGACCGCGAAGACCCGGAGACCGGTGCCGCGCGCCTCCGCCCACAGCGCCTCGGTGAAGCTCAGGACGAACGCCTTGGTCGCGCCGTAGACGGCCATGCCCGGTGTCGGCTGATAGCCGGCGGTGCTCGCGACGGTCACGAGCGCGCCCTTCCCGGCGAGCAGTTGCGGCAGGAACACGCGGCTCAATTCGACCAGGGTGCCGACGTTCAGCTGGATCTCCCGTGCGATGCGATCGGGGTCCGCCTCGTCGAACGCGCCGTGGCTGCCGAAGCCGGCGTTGTTCACGAGCGAGGTGATGCGGATGCCGCGCTGCGCGAGTTCGTCGTGGAGTCGCCGCCCGGCGCCGAGCACCCCGAGATCGGCCGGGACGACCGTCACCTCGACGCGGGACGAGGCGCGGAGTTCGGCGGCGAGCGCCTCGAGGCGGTCGGCGCGGCGGGCCACGAGCACCAGATTCGAGCCGCGGCCGGCGAACCGTTTCGCGAACTCGACGCCGAGCCCGGAGCTCGCGCCGGTGATGAGGGTAGTTCCGCCGCGGAGGTCGAGCGTCATGAGTGCGTCCTTCTGTTGATGGTGTTGGGGTTGGCGTTGGGGTGAGCGTGCCGGAGTGGTCGGGTTGGGGATTGCCGACATCCACGATGTTGTCAGTGACATCATCATGCACGCATCGAGCATTGTTGTCAATGACAACATCACGGTATGATCGATGCGTGCCCGATCAGCCCTATCACCACGGCAACCTCCGCAGCACCCTGCTCGAGGCCGCGGCGGCGAGCATCGAACGCGATGGCGTCGACGCCCTGTCCCTGCGGCAGCTCGCTCGCGACGCGGGAGTGAGCCACGCCGCCCCCAGCCGCCACTTCCGTGACAAGCGGGCACTCCTCGACGCGCTCGCCGAGGACGGGTTCAACCGTCTCGCGGACACCCTCGAACACGCCGTGGCGGGCGAGGCGACGACCCCGCGTGAGATGCGCTCCCGCTTCGACGCCCTCGCGAGCAGCTACGTGTCGTTCGCGCTCGCACAGCCCACGCTGCTCACACTGATGTTCGGGCTGAAGCACGCGCCGGACGCGAACGAGACACTCCTCGCCGCCGGCCACGCATCGATGGCGATCACGATGCGCGTGGTCATCGACGCCCAGTCCATTGGCGCGATCATCGACGACGACCCGCAGCGCATCGCACTCGTCGCCTTCGCGACGTTCCACGGCATCGCGACCCTCGCCTCGGGCGGCCTACTCGACGGCGTCCCGGCGGATGCGCTCGTGAGCACGGCCGGCGAGCTGTTCTGGCGCGGGCTGCAGCCCTGACGCCGGTCAGCTCACGAGCGCGCGGACGAGAACTGCGACGGCGAGCGCGACAACGACGACACCGACGATGAGATCGGTCCAGGTCGCGAGCGTCTCCTGCGCGTTCTTGCCGCGCTTCGGCACGTGCATGATGCCGGCGATGAGCAAGAACACGCCACCTGCGAGCCCAGCCGGAAGCGCCCAACCGGACACGAACGCGAGGAGCCCGGCGAGGCCCATCGCGACATTCGCGAAGCCGAGCTCACGCGTGAGCTGCTGCTCCTGGACGCTCGGCGTCGTCGCACCGAGAATCGCGCTCGTCATCCCGTTGCCGGAGACCTGGACGACGCCCGCGACGAGGAGACGGGTCCCGACACCCCAGAACACCCACCACTTGCCGAACACCAACACGGGATCACCGCCGACCGTCGCCAGCTCGATCACGCCGGACGCGATCGGCAGGATCACGGTTTGCAGGATGACGAGTATGAAATAGCCCATGATCGCGGACCTCACAGTCTCTCTGCGGCTCAGCGTAGTGAGCCGGGCGCGGCGGCGCATCCGGTATTTCTCGCCGCACGGCCACACGGCAGAAGGAAAACCGCACCACAGAAGGACGAAACGTCGCAAGACGTCCTTCTACGGCGCGGTTCTCCTGCTGCGGGGCAGCGCGTCAACCGTGCGCGAGCACCTGCAGACCGATGACGATCGCACCGAGGACCACGAGCATCGCGAGGGCGACGAGCTGCTTCCACGCCGCCATCTTCGCGCGTCGCACCGCGAACCAGCCGACGAGGCCGAGCGTCACGAGATACACGATGGACGATGCGCGCAGCGCGGCATGCAGGCTCATCACGTCGGCCCATGCCAGCGCAAGGAGGACGGCCGGGGTGCCGACCGTCGCGAGCGCACCTCCCGCAACTCGGAACATCACACGCCAGGCGGCTGGATCCGGGAACGCGCCGTGGGCGGCGAGGTGGGCGATGATGTCCGACACCAGACCGGCGATCGTGATGCCGACCACCCCGATCACGAGGGTGAAGAGCGCATCGGACGCCGTGTGGTGATCGATCGCTCCGGAGAGCACCAGGACGATCGCGAGACCCGTGAAGCTCGCGTACACCCGTTCCTTCAGGTACTGGGCGATGCCCTGCACATCGCCGGGCTCGAAGCCTTCGCGATCGAATCCGTCACGTCGCGATCGTCTGCTGCCCCGGTCTCGTGTCACCACAGCACCCTATCCGCTCACTCCCGATCCCCCCAGCTCGCGAGGGGAGGCATGCTGCTGCCCGCGGGCCTCCCGGGGGACGATCTGCTTCCCCTCGCGTCCCGGAAAAGACAGGGGCACAGGGCGCAACAGCCCTGGCCCAGGCAGCAGGTGTCGGCTAGCCTCGGGATCGGGTACCCGACCCACAGGCACGATGGCGGATTCAGCCGCACCGACGCGCAAACGGCCGGCACCGCGCCCGACTCTCATCCGAACACCCACCCGACGCACCATCGCTCCGCACCGCGTTCACCTGAACGTCTCCTCCCAGTCCCAACTCCGTAATTTTGAATGAATCAAAATAGTGTTAGGTTGAATGACATGACCCCCACCCCCGTCGAGCAGTTGCGCGCAGCCGATCTGCGCGTCACCGCGGGCAGGATCGCCGTCCTGGAAGCGTTGGACACGCTCCCGCACTCGGACGCCGACTCGATCTATCAGCACGTCCGGGCAAGCCTTCCCGGCACGTCGCTGCAGTCGACGCACAATGCGCTCAGGGACCTGTCCCGGGCCGGACTGCTGCGCAAGATCGAACCGGCAGGTTCTCCCGCGCTCTACGAACGACGGATCGGCGACAACCACCACCACCTCGTCTGCACCGAGTGCGGTGCGGTGGCTGACGTCGACTGCGTGGTCGGTCATGCACCATGCCTGGAGCCGTCGAACACGGCCGGGTACTCGCTGTCGACGGCGGAGGTCACCTTCTGGGGTCTCTGCCCGTCGTGTCAGCAGCGGGCGGCGGAGATCTCGTCACCCGTGGCACACCACTAAGGAGACACATGTCGGAGAACTACACCACCAGTCAAACCGGGTCCCCGGTCGCGAGCGATGCGCACTCGCTGAGCGCTGGGACGGACGGCGCGATCGCGCTGCACGACCGCTACCTGGTGGAGAAGCTCGCCCAGTTCAACCGTGAGCGCATCCCGGAGCGGATCGTGCACGCCAAGGGCGGCGGCGCGTTCGGCGAGTTCGTCGTCACAGGCGACGTCTCCGCGTACACCCGCGCTGCCGTCTTCCAGCCGGGCGCGAAGACCGAGACCCTGCAGCGCTTCTCCTCCGTCGCCGGCGAGCAGGGCTCCCCGGACACCTGGCGCGACGTCCGCGGCTTCTCGGTCAAGTTCTACACGACCGAGGGCAACTACGACATCGTCGGCAACAACACGCCCGTCTTCTTCATCCGCGACGGCATCAAGTTCCCCGACTTCATCCACTCGCAGAAGCGCCTCCCCGGCTCCGGCCTCCGCGACGCCGACATGCAGTGGGACTTCTGGACGCTCTCCCCCGAGTCCGCGCACCAGGTCACCTACCTCATGGGCGACCGCGGCATCCCGCGGTCGTGGCGCCACATGCCCGGCTACGGATCGCACACCTACCAGTGGATCAACGCGGCCGGCGAGCGCTTCTGGGTCAAGTACCACTTCCACGCGCTGCAGGGCAACGAGGAGATGGAGGGCGTCGAGGCCGAGGCCATCGCCGGTGCGGACGCCGACTACTACCGCCGCGACCTCTACGAGGCGATCGAGCGCAACGAGTTCCCGGCGTGGAAGGTCTCCGTGCAGGTCATGCCGTACGCCGACGCCGCCGACTACCGGTTCAACCCGTTCGACCTCACGAAGATCTGGCCGCACACGGACTACCCGCTCATCGAGCTGGGCGTCCACACGCTGAACCGCAACCCGGAGAACTTCTTCGCGCAGATCGAGCAGGCCGCGTTCTCCCCCGCCAACACCGTCCCCGGCATCGACATCAGCCCCGACAAGATGCTTATGGCGCGTGTCTTCTCCTACCCGGACGCCCAGCGGTACCGGGTCGGCGCCAACTACAACGAGATCCCCGTGAACTCGCCCATCGCGCCGGTGCACAACTACTCGCAGGACGGCAGTGCGCGTCACGGCTTCAAGCCGGCCGGCGCACCGGTCTACGCGCCGAACTCGTTCGGCGGACCCGTCGCGGACCCTGCCCGTGCCGGGGAGGGCTCGTGGGAGTCGGACGGCGCGCTGCTCCGCTCCGCCGCTGCACTGCACTCGGAGGACGACGACTTCGGTCAGGCCGGAACGCTCTACCGCGAGGTCTTCAGCGATGCAGCCAAGGCGCGTTTCCTCGAGACGATCACCGGCGCCGTCGGCGGCGTGCAGAGCGCCGAGATCCGTGAGCGTGCGATCGGCTACTGGACGAGTGTCGACGCCGGCCTCGGCCAGGCGCTGCGTGCGAACCTCGAGTCAGGGGCGCCGCAGACGGCCGACGAGGCCGCAGAGTACGTGGGCGTCGCCGAGTAGGCGCACCCTCAGCGCGCGTCGGCCGGCATCGGTCGATCAGCGGTCCGGACGGGTCGGGGAATTCTCGGCCTTCCGGCAGATCGGCCGATGACGGACGACGCGCAAACATGACGATGCCGGGGTTGCAGCCCCGGCATCGTCGTCCGCACCATGCACACCAACCCTTGGACAGGAGGCTCAGATGAGTCACGAACACCACCAACAATACGTCGCCCCGATGCAGCACGCGATGGGAAGCGCCTCGCAGGGTGACATCCTCCGTGAGGCGATCTCGCGGGCAGGCGGAGCAGCATCGGTCCCGTCGTCGGCTCCGCTGGATGCGATGCAGTCGGCGATGGGACGCGAGGGCCAGGTCCGCGCCGCCGTCGAAACGCTCCTGGTCGGCAACATCACCCCGGCGCATCTCGCGCAGCAGTCGACCCGGCCGCGCCGCCTCGCCGACGACGAGTACGTCGCGACGCTCCCGAGCGGCGGCCCGGGGGCGCCGAGTTACATCATCGGTCAGCGTGTCGCCGACGAGCCGTTCTCCCGTGTCGTCCTCGCGTTCGGCCCGGCCGATCGCCCGTGGCAGCGCACCTGGATCCTGGCGGCCGACCGCGGTGCGGAGGTCGACTATCGCCTCCTCGACGACACCTCCTCCACCGGCTTCGCCGCCTCCGCCTAACGCCCATTCCTCTGCCGAGGGGTCGCAAACTGTGGGTGTTTCACGATGACACCCGCAGTTTGTGACACCTCGGCAGAGGAGGGTTAGGGGGCGATGAGGTCTGTCAGGTAGGAGTAGAGGCCGAAGAGGAGGACGGGGACGCCGATGACGAGCCAGAGCCAGTCCGACTTCGGGGCGAGGCGACGGCCGGCGCGCGCGACCCCGCGGGGCGGACGGACGATGCGGGGACCGGCCAGCCCGGCCAGCCCTGCCAGCCCGGCCAGCCCGGCGAGACCTGGCACACCGTCGACGACAGGGGCGTCACCGAACGCCGAGTCGCGCCATCGACTCCACTGATCGGTCTTCTGCGTCAACGCATCGACCACCCCGAACAACCACTCCCACGTCTCGGGATCGAGGGTCGACAGATCCTTGCGCGAGTACAGGAACAGGTGATCGTCGACGATCTCGACGTCGAGTTCCGCCACTCGATCGATGAACCGCGCCATCACATCCGGCGTGAACAGATACAGCGCGTCTGCCTCGTACCCGGCCGGGCAGTACAGCGTGAAGTGCCGGTCGAAATCGCCCTCCAGGCCGAGCTTCTGGCTGGTCGAGAACTCCATCGGCAGGTTCGGCCGCCCGAGCGTGTTGTTACCCTTCGCATCGAGCACGATGTGCGGCAGCTCGACGCCCAGCCGCACCGCGACGTACCCCCACCTGTGCTGCTCGCGGTTCCGGCCCGATCCGGTCGACGACCGATAGTTCGCGATGGACACGGCCGGCCCCGCAGACGACCTCGGTCGGAACACCTCGTCGGATGCGGTCTCCTGATCACCGTTCCCGAAGATCATTCCCGGCAGTCGCGGCCGGTCGACGATCGGCGTGTAGGTCATCCCGTTCGCCCTCGCGAAACGGTCGAGGAGGAACTGGCGACGACCGGTCCGCCGCTGCAGGTCCCGCACGACGACGACCGCCAACGGCACCGCGACAATGGCGTAGACGCCGAGGATCAGCACGATGAAGAACCAGTCGCTGGAATCCGGGTCCGTGAACACCTCACCGATGAACACGATCCAGACGCCGATGCCCGACACGACCAGCAGGAGCAGCGCCCCCACCGAGATGACGCTCCGCAGCGACGGGATGACCGAGGTCGGCAGCGTCTCACGGAAGCGCCGGAGTTGATCGCGGTCGACCGGCGCGGTCAGCGGGCCTGTTTCGAGACCGTCCCCCATGCGCACCCGTCCACCCTAGCGAGCGCGGACGGTCGCAGCGTGGTCCGCGAGGGGAGGCGAAGCGTCGTCCGTGGGCGCTGCGGACGACGGTTGGGCTCCCCTCGCGGAGTGGGTGGGCGCTTCGACAAGCTCAGCGAGCGGGCCTCATGGAGCGGCGATACGACCGGGGTGGGCGCTTCGACAAGCTCAGCGACCGGACCTCACGGAGCGGCGATACGACCGGGGTGGGCGCTTCGACAAGCTCAGCGACCGGGCCTCACGGGGCGGCGATGCGACCGGGCTTCAGGGAGCGGCGATACGGGCGGGGGCCAGCAAGGCCACGGACCAGGGGGCGAGGGTCGTTGCGATGCGGAGGGTGCCGTCAGGCTCGACCGTGTGGGTCGACGTGAGCGTCGCCTCGGCCGCACGACGCAGGGACGCGACATCGGCACGGGACAGGTTGTTCGGGAACCCCAGCCGCTCCCACTCGCGCATCGCCGAACCGTGGTCTGGATCCAGCACCTCGAGCGTGTAGACGGCGCCGGGGCGCAACCCGTGCAGCACGACGTCGAGCGGCTCGTCCCGGCCGGTCGCGAGTGTGCGATCGGCGACGTCGCGCGTGTCGAAGGACGCCGGCACCGACAACCGGACCTCTGGCGGGTAGTGGGTGACGATGGCCGCCACCTCGCCTGAAGCCGAGAACCGAGTGACCGTCGTGCCATCCTGCTGGTGCACGAGCTCGTCCCCGAGCGCAGCGAGCATCCGATACGCGTGCATCGTGGGCTTCGGGATGCCGTGCTGGTTGAGCATCCCGAAGCCGCCGTGGAACGGCTCCTGACCGGCGCCGCTCTCCTCGAAGACATCGGTGAACGTCCAGTAGGCGAGGCTGTCGACAAGGCCGATCGACTGCAGGTTGGCCTGCACGACGTAGGTGGCCGCCTGCGTGTAGTCGTGGGTGTAGTCGCGTGGACTGGAGCTGGAGTTCCACTCGGTGAGGTGGATCTCGGCGTCCGGATACGGGCTCGCGTCCACAAGCGCGCGGAGGGTCCGCAGATCCGTTGGGGTCGCATCGACGCCCCGCGTGAGCTTCCGTCCCTGGTTGTGCTCGTCGAGCGCCCAGTCGGTCGGATACGGGTGGCAGGAGACGAAGTCGACGGGCAGCGACCGCTCGTGGCAGTACACGAGGAAGTCCGCCAACCAGACCGGCTTCCAGTCGAGGGCGTCGAGATCCTCAGCTTCGAGGACGACGGCGTGCTGGGTCGTGTCTTCGGTCTCGCCGTCGAATCTGGCATCCGGCACGAAGTTGCTCGTCGCCGGTCCGCCGACGCGGAGATCGCCCGACACGGCCTTGATCGCCTCGACCGACACCCGGTACAGCTCGAAGTACTCCGCCTTCGTGCCGCGGAAGAAGGGGTCGAGGTTCGGCTCGTTCCAGATCTCGAAGTACCATTCCCGTACCTCCTCGATGCCGTAGCGCTCCACCCAGTGCTCGACGGTCGCCCGCACCAGCTGCGCCCACTTCACGTTGTCGGTCGGCGGCGAACCGTTCGCACCCCACCAGAACACGGTCTTCGTCTCCCTGGCGAGCTCCGGCGGCGAGAACCCGAACTCCACGAACGGCCGCAGTCCCGCATCGAGGACCGCATCGAACAGCAGGTCGACGTACTGGAAGTACGGGGTCACAACGCCGTCGACCTCCCGGTACACGAACATGTCGTCGTGGAAGAGCCCGTGGAACCGCAGGTACTCGAAGCCGCCGTGCGCTTTCGCGAACCGGAGCTGCTCCTGCCAGTCCGCGCGGAGGCCCTCGTTGGCCCGGCCGGCGCCGACGACGCGGTTCCAGAAGTGGTCGAGGGGCTTCGCGTCGAGTGCGCCGCCGAGGTCGAGGGTGAGCTGCATGGCCTGCCTGTCGTTGAAGTCGATGAAGGTGGTGAGGTCGGTGGGTCGGTGGGTCGGTGGAGGTGATCGTGTGAACTGGTCGGCGTCGTCCGTCGGCTGGAAGGAATTGGAGGAATGGAAGGCGCGGGAGGAACCGGATCAGTCGCGATACGCGATGCGCACGGAAGCATCGATGAGTCCCTCCGCCTGCAACACCCGCCAGAGGGCGTCGAGGTCCGGGCGGCGCTCCGCACGGCGGACGTTGGTGAGGAGCTGCTCCGGCGTGTCCGCGCCGATCACGAGCGATGCGACGGGCGACGGGAGCGCGGCGAACCCCATCGCCGCCTCGGGGAGCGTCGTCCCGAAAGCTGCCGCGAAGGATGCGAGGCTCCGCGCCCTGGCGAGGAGCTCTGGCGGGACCGCCGCGTACTCGTATCTCGATGCGGCGTCCGGGTGTTCGTTCGCGAGGAGCCCGCTGTTGAAGATGCCCGCGTTCAGGATGGAGATGCCGCGCTCCTCGCAGACGGGGACGATGCCGGCGAGCGCCGGGTGGTCGAGGAGCGTCAGGCGCCCTGCGACCATCAGCGCATCCACGTCGGTCCGATCCGCGAACACCGACAGCACGTCCATGTTGCCCGTGCCGACGCCGACGGCCCGGATCACGCCCTCCTCACGCAGCCGTTCGAGGGCAGGATACGCCTCCCCGACCGCCTGCTCCAGGTGGTCCTCCGGATCGTGGATGAGTGCGATGTCGATGCGGTCGAGCCCCAGCCTGGTGAGCGAGGCGTCGATCGATCTGCGCACCCCGTCCGCGCTGAAGTCCCACTGGCGCACGGGGTCGCCGTGCGCGTCGGGGACGAGCAGCCGCCCCACTTTGGAACTCAGCGTGTACTCGTCGCGCGGTCGCCCGGCCAGTGCGACGCCCAGACGCCGCTCCGCGAGACCGACCCCGTAGTGCGGCGCCGTGTCGAAGTAGCGGATGCCGGCCTGCCACGCGGCATCGACGAGCGCCGTCGAACGGTCCTGGTCGAGCGTGTCGTACAGGTCTCCCAGCTGCGCCGTCCCCAGGCCGATCGACGTCACCAGGGCGTCGGAGCGTCCCACCCGAGCGGTCCTCACGATGCCAGACCGTAGCTCGTGCTGGCGGTGGCGGTGAAGAGCTGGTGGCGTTCCGACTCGGAGAGCCCGGCCGTCGCCTCTTGCCATCGGTCGAGTTCTGCATCGAGGTCGTTCCGCAGGAGCGAGACCGGCCAGTCGGATCCGAACATCACCCGCTCCGTCCCGAATGCCTGCAACGCGGCATCGATCGTCCGGGCGTCGGTCGTTGCGCCCGAGAGCTTCAACCGGACGTTCTGCCGCATCGCGAGGGCGCCGAGATTCGTGTGCCAGATGGCCCACCCGCCGCGATCAGCGGAGCGCTCGGGCGGGTTCCCCAGATGGTCGACGACGATGGTCGTGAACGGCAGGGCGTCGGCGCATCGCACCACGGACGGAAGGTCCCGATCCGCGACGAGCAGTTCGAGGACCTTCCCGGTCCGGGCGAAGGCGTCGAGGCCCCGACCGACGTCCGGCCGATCCAGCCATCCGGCCGCTTCGGCGACGACCGAATGCCGGATGCCGAGCAGCCCGTCGACAGCGGGAGCGCCGCCGCCACCACCAACACCAGCACCAGCACCAGCACCAGCACCAGCACCAGCACCGAGACCGTCAGCCCCGCCGCGACTCCAGACCGCCCGCGTCAGATCGACCCACCCGACGACGCCCGCCACAACAGCGACACCGTCGCACTCGGCCAGCAGCCGCGCGTTCTCCTCGACGCTCTGCCTCGCGGTCACCACGATCGCCGCATCGATGCGGTCCCCCGCGGGCGCGGCGGTGCGCCCGCCCACCGCATCGACGTAATCCGCGGCCCGGAACGGCCGGCGGATCGCATCGTTCGACGGATCCGCCAGCCACCCGGCCCGCACGGTCTGCTCGTCCCACAGGTGGACGTGGCTGTCGAGGACCACTACCGCTGCAGCGCGTTCTGCTCTGCGCGCCAGCGCTCGTACTCCGCGCGGCTGTTCGGGCTGAGCGGGTAGTAGTCGGAGAGGCGGGCGCCCTCCTCCAGGCGCAGACGGCTGAAGTCCTCCCAGTTCTCGTGGTCCTCTGCGTCCTCGACGAGTTCGAGCGCCTTGCCGGCCGGGACGATGACGGCTCCGTCGTCGTCGGCGACGACCACGTCGCCCGGGAGGCACAGCACACCGCCGGCCGCGATCGGCACGTCGTACGCCCACGGGAACAGGTCCGTCTGCGAGGCGTAGTGCGGGGTCGTTCCCGTGCACCAGATCGGCACACCGAGTTCGCGGACGCGTGCGGCGTCGCGGATGCGGCCGTCGACCACGATGCCGGCGCCGCCGCGACGTTTGAAGTAGCGCACGAGCATGTCGCCGAAGCAGCCGGTGAACTGACTGCCGTACGCCTGGACGACGAGCACGTCGCCCGGCTGCACCGTTTCGAGCACGGCCCACAGGGCGGTGTTGCGCTCGACGTATTCCTGGCCGAGCCCGGACGCGACGTCCTCGCGCTGCGGCATGAATTGCAGCGTCAGGGCGGAGCCGACGACACGGCTGCCCACCTCGAGCGCGGTCGGCCCCTGCACGGCGGTGCGGGAGACGCCCATGCCGTTGAGTTTCGCGCACGCGGTCGCGGCGCTGATGGCGTCCATGCGGCGCAGGATGTCGGCGTCGGCGCGCTCGAAGGCGTCCCCGCGGACGGGCAGCGGCCAGACGGACGATGGCGAGATGTCGGTGTCGATGTCGGTGTCGGTGTGCATCAGTTGTTCTCCCAGATTCGATTCGATGAAAAGTCGGTGTGCGACGCGGTGAAGGCGCGGCGCGAGATGGTGAGCCGGAGCGTGGTCCTCGTGAGCGGCGGCACGGAGACGATGAGGCGGGACGAGCCGACCTCGACGGGTGCCGTCCGCTGCGGGGTGACGTCCGGGAGGAGGTAGTCGTGCGAGTCGCCCGGGTAGGCCGGCGCATCGTCGCCGGGCGTCTGGCCGAGGCCGTCGGAGACGACCAGGTCGATCCGGTCCTCCCCGAACGCGCCGGCCTGCACCACGACCTCGCGGGTCGCTGCGGCGCCGAGGTTGACGAGTTCGAGCGTCACACCGTCGGCGTCGACCTCCCGGACGAGCGCCGCGACCTCCGGAGGCAGCCCGGGGCGCCCGAGGGCGGCATCGCCGAAGACGACCCTCGCAAGCGCGAGTCCCCCGTTGTAGAGCGCGGGCGGCGCACCGGTCACGAGCTGCGTGAGCACCTCCGTGACGACAGGGTTCAGCCGCTGCCACCAGTGGATGTCGTCGCCGGGCGGCCCGTACGGCGTCGCGCGCATCATCGCGAGCCGTCTGGCGACCTGCGCGAGCGCGAGGTCGAGCGCCTGCTCCGGGTACTCCGGGTTCCGCCCGAACAGGAACGAGATCCAGGGCGCTTCGTGCCCCTGCTCCTCCTTGTCCTGGAACCGTCTGGTCTCCCGCCAGTCGAATCCGGCGTCTGCTTCGAGCGAAGTGAGGCGACGGAGGTCCGCCTGGTCCCCGGAGAGCCACCAGAGCCACACGGGGTAGATGAGCGGGACGGGGTGGAAGTCGAACCAACCGTCGACGCCGTGGCGATAGGGGACGAGCTGGACGGGGACGGTGTCGTCGACCCCCATCTTCTGCGCCCAGCCCCACCCCATGCTGCCGCGGGTGGCGGCGCCAGCCTCCACGACCCCGTGGGCGATGACGGTGTCGAGCGGCACCCTGGCCAGGTCGAGGGCGTCGGTGGAACCCGTCACGACGGTCTCATTGACGGCCGCGATCATCGCAGCGGCCTCGACGGAGTGCAGGCCGTGCGGCCACGCCCAGCCGTAGTGGCCGCCGAACCAGTTGCCGTTCTGCAGCTCCCCGACCGCGCCGCTCGGTCCGACGTTGTCCGGGATCAGCCCGCCGTTCTGCGCGGCGTGCTCACGCCACGCGCCGACGTACTCGAGCACCCAGTCGGCGAACGCCGGCTCGTTGTCGTACAGCCAGGCGTTGGTGACGAGCGAGGTGGCAGCCAGGTTGATCGCCGTGTCTCCGTGTCCGAGCCTCGCCTGCATCGCATCGCCCATCCGACGTGCGTTGTCGCCGATGGCGAGATCGTCCCACTCTGCGATGCCGTCGACATCGCCGATCGGCAGGCCGTACGGACGCATCACGGCCTGGTCGGCGCGGTACTCGATCCACTCCGTCCCGAGGCCCGGGCGTGGACCGCCCGAGCCGGTGTGCGGGGCGACGATCGTGCGCGTCGCCTGATCGTAGTTGCCCGTGGGAGAGCCTGGGAGGTACAGGCGGGCGAACCGCTTCGCACGCTCCCGGAACTCAGCATCTGCCGGATCCGCAGCGCAGATCGCGTAGAAGAAGTTGAGGGACTCGCCCTGGTGGAACCAGTCGTACCCCAGCTCGTACTCGTCCTTGACGAACCCGAACTCGGTCATCTGGGCGGTCACGCCGCGCCAGTGGTGCTTGACCGAGGCCACCAGATCCGCCGAGCCGCCCAGGCGGTAGAGCGTCGGCCAGTTGAAGAACGGTTCGTAGAAGTCGTCGACGCCGTCACGGTGGTGCATCCGGCCCCCGTAGGCGAGCCGTCCGTCCTCCTCGCAGTACGTCGTCTCGAACTCCCGCCATGCGGCGTCGAGGACGTCGAACAGCCTGCGTTCGAGGAGCGCCCAGCGCGGAGTCTCCACGAGCGGGACCGATGCGGTGATCCGGGTGGGCTGCGTGTCGTCGTGTCGATTCGTCATCACGGCATCACCCCTTGATCGCGCCGGAGGTCAGCCCGCCGATGATGCGCTTCTGCAAGAGGATGTAGAAGACGATCACGGGTGCCGCAGCGAGCAGCATGTTCGGGTAGACGAGGGTGAAGTCGGTGGACAGTTTGCTGATGGCCGCGTAGATGCCGGTGGTCACCGTGTAGATCCCGGAGCTCGGCCCCAGGATGAACTGCGGGTTCACGAAGTCGGACCACACGGACACCGAGTTGAGGATGACGGCCGTCGCGACGACGGGTGTCATGATCGGGAAGATGACCCGCCAGAACGTGCCGTAGCGGCTCGCCCCGTCGATCTTCGCCGCCTCGTCCAACTCACGAGGGACGCTCTGCACGAACGCGACGAACAGGAACATCGTCGTCGGAACGGTGAGGGTCGTCTCGAAGAGCAGGAACCCGGGCATCGTCCCGACCAGACCGACGGCCTTCAGCACGTAGATCACCGGGATCACGAGCGTCTGCCCGGGGATGAAGAGCCCGGCGAGCAGCACGAGCATCACAACGCGGTGGTATTTGCGGGTGCCTCTCGCGATGACGTAAGCGGCCGGTCCGACGACGAGGAGGCACAGCACGTTGACCGCGACGACGAAGAAGATCGTGATGGCGTAGGCGCCGACGACGTTGAACTCCGGCGACGCGATGGCCCGCTGCAGGTACTCGAGCGAGAACCCGTCGGATGGCCAGCCGAACGGCTGCGCGATGATGTCGTGCTGCGACTTGAACGCGTTCGTGATGAGCAGGTAGACCGGCACGATCATCAGCAGGCCGACGAGGGCGAGCAGGACGATGCGGATGGTCTTCGTGGCGGTCGCTGAACCGGTGGGGGCACCGCCAGAGGCGCCGTGTGTGGCGCGGCGCGGGGCGTTCGAGGAGTCGCCGGTGCGCTTCGACGAGCTGAGCGCGGTCATGCGGACACCGCCTCTTCGCTGCGACGGCGGGCGGAGGTGATGCCGATGGTGACCGCGACGATCACGATCATCAGGACGATCGACTGCGCTGCGCCGTAGCCGAGCTGCGAGTTCTCGAACGACGAGGTCAGGATGTTGTAGACGATGGTGCGCGTCTGCCCGGCCGGTCCGCCGGCGGTGAGCGCGAGGATGAGTTCGTACACGCGGAGGAGTCCGATCACAACGAGGACGATGTTGACCGTCACGGTGGGGGCGAGCAGCGGCAGCTTGATCCGCCAGAAGATCTGCCAGCCGGATGCGCCGTCGATGCGGGCGGCTTCGACGAGGCTCTCCGGGATGGTCTGCAGTCCGGACAGGTAGAGGACGACGTTGACGCCGAAGCTCGACCAGACGACCACGGCGATGACCGAGACGGTCGCCCAGGTCGGGTCGGCGAGGAACGGGAGCGAGTCCTGCCCGAGCGAGCCGAGGATCGAGTTCACGGCGCCGTCGGTGCCGAGGATCGACGACCAGAGGAAGCCGAGGATGACGGGCCCGATGACGTAGGGGTAGAACACGAGCACCCGCATAAACGCGTTGAAGCGGGTGTTGCGGTTGAGCAGCAGGGCGATGCCGAGTCCGAGCACGTTGCAGGCGATGGCGCCGACGATCGTGATGACGCCCGTGAGACCGGCCGCGCGCAGTACGGCCGGGTCCTGCGTCAGCCGGATGTAGTTGTCGAAGCCGACCATCGTCGGCGGGTCGGTGAAACCGTCCCAGTTCGTGAAGCTGAGGTAGAGGGCGATCACGATGGGGACGAGGATGAGGCCGGTCACGAGGATGAGCGGCGGAGCGAGCATCCCGGCCTCGACCGCTGCCTCTCGGCGGCGGGCGCGCACCTGCGATGCGCGGACCTGCGGGACGTGCGGGCCGTGCGAGCCCCGCGTGGCCCGCGAGCCCCGCGGGCCCTGGCTCGCGCTCACAGCGGCATCGCGCGTGGAAGATCCGGTCCGCCCGGCAGCGCTGTGCCCGGCCGGGGTGTCGCCGGCCCCGGCCGGGGCGGCCGCGCGTGCGACCGTCCCGACCGAGGATTCGTCATTTCGCGACATTCGCGTCCCACCACTCGTCGAGGGCCGCTGCGGCCTCCTTGCCGGACTTGCCGGTGTAGAGCGACTGCACGGCCGTGTTCAGTTCGTTGCCGAAGCCGGAGTTGATACCGGGGCCGCTCGTCCCGATGACCGAGCCCGGCGATGCGTCGAGGACGCCGGCCACCTCGGTGTTGAGTGGGCTGCCCTCGTAGGTGACGCCCTGGCGGAAGTTGCCCTCCGACTTGAGCGAGGTCGCGATCGCATCCTTGTCCGACACGAGGTACTGCACGAGTTCGAGCGCGAGCTTCTGGTGCTTCGAGTTCTTCAGGATCGAGTACGGCTGGGCCGCGCCGCTCAGCTGCTTGGGCGCCGAACCGTCGATCGTCGGGGTCGCGAAGACGCCGACCTCGAACCCGAGCTTCGCTGCGTCGAGCTCGGGGACGAGCCAGTTGCCCATCACGAAGGTCGCGGACTTCCCGGCGACGAAGTTGTTGATCGAGTCCTGGTACTTGACGCCGAGGGCGTCCTTCGCGACACCGCCGGAGGCGATCCAGTCGGCGTACGCGTCGAGGTAGGTGGCGTAGGCGCTGTCGGCGAAGGTGACCTTCTTCTCGTTGCGCTTGGCGTACCAGTCCGGGTCGCTGCCGAGCAGTTCGGGGTTCGCCATCATCGCGAACTGTGCGCCGGTGACCCATTCTCCGGCCGTCTGGAGCGGGACGTAGCCGGCGCCCTGCAGGAGCGCGAGGTCGGCCGTGAACTCCTTGAGCGAGGTCGGCGGCTCGGTGATGCCCGCCTTCGTGAACGCGTCCTTGTTGTAGTAGACGAGCGATTGGATCTGGGCGCCGGTGGCGACCTGCCAGATCTTCCCGTCGACCTTGTTCTCCTCGGCGAGCGGCGTCGCCTTGACCCAGTCGGTGTCCGGGAACGCGGTCATCTGGGGGGCGACGACCGGGTCGAGGTTGCTGGCGACGATGTCGGGGGTCGCTCCGGAGGCGAGCTCCTGCTGGAGCGTGGACTGGACGTCCTTGCCCGAGGGCGATTCGATCGTGACGGTCACACCCGGGTGGCTCTTCACAAACGGTTCGACGAGCTTCTGGTAGTACTCCTTGGTGAGCGCCGGCGTGATGTTCGCCAGGATGCGCAGCTCGCCTTGGGTGTCTGAGCCGGAACCGCCCGGGGTGGAGCACGCGGTGAACAGCAGGGACGAAACGGCGACGACGCCGACGACGAGCGCCGTCTTCGCCGTGCGGGCGTGGTGTTTCATAGATCCTCCTTGACCATGAACTAATCGATTATCGATTAGCGACTACTTGTGGATGGTAGCCCTCGTCGCCCCGGCTGTCAAAGTCCGCATCATTCGGCGGTCCCCGACGGTCCCCGGCGCAACGGAATTGGGCCGTGCGGCCTCAGTCGGCGCCGAGCGCACCGGACGCGTGCGCGAAGAAGGCGGCACCGGCCACCTCGGCGTCACCGGACTCCAGAGCGCTGATGAGGTCCTCGTGCCATTGGATGACGACGTCCTTCTTCCCCGTGTACGCGGGGTCGCCGATCGCACGCTGGCTGACGAGCAGCGGTTCGAGCGCATCCCATACCCTTGACAGGACGGCGTGGTTGCCGATCAGGAGGACCCTGGCGTGGAACTTCGTGTCGAGGGAGCGGAACTCGGCCCAGTCCGATGCGGCGACGGCGAGCTTCATGCGCCCGACGATCGAGCGCAGATCCGACAGGTCAGCCGGCGTGAGGCTCGCGATGGCGGAGCGCGCACCGACCCGCTCGAGTGCAGCGCGGAGCTCCCGCGCGATGCCGAACTCGTCCTCGGAGATCTCGGTCACGTAACTGCCGCGGCGCGGCTCCGAGGTGACGAGGCCCGCATGGACGAGGCGCTTGACCGCCTCCCGGACGGGCGCCTGACTGACATCGAGCCCCCGCGCGATCTCGGACTCCACCACCCGGGATCCCGGCAGGCGCGAGCCGTCGAGGATCGATGCGCGGATCATGTCGTAGATGCGATCCGACAACAGCTCCCTGGGCAGTTCAGCATTCGACATGCGTGCCTTCTCCTTCAATCGATAATCGACTACCTTAGCTTCACTCGCCAGAATCGGAGACACATGACCACGGAAGCATCACGCGTCGCGCCGGCCGGATCCGCACCCGATCCCACACCTCCCCCGCACCCTGCGCCTCGCACTCACCCCGCTCACCTCACTCACCCCACCCGACCCACGGAGGTCTTCGCCTGGCGGACGCGACTCCTCCCCGGATCCGAGGAGTTGTACACGCGGACCCACAGTCGGATTCCGGAACCGGTCGCCGCGGCATTGCGTGCGGCCGGCGTCGTCGATTGGCGCATCTGGCGGGACGGCCTGACCCTCTTCCACGTCATCGAGACGACCGATGGGCAGGATGCGATGGGCGCCCGCATGGCCGAATTCGGCCCGATCGACCCGGCGTGGGACGCCCTCATCGCCACGATGCTCGATGCGAGCGCGGAAGCGCAGGCCGCACCGGAACTCGTCTGGGGCATGGACGGCAGCGGCCAGTTCCCGTGATGACCCCCGCAGGCATCCGTTGACGACACCCGCGCAGTCTTGTAGGTTTCAATCGATTATCGACTAACGATTGGATCAATGATGAACCATGCTCGTTCTCGCGTCGCCGCGCTCGCAACGGCGGTGATGGTGCTCTCGCTCGGCGGATTCGCCGCCGGTGCCCATGCCCAGGGCGGCGGAACCACCTATCACGTCTCCCCGGACGGCTCGGCCTCCGCCCCCGGAACCGCGTCGTCCCCGTTCAAGACCATCCAGCAGTGCGCCGACGTGCTCGTCGCCGGCGACACGTGCGAAATCGCATCCGGCACCTATCGGGAGACCGTGACCCCGGCCGCCAGCGGCACCGCCGGCGCACGCATCACCTACACGGCGGCGCCAGGCGCGCACGTCGTCATCACCGGCGCGGACACCGTGACCGGCTGGGACGCCGTGACCCAGGCCGACCTCACCGCGCTCGAAGCCGGCGACCCGTTCCTCGCGGGATCCGGGTTCGCGGACGCCGTCGGCGGCGGTCACGTCTACCGGACGTCGATCACCCTCGATCCGGCCCTCGCCGGCAACCAGCTTCGTCAACGGCGGCATGCAGCCGGAAGCGCAGTGGCCGTACCCGGGCGTCGACCCCATCGCACCGACGATGGCGTCCGCGCAGTCCGGAACGACGACGAGCCTCTCCGACACCGCACTCACCCAGCCGGCCGGATTCTGGGTCGGTGCACGACTGCGCGCCCACAACTGGTTCGTGAGCGAGACCGGGACGGTCACGAGTTCCGACGTCGGATCCCTGACCGCAGCCGACCTCCCGTCCTGCGTCAGCCTGAGCCCCAACCAGCAGACGAACTACTCGCTGAGCGGCAAGCTCGCCCTCCTCGCCCACGCGGGCAGCTGGTTCTACGACCAGGCGGCCGGCGACCTCTACCTGTGGACGCCGAGCGGAGCATCGCCGGACGACGTCACGGTCGAGGCGAAGCAGCGCAGCATCGCCGTCGACCTGAGCGACCGCTCCTACACGAGTGTGCAGGACCTCGACATCCGAGCGGCGACCATCGTCACCTCCGCGACCTCAAGCCACAACGTCCTCGACCGGCTGAACGCCCAGTACGTCTCGGCCGGCGCCGACCTCGCACCGGACCCCAACATGGTGACGACCCCTGACGGGTGCGCCGTGCTCACCGCCGGCGAGACCACGACCGGCATCCAGCTGAACGGCACCGCGAACGAGCTGAAGAACTCCCTCGTCAACTGGAGCTCCGGCAACGGCGTCGTCGTCTCGGGCACCGGCAACACCGTCACCAACAACACGATCACGAACGCCGACTACCTCGGCAGCTACGCCGCGGGCATCAACCTGTTGGGGGCGGACCACCAGATCACGCACAACACCGTCTTCCGCACCGGTCGCAGCAGCATCAACATCGACAACAAGGTCGCCGGCACCACCGCGTCCGGGATGACGATCGCCCACAACGACCTCTCCAACTACAACAACCTCGTCGTCGACGGCGGTGCAGTCTACCTGTGCTGCAAGGTCGATCTGGCCTCGACCATCATCCGCAACAACCACTTCCACGACCCGGCGCCCCACTCGCTGAGCGCTCCGTCGCCCGGCGTCTACCTCGACAACGGCGCGTTCAACGCCACGGTCGTCAACAACGTCGCCTGGAACCGCACCACCTACGGTGTGACCCTCATCAACCCTGACGGCGGGCCGACATCGGGCAACACCGTCCTCAACAACACCTCGGGAACGGACACGAACGTCGCGAGCACCTTCGGCGGCGTCTTCTCCACCACCCAGCTGAAGAACAACATCGGCATCGTCGGCTCCGGCGCAGGCATCACGACCTCGAACAACCTCGTGCCGGTGAGTTCTGCCCAGTTCACGAACCCGGCGGCGTACGACTTCACCCTGAAGTCCACCTCGCCGGCCAGGAACGCCGGCATCCCGGTCCCAGGGGTGACGGACGGATACACGGACGCCAATCCGAGCATCGGTGCGTACCAGTACGGTGCGACGAAGTGGACGGCAGGGGCGACGCGCACCGGCTCGAAGATCCAGGCGGAGTCGTACTCGTCGAGCAGCGGCGTCAGCACCCACGCTGCAGCGACGGGAACGGTCGTCGGCAGCTTCGACGGCGGCGACTGGATCGGGTACACGGGTGTCGACTTCGGCAGCGGACGCGACCTGTTCACGGCGAACATCGGTGTCGAGGACAACTACGCCGGACAGACGATCGAGATCCGTCTCGACAGCGCGACGGGTCCCGTGATCGGGA
The DNA here is from genome assembly GCF_049319745.1 of Plantibacter sp. Mn2098. NCBI lineage: Bacteria > Bacillati > Actinomycetota > Actinomycetes > Micrococcales > Microbacteriaceae > Plantibacter > Plantibacter sp. Mn2098. Next base: position 58,995 of record NZ_JBMOUH010000008.1, on the reverse strand, counting down.
CGCTGCACGTCGCGGGGACGGGTGGATTCGATACGGTCTCGGCGCAGTCGGCCGCGATCGCGCGCACCGCGGGCACGCACGACGTGTTCCTCGTGGCGGCCGGCACGGCGCCCGGCTTCGGCAACATCGACGACTTCACGTTCTCGACGACCCGCTAGCCGCGCCCCCGCGCCCCGACCACCCATCCACCCTGTTCCGCGAGGGGAGGCGTTCTGTCGTCCAGGCACACCTCGGACGGCATTCTGCCTCCCCTCGTCAGGTGTTCGTCGGGGTGGGCTCGGGAGGGCGGCGCTCCGGGGCAACGCGAGTTGCGTTTCAGCCCCGGGAACCGGAGACTGACAAGTCCGCGCGCGAATCTCGCGCATCGACCGCTTCAGGAGCAGCCACCCGTGTTCACCGGCCTCAGCGCTTTCCCGCTCACCCCGCTCAACGACGACCGCATCGACCAGCGCGCGTTCGCCCGCCTCGTCGAGAAGCTCGCCGCAGCGAACGTCGACTCGATCTCCGTCCTCGGTTCGACCGGCGCGTACGCCTACCTCGACCGCGGAGAACGCCACCGCGTCGCGACCCTCGCGGTCGAGCACGCCGGCGGGGTCCCGGTCGTCGCTGGCGTCGGCGGGCTGCGGACGCGCGATGTCCTCACCAACGTCGAGGACGCACAGAACGCGGGCGTCTCGGCGCTCCTCCTCGCACCGATGACGTACCAACCGCTGACCGACGACGAGGTCTTCGGACTGTTCGAGGACGTCATCGCCGCGGCGTCGGTCCCCATCATCGTGTACGACAACCCGACCACAACACGCGTCGACTTCAGCGATGAGCTGCACGCGCGCATCTCGAATCTCCGCGGTGTGCGTTCGATCAAGATCCCGCCGGTGGACGACGGCCAGTCCGGCCCGGTCGACCAGTCCGCCGTGAGCGCCCGCATCGCCGGGCTCCGCTCGCTCGTCCCGGACGACGTCACGATCGGGATCAGCGGCGACGGCGCTGCCGTCGAGGCGCTGCTCGCCGGCGCCGATGCCTGGTACAGCGTCCTCGCCGGACTCCTGCCGGAGCAGTGCATCGCGATCGCGCGCGCCGCCATCGACGGACGCGCCGACGAGGCCAGGCAGCTCTCCGCCGAGTTGCAGCCGATCTGGGATCTGTTCACGACGTTCGGCAGCTTTCGCGCCGTCGCCACGCTCGCCGAGCTGCTCGGTGCGGTGTCGCACGACAACCTGCCGAAGCCCGTGCGCGGACTCAACGCCGCCGGCCGCAAGCGTGTCGCGGAGGCCGCGGCAGCCATCGGCGTCCTGCCCGCCTAGCCCCCGCCGGTCCCTGAGCCTGTCGAAGGGCCCACCCGCCCGCACCAGTCCTTGAGCCTGTCGAAGGGCCCACGCACCCACCCCGGTCCCTGAGCCTGTCGAAGGGCCCACCCGCCCACCCCGATCCCGAACCGGTCCCTGAGCTTGTCGAAGGGCCCCACCCCGGTCCCTGAGCTTGTCGAAGGGCCCGCACCCGCACCGTTCCCTGAGCCTGTCGAAGGGCGAGGGGCATGATTCGCACGACCCGGTGATACGTTCGGTATCAAGGAACGGGGCGATCATGATGCCAGCTCACGACGAGACACCACGGGGACGCGGACGGGACGGTGCCAGGCGGCGACCGGACGATGCGCAGGCCGCGCGCCCGGAGCATCCCGAACGCCCCGACCGCCCGCAGTACCTCGGACGCGACCGCCGGCAGGTCGACGTCGAACGCTTCCTCAAGGACCCTCGCCTCGGCAGGCGGGCACCGACCGACCAGGAACGCCAAGCGCTCGAATCCGTCGTCGCCGACGCCGTCCGGTCCCGCGATCGCCGTCACCTCGCCGATCTGGATGTGCGCCGCAGCATCTTCGAACTCGCTGACGGCGGGGTGTCGCAGCGCGACATCGCGAACCTCGTCGGCATCTCGCAGCCGGAGGTATCGCGTCGCCTCAAGCGCCGTGCGCTGACCCCGGTCGACCCGTCGCCGCGCGAGCTCATCCAGCGCCGATCAGCGGGGCTGCTGTCGACCGAAGCGATGATGGAGGCGCTCAGCACGATGATCCTGACGTCGCAGCCGCCGACCCGCGCCGCCCGATTCGACCCCGGTGCGACGAGCACCGGCTCCGCGAAGCAGATCGCCGCATCGTTCCAGGAGGGTCTGCTCTCCAAGGCGGAGTACGAGCAGTTGCGGGGCGTCGTGCGTGCGGCCCGGGAGGCCGGAGCGGGAGGAGCCGCGATCGGCAGAGTCCCTGGACCGACGGGTGCCGACCCCGGTGGACCCGCCGCCCCTGCCGACCCGTCCGACCCCTCCGCCCCATCCGACCCATCCGACCCCACAGCCCAGCCCCGATGACCACACGCGACCGGGTCGCGGAGGAGCTCGCCGCCTACCTGCGATCGATCGGGCTGGATGACCCCTGGTCGGACGATCCGGCCGTGTCGACGAGGTGGCAGTACTCGGACGACGGCGAACTCTACGACCCCGACCGCCTCACGCTGCACCTCGATCTCATCGAGGCGGAGATGGCGAAGCACACCGGCATCACGAAGAAGAACAGTCTCGGGATCGTCGTCACCGCCGGGCCGCCCGGTGCGGGGAAGTCGACCGCGCTGTCGGCCGATCCCCTCCTGCGGAGCTATCGGAGCATCGACGCCGACGCGTTCAAGGATCCGCTGCTCCTCGGGGAACGCGATGGCGCACTCGCGCCGTTCCTGGAGCACCGCTTGTCCGATGGTCGTCCCGTCTCCCTGCGCGAACTCTCCGCGTGGGTGCACGCGGAGTCGACCACGATCGCCAGCACGATGCGCGAACGCTGCCTCGCCGACGGCGAGAACGTCATCGTCCATGGCACCCTGTCGAGTGCGGACCACACGACGGAGCTCCTGGAGCAGCTCGACCAGTATTCGTATCGTCATCTGGTGATCTACGACGTGGAGACGACGTCGGAGCGGGCCGTCGATCAGGCGCTCGGTCGGTGGTGGGCGGACCGGGAGGCGAACGGGGACGGTCTCGGCGGTCGGTTCGTCACACCGGACAGCATCCGTCAGCAGTACACCTCCGATGCCGCGGTGTCCGATTGCGCCGCGAACGCGATCGCCCTGCGCGACACCGCCGAGGCCCTCGACTGGACCGTCGACCTCAAACAGCTCCACACCCCCACCTAGCCCGCGAGGGGTCGCATATGGCTAGTTGGGCGGGGCTCGAACTAGCCATACGCGACCCCTCGCGGGATTAGGGGGCGAGGGTGGGGAGGGAGATGGAGAGGCGGAAGCCGGTTGGGACGTTCTCGGCCAGGACGTCGCCGCCGTGTGCCTCGACGATGCCGCGCACGATCGCGAGGCCGAGGCCTGCACCAGTCCCAGCACCATCAGCCCCAGCACCAGCACCAGCAGCCCCAACACCACCGCCGGGCGTCCTCGCGGAACCGGCCCGCCATCCGACCTCGAACATCCGCCCGAGGTCCTCGGTGTCGACGCCGCTGCCCTGGTCGAGGACGCTCAACACGAGCCGGTCGGCATCGCTCCGCTGCGCCGACACGAGGATCTCCGAACCGTCCGGCGCGTGACGGATCCCGTTGGTCAACAGGTTGTGGATGACCCGCGTCAGCTCGTGCGGGTCGGCGTACAACATGTGTCCGTCGACACCGGCCTGGGCGATGCGGATGCTCCGCACGGCCGCGAGCGGCTGGACGTCGGCGACGGCGTCGGAGACGACATCGAGCAGATCGACGGATTCGAGACGGAGACGCAGGGTTCCGCTGTGCAGTTTGGACAGTTCGAAGAGGTCGTCGACGAGTCGGTTCATCGTGTCGACCTGGGTGCGGATCCGCCTGGTGTAGTCGGTCGGGTCCGCGGCGACGCCGGCTTCGAGCGCTTCGGCGAGCGCACGCATCCCGGTGAGCGGGGTGCGGAGGTCGTGGGAGATCCAGGCGAAGAACTGGCTGCGCGCGGCATCCAGCTCCGCGACTTCGGCGCGGGCGGCGGCGAGACGTTCCGATGCGTCGGCCAGCTGGGCGGACACCTCGGTGAGCTCCTTCCATCCGCCGGTGTCAGCATCGACCACATCGCCCTGTCCGACCCGCCTGGCCGAGTCCCGCAACGCCACGATCGACCGGCGTGCGACGAATGCGGTCAGCAGCGACGCCACGAGGCTCATCACCGCTGACACACCGATGACCCAGAACAGCACGTGCAGGTCGTGTTGCGAGAAGTACATCTCGGCGGCGATGGCGACGGTCGAGCAGACGATCGACACGATGGCCGCGACGACGACGACCGCGAACTGCGACACGACGGAGCGCCGGCGGTTCAGATACAGCACGATGAACGTCACCACGGTGACGATGCCCGTGCACGCGGCTGTTGTGCCGACGATGAGGAGGAGGTCGGAGGGGCTCAGCATCAGCGGTCCTGTTCGATCGGTTCCTGGCGAGCAGGCGGTTCCGGCCGAGCGGACGGTTCCTGGGTCGCAGCATCGGCCCGTCCCACGGTGAAGCGATACCCGGCGCCCCACTGGGTGAGGAGGTACTCCGGCAGGTGAGGGTCGCGTTCGATCTTCTCGCGCAGGCGGCGGACGTGGACGGTGACGGTCGATGCTTCGCCGAACGTCCATCCCCACACCTCGCGGAGGATCTCGTCCCGTGTCAGCACCCGCTCCGGGTTCTGCAGGAGGAAGAGGAAGAGCTCGTACTCGCGGGTGGTGAGGGCGATCTCCCGGCCGTCGAGCCAGATGCGGCGTCGGGCGGGGTCGACGCGGAACGGTCCGACGGCGAACGGTACGCCCGAGCCGTGCGCGGCCCCGCTGCGTCGCACCATCGCGGTGATCCGCAGCTGCAGTTCCCGTAGCGCGAACGGTTTGGCGATGTAGTCGTCTGCGCCGTGTTCGAGCCCGTCGATGCGATCGTCGACCGTGTCGAGCGCGGTCAGCATGATGATCGGGACGTGCGGGGCGCTCACGCGGACCTCCCGGCAGAGTTCGTCGCCGCTGAGGCCGGGGAGCATGCGGTCGAGGACCAGGACGTCGGGCAGGGTGCGCTGCAACGCTTCGCGGGCGCGTACGCCGTCGCTGAACTGGGCGACGGACCAGCCGCTCGCCCGCAGGTAGTCGCCGACGACGGCCAGCACGGTCGGATCGTCTTCCACGATCATCACCTGCGGTCCCTGTTCCATCATCATGCGCGCCGTCCCATCCTCGTGAGGATAGTCTCGCCGCCTGCAACTGCCTGGGAGCCAGTTCTTACGACCCTGAAAGAAGTCGGCATCGGCCGTCCCGCCGTGCGTAACTTCATCTTCATCGCCGCTCGATCACCGATGCGGCTGAGACACCGGATCACCGGATCACCGCGTCGCCGGATCGGCTCACCCGTCGATCAGTACACCGGCACGCACCGCGATCCACGTCGATCCACCCATCGAATCCCCCAGAGAAGGAACTCCTCCATGCGTAAGACAGCATTCGTCGGTGCGGCTCTCGTCGCCCTCGCCCTGACCCTCACGGCGTGCAGCGCCACCGGCGCGAACGATGCAGGGTCCAGCCCGGCAGCGACCTCGCAGAGCTCGTCCTCGTCGTCCGACTCCGGCTCCGGCACCGCGGCGACGCGCACCGGCACGTTCAGCGGCCTCAACGACAAGAAGGTCGCCGGCACCGTGACCGTCGACGGCAGCGACATCGTGCTCTCCGGCTTCTCCTCCGACGAGGGCCCGGACCTCCACATCTACCTGACGAACGGCACCGACGAGGCAGCCGTCACCGCAGGAACCCAGGTCGACGCCGTCGCGTACGACAAGGCATCGCAGACGTTCACGCTCAAGGGCGTGGACGCGGCATCGTTCACCGATGTCGTCATCCACTGCGACAAGGCGAAGGCGGTCTTCGGGGCCGCGACGCTGAAGTGATCCCGATGAGCGCGTCACAGGGCGGGTCGATGACCGCCGCTCACACCCGTTCGCGGTTCGCGCTCCCGACCTTCGTCGCACCGGTCCTCACCGGTGCGGCGAGGGTCGCCCTCGGCATCCTCTGGGTGAACGAGGGCCTCCTGAAGTACCGGGCCGGTTTCGGTGGTGCTGACATCCTGCTCGTCGCGGGAAGCGCATCGTCCAACAGTCGTGTCCCCGAGTACTTCAAACTGTTCGCGTCGCTCGGGCTGCACTCCTTCCCTGAGCTGTTCGGGGTGGTGATGCCGTTGCTGGAGACCCTGCTGGGCGTCGCCCTGATCCTCGGCCTGTTCACACTGCCGGTCGGGTTGTTCTCCGTGCTCACGCTCGCGTTGTACTGGTCCGCCGATCAGCTCATCACCGAGTATCCGGTGATGATCGTGTTGTCCGCGGTGGTGCTCGCGTGGCGGGTCCCGGCGTCGCGGTACGGGCTTCCCGCGCTGGTGCGAGGCATCGGTCGGCGACGGAACGGCGATGGCGGGGAGCGTGTCGTCAGCACGGAACCGGTTGTTTGATCCCACTCGAGTACGGGCAGACCCGTGCGCCGCACGATCCTGCACGAGCGGTCGTGAGCCCTGACTGCCGGAGTTGGAAGCCGTCGAACAGCACAACGGTGACGCGGCAGAGCGCAGTGATCCTGTCGAGACGGCATTCCCCTCACTCCGGACCGCTCGCACCATCCGTCAGCCCGCTCGCACCATCCGTCAGCCCGCTCGCACCGTCCGCATGCCCGGGTGCGGCATCGACCGGGGCCGCTGCTCCATCCAACAGGCCTGCGTGCTCCTTCGCGTATCGGCCGACTCTGCGCAGTTGGATGATCATCGCCGGCAGAATCGCGATGAACACCACAACGAGCATCACGAGCAGCAACAGCGTGAAGACACTGCTGTGGCCGCGCAGCAGCGCCGCCATCTGTTGCAGGGCGAGCGCGGCGTACAACATGGCGAGGTACGCGAGCTGGAAACGCAGGGTCAGCGTGATGATCATCGCGTATTTCACCGCCACCACTTGCTCTGCGTCATCGAGCGGCTCCGATTTGCCGCGCACCACAACCCGACTGATCCTCCGCACCAAGCCCAGGTCGCCGCCGGCCACGCTCTTCAGCTGCCGGTTGATCGGACGGACCACGATGATCGCCGCCATCACCGCCGCGAGCAACGCGAACTGCACTCCGAACTGGATCACCGTGCCGATGCCTTCGTCCGAGTCGGCGCCGAGTGAGACGATCACACCGATGACGGCACCGGCCACCAGCAGTGTCACGAAGAAGGTGATCACGATCGCGAGGACCTTCCGTCGGACGACCGCTGGCGCGACGGGCGCCCACGACGCAGCCTCAGCTGCCGAGTCCGGCTCGGGCGGCAGGATCCGACGGACCAGCAACGAGAGCACGAGCAGCACGGCACCGACGCCGATGAACACGGTGGGTACCCACACGGCCACGCCAGAGACGAGGGCGTAGACGACGATGAGGACCACCGCGACGGCCTCCAACACGGACCCGACGATCAGCACCCGCCGGAAGTACCGTCTCGAACCGGCTGACCGCCGCATGTCCCAGTAGGACGTGAGCGCACCGATCAGCAACGGGACGATGGTCAAGATGGTCAGGGCCGACGTGGCGAGGATGACCAGCCCGCCGGCGTGAGGTGTCTGGAACGCGATGACAAGCGCCCCGCCAGCGGTGATCGCGGTCACCAACACGATGGACAGTACATATGCGAGCACTCGCATCGATCCCCCTGACGACGTGCGACCAGCATCGCCCTCCGCCGAGAACGAAGACACCCCTGGTGCCGAGTGGGGTGAACCACTACGGTGGGCGGGCCGTGGCAGATCATCCCGCCGTCAGGCGGTTCACCCGGTTTCGATGATCCGATACCCACGTTCGGTCAACGCACGGTGGATGTGCTCGGTGTACCAGGCCGGCCACGCCTCATCGAAGACGCCGCCGAGCTCCGCCTCCTCGTAGACACCGTGGGCAGCTGCTGCGCCCGTGAGGACCTCAAGGATGAGGGCTCTCATGTCATTCGCTGAGAGTGTGCGGGCTGGTGGTCGGGTGGGTTCGTCCGGCTGGACTGGCTGCTGCGCTGGTTGCTCGGACTGCTGCGCTGGTTGCTCTGGCTGCTGCGCGCCCAAGATGCGTCCCGATGGGTCACTCATGTCGATTCCGTTCTCTCGTCGTTCTCACGTCTCGTCACGGCCAGGCTCAGCGACCCGGCGCACGCGTGACGACTTCCTGGAGGATCCATCCGTTGCCGTCCGGGTCGGCGAACGATGCGAACGATCCGTAGTCGGCACGATCCGGGTGCGGTCCACTCACCCGGTTGGCGGTGCCGGCGTGGTGGAACACACCGTCCGCGTCGTGCCAGACCTCGCTGATGTCGACGCCGCGGGCCGCGATCTCAGCGCGGGCAGCGACGATGTCGGATACGACGAGGTGCAGATCCTGCGTCGATCCGGGCGCAGCAGAGGAGACACCGGTGCCGAAGATGATGGACGCCTCGGACTCCGGCGGTGTGACCTGCACCACACGGAACGCTTCGCTCGTGCTGAAGTCCGCGTCGAGGCGGAAGCCGAGTCCTTCGTAGAAGGCTTTTGCGCGATCGACGTCGGAGACGGGGATGACGAGGACTTCGAGTTTGAGGGCGATGCTCATGATGTTCACTCCTTGATCAGGACCGATTTGAAGTAACCGGTCTAAGTGGTTACTACCATGACGGAGATTGCGTCACCTGTCAAGATGGTTACTTTTGAGATGCGCTCCGCAGTGAACTCGCGGGTAACTTTGAGCACCGCGTGTTGCGGATTGTACGCAACACGCGTCTCGCAAATTGCCTGATGAGACCGCATATTCATCGGTCGTTGGAGTGTCAGTGGGTGATGCGATGATCGTTTCATGTCCACCACAATCGCGTTCACTCCAGCAGGATCGGCTGATGCCGCACCTCCTGCGGTGCTGGCGGCCATCCAGTTCGCGTTGACCGACGTCGCGCGCGAGTGGTCGGGTGCGTTGCCGGCGTGCGCGGGTGGTCGTGATGGCGGCGACGCCGCGGGCGCGTCCTTGGCGTCGATGTCGGATGCCGGACTGACGCGGGTGTGTGATCGGATGGGTGCGTTGCAGCACGCCCTCGATGCGTTGGAGGCGGAGGTCGCTGGTGCGCTGGCCTCCCGCTCGGGGAAGGAGCGTGGTGCTGAAGGGTTGGCGAAGTCGCTCGGGTATGCGTCAGCGGTCGCGATGATCTGTGACCGGTGGCGTGTGCTTACCGGTCGCGCCGCAGTCCTGGTGGATGTCGGGACCGCCATCGCACCGCGGACGTCGCTGTTCGGCGAGGTGCTCGACCCGGCGTTCCCCGCCGTCGCTGCCGCGATCCAGCCGGGGAGCGCCCAGCCTGGTGAAGCCGGTGACGATCCCGACACCGATCGGACCGGCGCCGACACGACCGATACCGACACGACCGACCCGGAAGCGACCGACAGCGACACGGATGGGACCGATGCCGATGCTCGCGCTGATGCTTGGACTCGTGGCGTGGTGCTGACGGTGGATGGGGCTGCGTCGATCGTGCGGGAGTTGCGTGCGGTGGGGCGGCTGTCGGACCCGGGCACACTGGTCGAGGCCGAGCAGTCGCTCGTGTCATTCGCCGCCGGTGCGCCGTTGAAGGATGTGCGTGTCTTGGCGGTGCGGATGCGGACCCTGCTGGATCAGGACGGGGTGGAGCCGCGGGATGACCGGTTGCGGCGGTTGCGGTCATTGCGGATCGTGGAGGGCGCTGACGGGATGACGAAGTTGACCGCGGTCCTCGACCCGGAATCCGCGATGTGGGTCCGCGGCGCGATCGACGCCGGCGTCACGGCGGGCCTGCGCAACCCAGCACTCAGCCCGACCCCCGAGACCACCCCCGCGCGTGGCGGAACATCGTCTCCCTCGGGCACCGCAGACGACAATCCGCCGCCCCTAAGCTGCCGTCTGAACGACACGGGAGATGTCGCTGGGGTCGGAGTTGCTGCGGATGGTGTGCCCGGGGACGGCGTTTCTGTGGACGGTTCGGATGCGGGTGCGGTGATGCCGGAATGCCGCACGATCGAGCAACGCCGCGTCGATGCGCTCGTGGACGTGTGTCGGCACGCTGCCGGTTGCGACCGGGCAGGGAACGAACTGGCACCAGTGAACATCGTCGTGCGGATGCAGTACGAGGACCTCCGCGATGGCATCGGTGCAGCATTCATCGACGGTGTCACGGAACCCGTCAGCGCAGCCACGGTGCGCCGACTCGCGGGCGATGCGAACCTCATCCCCGAAATCCTCACCGGCCCCTCCGAGGTCCTGGACCTCGGACGAAAACGACGACTGTTCACAGCAGGACAACGAACCGCCTTGGTCGAACGTGACGGCGGATGCGCGTGGGCCGGCTGCCCCCACCCGCCGTGCTACACCCAAGCCCACCACATCCGATGGTGGTCCACCGGTGGTCGCACCGATCTCGACAACGGAATCCTGCTGTGCTCACACCACCATCACCGCGTCCACGCCGACGGCTGGGGCATACGCGTCCGAGACACGATCCCCTGGTTCATCCCACCGCCACACGTCGACCCCGCCAGAACCCCCAGGCGAGGCGGACGCCTCACCCACCCAGCCACCAAAACGGTGAACCCCGGTCCCTGAGCCCGTCGAAGGGCGCTTCGACAACACCGCGTGCCCCGGACCCTGAGCCCGTCGAAGGGCTCCCGACAACACCGCGTGCCCCGGTCCCTGAGCCTGTCGAAGGGCGCTTCGACAAGCTCAGCGACCGGGCCAGACGCTCAGCGACCGGACTCCTAGGTGTAGAGCGACACCGGCTGGAGAGCACCGTTGAGCTCCCACGCCCCGACTTCGAGTTTCTTGAAATCGACCGGATCATGCAGCGAGTGCGTCCGCACATTCCGCCAGAACAGATCCAACCCGACAGCACTCGTCGCCGAACTCGACCCGGTGACCTCGAAGATGCGATTCGCCACCTCGACACCGACCTCGGTCGACACGACCTTCACCTTCGCGACCTCGATCGCGACCGCTCCCCGATCCTCGGCCGTGACCTCGAATCCCCGCGATACCGCCGATGCGTACACCCGTCCGACCCGATCGGCCAACGCCTCCACGGCAGCGATCCGCGACACGAACTCCCCGACCACCCGCTGCACGAACAGATCATCGCGATACCGCTCCGCACTGCTCAGGAACCACGAGTTCCGACGCGCACGAATCAGCTCGACACCCTTCGCCAGAGCCCCCTCGGCAACACCCAGATACAGGTTGCTGAATGCGAGTTGAATCCCAGGGGTGATGAGGTCGGAGAAGCTGCTGCCTCCGATCTCACCGAGGACGTCCTCACGCGACACCACAACATCGGTGAATCGAACCGCCCCACTGGCCGACAACCGTTGCCCGAGCGCATCCCAGTCACCGAGGAACTCGACGCCGGCTGCATCGTGATCGACCACGATCGACAGGATCTTCCCGTCGAGGTCGCCACCGCGGACGATGCCGTTCACGAGGATCACATCACCGGCCGACGCCCCGGTCGAGAACCGTTTCGTCCCGCTCAAGCGATACCCGCCGACGCCGTCCGGCACCAGTTCGTGGGACGGATCGACCGGATTGACCGAATCGCCCCACACCCAACGCCCGGCAATCGTCCGCCGATACCAGCGCTCCTGCTCCTCCGGCGCGACCGCGAATCCGATCGCCCCCGCATTGAAGTAGTGATACGCGAGGACCTGCGCGATCGATGCGTCCACCCGCGACAGCACCCGGATCGCAAGGAACGCACTCTCCCAGTGCCCACCTCCACCGCCGAACTCGACCGGATCGAGCAGCGTCACCAGCCCGGTGTCGCGCAGCAGATCGAGCTCCGCGGTCGGATCGAGGTTGGCCCGATCACGTTCGAGGACGTCGACGGCGAGCGCACGCGCGACCTCCTCGGCGATGCCACCCCAGTAGGCGAGTTCGTCGTCGCTCGCATTCCCCCGCCAGTAGCTGGCGGCCTGCCGAGGCGACGCGGCGCCCACGGAGGCGGGGCCCGACGACGCAGTGTTCGCCGAGTCAGGACTCGACGATGCGATGTTCACAGTCACGATGGTGTTCCTCTCAGGCTGCACGAGGCAGCACGGTTGCTTCGACTGAGGCGTTTGCTTCGGGTGAGGCGTTCACAGCAACCCGCGCGCATCCCCCACGGCGACGGGTGACAATCGGATGATCTCCCGCGGGACGGCGAGTAGCCCCTCGATCTCCCGGTTCAGATTCTGAACGGACTGCGCATCGCCGTGTGCCGTCCAGAGGTCGAGCGACTCCCACTTGCCGATCTGGATCAGTTGACCGTTCGGCGTGGTGTGGAGCGCGAGCAGCATGCATCCGGGTTCGTCGTGCGTCGCGATCGTCACCCGTTCAAGCGCGGCGAACACCCGGTCGTACGCCTCGGGCAGCGGGGTGAAGCGCGCGATGGCGACGAGCGGGGTGGCGGCGGACGGGGAGGCGACGGACGGGGAGGGTGGCGAGACGGATGCGGATTCCTGGGTCGACCGGGCGGTGTGGGGATCGGGCCCGTGGTCGCCGGTCATGTGTGCGCCGCTGTGGGGTCGGTGGATGTGAGAGCGTCCTTCGGGCCCTTCGACAAGCTCAGGGACCGGGTTTCGGGATCAGCTGCACCAGGGCCCTTCGACGAGCTCAGGGACCGGGGTCCGGGATCAGCCGGGCCAGCACCCCTCGACACGCTCAGGGCCCGCGGGCGAGACCGACCACCACCCGAACCGTCGGAACCGTCACGCTTGCGCCCGATCCCCGCCAACACGATCACGATGAGGGTGATCGCGTACGGTGCAGCATCGGTCAGCTGTTGCGGAGCACCGGCGCCCTGCAGGTGGAAGCCGATGGCCTCCGCCGCCCCGAATCCGAGGCACGCGAGCGGCAACCACAGCGGCCGGCTCGATACGAGGATGACGGCGGCGACAGCGATCCAGCCACGTCCGGCCGACATGTTCTCCCCGAACATCGTCACGTTGCCGAGCGACAGCTGCGCACCCGCGAGTCCGCACAGTGCACCCCCGACGAGCACCACGATCGTCCGGTATCGCCGCACATTGACACCGAGACTCGATGCCGCCTCCGGGTGCAGGCCGACGCCGCGCACCCGCAACCCGAGGGGTGTGACCAGCAACCACACGCCGACGACGACGATGAGCACCAGCGACAAAGGCACCAGGATCGTCTGCGTCCCGAAGATCTCGCCGACGACTGGGATGCCCTTCAGTCCGCTCAGCTTCGGCAGCCCCTGCAACCCGGCCGGTGCGAACGTCCCGGCGGCGTTGAAGATCGCCCCGAGCAGGAAGCTCGTCAGGCCGAGTGCGAGCAGGTTGGTGCCGATCGCGATGATGATCGGGTCCGCCCGCAGCCAGGCGGAGCCGATCGCGAGGATGCCGGAGAACACGGCGGTCGTCACGATCGCGGCGAGGACGCCCACCCACGGATTCCCGCTCAGATGACTCGCGACGACCGCCGCGAACGCACCCCACAGCATCTGCCCTTCGAGCGCGATGTTGAACACCCCGGCCTGCGCGCTGAGCGCACCGGCGAGTGCCGCATACATGATGGGCGTCGCAGCGAGGAGGACGGCTGCGACGAAACTCCATTCGAAGACGTGCGCGAAGATCTGCATCAGCTGTCCCCCCGTCCGGCCTGGACACGCGCGATGACGGTCCGCAACGCCAGGACGACGATGACGACCCCCTGGATCACGGTCGACAACTGCCCGGGGATGCCGGCGTCGCGTTGCATCGCCGGTCCGCCGACCTGCAGGATCGTGAACAGCGCGACCGTGATGGGCAGGAGTGCCGGCCTGCCACCGGCGAGGAACGCCGCGGCCATACCGGCCGTCGTGTAGCCGGGGCTGATGAGTGCACCGTCGATGAACCGGTAGGGCGGCGACAGCACGATGACCGCACCGACGAGCCCTGCGGCCGCGCCGGCGAACGACATCGAACCGAGTGTGAGTCGTCCGGCACGCAGTCCGCCGTACGCGGCGAACGTCCGGTTGGTTCCGGCGACGCGCAGTTCGAACCCGACGGAGGTCCTCGTGTCAACGAACCAGAACAGCACAAGCGCCGCGATGAGGATCAGCAGCCCGACGTTCGTGTACCGCAACTCGCCGAGCGGCAGGAGCTGGGCCGCGACGGGCACGGTCGGCGTCTGCGCGACGGGCGATCCCGGCTCGGCGAGCGGGTAGCGGACGAGGAACGAGGCGATGGCGACGCCGACGGGCGCCAGCATCAGCGTCGAGATGATGACGGGCACTCCGAATCGCGTCGCGAGCGGCGCTGCGATGGCCGAGAACGCGGCCCCCACGACGACCGCGGCCACCAGCGCTGCCATGACGGCGACGGGGCCGGGCAGTCCTGGGAGGCTCGCCACGACGACCGCGACGATGCCGCCCAGCGCCAACTGACCGTTGCCGCCCAGGTTGAATTCGGCCATCCGCAACGGGATCGCTGCGGCGAGCGCCATCCCAAGGATGTAGCCCCAGGTGGAGATCGTGTAGTCGAGGTTGCCAGGGTCGAGGGCCCCGGTCAGGATCGCCGAATACGCGGTGACCGGACTGTACCCGGCGGCGGCGATGATGCCGGCGCCGATCAGGAGCGCGAGGAGCACAGCGGCGATCGGCACTGTGGACGGATGCCGGGCGGCGCGGGCGAGGAGATTCGAGCGGGTCGAACCGCCCGGACCGCTCACGGGAACCTGCGCACCGGCAGCACCGGCAGCAGCACCAGCCCCAGCACCCCCAGCACCCCCAGCCCCAGCCCGCTCATCGAGACGCCCGCTCACAGCGCGACCCCCGACATCGCGGCTCCGAGGCGTTCGTTGGTGGCTTCATCGCGATCGAGGACGGCGACGATCCGGCCGTCGAGCATCACCGCGATGCGGTCGGCGAGGGCTTGCAGTTCGGAGATCTCGTGGGAGACGAGCAGCACGGCGTGCTCCTTCGAGCGGTAGGTGAGGAGGCGTTCGTGGATCGCTTCGATCGCGCCGACATCGACCCCCTGCGTGGGTTGCTCAGCGATGAGGAGGGGTGCGTTGTGGGTGAGTTCCCTCGCGAGGACGACCTTCTGCGCGTTGCCGCCGGACAGCGATCCGGCCGGCACAGCGGTCGACGGCGTCCGCACGTCGTACGCCGCTGCGAGTTCCTTCGACCACGCCTTGACCGCCCGTGGGGACAGCCATCCGCGTCGCAGACCGGAGTCCGCACCGAGCGGCGGTGTCCGGTGATGGCCGAGCGAGAGATTCTCCGCGATCGTCATCGTGACCGCGAGTCCTTCGCCCCGACGATCCTCCGGGATGACGGCGAGGCCGATGCCACGACGACGGAACACTGGCAGGGTGGTGACGTCCTCGCCGAGGAGGCTGATGCGACCGGATGACACCCGCTGGGTGCCGAGGATCGCGGCCACGAGTTCGTGCTGGCCGTTGCCGGACACCCCGGCGATGCCGAGGATCTCGCCGCCGCGGACCTCGAGCGAGACGTCGCGCACCCGATCGGTGCGCCCATCGCCCACCACGAGGCCCTCGACCTGCAACACGATGTCACCGAGCTCGGCCGTTCCGGTGTTGCGCACCTCCAGGACCTCACGGCCCGTCATGGCGTGCACGAGTTCGGTCGCGTTCGTGTCGGCCGTGCGGAAGCGACCGGTGACCCGTCCGCCGCGCAGCACGGTCACGGCATCGGAGATCGCAAGAACCTCTTGGATCTTGTGCGTCACGAGCAGCACGGTCGTGCCCTCGTCGACCGCCCGACGGATGACGGTGAACAGCGCCGTCACCTCGTTGGGCGTGAGCACCGCCGTCGGCTCGTCGAGGATGAGGATGCGGGCGTCGCGATGCAACGCCTTCAGGATCTCCACCCGCTGCCGCACACCGGCGGAGAGGGTGTCGACACGGGCTTCTGGATCGATTTCAAGCCCGAACCGATCGGCAAGTTCCCGCACACGACGGGCCGCGGCGCGCCGGTCGATGAGCCCGAACCGTCGCGGTTCAGCACCGAAGACGACGTTCTCGGCGACGGTGAACTCGTCGACGAGCCGGAAGTGCTGGTGCACCATCCCGAGGCCGACCCGGATGGCGTCGGCAGCTCCCGCGAACCGCACCGGAGCGCCTTCGACGGTGATCTGTCCGGCATCGGGTTGGGTCAGCCCGAACAGGATCGACATCAGCGTCGACTTCCCGGCGCCGTTCTCACCCATCACGGCGTGCACGGTGCCGGTCGGCACCACGAGGTCGATGCCGTCGTTCGCCACGACGGCACCGAACCTCTTGGTGATCCCGGAGAGAGCTACTGCGACCGTTCCCGCAACGCCGGACGCCGGCGTCGCTGCAGCAGGGTTCTCCGGATGGGTCATCCCGCGGCCAGCGGGTCGGGCACCACGATCTTGCCCGAGACGATCTCGTCCTTGATCTCCTTGACCTTCGCGATCACGTCGGGGTGATCTGCGATGAGGCACTGCGACTTCGCGACGTCCGGGTCGAGCGCCGTGACGCTCACACCGCCTTCGGCGAGACCGTAGACCTTGAGGCCGCCCGTCTTGCCGGCGAAGATCTGCGCGACGGCGTCGACGATGCCGACGTCCACCCGCTTGATGTTGTTGTCGATGACGGTTCCTGGAGCATCGGGGCACTGGTTGGTGGTGACGCCGAACGCGTGGATGCTGTTCTCCTTGGCGGCCTCGAAGGTGCCGCCGTTGCCGCCGGAGGACGCTGCCTGGATGAGGTAGACGCCGTTGCCGGCGAGGATCTGCGCTTGCGCCTTGGACCGGACGACGTCACCGAACGGGTTGTCGCCGCCGACGTACTGCGCGCTCGTCTCGACGGCCGGGTTGACGCTCTTCGCACCGGCGAAGTACGGGTCGATCCAGCGGTGGATGAACGGCGAGTCGACCGCGCCGACGACGCCGATCTTGTTCGTCTTGGTGAGGAGTCCCGCTTCGACGCCCACGAGGTAGGCGGCTTCGTACTCCTTGAAGACCACACTCGACAGGTTCGGCAGGGTGACCGACGCGGCCTGGTCGACGAGCAGGAACTGCTGCTTCGGGTCGGACTTCGCCGCGCTCTCCAGCTGTTCCTGGACGGAGTAGCTCACACCGATGATGAGGTCGGGCTTCGTCCGCACGGCCGCGTCGATGTTCTGCTGGATGAGCTGCGGATCGTTGTTGGATTCGTAGACCTTGACGCTCGCGCCGGACTTCTTGCCGGCCTCCTTGGCGCCTTCTGCCGCGAGGGCGATGAAGTTGTCGCCTGCGACGGTCGTCGGGACGACGATGATGATCGACTTCGCATCGGAGCCTGCTTCACCGCTGCTGCTTGCCGGTGTTGCACAAGCGGCCAGGCCCACAGTGAGGCCCAGTAAAGAAGCGCCGACGACAAGCCTGCGGAAAGTGGCGGACATGTGTTCCTTCCAACGCGACGGGTCGCGTGAATGTCGGTGCTCGGGGTCGGGTCGTCGCGGCGGGAACCGGTGGAGCGCACACGATGCGCTCCGACCGGTACTGCTGAGTGGTCGGCTGGATCTGCTTTTTGCCGCTCGTGCTGCTGCGGTGTTCAGCCGGTGCCGTGACGTGGTTGGGGAAACCGCCGCAACCATACGCAGATGGCCGAATCCGCCGCTGAAACCGTCGACATTTGTCGTAACGATGCAGCAAATGAGCCGTTCACCCGGGTTCTGGCCGCGCCGACATCGCTGCATATGCTGTCAGCGCCCGGGCACCCGACCTTCCCGGAAGACGACAGAGAGCGAGCACCGTGACTCGGCAGATCCACCTCAACGGGTTCGAGATGAACACCGTCAGCCACATCAGTCACGGGCTGTGGACCCACCCGGAGAACGAACGCGAACGGTATCTCGACATCGAGTACTGGTTGGAAACGGCACGACTGCTCGAACGCGGCTTCTTCGACGCGATCTTCCTGGCCGACGTCCTCGGCACCTCGAACGTGTACGGCGGCAGCCGTGACGCCGCGGTCGAGCGCGGCATCCAGATCCCGAACAACGATCCGTTCCTCGTGATCCCGGCGATGCTCGCCGTCACCGAGCACCTCGGCATGGCCGTCACCGTCTCGACCACCTACGAACAGCCGTACGCGAACGCCCGCCGCCTGTCGACCCTCGACCACCTGAGCAAGGGCCGTCTCGCCTGGAACGTCGTGACCGGCTACCTGCCGGATGCCGCGATCAACGCCGGCGCCGCAGAACGCGGCGCGAGTTCCGACCGCTACGGCATCGCCGACGAGTTCCTCGACGTCTCGTACCAGCTGTGGGAGGGATCGTGGGAGGACGATGCGGTCGTGCGCGACCGCGAACGTCGCGTCTACGCCGAACCGTCGAAGGTGCACGACGTCTGTCACGACGGCACGTACTTCACGGTCGCTGGGCCGCACCTGTCGGAGCCGAGCCGCCAGCGCACGCCCGTGATCTTCCAGGCCGGGACCTCCGCCGCGGGCAAGGACTTCGCGGCCAGGCATGCGGAGGCCGTCTTCGTGGCGTCGCAGTCCGAGCGCGATGTCGCGGACTACGTGACCGATCTGCGCACCCGAGCGGAGGCGACCGGTCGCGGACGGGACGCACACCGCGTGTTCCTCCAGGTGAACCTCATCATCGGCGAGACCGAGGAGGACGCCGCCCGGAAGAAGGCCGACCTCCTCTCCTACCGGGACTCGGTGGGGTATCTCGTGCACCACTCCGGTATCGCCGGCGTCGACCTCTCAGCTGCCGCGGCCGCCGAGTCCGGTGATCTCTCGAACGTCGCCGGGCACTCGCAGGGGTACCTGGCGCAGATCACCGACGGCGGACGACGCCACGCGGCCCAGGTGCTCGAGGTCCTCTCGGACCCGGAGCAGGACGAGTTCCTCATCGTCGGAACGGCCGCCCAGGTCGCCGACCGACTGCAGGAGATCCAGGAACGAACCGACATCGACGGCTTCAACATCGTTCAGTTCGTCTCCCCGGGCAGCTTCCGCGACGTCGTCGAACTCCTCGTCCCCGAGTTGCAGGCGCGCGGCGCCTACCGCACGGCGTACGAACCGGGCGAGACGCTGCGCGAGCGGCTGTTCCCCGGAGCCGGGCCGCTCCTGCCGGACACACATCCGGCGTCGGCGCATCGATGGACGGGTGCGGCCGATGTCTGAACCCTCGAGTCTCGACACCGCCCTCGCCCGGCTGCGACCCGTCTTTGCGCGGATCGCGGAGGACACCGTCGGCCGTGAGCAGCGTTACGACCTCCCCCACGATGCCGTCCGTCAACTCTCCGAGGCCGGGTTCGCGGGGCTCCGCGTCCCCGTCGCCGACGGCGGTTCCGGACTCACGATCGGCGAGTTCACGACCGTGCTGATCGAGTTGGGCGCTGTGGACGCGAACCTCCCGCAGATCTTCCGCGGACACATCGCGTTCGTCGAGGACCAGCTCGTCGCGCTCCCCTCGGCGGCCCGCGACGCCTGGCTGCAGCGGTTCGCGGCCGGCGAGGTCGTCGGCAACGCCTGGAGCGAGGTCGGTGCGGCTGCGCTCTGGACCTCGCAGACGCGGCTCGTGCGGACGGACGCCGGTTGGCTGCTGTCCGGCCGCAAGTTCTACACGACCGGCAGCATCTATGCGGACTGGATCGATGTCATCGCCCACAATGAGACCGACGGCACCGAGGTCTCGGTCCTCGTCCGCGCGGAGAGCACAGGGATCACGATCTCGGACGACTGGGACGGGTTCGGCCAGCAGCTCACCGGGACAGGCAGCATCGTGTTCGACGATGTGCTCGTCGACGAGGGCGAGATCCGGTTGCTCGACGCCAGGTTCCCGTATCAGACGTCGCTCTTCCAGCTGGTGCTGCTGAGCGTCCTCGCGGGCATCGCGAAAGCCGTGGAGCGTGACGCCGGCGAACACATCCGTGCCCGAAAGCGGGTCTACAGCCACGGGAACGGGCCGCTGACCCGCGAGGATCCGCAGATTCTCGCGGTCGCCGGCGAGATCGCATCGACCGCGTTCGTCGTCGAGTCGACCGTCGCAGCCGTCGCGGATCGGGTCCAGGCGGCCCATCTCGCGGCGCTCATCGGTCTGACGCACGACGAGACCGATGTCTACACGACGGCGGAGATCGCCTCGGCTGCGGCGCAGGTCTCCCTGTCCGCGCTCGTCCCCACTGCGGCGACGAGCCTGTTCGACACCCTCGGCGCTTCGGCAGTCAGCCGATCACACGGTCTCGACCGGCACTGGCGGAACGCCCGCACGGTCATCTCCCACAATCCGTGGATCTACAAGGCGCGCACCGTCGGCGACTGGTCCGTCAACGGAACACCGCCGCCGTTCAGCTGGACGGTTGGGCGGGCGGTCGCCGCATCGCCGCAGTAACTCTTCGTCACATTCCGTTCGAACCGAAAACGTAGAATCGGGCCGATGTCCTCGCCCGACCCAGCAGGAGACCCCATGACCGCATTCCCCACGATCACGCTCAACACCGGTGCGGCGATGCCGGCCATCGGCCTCGGCGTCTGGCAGCTCTCCGAGGAGGAGGCCGCGTCGACCGTCCGGTTCGCCCTCGAAACCGCCCGGTACCCGATGATCGACACGGCCGCCGGGTACGAGAACGAGCGTGGCGTCGGGCGTGGCATCGCCGAGTCCGGCCGGGCCGTCGACGACGTGTTCGTCGTGACGAAGCTCAACAACCCCGACCACGGCTACGACCGGGCACTCCGGGCGATCGACCGCAGCCTCGACAACCTGCGCCTGGAGGCCGTCGACCTGTTCCTCATCCACTGGCCGCTCCTCGACGACGCGCGTCTGGTCGACACCTGGCGTGCATTCGAGCAGATCAAGGCTGACGGTAAGGCCAAGGCGATCGGCGTGAGCAACTTCGAAGTGCGTCATCTGCAGCTGTTGCAGGATGCCGGGCTCACCACACCGGCGGTCAATCAGATCGAGCTGCACCCCGGCTTCCCGCAGCTCGAACTGCGTGCGGTCGCCGCCGAGCTGGGCATCGTCGTGACGTCATGGAGTCCGCTGGGCGGGACGAGCGGTTCGGGTTGGGGGCCTGCGAGCAAGCCGAACACGGTCCTCACCGATCCGGTCATCGGGGCGATCGCGGCGACGCACGGCGCGTCGCCCGCGCAGGTCGTCATCCGCTGGCACCTGCAGAACGGGCTCGTCGTCATCCCGAAGTCGACCTCCGAGGCCCGCATCCTGGAGAACATCGACGTGTTCGACTTCACCCTGAGCGATGTGGAACTCGCGTCGATCACGGCCCTCACCTCCCCCGGTCGCATCGGAGCGGACCCCCTCCTGGCGAACTTCGGGGCTCCCACTTCCTGATCTCCCAGTTCCCTGATACCCAGATCCCTGATACCCAGTTCCCTGATACCCAGATCCGCCCCTGCTCCCGCCCCTGCTCCCGCCCCTGTTCCGGCCGAGGAGGGCATCCGGTCGTCCTGAACGCCCGTGAACAGCCCGGAAGCCGCTCCCAAGCAGAAGTCCGGCCACGCACGCATGTTCTGCGCGCCCACACGCAGTTTCGGCGGTCTCGTCTGCGGGGGAACGCACCGACGTGCACTGTGGATGGATGAGCACATCGAGCGATTGGACCAGCGCCGGCCGGTGGGACCCGGGTCACTATGCTGAGGGATACGCAACGCTTGGTGGGAGGCTCGGACGTATGTTCGCACGGCAAGCAGAGGCAAAACGGACGACGCAGCTCCTCTCTGACGGGACGAGCGTCGAGCTCGTGGGAACTCGCTGGTCCGGACGCACCACCCTGCTCAGGGCGGTGCACCAGTCGCTCACCACCATCGGCGTCAACCTCATCACCGTGCGGGGGATCGGACAGGAGACTCCACTCGAAGCCGTCCGGATCTCGTTGCCCGCGCGGATGCGCAGCCAGATCGCGACATCGGGCGCAGCCCGTAGCGGTGAGGTACTCGACCACCTCCTGGAGATCGCGACGGATCAGGGGACCGTCATCGTCGTCGACGACGCGGACACGGTCGACGACGCATCGTGGTCCGTTCTGGAAGCGGTGCACAGGACGCTTGGCACACCGCTCCTCACCTCGACGCTCCACCGTCCGGGAGACGCGGACGCACTCGCCCCGCGCTCGATCATTCGTTTCGCCCAGCCGTCGGTCCGCATCCCCTTGACCGAGTTGCGGCTCGATGCCATCCACGACCTCCTCGAGCATCGCGCCGGCCACCAGCTCTCCCCCGCAGTGACTGGTCTGCTGCACGCCAAGTCAGGTGGAATTCCCGGATTCGCCGTCGTGCTCTTCGACGCCGCGGTCGCCGGCGGACTCGTCCGCGAGTTCGGCAACGGAGGCGCAGACACCGCGAAGGACTTCTGGTCCGACAGTCTGAACAGCGCATACGAGTCTCTGCTCAGCAGTTACCCGGATCAGACGAGGAAGTCCGTCGAGATGCTGGCTCTCGCCGGTGCCGTGCTGCTCCCGACCGCCATCACGCTCCTCGGTGCGGAGTCGCTGGAGGAGCTCGAAGCTCACGCGCTCGTCAAGATCATGACAATCGGCGGACAGACGCTCGTCGGAGTGAACCCGCCTGGACTCGGCGATTACTTCCACCACCAGCCCCCGTCCATCCGGCGCGCCCGCCTCACCGATCAGATGATGTCCGCCCTCGAAAGCGCGTCGACTCCGGATGCCGGAGATGTGCTTGAGCGTTGGTCGAGTGCCCTGCCCAATCCGAGCGACGAGAGCTCTGATCTCGACGTACCCTTCGTCATTCGGATGTTCTCGGAAGATCATCGAATCCGGCTGGCCGCTGCACGCCACTCGTGGTCGGTTGCTCCGACGCCCGCGAATGCTTCATTCCTCCTCGAACTCCACCTGTCGGGTGATCAGGATCCTGAGGAGATCGAGGCCATTCTCACGGGTACTGCACGCGGGGCCGCCCCGGTGACGATCGACATCCGGTTCCGGTGGGCGCATGCCCGCTGGTTGTTGTCACAAGGCGCTGAGCTCAACGAGGTCCTCGAGGTCTTGACGAGCGCGGACACGTCGGCGCCATCCCCGCGCGACCCTTGGGCCGGGCAACTCGACGACGCACTCTGGGTGCTGCGCTATGCGGTACGGATGGAGACCACTGGAGTGCCAGCGGACGTGGAGCGGACGCTCGGTTCTCGCATCGACGGTGACGGACCGGCAGGCGCACTCGCCCGACTCTGGCTCGGAATCGCGCGCGTGCTCCGAGGTGACGCGGCCGAAGCATTGGATCTGCTCCAGATGTCAGAAGCGGACCTGGCCTTCCTGCCGCACGGATCGGCAGAAGCCGCGCACGCTCTCGCCCTGTACGCATCAGGTGATTTCTCGGCAGCTATCCTGGCGGCCGATGCTGGTGTCACGACCGCGATCGCGCGACTCGATCGCCAGAGCCTCGTCGCCTTCAGCTACGTGACCGCTCTGGCGCGGTGCGCGCTTGGGCAGTTCGATGAAGCCATCGCCGCCTCGACGATCGCGATGGGAACCGGGGTGAGCGCTGCCGGCCTCGCCTTCGCACCGGATCGCGCACTGCGGTATCTCATGTCGGTCGCCGCAGCACGGGCCGGCCGTTTTCTGGCCGCCGAAGGTCTGTACACCCACGCCGAACAGATTCACGGCTCAAGTGACGCGTTGCCGGCCGGTACGGGTGCTGGCACGAGGGCCGCGTTGGTGGCGCTCGAGGGCGACTACGCCAGCGGCGCTGCCGAGACCCATCGGCTGGCGACAAGCCTCCGCGCAGACGGATTCCGTTTCGCGGGTGACGTCGCGACGATGATCGCGCTCAGCCTCGAGTACGACGACGACATCGCGTCACAGTTCCGTGAGCGCGCAGAGCGTACCGGTGGTTCGCTCTACACGACCATGCTCGATGCGCGGCACGCTGCGCTCCTCGGGGAACCTCACCGTGTGCTCCAGTGCGCCGGCGCCCTGCGAGAGCTCGGTGCCGAAACGGAAGCGATGCGGCACTTCACCGTTGCTGCGCGAATGTTCCGCGAGCTGGGCGACGACGACGGGAGCAGAACGGCACGTGTTCGCGCGAGATCGCTCGCCGACGACGTCGAGAACAGGGCCTCCGGAGGTCGCCAGGACCGACGCTACGGTTTCACAGCCCGCGAGTCGGAGATCGTCGGATTGATCGCCGGCGGGCTGGGCAACGGGGAGATCGCGTCTCGGCTGGTGATCAGTGTTCGCACCGTTGAGAGCCACATCAACAACATCAGACGCAAAACGGGTGCGATCGACCGGAACGATGTCGCGAGCTTCCACTAACAGGCCGTCCGATTCGGCTCTCGTGAACGATGGCGAATCCGGGGGGCGTCCTTTCCTGAACGGCCGCCCCTCGGACATCGCGTGCATGACGCACTCGCTCGCTAGTCGACCTGCGATGCGATCAGCTGCAGTGTGAACGCGGCGGTGCCGTGTTTTCCGCCGACGATCGACTCCTGCGAGGGTTCCACCATCAGGAAGGATTCGACGCACACGGTGCGTTGCGGGTCGTCGGCGCTCAGCCGCACCGAGCGGAAGAGGCCGTGGACGAGCCGCTGATACTTTCCGGACGGGTTCGCTCCGCATTCGCTGTCCGCCGGCATCCACCAGACCGCGCTCGCCATCATGCGTTCGATCTCGACGCGCTCAGGGCCGGCTGCTCCCGCGATCTCGCCATCCGCAGCGTTGAGCGCCAGCTCGACCACTGTGTGATCGCCTGTTTCGACTGCTGCCGCGTTCAGCCGCACCTGAAACGACTGCTGGACGAAGCGCCCGAGCGTTCCGAGAGGTGTGGCGCGGAACATCGGTCGCCCGAGGATGTCAGCCGGGACCTGTGCGTCAGGTGCCTGCAGCCACACACCTGGCCGGCCGGACGAGGACACTTCCAACCCTGGTTCCGATTCCGGATCCGGTACGAGCGAGGATGCGTCCCAGGAGAATGGGCTGCGGAGGAACACTGAAGCGTTCCACGCCGCGAGCGTCGAGATGACGCCCAGCCCCAGAACGAGCGCGAAACTCATCACAAGCCGAGCCTTCCGGCTCCAACGCGCCCGTCGCACGGACGGGAACCCCGAAACGTCCCGGGTGAGGGAGGGACTCGGCTCAGTCATGCTTGCTCGCCTCCACTGTCAGGGCGAACGCGCCCGTGCCGGTATGTCCCTGTGCACTGTCCGAGGTACCGGTGTCGAAGCTCATCATCACGCCGAAGCACACCGTGCGCTGCGGAACGTCGGGAGAGACGACCACGCGGGTTTCAGCTTCGCCCAGGTCTCGCCACTCTTGGGTGCTGCTGTCGGTGCAGCTCGTGTTCGCGTCCTGCACCCACATCCGTCCCGAGAAGCGATCCGCGAAATTCGGGAACGGCCCGTCTTGTCCGTCGATGCGGCCGTCGACCGCTGACGCGCGAAGGTTCACCTCGACGGAGCCCCCTGCAGTGATCGCCTCATCGTTCAGGCGCATCTGGAACGAGGTGAGCTCCGCCGCGGCATTCGGGGTGTGGACGAACTCGAGCCGGTCGAGCACATCAGCGGGCAGCTGCGGGTCGGTTGGTGACAGCCAGGTGTCAGGGGTTGCCGAGGAGGAGACCAGCACTCCAGGGGTGGCGGGGTCGACGGGTCCGATGCCTGAAGCATCCCAATCGAACGGGCTCTTCAGGTGCAGCGTCGCGTTCCAGGCTGCAAGCGTCCCGATGATCCCGACGCCGAGGAGGAGACCGGCACTCATCACGACTCGCGCTGTGCGACTCTGTCGATGCCGTTGGGATGGTTGCTGCTGAGGGGGGGGTATCGCGTTCCGGTCATTCGTCGCTCGCTTTCGATCGATGCCCTCTGCGGCTCCGTCACGTTGATCGAAGCCCATGGTCAGAGGACGCCATCAGCTTGGACGGCGAGCACGTGCCCGACTCGTCGGTGGGAGGCATCTACGCGCCGATTGTTCGTGGATCGGCGGAGTTCTTCCCCGTCTGCGACGTGTGCTCCGCCTCGGCGTCAGCCGTGGCGCCCGGTGTCAGTCACGCTGTACGGAGCCAAGACGGCTGGCATCCGTCGCGCTCTGCGCCGCCGGAGAACCGTGATGACCAGGAAGCCGACAAGTCCCGTGACGATCAGGCCCCAGGTGAACGGAGACGCGAGCACCGCTACAAGGGTGTGCGCGGAGATCGGCACCGTGAACAGGTGCCGTCGGGCGGTCGAGATCACGTACATCTCATCGTCGTCGCGTCCATTGGCATCACCACGCATCGTGATCGAGGACATCGCGGTGCCTGCGATCTCCGACACGCTCGTGACGCGATGGCTGATCGGATGCTGCCCAGGACGGTCGACGGTGAGGACGTCCCCGACCCGTACCTCGTCGGCTCGGACCTGCTGCGTGACCGTGACGGCGCCGCGTTCGATCGTCGGCGCCATCGATCCGCCCGTGTAGAGGATGAGCGACGTTCCCGTCGCCACCATGGCCACCGCGAGAATCAGGCTGATTGCGCCTCCGATCGCGGTGATCCACAGCAGCCCATCCGCCAGAACGGCCACGGTCCGGCGAATGCCGGCGTCTCTCACGCTCCACCTCGCTGGGTCCGCGCGGTCGTCGACTCGGTGGTGCCGAACGAGGCGATGTCTTCGCGCAGCAGCACACCGATCTTGCGTTTGACGTTGCGCAGATGCGTCTCGACGGTCCGGACGCTGATGCCCATCCGCTCGCCGATCGCCGCGTTGGACAGGCCCTCGGCAACACACCGCGAAACCTCGTGTTCTCGTGGCGTCAGGCTCTGCTCCGGCGGGAAGATGTCATGTGCACGGCCCCCTTCCGCGTACCGGGCACGTTGCCAGCCGGTGAGTTCCGTGCGCAGCGCGTCCGCTTTCGCCGATGCGCCTCTCGCGCGTTGGATCGATACCGCCTGCAGGAGCATCCGCACCGCTTCGTCGTTGGCCGCCATCGAGCGCATCCGCCGTGCGACCTCGGCCAGCGCGTCCGGATCCTTGTACGCGCTGGCTTCCCAGGCCTCGAGGTAGTTCTGTGACAACGGACTGCTCACCAGCTGGGCGCGGTTGCGGAAGGGGCGCGCGGTCTCGGCGTCGTAGTGTGCTGCCAGGGACAGCAGCGTGGCGGTGTCCGCC
Source organism: Plantibacter sp. Mn2098 (assembly GCF_049319745.1). Lineage (NCBI taxonomy): Bacteria > Bacillati > Actinomycetota > Actinomycetes > Micrococcales > Microbacteriaceae > Plantibacter > Plantibacter sp. Mn2098. Next base: position 31,913 of record NZ_JBMOUH010000008.1, on the reverse strand, counting down.
GCGAGTTGGTAGCCGCGTGATGTGAGGTCGTTCGCGATGGTGACGAACTGGTTGTGCGCCTCGACTCGACGCCCGTGCACCATCAGCCGCGCGGCATCGACCATCTGGACCTGGCCGAAGGGAAGTGCTTCGCTGAGGCCGGGGACGCGGCGTGCTCGATCCAGGAGTCCCTCCGCTTCACTCGTACGGTCGAAACGGATGGCCAGCGCAGCAAGAGCAAGCATCGCCGCTCGGTCGGGTGCGAACAGCGCCGGCACTCCGGCGAGGTTCGCGGTCAGCATCAGTCGTCCGGCCGCCATGGCCTCCGTGTGCCGTCCCAACATCGACAGTGAGCTCAACATGACCGAAGAATGGCCGACGAGCGCGGCTCGATCGAGTGCGTCGATCGCTCGTTCCACACGATCAGCGGACCAGCGGATCGCTTCCTCGAACCGGCCGAGTGCATAGAGCGCGAGGCCATGGACGACTTCGAACTCACTCGCAAGGGCTGACGGTTCGATGGTGTGCGTCCCGATCACGTCGAGTGCTTGCTCCGGGCACCCGGTCAGCACGTGGGCGTAGGCGAGGACGAGGCGTGCGACCGCTCCGTTCAGACCGGGACCGGCCACGCGGGGTTCCAGGAACTCGGCGTAATCGGATGGGATCCGTTCCCGTTCCATCCCGATCGCGTAGGAGAGCGACAGGATGGCGTCGGCGTAGACGAATCGCGGATCGAGGCCGTCCGTGAGCGCCCGTCGACACGTGCCGAGGTCGCTTCCCTTGGCGAGTTCCGATCGTGAGCGAAGGTATCGGAGTTCGAACTCCTCCTCCGGTGACATCCGCTGTGCGACGGGCGTCTGCCCCACCGCTTGCTCGTTCGGGATCAGCGTGGTCAATTGCAGGTGCAGCCGTTCCGCGTGATGTGCGCCGCTGCTGAATCGGTTGGACCGGACATCACGGTCGAACGCTTCGGCGAACCGGCGGGCGATGAACGGAAGTGCACGTGCGCCCGTGTCCTCTGCGCTCGCGGATGCCAGGTGTTCGAACCTCCTCGCGCCAGCGGCGAGCCCTTGGAACGCGCCGATCCGCTCGCCGATCCGGTAGCTTCGAGCGGACAACGGCTGGCGTCGGAAGTATTCCCCGAGTCCTGGCGGGCAGACGGCGACCCAGACCGTGCGTGCAGCGCGGTACACGGCGAGGAGCCCGTGTTCTTCGAGCAACTCGAGGGTTGGTTGTCCGAGCAGTGATCGCGCCCGACCGAACTCCACGGTTCCGATGAGCGAGAGCAACTCGACCGCTTCGCACACCTCCGAGCAGAACGTGGAGAGGAGCATCTCACACACGCTGTCCAATTCGCTGGACCACAGCTCCGGGGCGTCGGACCAGATGTTTCCCTCTTCGCGGATACGGCCGCCTTCGAGGGCAGCGTCCATGATGGCCAGAGCAAATCCGGGGATACCAGCCGATTTGGTGTACACCCGGCCGACGAGTGACGGGGAGGCGGATCCGCCGATGCGGTGCTCGATGAGTTCGCGGACTCCCACATCATCGAGACACTCCAGCGTGACCCGGGTCGGCAGCCGTCTGAGGCGAGCGGCCGCAGTCGTCTCAGCGGCGCTCGTGCCAGACCGTCCCCACCGGCGTGCGGTGACCGCGAGCGGGATTCCGGTGGACTTGTGCACGGCTTCGAGCACGGTCCACGATGCCTCGTCGAGATGATCCGCGTCGTCGACGAGAATCACTGCCGGTTTCAGCTCGATCAGACGCGTCATCAGCGCAGCCGAGCTCTGGGAGGCGGCGGAAGCAGCACGCACCGTGCCCGCCACGGCGAGGCGGATGGCGTCGAGCGGGAGTCGATCGCCGATCCCGTGGACGTGCACCAGCGCGAGGCCCGATTGCTGATATCGCGCCCGGACGCTCTCGAGTATCGCCGTCCGGCCGGACCAGTGTCCGCCGACGATCTCGACGCACATTCGGTCGATGGTCAGCCTCATAACCCGTTGGATCTCAGCTTCACGCACGTCGTGTCCTCTCTTCCTCGACCCGCGACGCTGCGGCACTGTTCGTGCCGCTGCGCGAGCCCAGTCGTTCAGATTACGAAGCAGACGATCCCGGAGATCTGCGACCAGAGGTTCTCCGAGTGGTGAGCGGTGCGACTACGCGTTTCCTCCCGCCGGAGCCGCACTCCGGCGACTGCTCTCCGTGGTGTCGGCGCTGCCCACGCGCGGTGACGAACCGGCACCGCCTGACCGACGTTTCGGCTCGAACAAGGTCAACGCGACAAGGCCGAGAAGCGCCGCGCCGCCGATGAGCAACCCCTGGAGATTCTGGAAGAACGCGGCGACGTCCCCCGCTCCCGGGATGGAGAACAGATACTTCCCCATGACCGCCTGGCTGTACGGCGCAGGATCGGGAATCGAGTTCGCGTCCCCTTGGAGGTGGAGTGATCTGGCCCCGTCTGCCTCATCGATGGACGCGACGCGGTGGGTGATGAGTCCACTCCCGTCCGGGCGGTCGACGGTGACGATGTCTCCGACGGAGATGTCGTCGACTGAACGGTCGGCAGCGAACAGGAGAGAGCCGGTCGGGATCCCGGGCGCCATGGAGCCGGAGATGACGATGAGCGGGCGGACGGAGAACACTGCTGCTGCGGCGAAGGCGACGATCGAGACGACACCGACGATGGCGGCGATCGTGAGGATCGCCGAGCGGACGCTGAGGTAGACACGGATGAGCATCGAGGACCTTTCGTGAGATCGTGCGGACGAATCGAGGGACTCCGGGCTGCCGGATGACGACGGCATCGACCTACTGCGGGACGGTGCTCGTGCCCACCAGTCGCAGGTCGAGGCCGGCGAGCCCACCTCCGAGACGAACCGATTCGGCTGTGCGTTCGAATGCGATCTGCACTCGAAGGGTCCGAACGCTCCCCTCTGCACCCGCGCGGAACGCCTCACCTGGACGGATGCTCTCCTGTCCTCTGGCGGCGAGTTGCACCCTCGTGTCGAGTCCTGTTCCGACTCCGGCACCGTCGAGCAGGACTGTCCCGTCCTCGTCGAAGACGCTCAACCGAAGGTGTGGGGTGATGTTGGGCGCCGAACCGACTGCGCCGTCGCCTCGGGCCTCGACGAACACATCGAGGGTGCTCGCCACTGTCGGCGAATTGTTGAACACCGTCACGTCAGCGGTCACCGCACCACCGGGGAGCAGCGTTTCCGCCCCGTCGACCGACAGGGCATAGGGTGCATCCGCGGATGCGGCCTGCGCGAGTCCGGCAGAGCTGACGACACCGTGCTCGAACCTTCCGGTCCCGATACCCGCAACGTTGACGTTCGCGCGTTGCGTCATCACTGCACTCGTCACACCGAGTCCTCCGAAGAGCACGAGGAGGAGCAGGGGGATTGCGGCGATGCGGGTGCGCGGGATGATGCGACGCAGGAGCCCGGTGCGGGTCAGGTGATTCGGCGGGGTAGTCATGGGATCTCCGTACTTGGGGGTGGACGCTCAGTCGGCGGTCGCGACGATCGACGTACTCGCTTCGGCATCGTCGCGACGGCGACGGCGACTCGCGAACACGATGATGCCGATGACCACGAGCAGCTTGGCGACGACGAGGATCAGGAGGGCGCCGACACCCGTCTCGGCGAGCCAGGACGGCACGGAACCCCCTGGACGCTCGGTCTCAGCTGGATCTGTCGCACCGACCGTCGCGAACGATTGCGTGAACAGCATCGACTGCGACGCGCCCTGGAATTCGTTCCCCGCATCAGCAGACAGATGTAGATGAGCGATGAGGTCGCGGGATTCGCCCGCTTCCAGACGGCCCACCGGGATGGGGGCGAGCGCGGACCCGATGACGACATCCTCGACGACGAATCCGCCCAGGACGGGATCGAACAAACTGAACGTGAGCGGTAGTGCGTCCGTCGTTCCCAGGACGGCTGCCTCGACGGTGACGTCCACCACATCGGCGTACGGGTTGACGGCAGGCATCACCCACGTCGTGACGTTGCCTGGTGCAGGGACCGGGACGGTGATCGACGTTGGCTCCGTTTCCGCGACGGCCTGCGCTGCGGCGGCCGGGGTCGTCGTCAGAGCGCCGAAGCCGATGAGCAGGGCCGTGAGCAGGGCCGTCGTCGGCAGGCCACCGCCTCTCACAGTTCACCACCGCGACCGGGGTGGAAGGCTTCGCCCGCGAACTGCAGTCTGACGCCGATCGAAGCTCCTGCGACGGCGAACGGCGCAGCGTCGTCGAGCGCGATCGAGAGACGAACCTCGCCCGGTGTGCACCCGCTGTCGCAGATCACGAACGTCCGGTCCGCGACCGCGTTGATGGCGTCCGCGGTGCCGACCAACTGCCGCCCATCGGGAAGCGTGAGTGACATCCGCAACCACGGAGCCGGATCCGTCCGGTGCGCGCCTGCGTCCACGACGATGGTCGACGTCACGCGCTGGGAGGCGGCATGGCCCTCCGCTGTGCGGAGCGTCATCGCGAAGAGGACTTCGTCGTCCGATCCGATCGATGTCGCCGAATTCGGCGCGAGATCCAGAACCACCGGTACCGACTCCGACAGCTCGAACTCACGGTTCTCGCCACCGCGCAGAAAGAGCAGAGGAACCTGCGGATCGCCGAGGCCCGAGCCTGGCTCCCCCGTTCCGAGCTGCACCGAACGGGTGTCCTGGAATGCAGCGGACGTCGTCCCTGCAGTCATCGCGAACACTGCAGCACAGGCCAGGACGGCGCGGACGCGTCCAGTGCGCGGCAGGCGGCCACGGGCTGGATGGCCCGGGTTGAGAACGATGGCGGTCATCGGTTCACTCCTTCGAATCGGAAGTCGACGAGCGGGGAGCCATCCGGCAATGCGAAACCGGCGGGCGCGGTGAGGGCGACCCGGAGCTGTTTGACGTCCTCGGCGTCGAACGAGTCGGCCCACTGGAGGATCGGGACACGATCACCGGGGGTATCGGCGAGCATGGTGTGGTCGCCATCGACGACCGTGAATCGGAGCGCCGCGAAATCGGACTCCGTCATCCCGTCTGGACGGCTGAGGTGCAAGGAGAGGGAGCCGCTGAGGGGCGCTGCATTCCGCGCGGCGATCACGAGTTGCACGGGTTGCCCGGTTGCGAGCAGTTCCCGCTGCGTAGCGGACAGATCGAGCGCGATCGGTTCGATGCTCGCGCTCCGCCAGTCACTCGGCGTCGGAGCCCAGTCCGGTTCGAAGGAGGCCGCGGACACCAGCGCGAAGCGGTTGTCCGTTCCGTCGAGGAGCACACGGTGATCTGCCGTTTCGAAGAGCGCGGCACCGGTCATCGCGAGAGCGGCTGCAACGAAGCCGAAGGCGGCGAGCGCCGGTCGGACTCGAGTGGTTGGGGTGTGCACAGGGTCTCCTTGCGACGATGTCGACGGACGGAAGGTCTGAGGGGCGTCGGACCCGAATCCGACGCCCCTCCGCCACGGCTCCGTGGCGAGCGGCGATGCGACCCGAACGCACCGCCGCGGCTGGTGACCGGTCAGGCTCGAGCGGGCTTCTGCTCTGCCTGGATACCGGTGATGACCGCTCGCAACGACGCGGTCTTGCCCTGAACGCTCGTATCAGCGGTGGGGAGCAGATCCACGGTCACCGTGATTCGACCGGCCGAGTTCGCGGAGAGCAGGACGGGGGACGCCGTCACCTGGTTGAGCGAGGCGTTGGAGAGGAGGGTGTGCTCGGCACCGTCGCTGTCGGTGAGAACAGCAGTGAATCGGAGCTGCTCCACGAGGGTCGCGTCGCTTGCATCGACACCATGCAGTTCAACGCCGACGGAGAGAATCGCGTCGCTTGCCTCGCTGATGTTGCGGATCGGCACCGTAACTGCCCCTGAGGTCCCGGGGATGAGGGACGACGCACCGGGGATGGCGTAGGTGACTCCGTCGGCGCTGGAGGCGGAGATCCACTTGCCGTCGATCGGCGCGCCGAGCTCGTCGACGTCGGCAACCTGCAGGGCGAAGTCCCAGTCGCCGACTCCGATGCCAGAGCCAGAACCGAGGTTGATGTTCGCGCGGTCTGTAAACGCTGCGGCGGTGAGCAGCGCACCGATGGCGAGTGCAGTGCCGGCCATCAGATACGCGCGGCGACGACCGGTCTTTCGCTCTGGTGCGGCTGGGATCTGGGCAGAGTGCTCAGTTTGGCTGATGGTCATATCGCTGATCCTTCATGTGTGGATGACGAGGGAGTCCCGGGAGTGGCCAGGGGACGACCCCGGGACCCTCCAAGCATTCGATGCAGGGCGGCGCCCTCACTCGGATGCTCCCGACCTCAGTGCCGTCAGCAGGATTCTGAGTGCGACGACCCCGCTCCTGCGTGCTGTGACACTGCACGCAGGAAGACCCGCACCGGTGGGCAGACCACGTTCAGGACCAGCCGATCTGCGGCGAGAACACGGTCCCCCAGGTGCTCAGCCAAGCGGTGCGTCCGTTTGGACAGTAGGTGATCTCCGGACTCACCAGATCCCGGGCTCCCCAGAACACGCTCACTTTCAGACGTCCCGATTCTGCGATCGGCACTCGCCCGCTCAACCGGACACGGGTGTTCGACAACACGGGGAGGTTCGTCGCTTCCGTCCACAGCTGCGTTCCGGGCGGATAGATCGTCCCGGTCGCCGACTCCAAGGTCAAACGGTCGACCACGAACCCCCCGCGTTGCTGGATGCCGATGTAGTTGTAGCACTCGGTCGAGATGCCGGCGGTCGCTGGGGCGGAGGCTCCTCCTGCAACGAGTGGCGCGACGAGGGCGAATGAGACGAGGGCTGACAGGACGGACATGGCTTCTCCATTCGACGGACACCCCGGCTCGTGCTCAGGGTGATGACTGTGACGAAGCGATCCTGCCCACCCCTCCCGGTCCACGACGTTGCCCTGCCCAGTCTCAGCGGTACGGAGCCATGTTCTGCGCTCGTCGCTGAGGGTCCTACGCGCGAGAGAAAACGCGACCCGCTCAGAAGTCCCAGTCGCTGTCCTCGGTGTGTTCGCCTCTCCCCATCACATACGAGGAGCCCGAGCCTGAGAAGAAATCGTGATTCTCATCGGCTCCCGGAGACAGCGCAGCGAGGATCTCCGGGCTCACCCGGCATGCATCGGCGGGGAACCGGGCCGCGTAACCGAGGTTCATGAGCGCCTTGTTCGCGTTGTACCGGACGAACGAGGCCACATCGTCCATGAGCCCGAACGGTTCGTACAGTTCGGCGGAGTACGAGAGTTCGAGCGTGTAGAGCTCGTCGAGCAGCTCGTACGTGAACTCGCGCATCGCCTCCCGCTCGGCGGGCGTGTACGCCTCCAGCCCGCGCTGGTACTTGTACCCCGCATAGTAACCGTGCACCGCCTTGTCGCGGAGGATCAACCGAATCATGTCGGCGGTGTTGGTCAGACGTGCGCGGCAGGAGAAATACAGCGGCAGGTAGAACCCGGCATACAGCAGCAGGGAGGACAGGAGGGTCGACGAGACCTTGCGTTTGAGAGGGTCGTCGCCGTAGTAGTGGGCCAGAACGGTCTTGCAACGGCGTTGCAACAACTCGTTGCCGATCGCCCACTGATAGGTGGCGTCGATCTCAGGGGTGCTCGTGAGCGTGGAGAACACCGACGAATAACTCCTCGCATGAACGGACTGCATAAACGCGATATTCGTGTAGACCGCTTCCTCGTGTTCGGTGCGGGCGTCCTGGATCTGGCAGATCTCTCCGACGGTGGCTTGCACGGTGTCGAGCATCGTGAGTCCGGTGAAGACCCGCATCGTCATCGTCCGCTCGGCGGGGCTGAGCTGCTGCCAGTCGGCGACATCGTTCGAGAGCGGGACCTTCTCCGGAAGCCAGAAATTGGCCGTGAGTCGATTCCACACTTCGAGGTCCTTCTCGTCAACGATGTCGTTCCAGTTGATGGGGCGGAGTGGGGCGAGCGGGTCGTCGCGGTACCCGGGTGGGGAGACCGCTGCGGTGTGCGTGGGGGTGGGGATGGACGGGATCGTATCAGTCATGATGACTCCGGTGCAGTTGGGATGTTGGTGGGGTGAGTCTGTGGTCGACGAGTCGGAGTGGGGAGTGCTGAGTCGAGTGGGAATCGATCGAGGCCCGCCGAGACGGCTTCGACGTCTGCGTCCGTGCCCAAGAGTTCGAAACGGTACAGCTGGGGGACGCCGCATTTAGCCGAGATGACCGTTCCGGCCAGGCAGTACGCCTCGCCGAAATTCGTATTTCCAGCCGTGATCACGCCGCGCAACAGTGATCGATTTGATGCATGGTTGAGGAATCGCACGACCTGACGGGGTACCGCGCCCGCGCCACCCCCGCCGTACGTGGGGACGACGAGCACAAAGGGCTGTTTCGCCATCAGCTCGCCGTCGACTCGAGGACGGAGCGGGATTCGAGTCGTCGGGCGTTCCAGCCGATCGACGAATCGTCGCGTGTTCTCCGAGACGCTCGAAAAGTAGATGAGTGCGCTCATCGTTCGGCATCCATCAAGATCTGTCTCCAAATCGCTATATGTAGTGGGCGCTCCTCCCAGAAGAGCCACATATAGAGATATCAGCACACGATGGCGAAGACTTCGAGACACGCGAAAGAAAAGTTAGAAATCTCTAACAAATGAGCGGAGAGCGGCGTGAGATCGTCGTCGCACCGGTGGATGCTCACGACGATTCACCGCACTGAGGCGCACCCGGCCCACACGCACATCATGCAATCGTTCACTGCTCACTCGGGGTCGCCGCACCTATATCCGGCACTGACGACCCGGAGGGTTCTCGCGGACCGGCAGGGTGTGGAGGAACCAACACGAATCCGGAGCACACACGATGACACATCCCGACAACGCCTCTCGATCTCGCCGTCCAGCTCATCTGCGCCTCGCTATCGGCTCAGTGACCGCGCTCACGCTGATTCTCTCCTCGGCACTGATCGGGTCGACGACCTCCGCCTACGTCACCGATGCTGCTGCCAGCACCGGAGCCATCGATGTGAATTGGCAAGCACCGTCGGTCGCCGTTCCGTCCACCCCGCACTCCGCGGTACCCGGCCGGACGTCCGATGAGGTCCTCATTACGCGGTCGTCCAAGGTGTGGAGCGTCTCGCTTGCTGCACGCACAATGCACGAGGTCGGCGCACCAGAGAAATCGGCCAGCGCACAGCACGATTGGGGTGTGTCGACGATCGTTCCCAGCGGCCAGCGCGACTCATGGCTCGTCACCACTTGGAACGGCTACTACGAAGGGATATTCATCCTGAAGCACTCCGATGCCGGCTTCCAATGGGAGACGTTGGGCGGCGGCTCAAGCAACCACATGCAGTTGACCCACTTGTCTGGCATGCGAGGCTCAGGCCAACAGCTCACCCTCAACGGCAACATCGTACGCATCCAAGGAGTGACGGAACGGCTGCAGCTCCCTGTCAGACCGCGCGCGGACGCCGGGGCGAACAGCACCTGGGTGCTGGCGACGACCAGAGAGCACCGTCACGACCTGTTCACCACCGGGGGCGAGCCCGTCACCGTTCTTGAAGTCGTCGCGAGCTCCGTCGCCCACGGCCCAGAGAATGTCATCTACGTCGCTGAGATTCGTGATGGCTCGCCGTTCCTCAGCACCGTCGAGCACGGCGTCTGGAATCCCGAGCATGCAGTTTCGTTGCCCGCGCAGCCATCGTCCATGGCATTCAGCGAACACAGCGGCACGCTATTCCTCACGACGGCTGATGAGCGCGTCATCGAAGTCGACCCTGCCGACGGCACGATCCTGACCAACGCACCCCGGCACCCGTCAACGACATTCACGTCACCGCACGCCTGGCCGCACTCACCGGTATTCACCACCCACAACGCACTGCGCTGGATCCCACTCCCCTGACACGACGATCAGTGTTACCCCGGCCCCGTCTCAGCGGGATGAAACCGCCTCTCCGAGAGCCGGCCATGAGCATTTGAGAACTTTGGAGGATACGCATGTCGGTTGAGACACTTCAACGATCCGCTCCCAACACCCGCCGGCGTCGGGCGAAGCGGAGGCGGCGCCTGCTTGTCTCCTTGTCCGTACTGGTGACGGCAATCGTGGCGGGGACGACGTACGTCTCGTGGAGGTATGTCGACTTCGTGGACAGCTTGCCGAGATCGTCCTTCACGCTCCCCGTCCGTGATGAAGACAGTGCCCTCACATCCGAGGACCTCAACGTGTTGATCATCGGGTTGGACAGCCGAGTCGACCAACACGGTGATCCGTTGGGGGCGGACGTGTATGGTGCTTTGCAGGCTGGCGATGAGACGGACGGCGGCTACAACGCCAACGTGCTGATGCTCATGCACATCCCGCGCGAGGGCTCCGCCACGGGGATATCCATTCCTCGCGATGACTACGTCGACCTCGCAGGTGCGCCGCGGGGCACTGCGCAAGGCAAGATCAAGGAGGCGTACGGCCTCGCGTTCTCCGAGACGCTCTCCGCTCTCACCGACGAAGGTATCGACGAGGCGGAGGCGTACCAGCTGGCGCGCGCGGCGGGCCGACAGACACAGATCAGCACGGTGTCCGACTTCCTCGGCGGCGTACGGATCGATCACTTCATCGAAGTCACGATGGGCGGGTTCTTCGAAGTCGCGAAAGCGGTCGAGCCGCTGACGGTTTGCCTGAATGCGGCGACTGAGGATGCGTACTCGGGCGCCGCGTTCCCGGCCGGTGTTCAAGAGATCGATGCGAAGCAGGCGGTGAGTTTCGTGCGGCAGCGGCGAGACACCGGCGACTCGGACCTGAACCTGACGGATCTGGATCGCACGCACCGTCAGCAAGCGTTTCTGAGGTCCCTTGCGACCAAGGTGCGTCAGGCCGAGACTCTGACGGATCTCGACCGCGTCCAGACTCTGCTCGACACTGTCTCGCGCACCGTGGCCGTGGATACCGACTTCGACCTTCTCACCTTCGCGCAGCGCGCCAAGCACCTTGTCGACGGGCAGATCGACTTTGTGACACTCCCCGTATCGTCCTTCGGGTATGTCGACGATCAGGCCGTCAACTTCGTCGATGTCGATGAGATACGAGCGGTGGTTGCCGGCATCCTTGCAGGGGCCGCCCCCGCTGAACCCGCCCCTGAACCCGTCCCTGAACCATCCGGTGTCGACGTTGACGGCGCACCCGGGCATTCCCTGGAGGAGCCGACGCAGCCGACGCCGCCGGGCGATGTGGCTTGTGTCAACTGACGGCGCGTCCACGCCAGCGCCTCGGCAGGCCAGATCGCCTCGTCGAGTTCGCATCGTTCTGCGCCGAACATCCAATCCTCTATCCACTCGTGCTGCGCTGCTGGTGGGGAGCACGACGGCGCTGCTCGCACTCGGCACCACCATGTCCCTCTCCGCCTCCACCCCGGGTGCGGAAACTTACCCGTTCGGCGGGTTCAAGCGGCACGCCCTGTTCGCGTTGCTCGCATTCGGGGCGATGTGGGGTGCACGGGCGGTCCCCGCCGCTTGGTGGCGCCGGCTGGCATGGCCCTTGCTCCTGGCGGCTCTTGTGCTGCAAGTGCTCGTGTACACGCCGCTCGGGTACGAGTCCGGCGGGAATCGAAACTGGCTCCGTGTGGGCGCGTTCACTGCGCAACCGTCCGAGGCCGTGAAGTTCGCACTGACGGTCTGGGCTGCCACGGTGTTGACCGCGAAACACCGACGGCTCCGCCGGTGGAAGCATGCGATCATCCCGGTCGTCCCGATCGCCGTCGCCTCCATGGGGATCAACCTCATCGGTGGAGACCTCGGAACAGTCTTCGTCATGGCCGCCCTCCTGCTCGGCACGCTCCTGTCCGCAGGCATCCGATTCCGTACGATCGCGCTCACCGCCGCAGGCGGAGCAGTGGCCGCGCTGATCATGACCGCTATCCGACCCAACCGGGTCATGCGGGTGCTGCACTACGTCAATGTGGACTGCCACACCGACACCGCGAGCTATTACGATCTCTGCTGGCAGCCGCTCCATGGGGAGTGGGCCCTCGCTCGCGGAGGCCTCGCCGGCGTTGGTTTGGGCAACTCCACCGCAAAGTGGGGCTGGCTGCCCGAAGCCGACAGCGACTATGTATTCGCAATCATCGGCGAAGAACTGGGCTTCATCGGATCGCTCCTCACACTCGGCCTGTTTCTCCTCGTGGCGCTCGGACTCCATCGCGTCATTCGAGCCGAAGCCGGGCTGTTCGGCCAGATAGCCATCGGAGGAGTCGCCTCTTGGCTCCTGTCGCAAGTGGCAATCAACATCGCTGTCGTCCTCGGGTTCCTGCCCGTCCTTGGAGTTCCGCTCCCGTTCCTCTCTGCAGGAGGAACCGCGCTGCTGGCCGCGGGTGCCGCGATCGGACTCGTCCTGTCGATCGAGCGGACCCATCCCGGCCCGATTCTCCGCGAGTCGCGGCACAGCGGCGATCCCCGGGCAGCGGGGACGACAGCGTGCCGCGACTCGCGAGGCGGAGCAGCCTAGGCCGAGACGGCCGCGGTCAACGCGTCGAACTCGGCATCGGTCAGCTCGATCGATGCAGCGGCGACGTTGTCCTCCAGGTGCGCGACCGACGATGTACCGGGGATCGGCAGCATCGCGGGCGAACGCCTGAGCAACCAGGCGAGCGCCAGCTGCGACGGCGACGCATCGTGCTTGGCGGCAAGCTCGGCGAGCGGACCGTCGTCCTTCGCGAGCGCGCCGGTCGCGAGCGGGAACCACGGGATGAAGCCGATGCCGTTCTCGGTCGCGTAGTCGAGCAGCGGTTCCGCGGATCGGTTGCTCAGGTTGAAGAGGTTCTGCACGGACACGATCGTCGCGATCTTCCGTGCGGCCTCGACCTCGGCGACCGACACCTCGGACAGACCGATGTGACGGATCTTGCCCTCCTGCTGCAGCGCGACGAGCTCACCGAGCTGGTCCTCGAGCGGCACAGCCGGGTCGATGCGGTGTAGCTGGAACAGGTCGATGCGCTCGAGTCCCAGGTGACGCAGGCTCAGCTCGGCCTGCTGCCGCAGGTACTCGGGGCGACCGATGGCGGTCCACTTGTTCGGACCTTGACGCGACAGACCGGCCTTCGTCGCGATGACGAGGTCGTCGGCGTACGGGTGCAGGGCACGCTTGATGAGCAGTTCCGCGACGAACGGGCCGTAGGAGTCGGCCGTGTCGATGAAGTTCACACCGAGTTCGACCGAGCGACGCAGGACACGCACCGCTTCATCCGGATCCTTCGGGTCTCCCCAGACACCGGACCCGGTGAGCTGCATCGAGCCGAAGCCGAGTCGATTCACGGTGAGGTCGCCGCCGAGGGCGAACGTGCCGCTTGCTGCGGCGTTGGTCTCTGTCATGACCGTTCCTTTCACACTGCTCGACCTGGACGTCTCGTCCGGTCGAGATCCGATGGCGGCGTGCCCACGAGTCCGTGCGCTCGTGTCGGTCGCCGCCCTCAGCAGGCAACCAGCGCGCGCGTCGCGGCATTCCGTGTGGCGTCATTTTGCCCTTCGACAAGCTCAGGGACCGGGCCAGACCGGTCAGGCGAATGACCTGACCCGCGGGTCACTGAGCCTGTCGAAGCGCCCGAAGCTGCCGCCCGAGCGCCCAAACCCGGTCGCTGAGCTTGTCGAAGTGCCCGACCAGGCGCAACCTCAACCCAGCGCACCCTCGATCGCCGCACGGATGTCGGCTTCGGATCGGATCTCGATCGGCCGGTCGTTGACGAAGATCGTCGGCGTCCCCTGTACTCCGAGGGCCCGCCCCGCATCGAAGTCGGCCTGCGCTCGCTCCCGGGTCGCAGGATCGGCGACCGCCGCATCGTACGCGGCCAGGTCCAGCCCGAGATCGCTCGCGAACCCGCGGAACACCTCCGCCTTGGAATCCTGCTGCTCGCCCCACTGGGCCTGCGTCTCGAACATGCGCTGGTACATCGCCTCGAATTCCCCCTGTTGCGCGGCGGCCTCAACGGCGACGGCCGCGTTCATCGAGTTCTGGTGCGCCGGGATCGGGAAGTAGCGGACGGCGAAGGTGACACGATCGCCGAACTCCGCGCGGAGCCGTTCCATGCTCGGGTGGACGGCCCCGCAGACCTCGCACTCGAAGTCGAGGAATTCGACGACCGTCACCGTGCTGCCGGCCGGGTCGTCGAGGCGATGGCTGTCATCGGCGATCGCCGGCGGATAGGAGGTCGATGCAGGCTGGGCACGATTGGCCTGGTTCACGGCAGAGGTGATCCACACGGTCGCGACGACGATGACGACAACGAGCGCCAACACGATCGTCCAGATGGTGCTGGCCTTCAGGCCGTACGGCTTCGGCTGGGCCACGGGTGAACGCGCTCCGAGTGTGGAGCGGGCGTCTGACGCGCGGGTGTTGGAGGTCTTGCGGGTGTTGGAGGTCTTGCGGCTGTTCGGGCTCTTGCGGCTGTTCGGCGTGCTGCGGTTCATGAGGACGGCTTTCTACGCTGACGACTGATCGCGTGGCGATCGTCGAGGGGGGGTGTGGACGGGTCCGGGTCGGCCCGGATGCCGTGCGGGCGCGCACGAAGGCGTGCTGACTCCTGCACGACTGGCGCGGGTGAGCGCGCCGCAACGCCCCACTACCTGCGCAGGATCCCCGTCGAGACGCGGGCCGATGCATACGGTGCTGCCGGTGTGCGCGAACCGACCCGCGGCATCGCGAAACCACCGGGCATCGGCCGGATCAGATGAGGCCGTGCGCCGATGATCCGCACGAGTGTCAGGATCGCCAGGCACGCGATGCCGGCGCACACGCCTTCGACGAGTTCCGTCGGTTCGTCGCCCGGCATCACGGTGTGCACGAGGTCTGTCGCGGTCCACGAGGCGACCGTGCTCAGCACGCCGACGGCGTTGGTCGCACCGACAGCATCGGCGCCGACGGCCGTTCCCCCACCGGCCAGGCCACCGCTCATCGCGCCGTGTTCACGATCGGCATGGCCGCCGAGCACACACAGCATCGCGAGGAGCACCAGCGCGATGGCGATCATCCCGCGCCAGAGCGCGCGATTCGCACGATTCACACCAGGCGCCGGTCGCCCAGGCGCCGGTCGCCCAGGCGCCGGTCGTCCGCCCGCAAATCCGCCGAGCGCACGTCCTCCACCCCACGCGGTCGACGACTCAGCACTCACCGCGCCACCCTAACAAATCCGGGAGCGCCCGCTCACTCCACGGCGAGCGGCGCCCCCTCGCTGAACGCGAACGCCGCAAACCGCTCACCCATCAGCTGATGGGTCTCGGAGTCGGGGTGCAGGCCGTCCGGCAGCGGTCGCTCCTCGGCGTCCTGCTCGCCGTAGAGGTCCAGCCCGTTCAACAGGTGCAGGTTCGGGTCGGTGGCGGCGCGCTCGCGCACGATCCGCTCCAACTCCGCACGGATCACCTGCAGCGTGAGCTTCCCAGCGGCGACCTCCGCCGGATCGCCCGTCGCGACGAACCGGACCGTTCCGGCGGAGAGCGCCTCCGCATCGAACCCGCCAGGGCCCGGAACGTCCTCGTGGCTCCCGCCGTAGATCGGTGTGACCACCAGCAGTGGCGTGTCCGGGTGCCCGTCGCGAATCGTGTCGAGGAATCCGTGGACCGCCGGCCCGAACGCACGCAACCGCATCAGATCCAGGTTGACCACGTTGATGCCGAATTTGACGCTGATGACGTCGGCTTCGGCATCGCGGATGGCACGCGCCGTGAACGGATCGAGCAACGCGTTCCCACTGAAACCGAGGTTGACGAGGTCGACGCCACCCAGCCGCGATGCGACGGCCGGCCAGATCCCGGTCGGCTTCGCGGCATTGGACCCGTGACTGATCGAGCTGCCGTGGTGCAGCCATACCGGCTTGCCCGTGGCGGGGATCGGCTCGACCGGCGCGTCGGTGCGGAGTTCGATGAGCTCCGTCGTCTCGTACTGCGGCAACCACAGCTCGACGTCCTTGACGCCGGCGACCAGCCCGTCCGCCGCACCCTCGAAACGGATCGTGGACACGGGTCCGTTGTCGACCTGCGGCTCACCCGCGCCGAGCGTGATGGTGTTGCCACCGCTCGTGGACGCCTCCGCCACGACCCGCCCATCGACGACCAGGTCGATCAGCCCGTCCGGGCGCGGCGGCATGCCCGCGTACGTCGTGCGCGTGCGCAGGGTGTCGAGTTCGATCGTCGTCGCCTCCGTGCGGAACACGATCCGCACCGCCGACGGCTGCGATTCGACCAGCGACAGGGCGGCGTCGTTCGCCTGCTCGCGCGCGATCGCGGGGAGACGATGCGGCAGCGTGCCGCGCTCGGTCCGCTCCAGTTCCCGGGCGCCGCGGACGTACGGTCCGTCGATCGGGGTCGTGATCGTCCAGATGTCGGTGGTCATGGTCGTGTCTTTCTCAGTTCGTCGAAGTCGCGTCGTTGGTGGGTGCATGGTTGGAGGGCGTGCCGCCGACGGCTGAGTGCGGCCAGTTCTGCAGCAGCTGGTGGAGCGCATCGATGATCCGCTCCCAGCTCTCGTCGGCCGGCGGATCGCTGTGATCGAATCCGCCGCTCGATTCGAGCGTCACGAACCCTTGGAACGTGCTGCCGATGAGCCTGACGGCATGCGTCTCATCGCGTTCCCCCAGCTCGTAGCCGCGCAGGATCGCCCGCGTCATCTGCGAGTGCCGAGAGCCAGCGCTCCTCGCGGCGGTCTCGGCATCGAGCCGATGGTGGGCGGCATCGAACCGACCGGGATGCTCCGTCGCGTAGGTGCGATAGGCGTTGCCGAGGGCCGCGATGGCGTCCCGCCTGGACCTCCCGGCGATGGCATCCGCCGCACGGTCCGCGAGTTCATCGAGGGCGACGAGCGCGATGCGCACTTTCAGATCCTCAGATCCTTGGACGTGCGAGTACAGGCTCGCCGGTTTGACGTCGAACCTGCGGGCGAGCTCGGCGACGGTGACCCGGTCGAACCCGATCTCGTCGGCGAGTGCTGCGCCGGCGTGCGCCAAACGCTCCGGTGTCAGTCCAGCGCGTGCCATGT
Source organism: Plantibacter sp. Mn2098 (assembly GCF_049319745.1). NCBI lineage: Bacteria > Bacillati > Actinomycetota > Actinomycetes > Micrococcales > Microbacteriaceae > Plantibacter > Plantibacter sp. Mn2098. The sequence goes on along the minus strand of NZ_JBMOUH010000008.1, from coordinate 14,961 downwards.
CCCGTTCCTGTCGTCGTCCTCAAACCTAATGCTCGTAGGCAATCTACATCGCGTCGTAGTTTGGGTCAACCACCCCTCGTCCCGGACTCCGCACTCCACACTCCACCCCTCACACTCAGTGCAGCACCGCCTTCAGCAGGATGAGCCCGATCCCGAACGCGGCCGTGACGATCGACCCGAGGATGCGCGCCGGCATCCTCGATCCCCGGTCTTCGAACGCGAAGTAGCCGAGGAACGCGAGGATCCCGACGACGACCCACAGCGCAAGACTCGTCGACACCGGGCCGGGGATGATCCCGAGCGTGCCGAGTGCGAGGCAGGCGATCGGGATCGCGGCGGACAGCAGCAGGCCGCGCGAGTGGACCGCCGACTTCCGCAACGCCTGCCAGATCGGGATGACGCGGCCATCGACCACGGTGTGATCGGCGACGGCGTTCGCGTACACGTGCGCGAGCCAGAACGCGATCACCGTGGCGACGATCGGGAAGATGCTCGTGAGCGTCAGCACGTCCTTGCGGATGACGGCGACGATCAGGCCGGCCACGAGGATCGACCCGTAGACGGCGTCGGCGGTGCACATGCGCTCGGCCCACGCGTACAAGCGGGACGGCCATCGTTCGGCGGCGATCATGTGCTGAACCTATCGGCATTCCCGCCGCCCCGGCAGTCCGCAATTCCGGAACTCTGCGGCCGATTCCGCGCGACACGCCGCCGATCGGCCGCGAGGGGTCGCAACAAGCGTCGGCGTTCCGGAATTGTGAACAGTGCGGCATCCTGTGACCCTGCCGACAGATACGCAGGCAGACTTGGTAGTTGCGCTACCCAGGCGTACGCTGGGCGTATGGATGCAACATCGCGCGATGCAGAGGTCGCCGAACTGCGCGTGGTCTTCGGCATGCTCATCCGCCGGCTGCGCGAGGAGTCGGCATCGGGAGAGCTCACCTGGTCGCAGGGCGCCGTGCTCTCGAGGCTCGACCGCCACGGCCCGTCGAGCGTCACCGAACTCGCGAAGGCCGAGAGCGTCCGCACCCAGTCGATGAGCGCCACCGTCGCCTCCCTCGAAGAACGCGGCCTCATCGCCGGCAGCCGCGACCCGGAAGACGGACGCCGCACCCTCCTCAGCGCGACCGATGCCGGCCGAGCCACGCTCGCGACGGAACGCGCCGCCCGCGAGGACTGGCTCGCATCGGCAATCCACACACACCTCAGCGGAACCGAACAACAACAGCTGCTCGATGCGGGGAAGCTGATCCGCAAGATCCTCGAACAGTAGTCGGGCCAGGGCCGAGAACCTCGCCATCGCCCGCCGATCTCCATCCATTCACCGCCGCAGCGTCGCAGCAATCCACGCGCCGCCACTCGGGACGCGCGGGTCATCCGGGCTGTCCGGGCTGTCCGGGCAATCGGCGGCGCGAGCCTGCCTCCGCGGCGACACGACCGATCTCCACGCACCCACGACACGACGCCCCCACATCCGCAATCCCACACGACACGACACGACGCCCCCACATCCGCACCTCCACACGACACGACGAACTCCCACACGACGCAACCGAACACGAACAGGAACGCACATGCCCATCACCACGCTCGACGAACGCACCGCCCTCATCGTGGTCGACCTGCAGCGCGGCATCGCCTCACTGCCGACCGCGCACCCGGCCGATGCCGTCATCGCGAATGCCGCGGAACTCGCCGCCGCGTTCCGACGCCGCGACCTCCCCGTCGTCCTGGTGAACGTCGCGGGCGGCGCCCCCGGCCGCACCGATCTCGGCAACCGCAACGCCGGCGGATCCCGACCGGCAGACTGGACGGACCTCGTCCCTGAGCTCGATCAGCAGCCGTCCGACCACACGGTCACGAAGCTCACGTGGGGTGCGTTCCACAACACCTCACTCGCCGCGCACCTCACGGATCTCGGGGTGACGCAGGTGGTCGTCGTCGGCATCGCAACGAGCATCGGCGTGGAATCGACCGCACGCGCAGCGTACGAGCACGGATTCAACGTCACCCTCGCGACCGATGCGATGACCGACCTCGACGAGACCAATCACACGCACAGCGTCACCAACATCTTCCCCAAGCTCGGCGAGACCGGCCCCACGTCCGCGATCCTGGAGCTCCTGGCCCCAACCGCACCCTGACCTCCTCCCCGCGCCCGCCCCCACCCGCCGCCCCCACCCAAGCGGGTTCCACAATTCAGGAACTTTTGCGGCATTCAGGACGATTCGGGGCGATTCGCCGCGGCATCGTCCTGAATTCCGTGAACCTTCCTGAATTCTGCAATGTCGGAACTCGCGGGAACCCTATACGCTATTTGATTTTCTGAATCGCGCTAGGATTACGGACATGACCAGCGCGATCGATCCCGTCCGGGACTTGTTGCCACCCCGGCGCGCGCTCGTCGACGACGTGTACGACGCCCTCCTGACCCTGCTGATGGACCAGGTCATCGAGCCAGGATCACGCGCGAGCATCGAGGGCCTCGCCCGGATGCTCAAGGTCTCCCCCACACCCGTGCGGGAAGCGCTGACCCGCCTCGAATCGGAGGGACTCGTCACCAAGGAGACCCTCAAGGGCTACACGGCGGCCGAACTCCTCGACGCAGAGGGCCTCGACCAACTGTTCGCGATGCGCACCCTCCTCGAACCGGAGGGCGCCCGCCTGGCCGCCACCAGGGCGTCGCAGCACGATCTCGACGACCTCGGAGCGCTCGTGCAGCAGATGCACGAGGATGCCCGCGATCCTGGCCACCCCGCGCTTGCGGCCGCCGGCGGAGCATCGAGGACGGATGCTGCGGCCCGCGCCGAGGACACGTACGAGAGCTACCGCGCGTTCGCCGATCGCGATGCAGCGTTCCACCACGCCATCGCCGAGCTCTCCGGCAACGATCTCCTGGCGGAAGCCGTCGTCCGCCTGCGCGCGCACATGCACCTCTACCGCCTGTTCTTCAAGCACGGCATCGCCGAGGAGACATCCGACGAACACGATGCGATCCTCGCCGCCCTGCGCGATCGCGATCCCGACCGCGCCGCCCAGGCGATGCTCGACCACATCACGCAGTCCCACGCGCGCATGTCCGCGCGAGTCGTCTAGCCCGCACGCGCTCCCGCCCTCCCCGCGCCCGTCAACCCGCGCGAGGGGAGGCAACTCGTCGACAATCGGCGCACTGGACGACGAAATGTCTCACCTCGCGAGCCGGGGCTCCCCAGGCCGGCAACTTGCACTGCCCAGGTAGCACAAGTTTGTGCTAGCTTGGCAGCACAAGCCGTGAGCGACACCGCGACACCGAATCCTGGAGGCACGATACCGATGTCCGACCCCATGATGATCATCTTCACCATCCGACAAGCGCTGCCGCCACTCGAAGCGGCGATCACCTTCGGCGCCGCGCTCTTCGCACTGTCCTGGGTCGTCCCCCGTCGCATCGTCTTGCTTCCACCGTCCGGCCGTCGGGGCGCCACGCTCGTGTGGGCCGGAGTCGCCGGTTCCGTGTTGGTCGTCGCGGTGGCGACCGTGGTCAGCTGGATCGCGGCGTCGTCCCAAGACGTCTCCGGTTTCGACGGATGGTGGCGCCGACCCGCGCCGCTCGTGGCCGCGGCGATCGTCGTCGCGGTCGCCGGCATCGCCCTCCGCGCCGTGCCGCTGCCCGCTCCGGGAGAGCGCGCGATCGCCCCTCGCCGCCCGTGGAATGCCTTCGCTCCGCGAACACTGGTGTGGATCACGGGCATCCTCGCGGGAGCACTCGCCCTCACCGCGCTCTGGCAGATCGCCATCGCGACGACAGCTCCGGAGGACGGGACGTTCTTCGGGAACGTCCCCGAACACACCGATCTCCCGATCTACATGCCGTTCAACAGCGGTTTCGGCTACATCGGCGGTGTCGGCTGGCCGAACCAGCTCGCGATGCTCATCGCACTCGCCTGCGCCGGCGCCGCGTTCGTCGTCGCACTCCGCGCCGACGCGAATCGTCCGATGTTCGCACGGTCTTCCGCCTCCAGCATCCGCGTGGAGCGGGAGCTGACCGCTCGGATGTTCACCCTCATCCTGTTCGGCGGCCTCGTCACCACGCTTGGCGCCGAATGGATGCACGCCGGGTCGATCGGGCAGGCGACCGTCGGTCTGGATCAGGAATGGATCTCGGAGAACGTCTCGACGACACGGGTGTATGTGGGCAGCGGATACGATGCGTTCGCCAGGCCGATGAACCTGCTCGGCTATTTCCTACAAGCGGCAGGCGTCGCATTCCTCCTCCGACTCGCCGTCGACACCGCTCGGGCAGCGCGGGCCGCGCGAGCCGCGGGTCGCGTACGTCTCGCCTCGTCCGGCATCGACCCGGTCGGTCAGGACGCACACGTCGGGACCGCTCGATGACCGGGCACACGCCCAGCTCGGCCGATGAGATCGCCGAACTGTTCCGCGGCGCGATCCGCTCCGGCCGGCTCGGCGACGGCGAACGCCTGCCGACCGTCCGGCAGACGGCGCGCGATTTCGCGGTCGCGCAGGCGACGGCCGCGAAGGCCTACAAGGCGCTCGAGCACGATGGCCTCGTCATCACCCGCACGGCGGCCGGCACCCGGGTCGCGCCAGGTGCCTCCCGCGCGCCGCAGGCCGTCATCGAGCGCGCCCGTTCCCTCGCGGAGGCCGCCGACGATGCGCAGGTCTCCCTCGACGACGCCATCGCGATCCTCCGGGCACTCTGGCCGACCCCCTGACCGTCCAGCTGCTCCGCCGCCTGCCCCTCCGTCTGCCCCTCCGACCCGCCCGACCCGGCCCAGCCCGCGAACTGTCAGTCCTGGCGGTTCTCGCCCCGCCAGAACAGCCACAACTGACAGCTCGCGAGCTGAAACTCAGTCTGGTCGCCTCTCCAAAACGTCACCCACCGACGAGTGCGCTGCAAGCATGCGGGCCGCGCGCTCGTCGATATGGCGCGCGATGAAGAGCGCGTCGGCGATGTATTCACGAATCGGCTGATGAAAGACCGGTTCATGATGCGCAACCCGATTGCGAAGGTCGTGAAGCCTTAAAACTGCCGCTTCGAAGGATTCCCGATTTCGTTCATGTCTCAGCACCCCCGTGAATCCGGGTGCGATGCGGGGCCACACCGTGGTCTGATAGTGACTGGTCAGGAGGAATCGCCAGAAGCCGAACGACAACTCGGCCACGACCCTCCCCGGCGAGTCTCGCCCGGTTGCCAGCGCGCGGCGCTGCGCGAGCTCGATACTGCGCCGGGCTGGCTCCTGAAACGAGTACTTGGAGTCCACGTACCATCGACCATCCGGGGAATGCCGCGCGAGCTGGGTGTGCATCGCACTGCGGAGCAGTACCTCGACATGCCCGATGAGCTGAAAACAGGCAGCGGACAGCTCCGCGTTCCACAGATACAGTCCACACACATCGACACCCGCGGCGCGATATCGACCGAGTCGTTCATCGCTGACCCAACCCGACAGGGTGTCCTCGTCCGGCACAGACGCCATGGACTCCCCCAGAAGTGCTTGCTACGCTTGACCCGAAAGCCCCGGAACGATCCCTGCTCTGAAAAATCGAGCATATCGCCGGGGCTATTGCGTTGCGCTCACCCAGCAGGATGACATCGTCACCCGTACCTGATCACCCTGCATGGCAATCCCACATGGCAGTCCTGCTCGCCATACCAGCGCTGCGCTGCACTGCACTGCACGGCACTGCGCTGCACAGCTCTGCACCGCACCGCAGAGCGCCGCAGGCGGGCGGCTAGCGGACGGCGGCGCGCTGGACGGTCAGCCGCCAGACCTCAGGGACGAGCATGCCGGCCGGACCAGCGACCGTCGTGACGAAGTGATCGACGAACGGTCCGATGAACCCCTGCCACCGATCGTTCGCCGGATCGCTGTCGAGCGCCGTCATCGCGGCAACGAAGTCGTCACAATCGACCACGTGGAACAGATCGCGCCCACTGCGCCAGATCGTCCAATCATGGATGCCGACCCGAGCGAACGATGCGAGCAGCTCGTCGGGGACGGTCGCATGCGCCTCGTCGTACCCGGCCTCAGCACCCTCGCGGACGACCGAATGCAGGGCGACACGCTGCCGTGCACCCGCAGAGCCGCTGGCCGAACCGGCACCCCCAGCGCTCACGCCACCAGCACCAGCACCAGCACCAGCACTCAGGCCACCCGCACCAACCCCGCTCATGCCCCCACCGCCGCGACGAGGCCCTCTGCCTCAAGCTCTGCCCACAGCGCCTCCGGAACCTCCGGCGACCCGAGCGTCGCATTCCGCTCGATCTGCGCGGCGGAATCCGCACCGAGCACCACGGTCGACACGGCCGGGTGCCGCAGCGGGAACTGCACCGCGAGCTGCGGGACGGTCACACCGTACCCGGCCGCCACATCGGCGATCCGGTTCACCCGCGCGACGAGCTCCGGCGATGCCGCGGAGTAGTTGAACGTCGCACCCTCGATCGGCCGTTCGGTCGCGAGGATCCCCGAATTGAAGACGGATGCGACGGCCACGGTGACCCCGCGCTCGGCGGCGACGGGGAGCAGGTCCGCTTCCGCCGCACCGTCCAGGAGCGTGTATCGACCGGCACACATCACGATGTCGAGGTCGGTCTGCTGGATGAATCGCGTCAGCATCGCCGACTGGTTCATGCCGGCGCCGTAGGAGCGGATGACGCCCTGCGAGCGCAGTTCTTCGAGTGCCGGGAACGCTCCGTCGAGCGCCTCGCGTTCGAACTGGTCCGGGTCGTGCACGAACAGCACGTCGATGTGATCGACCCCCAGCCGCACAAGGCTGTCCTCCACCGACCGCAGGATCCCGTCCCGCGAGTAGTCGAGACGTCGCCGCCGCGTCGACGGGACGTCGAACAGGTTCGCGATGTCGGTGTCGCCCGGCCGGTAGTCGGGGTTCGGTTCGAGGACCCGCCCGACCTTGGTCGACAGCACGTATTCGTCGCGTGGGAGATCGCGCAGCGCCTCCCCCAGTCGCTCCTCCGACACACCGAGCCCGTAGTGCGGGGCGGTGTCGAAGTAGCGGATCCCGGCCTTCCACGCCGCCGGGACGCACTCCGGCCAGACGTCGTCCGGCAGCGGTCGGTACAGGTTGCCGAGTGCTGCCACGCCGTATCCGATGGGCCCGACCGTGAGGCCGGACCTCCCGAACGGACGTTGCGTCGGCAGGACGGTTGCGGAAACGGTTGCGGAACCAGTTGCTGAGCCAGCGGCTGAGCCAGCGGCTGACCCGGCGGCCGACTCGGCGGCAGCGCCGGAGCTGAGAGATGCGGTGGAGGCGTCGTTGCTATTCACAGTGCTCATTCTTCCCTAAAGATCCGATGTATGGGGACCGTCAGGACGATCATTCGACGCGTCGATCCTCGATCGCGTCGAGATCCCAATCGATGCCGAGACCCGGATCCGTCGGCGCGATGCCACGACCGTCGACGATCGCCATCTCCGTCCGTGTGACGGCCCGCAACTGCGGGATGTGTTCGAGGTAGAGTGCGTTCGGCACCGCACAGGTGAGCGACACGTGCAGCTCCATCAGGAAGTGCGGCGCGACGGACACGTTGAACGCCTCCGCGAGGTGCGCCACCTTCAGCCACGGCGTGATGCCGCCGACCCTGGCCACGTCGACCTGGATGATCGATGCGGCACCGGACTGCAGGTACTCGCGGAACTGGCCGATCGAATACATGCTCTCGCCGACGGCGACCGGCAGGGTGGTCGATGCTGCGAGACGGCGGTGCCCGTCCATGTCCTCGGCCGGGAGCGGCTCCTCGAACCAGAAGATGTCGAGCGGTTCGAACAGCGCCGCCCGCCGGATGGCTTCCGCGGCCGTCATCGACTGGTTCGCGTCGATCATGATGTCGAGGCCCGGCCCGACCGCGGCACGCACGGCCGCGAGCCGCTCGAAGTCCTCGTGCCCGCGCGGTTTCCCGACCTTGATCTTCACACCGTTGAGCCCCCGGGCCTGGGAGGCGAGCGCCTGCTGCACGAGCTCGTCGGTGTCGATGTGCAACCATCCGCCCTCGGTGTCGTAGAGCGGGATGCTCGGCCTGGCGCCTCCGGCCGCCTCCCAGAGCGGCTGGCCGGCCGCCTTGCAGCGCGCATCCCACACGGCCGTGTCCACGGCTGCGAAGGCGAGGGAGCTGATCACGCCGACGGTCGTCGCCCTGGTCGAGGTGAACAGCGCCCGCCACACGGCCTCCGGGCGGTTCGCGTCGAGGCCGATGAGGACGTCGAGCAGCCCGTTCCGCAGGAGGCTGAGCACCGCCCGGCCACCCGTGCCGATCGTGTAGCTGTAGCCGAGGCCCTCGACACCGCCGGCGGTGCGGATCCGCACGAAGATGGTCTCCTGCTTGAGGAACTGCTGGACCGCATCGGTTCGGAGGGTCTCGACCTCGAGGTCGCTCAGCCACGCCTCCGCGCTGACGATCGTGCCGTCGATGCCCGTTGTGAGATCTGGTGAGGTGAGAGTCATCTCGTGTGCTTTCTGTGAGGTGCGTGAGGAGTGGATCGCATCATCGACCGCCGAACCCGCCGAGCGCGACACCCTTGATGAGCTGCCGCTGGAGGACGGCGACGATGATGAGCGACGGGATGACCGCGAGCGTCGCGGCCGCCATCATGAGGCTCCACTGCGTCCCGTGCTCGCCCGTGAACATCTGCAGTCCGAGCGGAACCGTCGCGAGTTCCTGGCTGTTGATGATGATGAGCGGCCACAGGTACGAGTTGTAGTACCCGATGAACGAGAACACGGCGAGCACCGACAGCGGGGCCTTGAGCTGCGGCAGCAGCACGGACCACAGGGTGCGGAACCGGGAGGCGCCGTCGATGAGCGCAGCCTCCTCGAACTCGATCGGGATCGTGAGGAAGAACTGCCGCAGCAGGAACGTGCCGAACGCCGTGAACGCGAACGGGATGATGAGGGCTGCGTAGGAGTCGACGAGCCCGAGCTGGTTCATCATGATGAACAGCGGGACGACGAGCACCTCCTGCGGCAACACGAGCGTGAGGACGTAGAGCAGGAAGATGCGGTCGCGGTACTTGAAGCGCAGGCGCGAGAACGCGTAGGCGGATAACACGGCGACGATGATCGACAGCAGGGCGCCCATGATCGAGACGAAGAAGCCGTTGAAGATGAACCGCCCGAACGGGACGAGCGTCCACGCGTCGGAGAAGTTGGACCACTTGATCTCCGAACCGATGAACGACGGCGTCGGCGAGAACACCTCCGACTCCGGTTTGAGCGCGGTGAAAAACATCCAGATGAACGGGAACGTGAAGATCAGCGCGACGATCGCGACGGCGAGCGTGTTGCCCCACGTCTTGGCGGCCTGCACCCGCTGGGCGCGGCGCATGCGCGGCCGCACGACCCTGGTTGCGGTTTCACTTGTCATAGTTGACCCATTTCTTCTGCCCGGCGAACTGCAGGGCGGTGATGAGCATCACGACGATGAACAGGATCCAGGCAAGCGCCGACGCGTACCCGAGCCGGTCGAAGACGAAGCCGTTCCGGTAGAGGTAGAGCACGAAGGTGTTCGTCGACTCCCCCGGCCCGCCCTGCGTGAGGATCTGCGGCTGCACGAACACCTGGAACGCACCGATCATCGTCATGGTCATGGTGAAGAAGAGCGATGGCGAGATCATCGGGAGGATGATCGACTTCAGCCGCTGCCACGAGTTCGTGCCGTCCATCCTGGACGCTTCGAGGATCTCCTTCGGGATGCTGCCGAGGCCGGCAGAGAGCACGATCACGTTGTACCCGAACGACTGCCACACCGACATCGTGATGACGGCGCCAAGTGCGAACGAGGAGTCGGAGAGCCAACTGGGGCCCTGGATGCCGATCGATGCGAGGCCGGAGTTCACGATGCCGTTGTCGCTCAGCATCAGACGCCAGACGAGCGCGTTCGCGACCATCGGGGTGATGGCGGGGAGGAAGAAGATGACCCGCCAGAACCCGGCGAACTTGATGCGCGTGTTGAGCCACAGCGACACGGCGAGCGCGAGCGCCAGGTTCAGCGCCGTGTACACGAACGCGAAGATGACCGTGTTGAGGAGGACCGTGTAGAACGTCGGATCCGCGAACAGCTTCTGATAGTTGGCGATGCCGATGAACTTCGGTGTGCCGAACAACGGCCACTCGAAGAGGCTGATGACGAGGGATCCGGCGAGCGGCACGAGGATGAAGAACGTGAACCCGGCGAGCCCCGGCCACAGGTAGGCGAGGGCGACGAGACCGTCGCCCCGCTTCTTGCGTCCGGCGCGCGGCGGCGTCGGATGCGGCACGCTCACCGGGCGTGTCGCCGGGGCGGCGGGTGCCGCCTTCCCTGTCGGGAGGACGGCACCCGGGTGCAGTGGCGTGGCCATCTGTCTACTGCCCCACCGAGTGCTGGATCGTGCCCAGCACATCCTCAGCGGTCTTGTCACCCCGGTAACCTTCGACGCCGTACTGGGTGAACAGCGTCTCGACCTGGTTCCAGGTCGGGGTGGTCAGCTGCGCCGTCGCGTTCGCGAGGAGCGCCTGCACCGCCGCGAAGGACTCGGGCGACTTGCCCTCGGCCCAGGCCGCCTGAGCGTCAGGACGGGAGGGGACGATGCCGCGCTTCGCGGCCTGCGCCTCGAGGACGCTCTTCGCCGTCATCGCCTGGATGGCCTTGAACGCGCCCTCCGGGTCCTTGCAGTTCTTGGCGATGCCGAAGCCGGAGCCGGCGGTCATGCCGTGCGCCTCACCGGAGGTGCTCGGCACGATCGTGACGCCCATGGTGAACTTGGCGGCGTCATGGAACGTGCCGTACATCCACGGACCCTCGATGAGCATGTCGACCGCGCCGCTCGTGAACGCCGCCTGCGAGACGTCGGAACCGTCGGCTGCGCCCGGCGCAGCGGCGATTCCCTCCTTGCTCACGAGATCGAAGAACGACTGCACCTGGTCGACGAGCTTCTTGTTGGTCAGGTCGAGCTTGCCGTCCTTGACCGCCTCCGCACCATCGGCGATCGTCCACGCGTTGGTGCCGAAGAAGCCCGGTTGGATGGCGAGCGCCTTGTGGTCCGGTGTGGTGAGGGCCTTCGCATCGGCGATGAACTGGGCACGCGTGTACGTCGTGCCCGGCTCCGTGAGACCGGCGGCCTTGAAGGCGTCGGCGTTGTAGAAGAGGACGATCGGCTCGGCGTCATAAGGGATGGCGCGGATGGTGCCGTCGACGGTCATACCCTTGAGCATCGACGCGTCGTACTCGGACGTGTCGAACTTGTGCTCCTTGATGAGGTCGTCGAGGGGCAGCAGCAGCCCGCCGAGTTCCTGGGCTCGCGCCGCCTGCGTGGTGAGGAGGCAGGGCGGGTTGGATCCGCTCAGGCGGGTCTTGACCTTGGTCCAGTAGTCGGAGAAGCTCGGTCCGTCGATCGTGACGTCGAGCGTCGGGTCGACCTCTTTGCCGAGGTCGACGAACGCCTGCCACTGGTCGCGGTCGCTCTGACTGCCGACCCAGGTGTACATCGAGATGGGGCCGCCGGCGCTTTCGCCGCCGCTGCCTCCCGAGCATCCGGCCAGGGCGATCATCGATCCGGCGAGTGCGAGTGCGGTGCCGACTCTGGCCGCGGTGCGCTTGGTGTGTGTTCTCACGTGTGGTGCCTCCTTCATTGGATACAGCTGTGAACGTGTGTGGTGGTGTGTGGGTTTTCCGGGCCCTTCGACAAGCTCAGGGACCGGCGGTGCGGTCCCTGAGCCTGTCGAAGGGCTCCGGATGTTGAGTTACTGGAAAGCCCGGTCCCTGAGCCTGTCGAAGGGCAGCCCCCGGACCGTCAGATCACCGGAAGTCGATCGCGATCACATCGATGACCGACCCGGACGCCGCCGGCGCAGCGATCAGCACCTCGCCGAGCGGCTCCTCGCCGGCCGCGGTCTGCTCGTGCACTTCGAAGTTGATCTCGTACGGCAGCTGCTCCCCCGTCGCCAGGAGGCGGATGCCGCTGATCCGGCCGACGGGGATGCCGCGGACGACGACCTGCTCGATGGGCCGCATCACGAGGTGCAGGTACAGGGTGCCCTCGCGTGCGGTGGACGGGCCGTAGTAGTCGACGCCGACGGTCGGTGAGACGCCGATGACGCTCTCCGCGTGCCGGTCGAGCCAACCGCCGATCTCGTCGAGCGTCTCGACCTGCGACTCGTTGAGGCTGCCGTCGCCCTTCGGCCCGATGTTGAGCAGGAGGTTGCCGCCGCGGCTCGCGACCTCGACGAGCGTCGTCACGAGGGACGTGGTGCTCTTGCTCTTCGTGTCGCCGGGGCGCCAGGCCCACATCTGGCCGATGGTGAGGCACAGCTCCCACGGGCCGCTCGGCGCGGTCACGGGGAAGCCCTGCTCTGGCGTCTCGTAGTCGCCCTGCCCGAGGAGTCGGTCGTTGATGACGACATCGGGCTGGAGGGATTTGATGTACGCGCGCAAGCCGGCGCTGTTCCATTCCTCTTCCGAACGCTCCCATTCGCCGTCGAACCAGAGGAGGTCGATGGTGCCGTAGCCGGTGAGGAGTTCGGTGAGCTGTGCGCGCAGGTACTCCTGGTAGCGCGCCCACTGCTCTGGTGTGGAGCGGCGGTGCTTGTCGTCGGCGACCTCGGTGCCGGCCATCGCGGGGTCTCCTGCGGATGGCCAGTGTTCGAGCGCGTAGGGGCGGTCGCTCATCTCGAACTTGGGGTAGTCGGGGTGGTTCCAGTCGGAGAGGCTGTAGTAGATGCCGACGCGGATGCCCTCCGCGCGGATCGCCTCGACGAACTCCCGCGTGATGTCGCGGCCGAACGGCGAGTGCTCGATGCCGAAGTCGGACGTTCCCGTGTGGAACATCGCGTATCCGGCGTGGTGGCGTGCCGTGAACACGACGTAGGTGGCGCCGGCCCGCTTGGCGAGGCGGGCGAGCCGGACGGCGTCCCATTCCGTCGGGTTGAAGGTCGCGGCGGTGGACTGGTACTGCTCGACGGTGACGTCGTCCTCGACCTCGTCGACGCCGTGGATGATGGACCGGCCGACGAGCGGCCAGGAGATCTCGATGCCCTGCTGGCTGGCGTGATCCCAGTGCACGAAGAGTCCGAAGCCCGCGCCGATGAACCATTGACCGCCGGGCAGTCGGAAGTCCGTCGGCCGGATGAATGCGTCGCGCCGGGGTGTCGGCGCCGATTCCACCGGCGATGTTTCCAGGAGTGTTGATTCCACGAAAAGAACTCTCCTTTGAGCGATGATTCGACGTTTCGGATTGGCGCCCAGTCCCGGGGGTGGACTGAAACGCTATTGCCTATAGGATATGGGCAAGCGGCAATTCGCGCAATCCATCAATGGAGAAGGAAAGAGAATCAGCGTGGCAATGTTCACCGACAACCCCGTCCGCCCCGAGAACTACCAGCGTTTCGAGCGCGAGATCCCGGCCTGGTTCAGCGATGCGAAGCTCGGGATCTTCGTCCACTGGGGCCCGTACTCGGTTCCGGCGTGGGCCGAACCCATCGGCGAACTCGGCACGATCGAGAAGCAGCACTGGTTCAAGCACAACCCCTATGCGGAGTGGTACTTCAACACCATCAGGGTGGAGGGCAGCCCAGCTGCGGCCCACCAACGCGATGCCTTCGGCGGGGCGCCCTACGACGACTTCATCGACCGGTGGCAGGCGGAGGACTTCGATCCGACCGACGTCATCGACCTCGTCAAGCGCACGGGCGCCGGCTACTTCATCCCCACGACGAAGCACCACGACGGCGTCACCCTGTGGGAGGCCCCGGGCACCGACGGCCGCAACACGGTCGCCCGCGGGCCGAAGCGGGACCTCATCGGCGCGTTCGCGGAGGCGACCAGGGAGGCCGGACTCCGCTTCGGCGTCTACTACTCCGGCGGCCTCGACTGGCACTTCTCCGAACTGCCGCCCATCACAGCCGACAACCAGGCGTTCCGACGACCGGTCGACGCAGCCTACGCCGAGTACGCGTACGCGCACGTCGCGGATCTCCTGGAGCGTTACCGCCCAGACATCCTGTGGGGCGACATCGAGTGGCCCGATGCCGGCAAGCCGTCAGGGCCGTTCAGCATGGAGCGGCTGTTCGAGCAGTTCTACGCCCAGACCCCGGATGGCGTCGCGAACGACCGCTGGGGCGAGACCCACTGGGACTTCCGCACGAGCGAGTACCAGAACGGGCTGTCCGTCGAGGGCGACGGCGGGTGGGAGAACTGCCGAGGGGTCGGCTACTCGTTCGGGCACAACACGCGCGAGGACGAGACGCACCTGTTGGACGGGCCGGCCGCGGTGAAGCACTTCGTCGACATCGTGTCGAGGGGCGGGAACTTCCTGCTGAACGTCGGGCTGACGGCGGCGGGAACGGTGCCAGAGCTGCAGCGCCGCACGCTCGAACACCTCGGGGCGTGGAACGCCGTGAACGGTCACACGGTCTTCGCGTCGAGGCCGCTCGATGCGGCGATCGCCGCCCCGAGCCCGGCCGATGCCTCCCCCTGGGTCCGTTGGACCCGGACCGGCGGCGCCGCTGGCAGCCACGGCGCAGCGGGCGCTTACGCGCACGCGTTCATCGATGCAACGGGCGAGGTCTCGATCGACGGCGTCTCCCCCGCAGTCATCGCCTCCTCCGCGGTCCTCGCCGACGGCGCCCCGATCGCCGTCACGCGCATCGGCACCACGCTGCACCTGACGCTCCCCGCCCCCGCCATCGACGGCCCAACCCTGGTCACCTTCCCCCTGGCCTGACCCCGCCCCGGTCGCCCAGCCCCGGTCGCTGAGCCTGTCGAAGCGCCCCGCTCGCCGAGCCCCGGTCGCTGAGCCTATCGAAGCGCCCCGCTCGCCGAGCCCCGGTCGCCGAGCCCGTCGAAGCGCCCCGGTCGCTGAGCCCCCGGTCGCGGGGGGGGGGGGGGGGAGTGGTGGTAAGACAGGCAAAGAGACAGCGAAGAAAGGAGGGGTATCTTTTCTCAACCCTCCATCCCCCACCAAAAACACC
>NZ_JBMOUH010000007.1:0-302063 GCF_049319745.1 Plantibacter sp. Mn2098 | reverse complement strand
CTTCCTGGTCGCGGGGTATACCAACCAGGACCTAGCGTGGACGGGAGAGGGGGCCCACCCGCCCCCTCTCTCACGTCGTTCGTGCGCGCTCGCGCGAGCGCATCGCGCTGCGCATCCCGCGTCGGCGGGCGGAGTCGTCTACTGAGGACCGCGTGCGGGTCAGGACGGGTTCTGCGACAGGATCGCGATGATGCCGACGGCGGCGATGGCGAGGAGCGGACCGAAGGCCAGCAGTCGCTTGGCCATGACCCATGACGGGTTCTCCGGCGCCTCGGCTGCGAGCTGCACGACGGGCGCACTGCCGTCGTCGCTCGTGATGGTCGCACCGTTGTCGTCCTCGAGGACACGGGTGCCCGTCCAGGTCTTGCCGTTGAACTCGACGCGGCTGCCGTCATCGTCCGGGTGGGGGTACCAACCGGCGGCCTCGGTCTGAGCCGGCTTGTTGCGCTCGAACCGGAGGACGCGGGATTCGCCCCACTGCGTGCCGTCGAAGTGCAGTTCCTTCGTGGCGTCGTCCGGGTGCGGATACCAGCCAGCCATCGTTCCCATCCCTCCAGTATGCCAGCGCCGGGCTGGAGGTTCGTCCACACCCGTCGTCGAGCTGGCCGGTCGATAGGACAGCCGACGCGGTGAAGATGCGTCCGGCTGCAGCGACTGCGACCGCGGTCGCCTCGTCCGGGACATGCCGCCGGACGCGTGCGCGGCGCGACCGGCATTCTGCGTGCCGAATCGGCTTGTGACCCGCCCATGGCGCACACTAGTGTTGCGAGTTCTCGCCCACGGCGGCCGACGGTACGCCACCAGTGTGCCGATCGACCGCTCGTGCGCCCGTTCGATCACCCGCAGCCCCGCCGACCGACGGGGCCGGGCGGACGAGGCCATCCTGAACGTTGAAGGACGCACATGACCACGCCCCTGCCGACGAGCGCAGCATCGTCGAACTCCGCGTCGAATCCTGCGCAGCATCCTCCGCAGAATCCCGCGCAGAATCCCGCGCAGAGCACCTCGACGTCGTCCGGCCGCGATCACGGCGGGTCACCGGTGCTGTCCGACCTCACCGACCGGTACGTGCGTGAAGCACTGCGCGGCATCCCCACCCGGCAGCGCGAACGCGTCGATCAGGAGTTGCGCGCGTCGATCGCGGATGCCGTCGACGCCCGCCTCGAAGCAGGCTGGGCGGCGGGGGAGCTGACCGCTTCTGCAGCTGCGGAACGGGAGGTCCTGACCGAACTGGGCGACCCGGACCGACTCGCGGCCGCGTACACCAACCACTCCTTCCAGCTCATCGGCCCAGCGCTCTACTTCGACTGGCGCAAGCTCATGACGGTCGTGCTGTCCTCGATCGTCCCGCTCATCTTCCTGCTCATCGCCGGTATCGGATTCCTCACCGGGCGCGGGCCGATGACCGCCCTCGGCGGCGCATTCGTCGCGACCGTCACGATCACCGTGCACGTCCTGTTCTGGACGACGCTCGGGTTCGCGGTCGTCGAGCGCATCCTGCCTCGGGCGGACACGGGTGGTGGGCAGTCGAGGCGCAGATGGACGCTGGAGGCGCTGCAGGACACCTCGACCGAACGCGTCGACTTCGGGCTGCTCATCGGCGGGGTGACGCTCACGGCGTTCCTGGCGAGCCTGCTCGTGCTGTCGCAGGAGTTCAGTCCGGTCATCGACACCGCCGGGCGTCCGGTGCCGCTCATCGCACCGGCCCTGTGGGAGTCGGGGGCGCTGTATCTGCTCGTCGCCATCGCGATCTCCCGGATCTGGTTCGACCTGCTCGCGTACTACGTCGGCTGGGGGATCCCGCAGGCGTGTGCGAACGCCGTGCTCGCCGTCCTGTTCGTTGTGCCCGTCGTCGTCCTGCTCGTGAGCGGGCAGCTGCTGAACCCGGCGTTCTTCTCCGCGATCGGCTGGTCGTACGGCGCCTCCCCGGTCGGTGGGCTCACCTGGGTGATCGTCTCCGCGGTCGCCGTGCTCGGGTTGCTCGACGTCGTGCAGGGCTTCGTCCGCGGCATCCGCGGGGCGAGGGACGTCACGGAACGTACCAATCGCTGAGAGTCCGGACGCGCGGTCGCGCCTCGGGTGAGAATGGAAGCACCTATGAATGCGAACCAGACTCCAGCTCCTGAATCCGCCGCAACCAGCGCCGCTTTGCCCGCTGTTGTGCCTGCCACGGGCGCCACGACTCCCGCAGTGCAAGCGCAGCACACTCCGCAAGCGCAGCACAGCCCGCGACCGCAGCGTCCGCAGACCATCCTCGAGGTGCAGCGATCCGCCTTGGTCACCCCGCACCTCGTGCGCCTGACGCTCGGCGGCGACGGGTTCGCAGACTTCCAGGCCAAGGACGCGACCGACGCGTACGTCAAGATCTTCTTCGCCAAGCCGGAGCTCGGCCTCGAACCGCCGTACGACGTCCAGGCGCTCAAGGAGCGGCTCGCGCCGGAGGATCTCCCGGTGACGCGCACGTACACGGTGCGTCGCGTCGATCAGGCTGCACGGGCCATCGACATCGACTTCGTCGTCCACGGGGACGAGGGCCTCGCCGGGCCGTGGGCCGCGACGGCGAAACCCGGCGACCGGGTCGTGTTCGCGGGCCCGGGCGGCGCGTACAAGCCCGACGCGAGCGCCGACTGGCACCTGTTCGTCGGCGATGAATCCGCCACGCCGGCCATCGCGGCCGCCCTCGAAGCGCTCCCGGCCGATGCAACGGGTCTCGCCTTCCTCGAGATCGGCGGCACGGACGACGTGATCGATCTCGTCGCGCCAGGTGGCGTGCAGATCATCTGGGTCGGGCGCGGCGAACGCGGCGAGGGCACCCCGTCGCTCCTGGCGTCCGCCATCACCGCGTACCCGTGGCCCGACGGACGGGTCCAGGTCTTCGCCCACGGCGAGCGCGAGTCGATGAAGGCGCTCCGCGACGTGTTCATCACGCAGCGCGGTCTCGAACGCACGCAACTGTCGCTCTCCGGCTACTGGGCCGCCGGGCGCACGGAGGACCGGTTCCAGGCCGAGAAGCGCGAGCCGATCGGCGTCATCCTCCCGGCATGATCGTGACACCGGTCGCACACCCGGTGCGACCGGTGGTGTGATTCCCCGGTCCGCGCGGGGCTAGTGCGACGGGTCGGACGACTTCGCCCGGCTGCGACGCACCCTGGAGGGTCGTTCGACCTGCGCGCGGATGTCCGGCGGCACGAGCTCCAGCAGCTGATCGCGACGCAACGGCAGGTCGAGCAGGCTGAGCTTCAGCCGCCCCTTGCGGGAGTGCCTGCTCGGGTCGAGCCGGACGACGTTGGCGGCGTCCCTGACGAGCCGTACCGTGATGACCGCACCGCTGCCGACATCAGCGAGCACACGCCCGTCGATCTCGAGCGCCGCCGACTTCGTGGCGGTGCCGATCGTGAACTGCAGGCGCTCCGACGGACCGAGGATGATGGACCGGGCGATACCGGACATCGGCGCCACCGGCGTCACCACGGTTGCCGCGACGGCCGGGGAGAGCACCGGTCCGCCGGCCGCGTAGTTGTAGGCCGTCGACCCGGTCGGGGTGGCGATGACGATGGCATCCGCCTTGAAGTAGCCGTACGCCGTGCCGTCGACCGCGAGGTCCGCGAGGACGACCCCGGTGCCTGGTCGCCTGGCGATGGACACGTCGTTGAACGCGAGGAGATGGTTGACCGTGCCCTCCGCGGCGATCGTCACCTCGAGGCCGTGGTGCGGCTCGATCGAGAAGTCCTTGTTGTTGACCCGTTCGAGCGCCTGCGCGAGCCCGGCGGGTTCGACCTCGACGAGGAAGCCGACATTGCCGTAGTTGACCCCGAGCACGGGAGCGGACCGGCCGGCGAGCGTGCGCATCGCGCCCAGCATCGTCCCGTCTCCGCCCATCGCGACCGCGACGTCGACCTGGGCTGCGAAATCGTCCTCCTCGAGCAGCTCGACGTCGTCGCCGAGCCTCGACGCCTCCGACGTCAATCCGACGAGTCGTGCGCCGTTCGCCTGCTGCCAGGCGCGGAGGATGCGCACGGAATCGTCGATGTTCTTCGTGGGGTGGGTGATGAGTCCGATCGTGGTGGTCACCGTTGAAGCATAAACGTCCGCCCTGACAGCTGCCCGGCCGCCTGCGCCCGGGGGATCGTCCCGGTGCGCTTCACCGAGTCGTCCCGTATCCCATCGACGCCCGTTCCGAGGCAGGATGGAGGCATGAGCGCACACACGGGAGCATCCGCCGACGGGCACACGGGACCGGACGGCAGACGAGGCGGCCCGTGGGGACGCGGAGGGCGGGCCAGGGCGATCACGGTCGCCGTCGTCGCCGTGATCCTGGTGGTGCTCATCGGATTCGTCGTCTGGACGCAGATCGTGATGCAGGGAACGCGATCCGCCGCGCTCGCCGTGTGGGAGGATCCGGCAGTCACCGTGACCGATGTCGGCGATGCGGTGCTGCTGCAACCGACAGATCGAGCGCCCGGGTTCCGGACGGGCGCAGCAGCGCACGACGGCCTGGTGTTCATCCCGGGCGCCAAGGTCGACCCATACGCCTACCTCGGTGTGCTCTCGGGCGTCGTTGCGCAGGAGGGGCTGGCGGTCGTCATCACGAAACCCACCCTCAACCTCGCGTTCTTCGATCAGCGCCCGCTCAGCACCTTCACCGCCGCCGCGCCCGATGTCGAGGACTGGTACGTCGGCGGGCACTCGCTCGGCGGCGTGCGCGCGTGCCAGCTCGCGGGCGATGCCGACCAGAGCCCGGCGGTCCGCGGGCTCGTCCTGTTCGGCAGCTACTGTGCGAACGACCTGTCTGGTTCCGACCTCTCGGTGCTCAGCATCGCCGGGACCGACGACGGCCTGAGCACCCCGGACAAGGTCGCCGGCGCGCGACACCTGCTGCCGGCGGACGCGACGATGGTGAGCATCGCCGGGGCCAACCACGCGAGCTTCGGCGACTACGGCCTCCAGCCGGGGGACGGCACGGCCACGATCGATCACACCGAGGCGCGCACGGAGATCACCCGTGCGCTCGCCGACTTCTTCGGCTGAGTCGCGCGGGCGTCCCCGGCTCGTCTACGCGGGTTCCGGTGTTGTGCGCTCGCGCAGGAAGGCGATCCCTCGTTCGATGTCGATCGAGCCGCCGCCCTCGTGGCCGTTGTACGTCCAGACGTCGATCGACGCTTCGCCGCGGTACACGTTGTGGGCGCCGAACACGGTCGACGGAGGGCAGACCTCGTCCATCAGCGCCGCCGAGAAGTGTGCAGGCGCCGTCGCCCGCTTGGCGAAGTTCACCCCGTCGAAGTAGGAGAGCGTGCGGTGCGCCTGCTCGATCTCGTCGCGGTGGACGCGCAGGTAGTCCGCGACCTCACGGTACGGCGTCGCATCGGTGATGACGGTCGCGCGGGGGAAGTCGCACAGGAACGGCACCCAGGAGACCAGTGCGGCGAGGTCGTCGACGAGCCCGGCGACGGCGAGCGCGAGTCCGCCGCCTTGGCTCTGACCGAAGACGCCGACGGCGTCCGCCCGCACCTGCGGGAGGGTGCGCATCGCGTCGACGGCGCGCACGGCGTCCGTGATGAGCCTGCGGTAGTAGTAGTCCTCCTTCGAGCGGATGCCGCGTGTGAGCATGCCGGGGACCTGCGGGCCGGCCGGGCCGTCGTCCGCCGTGTCGCCGGCCGACCAGCCGGAGCCCTGTCCGCGTGTGTCCATCTGCAGGTGCGCGAACCCAGCCGACGCCCACACGAGGTTGTCGAGCGCGTGGCCCCGTCCGCCGCCGTATCCGACGTACTGGACGATGCCGGGGAGCGGCCCGTCGTGCCCGTGCGGCACCCGGAGCCAGGCCTTGACGTCCTGGCCGCCGAAGCCGGGGAACGTGACGTCGAAGGTGTCGATCGTGGTCAGCTCCGTCTCGACGAGTGTGACGACGGGGCTGATGCCCTCGCCCGCGAGTCTGGCCTCGTGGAGGGTGCCGGCCCAGAAGTCGTCGAAGTCGGCCGGATCGGTCTGGGTGCTCCGGTGCGCGCGCAGGGCGTCGATGGGGAGGTCGGTGAACGCCATGGGATCCTTCTGGTCGGTCGGCGGGTCGGCGCCTGGACGGGGGCTCGTCGCCAGTGTTCCACATGTCGATTCGGTGTGCGACACGCCCGCGGAATGTATCCCCCTTCTGGGGGACATCGACCGCGGATTTTCGCTATGCTCGTGGGGTTCGAGATCGACTACAGGTGTTGGGGAAATGATGTCAGAGCAGCAATCGGATCCGTCAGCCACCGTTTCCGCTGTCACTGGACGCTCCGCGCGAGTCACCCGCGACCGGATCAAGGCGCTCCTCGCCGGCGGCACGATCCTCGTCGCCGGAGCCGGTGTCACCCTCGCGGCCTGGACGACCGGCGCCACCGTCGCCACCCCGACGCTCAGCGCCGGCGAGTTCGGCGTGGAACTCTCCGTCGACGCCGGAGGGAGGTGGAAGGCTGCAACCGGCACCGGCCCGAACACCGCGCAGACCATCCGGTTCACGGGCGCATCGCAGACCCTCAAGCCCGGCATCGACCTGTACTCGACCTTCCTCGTCCGCACGACCGCCGGATCCTGGCAGGCCAACGGCGTGCTGAGCGCGGCCGGGGTCAAGGAGGGCAGCAGCACCGCCCTGCTCGACGGGCTGTCCTACGAGCTGTACGACGTCACGAACGCGTCGAGCTGCGCCGCAGGGGGAGCCGAACTCGTCCCGGCTCGACTGTTGCTCTCGAAGGGTGCCAAGGCCACTGCGGCCGATGCGGCGCCGGCCGTCGCCGCCGGGCGTCAGCTCGTGCTGGCCGAGGCCGCGACCACCGCACCGGGAGCGGTGTCGACCGTCTGCCTGCGACTGTCGATGGCCGACTCGGCCTACAACAACCGTCCGGAACTGATGAAGACGTCCGGAGGGTTCGTCTACGACCTCGTCGCGAACGAAGTTGTCAACTGACCGGGTGCGCACGCGTCGACGCCGGCCAGGTCCCGGCTGGCTCCTGACCGCCGCAGCCGTTGTCGGCGCCGTGAGCATCGTCCTCTTTGCGCTGTCGCTCCTGTTCGGCGTCCGGGTGTTCGCCTTCGCGACCGGTTCGACGGAACCGACGATCCCACGAGGCTCGCTCGGGCTGACGATCGAACGCGACGTCGCACTCGTCGAACCGGGCGATGTGGTGACGGTCGCACGGCCGGGGCAGCTGCCGGTGACCCACCGCATCGTCGCGATCGCGCCGCAGGCGACGGCGGAACCCGAACCGGGCCAGGGCTCTGCGCAGGAATCCGAGACGGCGGCGAGCGATGCCGCCGTCCTCACCCTGCAGGGCGACGCCAACCCGGGCCCCGACGCGTCGAGCTACACCGTGACGCGGGTGCAGCTGCTCATCGGCAGTATGCCGGGCGCCGGCTACGTCGTCGGCGCGATGCTCGGTCAGCCGTGGCTCATCGGCGTGCTCACGGTGCTGCTGGCGGCCGGTGTGACCTGGTACTGGTGGCCTGGCTCCGGGCGTCGGCGGGCGGGGGCGCCGACAGCATGAGGCGGCGTCTCGCCGTCGTCGTCGCGCTCACCGCTGTGCTCGCGCTCGCGAGCGGCGGCGGTGTCGCGTGGGCCGGGTGGTCGAGCGGGGCGAGCATCGCTGACTCCGGTGTGACGACGGGATCGTTCACACCCCAGTCGAAGCAGGGCGCCGGGGCGTGGACGCCGTGGGAGCAGTTGCCGGACGCCTGGGGCGCTTCGACCGAACTGCCCGTCGTCGATGGCGCGTCGGTCGTCCCCGGCTCGACGGTCTACACGGAGGTGGAGCTGCGGAACACCGGCGATCTGGACGGATCCGCTTCGATCGGCGCAGCAGCCGTGCAGTGGGCCGCAGCATCGGAGCTGTCCGTCGTCCAGGTCGCCGCCGGGGTCAGGCACTCGCTCATCCTGACCGATGACGGCAGCGTATACGCCTTCGGTTCCGGAGCCGATGGGCAGCTCGGCACGGGATTGTTCGCTGGGTCGAGTGTGCCGGTGCAGGTGCGTGCCGGAGCACAGGCAGGAGCCGGGGGTGGTTCTGGCGGTGGCACGGGGAGCACTGCCGGCACACGGATGCTGTCCGGCATCGCGCAGGTCGCCGCCGGCGACAACGTCTCGGTCGC
This sequence comes from Plantibacter sp. Mn2098, assembly GCF_049319745.1. Taxonomy (NCBI): domain Bacteria; kingdom Bacillati; phylum Actinomycetota; class Actinomycetes; order Micrococcales; family Microbacteriaceae; genus Plantibacter; species Plantibacter sp. Mn2098. The sequence goes on along the minus strand of NZ_JBMOUH010000007.1, from coordinate 293,948 downwards.
CGTCGCACGGGACGGCTCCGTGTACGTCTGGGGTTCGGGGTACTGGGGGAGTCTCGGCGACGGGTCCTCCGGGGACGGTCGCCGGGCGCCCGTCCCCGTGCGGGTGGGAGGCGGCGAACAGGGCGGGACCTGGCTCGGCGGGATCGTGCAGGCGTCCGTCGACTCCTGGCGCGGCACCGTGCTCGTGCGGACGGCCGATGGTGCGGTGTACGGCTGGGGGAGCGGCAACGCGGTGCTCAACGGGGTGCGGACGGCCGTCCCCAAGCGTCTCGTGGCGGGGGACCAGGGCGGCGCCTATCTCACTGGGATCACCTCGGTGAGCGTCGATCTGGGGTTCGCGCTCGCCGTCACGAGCGATCGGATGCCGCTCGTCTGGGGCAACCGCGATGGCAACAGCGGCGAGATGGGCAACGGGACGACCGGTTCGACGGTGGGGTCCTCGTCCGCCGTGCCGAAGTGGATCCCGGGCGGAGCGCAGGGCGGTGTCTGGCTGCGAGACGTGGTCGACGTCTCTGCCGGGCTCTACCTGTCGGTGGTCGACTCGTCCGGTCGAGCGTTCGTATGGGGGAACGGCAAGACGCTCGCCGAGGCGGTGTCGGTGCCGCCCGTCCGCGCGGTGCGCACCGGTTCGAGTGCTCCTGCGCTCTTCGTCACGACCGACGACCGGCTGTATGCGGCCGGCTCCGGGATCCAGACGGGGACGGGCGCGGCCGATGCATCTGTCACAGCGCCCATCACTGCTCCCATCGCCGTCGCCGCTGGCGTGCAGGCGCCAGGCCAGGCTCCCGGACCGTCCCAGCCGCGTCTGGCCGGGGTCAGGCAGGCAGCGGGCGGCAGCGGCTTCGGCGCCGCCGTCACGCGCGACGGCGGCCTGTACACCTGGGGTGCGAACGCGCTCGGGCAACTCGGAACGGGCGGCAGGGTCGAACAGCTCATCGGCGAGGGACGGACGTCCCGTGACGCGACGACGGCGGACGTGACCCTCACAACGACGATGAACGTGCAGCGCTCGGCGAGCGCGGCCGCGAGCCTCGCCATCCGCGACGACGGCGCCAATCGTCTGCAGGCGACCTTCCGCTCGGTGGACGACGGGCGCATCGACCTCGTGGCGTCGGTCGGCGGTGTCGACCGTGTGCTGTATTCGAGCGTCGGCGAGGTCGGCGCAGAGGTCGTCGGGCTCTCGCTCACCGCCATCGGATCCGCGGTGACCCTGATCCGCGACGGTGCGGTCGTGTTCGAGGGCCGTCTGACCGCTGCGGAAGCTGCGGCGCTCACCTCGACGAGGGTGTCATTGCTCGTCGACGGGGCCTCCGTGTCCCAGACGGGGATCACCGCTCCGGCGGTGTGGCCGACGCTCGGGGCATGGGTCCAGCGCGGCATCGGCGGGGGCGAGGCGTACGGCGGTTCGTTCGGGGCGATGCGGTTCGCCTTCAACACCGGGAGGGACATCCCGGGGAGCGACTACCGGAACGCCGTGCTGACCTGGTCGAACGCGAGCGGCGAGCATCGGCAGGTCCTCCCGCTCGACGCGTGGACGCCGTCGGGCGGCGCGAGCATCGATGGCGGGGTCGCCCACCTCCCCGTGCCGGGCGCGCAGCTGCTCTCACCGCTCGTGCGCGTCGACGCCCCACGTGTGTGGACGTTGACCTTCGAGACCGCGATGACCGCCGATTCGCCGAAGGATGCGCTGTACACCGGCTACAACGCCGGGAGCTACTACTACGACGCCGACGGTACGGTCGGTGTGCCCAACAACGCCAACTGGCTCGCGAACGGCTACGCAGACCCGGTGCCGAGCGAGCGCATCATCCTCGCCGAGGGCTGGGAGGATCTGCGGAACTGGGTGACCGATGCCGGTGCGCCGCGGGTGAGCACCTCGGATTCCGCCGGTGGTGTCGTCGGCGACCAGGCGGCGCCCGTCCGTCCGAGACGAGCCGCCGTGCTGCTGTACTCCGCCTACCTCAATCCGCCCTCGTGTTCGGCGGCCGGGGTGTCGGCGTCGACGAGGATCGTGGACGGCTGGGACATCCGGATCGCACCGGGGAAGGTCGTGTCGATGGCCGCCGGCGCCGCTCCCGAGCGGTTGTGCCTGCAGCTCGGGACCGACCTGGCCGGTGTTCTCGGCGTACGATGGCCGCTCACCGCGGAGATCACCAAGTAGTCGTGCGCCGTGCGCCCGGCCGTGTGCCGTGCCGTGCGCGGCAGGCGCATCCTGCCCGGCCGGGGTCCGATCAGCCCTTCGGGACCGGCGGTCCGCCGACGAGCAGTGCGCTGAAGACTACAACGACGCCGACGACGAAGATCGCCCCGAACACGACCGGGTGCCCGAGGAACCAGCGCAGGGTCCGGTCGAACCACCTGGCGTCACGGGGATCGTCCGTCTGCTCGATCCGCCACGCGCCGTCGAGCCGTCCGGTGCGGTCGGCCCACACGTCGAAGGGGATCGTGGCGTAGGGGATGACGGCGCTCGCGACACCGGCGGCGATCGTCGGGACGGACCAGCGCTGGTTGAGCCCCACCACCACGGCCGAGGCCGCGTAGACGAGGAAGACGAAACCGTGGATCGATCCGCCGATCCGCACGCCGAGATCACCGGCGTCCACGACGTACTTCAGGATCAGGCCGATGATCAGCAGCGTCCAGGTGACGGCTTCGGCGATGGCGACGGTGCGGAAGAAAATGCGGGGTGACACGAGCGGAACTCCAGACGTCCGAGATCGGGCGGTCTTCCATGATCGCAGGGCCGCGCCGTGCCGCCCAATCGGCGAACCCGTCCGGTCTCGGCCTCGATGCCGTTCAGACGGCGCCGAGACGTTGCCCGAGCCCGTCAGGAGTGCGGCAGCGAGCGCAGCTCCACGACCTTCGCATTCCACGGGCAGTAGTACTCGGACGTGACCGTTCCGTCCTCCACGTGCTGCGGAAGACCGTCGCACACCTCGATCGCGACGTCAGCGAACTCGAGCGTCTTCGGGTCGATGTGCCACGACCACGGCTTGTTGACGCCGCCGTCGCCGCGTTCCACCTTGCCGAGCGGGATCGTGCCCTCCGTGCCGCCGTTCATCAGCCCGACCACGTGGGCGACGAGCGCGTCGGTCGTCAGCTCGATCGAGTACTCGCCCTGACCCGCCACCTCGAACGTGACGACGGCCGGCGCGGTTGCGACGGCATCGGAGGGCGGAGGATCGCACGCCGTCAACGCGGCGCAGCACAGCACGATCCCGCTCGTGGCGGCGAGCAACTGGACGATCCTCTTGCGGCGGGCGATCCGTGATGCCGCCGTCAGCGAGCTGCGCATGGAGACAACTGTGGCACGATCCCGGCCCGACGTCATGTTTCGTCCTGAGAGGACGCTGCGCAGTTGCACCGCAGGCCCGGGTAGCGTTGTCACCGGGCGCGAACGACGCCCGCGGAGGTGATGGATCGTGGTTGGACTCTCGGATGGCTGGGATGCCGTGACGGCGGCGGAACTGCGATCCAGGGGGACCCGGAAATGGTCCGTCGCGGGGCACGCGGCACCAGGCGGCCTGAACCCGTCGAGCGGCGCCGTGCACGCCGGTGGCCCGGACGCAGCCGACCCCATCGGCGCGTGGGTCGCGGAGATGGACTTCGGCACCGCGCCGGAGGTGCTGGCGGCCCTCGATGACGCCGCTGCGCGCTACCGATTCGGCTACGCCCCGCCGTCGATCGTCGACGACCTCGCCGACGCGACATCCGAGTGGTACCTGCGGAACACGGGGTGGCGGGTCGACCCGGCGGACATCGCGCCCATCGCAGACGTCATCGCCGGCCTCGAACTCGCGATCGAATACTTCTCGAAGCCCGGAGCGCCCGTCATCGTGCCGACGCCGGCGTATCCGCCGTTCCTCTTCGTCCCCCCAGCGCTCGGACGCGAGGTCATCGAGGTGTCGATGCTGCGCGACGAGGCCGGCGGCTTCAGCCTCGACCTCGACGCGATCGCCGACCATCTCGCGGCGGGAGCCGATCTCGTCGTCCTCGCCAATCCGGGCAACCCTGGCGGCAAGGTGTACCGTCCGGATGAGCTCTCGGCGCTCGCCGAGGTCGTCGACGCGGCCGACGCTCGGGTGTTCAGCGATGAGATCCACGCGCCCCTGACGCTCTTCGGCAACCAACACGTGCCGTTCGCGAGCGTGTCCGATGCCGCAGCGCGTGTGGCGCTCACATCGACGTCCGCGTCCAAGGCGTGGAACGTCGCCGGGCTGAAATGCGCCCAGCTCATCGTGAGCTCCGACGCCGACCGGGGCGTCTGGAAGGGCATCCGCCGGATCGAGAGCCACGGGGCGTCGATCCTCGGCATCCTCGCGAACACCGCGGCGTTCCGTGCCGACCAGGCATGGCTCGACGCCGTGCGGTCGTACCTGCAGGGCAACGTGGCCGTGCTCGACGCCGCGCTCGCGGAGAAGCTGCCCGCCGCCCGTCGTGCACCGATCGAGGGGACGTACCTCGCCTGGCTCGACCTGTCCGCCTATGGCGTCGGCGAGGACCCGGCCGCGTTCCTCTACGAGCGCACAGCGGTGCTCACCAACAGCGGCCCGACGTTCGGCGCAGATGGGAGAGGGCACGTCCGCCTGAACCTCGCGACGCCGACGCCCGTGCTGGCCGAGATCCTACGCCGGTTCGGCGAGGTGCTGACGCCGATCGAGGGGTGAACCGGTCGATCCGCGGGCGTCTGCCGGTCTGTCGATGTGGCCGATCCTGTGGTTCGGGAATGCCGTCGCACGGCACAGCGTTCCACGTAATCATGCAAACGCATAAGAATTGGGAAAGCAGGGCAGGGCGATGACACAGCAGGTCGAGTTCGGGATCGACACCTTCGGTGACGTGACGGTCGATGCGGCGGGAGCGCCGATCTCCCAGGCGCAGGTCCTGCGCAACCTCGTCGACGAGGGCGTTCGGGCCGAGGAGGTCGGGCTCGACTTCATCGGGATCGGCGAACACCACCGCGAGGACTTCGCCGTGTCGGCGCCGGAGGTCGTCCTCGCCGCGATCGCGGCGCGCACCGAGCGCATCCATGTCGGTTCAGCCGTCACCGTGCTGAGCTCCGATGACCCGGTGCGGGTCTTCCAACGGTTCTCGACGCTCGACGGGCTCTCCGGCGGGCGTGCGGAGGTCATCCTCGGCCGTGGGTCGTTCACCGAGTCGTTCCCGCTGTTCGGGCTCGAACTCGGCCGCTACGAGGAGCTGTTCGATGAGAAGCTCGACCTCTTCGCGGAGTTGCTCAAGCAGGAGCCCGTCACCTGGTCAGGCAATACTCGCGCCGCGCTCACCGGTCAGTCGGTCTACCCGCGGGTGGAGTCGGGGACACTCAAGACGTGGGTCGGTGTCGGCGGCAGCCCCGAGTCGGTGGTCCGCGCAGCACGGTACGGGCTGCCGTTGATGCTCGCGGTCATCGGTGGAGGCCCGCTGCGCTTCGCGCCGTTCGTCGACCTCTACCACCGTGCGCTCGCCCAGTTCCAGATCGCGGAGCAGCCGGTGGGCATGCACTCGCCGGGTCACATCGCCGAAACGGACGATCTGGCGCGCGAACAGCTGTGGCCGCACTATTCGGTCATGGTGGACCGCATCGGCCGTGAACGCGGCTGGGGACCGATGAGCCACGAGCGTTTTGTGGACGAGACCGGGCCCGACGGCGCCTTGTTCGCCGGTTCGCCCGAGACCGTCGCTGCGAAGCTCGTCACGGCGATCCGCGGTCTCGGGCTCTCTCGCGTCGACCTGAAGGTCAGCAACGGCACGCTGCCGCACGAGCAGATCATGCGCAGCATCGAGTTGTACGGCACCGAAGTCGTGCCGCGTGTGCGCCGGGCCCTCGAGCAGGACGCCTGACCCGTCCCACCCGCGTGAGAGGAGGCGTATGGTCCTCCAGGCCCCTGTCTGGAGGACCATACGCCTCCCCTCGCGGCGTGCCGGCTCAGGACTCGATGGCGACGTCGTCGGGCGACTTGTCCGGGCGCCAGCCGCGCCACGACGGTTGGCGCAGACGGCCGTCCGAGGTCCACTCCGCGAAGGTGACCTCCCCGACGAGTGTCGGCGTGATCCAGTGCGCGTCGGAGGCATCGGCCGCCGGCACATCGTGGAACGGGGATGTCGTGTTCTGGATCGCCGCGAATCGTGTGGTCAGCTCGACGAGCTGCTGCTCGCGGAACCCCGTCCCGACCCGCCCGACGTAGTGCAGACCGTCCTCGTCCGGCACCCCCATCAGGAGCGAGCCGACCACACCGTCCCGACGGCCTCTGCCCGGCCGCCACCCGCCGATGACGACCTCCTGCATCCGCAGATGCTTGATCTTGACCCACGCCCCGCTCCGGCGGCCCGGCCGATACCGGGAGTCGCGTTCCTTCGCGACCACACCCTCGAGCCCGAGTTCACGACTCGTGTCGATCGCCCCGCGCAGATCGCCCTCGAAGGCGGGAGGGACGAGCACACAGCCTGCGTCCCCGGCCGGTACGAGTCGTTCGAGGACGGCTCGGCGATCCGTGTAGACCGACGACGTGAGGTCGTCGCCGTTCACTTCCAGCACGTCGAACACGAGGTAGCGGACGGGGGTCCGCGCCATGGCCCGCTCGACGTCCGCCGGAGCGGTCAGGTGCATCCGCTGCTGCAACCGCGCAAAATCCGGCCGGCCGGTGCCGTCGAGCGCGACGATCTCGCCGTCGAACGTGACGGCGTCGACTCGGCGGCCGTCAGCGGTCCGAACGGCGTCGGCGTCGAGCAGGAGTGCTTCGACGATCTCCGGATAGCCGGGGGTGAGGTCCTTCCCGTTCCGACTCGTGAGGTGGACGACGCCCGTGCGGGCATCGACGTTCGCGATCGCGCGGATGCCGTCCCACTTCATCTCGAACGCCCAGTCGGACTCAGCGTCGATGTCGAGAGTCGACCCGGCTGAAGCCAGCATGGGGGCGATGCCGCGTGACCCCGTTGTGCTTCCCGCGCCGTTCACGATCGAGCGCGCCGGCGGACCCAGCGGCTGTCGGTGACCGTGCGCCTCCCTGGGCGGGCGGGCTCCGGCCCGGTGCGAGCCGGGGACGTGTGTGCCGGTGGTGCGCACGCCGCCGGCATCATCAGCCGGGTTCATCAGATGGATGAGCCAGTTCTGCTTGCCGGATTCACCACCCGTCCTGATGAGCGCGAACCGCCGGTCCCCGCCCAGCCCGCCGCCGTCCTCACCGCGCAGGGTGACGATCACCTCGTCGGACCGCCACTTCTCGAGCGTGTACGTTCCGGTGTCCCAGATCTCCATCGAACCGGCTCCGTACTCGCCCTTGGGGATGACGCCCTCGAACGAGCCGTACTCGATCGGATGGTCCTCGGTCTGCACCGCGAGGTGATTGTGGGTGTGGTCGGTCGGGACCCCCTTGGGGAGCGCCCAGGAGACGAGGACGCCGTCGTGTTCGAGCCGGAGGTCGAAGTGGAGGCGGCTCGCGTCGTGGCGGTGGACGACGAAGCTCTGGCCGGACGGTTCAACGGGTGCATCCACGGACTGTTCCGCATCCGATGGCTCGGCGTCAGGCGTCGGCACCGGCTCAGGCGTGCGGCTGGCGTCGCGTTTGCTGCGGTAGGCGACGAGACGATCCGCCGCCGCCGCGCCGGTGCTTGGGACCGGCGCCGACGTCGGCGCCGTGCGTGAAGCCGAAGTCGTCTGCGCCGACCGGCGGGAGGCCAACGCGGCACGTTCCACCAGATCATGCATCGGCTCCGCTCCGGCCTCCACCAGCCGGACCACCTCCGAGAGTTCCAACTGCGCCAGGTCGGGGTCCTCAAGATCCCGCCACGTCCGCGGCGCTGCCACCGTGGGTCGGAACCGTCCCCTGAGGGAGTACGGGGCGACCGTCGTCTTCGCCCCGTTGTTCTGACTCCAGTCCACCAAGACCTTGCCGGTGCGCAGCGTCTTCTTCATATCGCTCACCACGAGCTCCGGATGGTCCGCTTCGAGCGCGCGTGCGAGCTCGTGGGCGACGAGGGAGATCTCCTCGGCTGTGTGGGTCCCGTCGAGCGCCGCGTACAGGTGGATGCCCTTGCTCCCGCTCGTCACCGGCACCGGGTCGAGACCCATGTCCTGCAGCAGTGTGCGAGCCAGCCGGGCGACCTCGACGCACTCGGCGAGACCAGCGCCGTCACCCGGATCGAGGTCGAGGACGAACCGGTCCGGGTTCCGCCTCGCCCCACCGCGCCCGAAACGCCACTGCGGGACGTGGATCTCGATCGCCGCGACCTGGCCCAACCAGGTGAGCGTCGCGAGATCGTTGACGAGCGGATACTCGTTCGAGTGATCGCTGTGCTCGATCGTGCGCCGTTTCACCCAACCGGGCGTCGACGCGTCGAGGTTCTTCTGGAAGAACACCTGCCCAGGCGCGTCCGGGGTCCCGACCCCGTGCACCCAGCGCTTCCTCGTCGCCGGACGATCCATCACGAGCGGCAGCATCACCGGGGCGACGGCGGCGTAGTACGCGAGCACCTCGCCCTTGGTCGTCCCCGTCTCCGGGTACATGACCTTGTCGAGGTTCGTCAGGCGCAGGCGGTGTCCGTCGATCGACACCAGCTGCCCCTTCGTGTCCTTCGGCATGGGACGAGCATCGCCCGCTTGCACCGCAAGGGCTACCCCTTGACAGGTGCGCGGGTGTGTACTGAACCGCAGGTGTGTGTCCAGAACCGCAAGGAGGTGTGCGTCGATGAGAGCGATCTGGAAGGGTGCGGTCACGTTCGGGCTCGTGAACGTGCCGGTGAAGGTGTACAGCGCGACGGAGGACCACGACATCGCCCTGCACCAGGTGCACGACAAGGACGGCGGACGCATCCGCTACCAGCGGCGATGCGAGGTGTGCGGCAAGGTCGTCACCTACGACCACATCGACAAGGCGTACGACGACGGCGAGCAGACCGTCGTCCTCACCGAGGAGGACTTCGCGGCGCTGCCGGCGGAGCGGAGCAGGGAGGTCGAGGTCGTCGAGTTCGTCCCGAGCGACGAGATCGACCCGATCATGTTCGACCGGAGCTACTTCCTGGAACCTGACGGGAGTTCGTCGAAGGCCTATGTGCTCCTCCGGCGCACCCTCGAAGCGACCGATCGGACCGCGATCGTCCGATTCGCCCTCCGGCAGAAGACCAGGCTCGGAGCGTTGCGGGTCCGCGGCGACGTCATCATGCTGCAATCGCTCCTGTGGGACGACGAAGTCCGGGAGGCCAGGTTCCCTGCGCTCGAGGACACCGTGCGGATCTCGGCGAAGGAACTGGAGATGTCGGAGGCGCTCGTCGAGTCGTTCTCCTCCCGCTTCCGCCCCGACGCCTTCACCGACGAATACCAGACGCAGCTGCGACAGCTGATCGAAGCCAAGCTCGAACAGGGCGACGCCCTCGACACGGACGCCACCTTCGGCATCCAGGCCGAGGACGACGGAGGGGGCGAGACGATCGACCTCATGGAGGCGCTGCGCCGGAGCGTCGAGCGGACGAGAGCCGGTGGCGACAGTGCGACGGCGTGACGTGGGCATTGCTTGGTGTGTGGCTCCAAGCATCCACCGTCGTGCGTCGCTGCACCCCCGCTGCGCGTGACATCCTGAACTGATGCAACCGACGACCCGGTACAGCGAGACACGATCGCACATCGCCGGCGCGACGCTGTGGGCGTCCTCGCACGCTCAGGACGTCACCACGAGCATCCTCCCGGACGGATGCATGGACGTCATCTGGTCCGACGGCGCCCTCATCGTGTCCGGGCCAGACCTCGACCGCCGACAGGTCACGTCTGCCGGGGAAGGACACACGATCGGCCTGCGCCTCCCACCCGGCCTCGCACCGATCCTCTTCCGCGTCTCCGCGGCCGATCTCACCGGTCGAGTCGTTGATCTCGCGGCGCTCGCCGGAGATGGTCGGGCGAGGAGGCTCGCCGATGCGCTCGCCGCGGAAGGTGCGGCTGGCGCAGACAGTCGCTCCTCGGAGCCTGGCGCGGCACTTGAACGCTTCGTCGTAGACAGCCTGCCGACCGACCTCGACGACCTGTTCCGGTCTGATCCGCTCCTGAGCGTTCCTCGATTCCTGCGCAGCGGGATGCCGGTCGCAGACGTCGCGTCCGCCGTCGGCTACTCGGCCCGGCAGTTGCAGCGGAAGAGCCTCACGGCGTTCGGCTACGGTCCGAAGACGCTCGATGCGATCCTGCGGTTCCAGCAGGCGACGTCGTTGTTGGCCGTCGGGACACCGCTCGCCGCGACCGCCGCGATGGCGGGTTACGCCGATCAGTCGCACCTCTCCCGTGCGTTCACCCGGTTCGCGGGTGTCGGCCCGAGCCGGTGGATGACGAGGGCGGCATGATCCGGGACGTGTGACACCCGGCTCGTTGGCTCAGCCGGCCTGCGGCGTCTCGAGGGCGGCGAACAGGTCGACAGGGTTGCCGTCCGGGTCGAGCACGGTCGCATAGCGCTGACCCCAGAACGCATCCCAGGGTTCGTGGTGGATGGTGTGCCCGGCCTCGCGCAGCTCTGCGACGGCGGCGTCCACGGCGGCCGGGCTGTCGCACAGGAAGGCAGTGCTCGAGCGGTGTCCGCCCGTCGGCTGCGTCCACTCCGGGTCGAAGGAGCGGATGACGTCGGTCGTGTCCCACGCGAGGCGCAGGCCGCCAGGGAGGGTGATCTCGACGTGCGGTTCGGCGTCGGCCTCCGCTGGGATGTCGAGGCCGAGCGAGCGGTAGAAGCCGAGGGTGGCGGCCATGTCGGTGACGACGTAGCCGAAGAGGTCGAGTTTCAGTTCCATACGGCAAGGCTAGGCGGCACAGCCGATCCGGTCATGAACGAATCGGACATCCTCCGATGTCCACCCCTCGCCGTCACCGGATCGCGGGTCTAGCATGGGGCGCATCGGCGTGGCATCGAGGTCCACGCCGTCAGACGTCCCCGCACGAAGGAGTGCATCATGCAGACGATCAGCCCGTTCCTCTGGTTCGACACGGAGGCGGAGGAGGCGGCGAAACTGTACGTCTCGCTCTTCCCCGACTCGCGGATCCTGGCGACCTCGTACTACGGCGGGGACTCCCCGGGGCAAGCCGGGTCGGTGATGGTCGTCGACTTCGAGATCGGCGGGATGCGTGTGCAGGCGATGAACGCCGGCCCGACGTTCCATTTCACGGAGGCGGTCTCGTTCTACGTCGCGGCCGAGACGCAAGAGGAGATCGACCGGTTGTGGGACGCACTCATCGCAGACGGAGGCGAACCCTCGCAGTGCGGGTGGTTGAAGGATCGGTGGGGACTGTCCTGGCAGATCGTTCCAGCGGTGCTCCCGACGCTCATGACCGATCCTGATCCGGAACGCGCCGGACGCACCATGCAGGCGATGCTGCAGATGTCGAAGCTCGACATCGCGGCGTTGCGGGCGGCAGCAGACGGACGCTGACGGTTCCGGACGCACGGCTGGGCGGCGCAGACGAAGCACACGTCGGTGGTGCCTGCAAGACTGGACGGATGGCAGCCGCGGAGAACGACACGACCGAACAGCGCGACACGGCAGAGCAGAGCAATCCGGCAGTGCGGAACAACCCGGCAGTGCAGAACAGTCCGACCGGCCAGGGCAGCGCCAGCCGTGTAGAGGCGGTAGGAGCGCTGCGTGCGCTCACGGGTGTGCCGACCGCCGAGTTCCACGACGGCCAGCTCGAAGCGATCCTGGCCCTCGTCGACGACCGCTGCCGAGCGCTCGTGGTGCAGCGCACCGGTTGGGGCAAGTCTGCGGTGTACTTCATCGCGACGCTGCTGCTGCGTCGCCGCGGTGCAGGGCCGACGCTGCTCGTCTCCCCGCTGCTCGCGTTGATGCGCGACCAGGTCGCAGCTGCCGCTCGGGCAGGGGTCCGCGCGGTCGCCATCAACTCTGCCAATCTGCACGAGTGGGACGACGTGCGTGCCGCGCTCGCGGCCGACGAGGTCGACGTGCTCCTCGTCTCGCCCGAGCGCCTCAACAACCCGCGGTTCCGTGAGGAGCAGCTACCCGACCTCATCGACCGGACCGGCCTGCTCGTCGTCGACGAGGCGCACTGCATCTCAGACTGGGGCCACGATTTCCGCCCGGACTACCGTCGTTTGGCCGATCTCATCCGCGCCCTGCCTGCCGGGGTGCCAGTGCTCGCGACGACCGCGACGGCCAACGCGCGCGTCGTGACCGATGTCGCGGAGCAGTTGAGTGCGCCCGGTCGCGCCGTGGAGGCGGGAAGCAGCGCCGATGCAGCGGCCGCCCGTCCATCCGAGGTGCTCACGATCCGCGGGTCGCTCGCACGCGCATCGCTGCGTCTCGGGGTGCTCCGTCTCCGCGACTCCCGCGAACGGTTGACCTGGCTGCTCACGCATCTCGGCGGATTGCGGGGGAGCGGCATTATCTACGCGCTCACCGTGTCAGCCGCCGAGGACACCGCCCGTCTCCTCCGCGAGGCCGGCCATGACGTCCGGTCCTACACGGGACGCACCGATCCGGACGAACGGGAGGAGTCCGAGCGCCTGCTCAAGGAGAACCGGTTGAAGGCGCTCGTCGCGACGAGCGCACTCGGCATGGGCTTCGACAAGCCGGACCTCGGGTTCGTGATCCATCTCGGTGCACCGTCCTCGCCCGTGGCGTACTACCAGCAGGTCGGTCGCGCCGGCCGTGCGACGGACGACGCGGACGTCCTCCTGCTGCCCGGCATCGAGGACGAGGACATCTGGCAGTACTTCGCGACCTCCTCCATGCCGGACGAAGCCAGGGCGGCAGCGGTCCTCGAGGCGCTCGGCGACCAACCGTTGTCGACGCCGGCGCTTGAGGCGCGCGTCAATCTCAGACGGACTCCGCTTGAGTTGCTGCTCAAGGTCCTCGACGTCGACGGCGCTGTCCAACGCGTCACCGGCGGGTGGATCGCCACCGGACGGCCCTGGTACTACGACCGGGAACGGTACGAACGCATCGCGCAGGCTCGTGTCGCCGAGCAGCAGTCGATGCTCGCCTACGAGCGGACGACGGACTGCAGGATGGCGCTCCTCCAGCGGGATCTGGACGACGAGACGGCCGCGCCGTGCGGGCGCTGCGACAACTGCACGACCGCGTGGTACCGCAGCGACCTCGACGAGGCGGCCGCGGCTTCCGCGTCGACGGCACTCGGACGGGTCGGGGTCGAACTCGAACCGCGGGCGCAATGGCCGACGGGCGCCGACCGGCTCGGAGTGACATCGGACGGCTCGCCGGTCAAGGGCAAGATCGCCGTGTCGGACCGCATCGAGTCCGGTCGCGCGCTCGCGAGGCTCACCGATCTCGGTTGGGGTGGTGTCCTGCGGACGCTCTTCGCCGCTGAAGCCGTCGATGCGCCCGTCGAACGCTCAGTGCTCGACGCCTGCGCGCGTGTGCTCGGCGATTGGGGATGGGCGGAGCGTCCGGTCGCCGTCGTGAGCGTTCCGTCCCGGTCGAAGCCTCAGCTGGTCGACTCGGTGGCGCGGGGCATCGCTGGTCTCGGCCGACTGCCGTACCTCGGCGCGCTCGATCTCAACGGGCCGGGCCCGCAAGGAGGACCGGGCGGCAACAGCGCCTATCGTCTGGCCGGAGTGTGGGATGCGTTCGCCGTCGGCCCGGAACTCGCCGCCTCGCTCGAACCGTACGCCGGTCGGCCGGTGCTGCTCGTCGACGACCGTGCGGACAGCAGATGGACGCTGACGGTCGCCGGGCGGCTGCTCCGGCGGGCTGGCGTCGGTGCGGTGCTGCCGTTCACCCTGGCCATCGTCGCCTGACGGGTCCGATGGGCCGGGCGCTCCGAGGAGCGGGCCAGCTCCTCGTCGTGTGAGGCCGCCCGACCCGCGTCAGACGGCCGCACACGCGGTGGTCAGACGGCGTCGGGAAGGCTCGTCTGCGCGTACCGTCGTCCGGCACGGGGGATGAACACGGTCAGCACCACGCCGATGACGGCCGCCACGGCACAGATGATGAAGGTGAGCTGGAACCCGGCGGCGCTCGGCGTTGTCACCTTCCCGACGGTGACGAGGTTCGCGGACAGGATGGCGCCCATCGCGGCGCTCGCGATCGTCGATCCGAGTGTGCGCATGACCGAGTTGAGGCCGTTCGACGCGGCGGTCTCGCTCGCCGGCACGGCGCCCATGATGAGCGTCGGCATCGCGGCGTAGGCGAATCCGACGCCGAACCCGACGGCCGTCGCCGTCAGGACCGTGTGCCACACCTCGGTCATCAGACCGATCGCGAGCACGTAGCCGACGGCGATGATCACGATGCCGAGCAGGAGGCTCGTCCGCGCGCCGCGCTTCGCGGTGAGGCGCGCGGCGACGGGTGACATCGCCCACATGATGAGACCGCTCGGCATCAGACAGAGGCTCGCGACGAGCATGCTCTGCCCGAGGCCGACACCGGTGCCGGTCGGTGCTTCGATGAGCTGGGGGAGGGCGACGGTGCTGCCGAAGAACGCGAACCCGACGGTGATCGAAGCGAGGTTCGTGAGCAGGACCGTCCGCCTCGTCGCGACACGGAGGTCGATGAGCGGGCTCTCGGTGCGGAGTTCGAACAGCGCCCAGACGACGAGGACGACCGCTCCGCCGATCATCGAGCCGAGGGTCGCAGCGCTCGTCCAGCCCCACTCGTTGCCCTTGGACACACCCAGCAGGATGCCGACGAGCCCGACGGCGAGGCCGATCGCGCCGATCCAGTCGAAGCTGCCCTCTGAGCGTAACGTGCTGACAGGCACAAGACGCCAGACGAGGAAGAAGCCGATGAGCCCGAGAAGTCCGGCCATCCAGAAGAGCACGTGCCAGTCGAGGTACTGGGAGATGAGGGCTGAGACGGGCAGGCCGACGGCGCCGCCGACGCCGAGGGTCGCGCTCACGAGAGCGACGGCGCCGCCGAGGCGGTCCCGGTGCAGCACGTCGCGGAGGATGCTGATGCCGAGCGGGATCACACCGAGCGCAGCACCCTGCAGCGACCTGGCGATGACGAGTGGAACGAGGGTGGAGGAGAACGCGGCGAGGACGGATCCCGCCATGAGGACGGCGAGCAGGATCAGGACCATCCTGCGCTTGCCGTACAGGTCGCCGAGGCGTCCGCCGATCGGTGTCGCGACGGCTGCGGCGAGGAGCGTCGCCGTGACGACCCACATCGCGTCGGAGCTCGACACGTCGAGCAGCTGTGGGAGCTCCGGGAGCAGCGGGGTGACGAGCGTCATCATAAACGCCGCGATGAGACCGGTGAAGGCGAGCGTCGCGACGACGCCCCGGTCGTTCACCGGTCGGCTGAGCTTCGCGCGTTCCGGGTTCTTGGTGGTGTCCGGGTCTTCGGTGTTGTCGTTGTGGGCTGGGGGATCAGCTGGCACGGTCCTGTTTCTGTTGTGGGGCTGCAGGCTCCCGGTGGCGGACCGCCCGGTGAACGGGACGGTCCAGGCCACCGTGCCCGGTTCAACCAACCACAGGGGCGGTGAGAGTATTCCCGGCCTTGCGGACGCGCAGGAGGAGCACCTGGCGCTGGACGGCGATCACGATGCCGAAGTAGACCATGATGCTCGCGGTGCCGAACCCGGCTGCGACGAAGTGGTCGATGAGGAGGTGCTGGCCGATGCCGACGATCCAGAGCACCGCGGTCAGCCAGTTGCCCTTGCGGTAGAGGAGGCCGTCCTCACCACGCCAGAACGCGGTCGTGAACGCCCTGGCCGCAGCGAGCGCGACGCCGATCACGATGCTCAGCAGGAGCAGCGCGACATCTGCGACGCCGAGGGAGACCGTCGACATGAAGTTCGCGGTCTGCACGAGGCCGATCAGGATGAGCACGATCCAGAGGATCGAACGTTCCTTGAGCGGCCGGACGCTCAACTGCTTGACGAGCAGCCAGCCGAGGATGACGGCTGAGATGAGCAGTGTGATGAGGCTTTGGGTGTCCATGACCTGGTCGGTCCTTTCGGTTGTTTCAACGTGATTCCAGTGTGCTCAGCGGGGTTCTTGACGTGAACCACCCGGGCGGTGGAGACGTCACGGTGCCGGGTGGAGAACTGATCGGACTCAGGGTGGAGAGCGGCGCCGGCCGGGTGGAGATGTCGGCGAGTGGAGTGGAGATGCGCGGAGAGCGGGCACTCGCTGCACGGATTCGCTGCATTGTGTTGCGAGAATTGGCGGAGCACCCGGTGTCGACGCATCCGCGGCGACCAGGTGCACCGGTTTGATGGACGACGAACGTTGGAGGGACGGCGATGGCAGACGTGCTCGACGTCCCGTTCCGCTCGCTCACAACGCGCACCATCGGGTTCATGTTGCATCTCATCGGCCTCGGATTCGTCGTGTGGTTCACGCTCACCGTCCCGGCTCCCCAGCCGTTCACCGTGCCGGTGGTGCTGTTCGGTGTGCTCTGTTGGCTGACCGCGGCCGGGTTGGGCTGGTTCGACCGCCCGGATCTCGCGTGGATGGCGCGTGCACGCGTCGTCCTGTGGAGTGTGGTGCTGTTGCTCGGCGCGGTCACCGGCGGCGCAGGGGCCGGCACCTCGTATGCGCTTGTGGCGGGTGGCCTGTTCGCACTGTTCGCGACCATCACCACGCCGTTGGCCTGGACCGGGATCGTCACGGTGGTCGCCGTCGCGGTCGCCTGGGTGTCGATGGCGGTGACGCACGCGGGACCGACCGCTGCGCCTCAGCTGCTGTTGTGGACGGTCGTTGGGGTCGGCGGTGGTCTGATCCGCCGTCAACGTGCGCTCGAACAGCGTGCGGAGCGTCGTCGCCTTGCCGATGATGCGGCGAACGCGGCACTCGTCGAACGGGCTCGCATCGCGCGGGACGTGCACGACGTCCTCGCGCATTCGCTCGGTGGGCTCGTCGTCCAGCTCGATGCGACCGAGGCGATCCTGGAGAGCCGAGGTGTCGACGCCGACGTCCTCGCACGGGTCGCAGCGTCGCGGGCGCTCGCGGTCGAGGGGCTCGCGGAGGCGAAGCGTGCCGTCGACGCCCTTCGAGGTGTCGACCAGCCGCTCGCGGTGGCGCTCGATGCGCTTGGGGCCGGAGCTGAGGCGATCGGCGGCGCCCGGGTGCGGTTCACACAGTCCGGGCGTCAGCACCCGATCGATGCGGGGGTGACCGACGCGTTCGTCGGCATCGTGCGTGAGGCGCTCACCAATGCGCGCAAGCACGCGCCGGGTGCCGATGTCGACGTCGAGTTGCGCTGGACGGCGACGTCCGTTCGTGTGCGGGTGGTGAATCCGCTGAGGGCCGGAGCAGGGTCGGGGGTCGGCGCGGGAGCCGGGGAGCAGAGCGCTGGTGCCGGAAGTTCTCCGGATCTCGCGGCGAGCGGTGGCGGACACGGGATCGTCGGCATGCGCGAGCGGGCCGATGCCGTCGGCGCCTCGTTCTCCGCGGTTGCGCAGGGCGGGACGTGGAGTGTGGAGGTGGAGGTCGTCGATGTCCGAGAGTTCTGAGGCCGCAGGGACGATGGCAGAGTCCGTCCCACCAGTGATCCGTGTGCTCGTCGCAGACGATCAGGCGACGGTTCGTGATGGTCTGGTGACGATCCTCGGTCTGACGCCGGGCATCGAGGTCGTCGGTGAGGCTGCGGACGGGGCGCAGGCGATCACGCTCGCGTTGGCGACGGCGCCCGACGTCGTCCTGATGGACCTCGGGATGCCGCAGGTGGACGGTGCGGCGGCGACAGCGGCGATCCGCGCGGCGGTTCCGGCGGCGAAGATCTTGGTGTTGACGACCTACGTCGACGACGTGTCGATCAAACGGGCGCTCGATGCCGGTGCGTCCGGCTATCTGACGAAGAGCGCCGGGCGGGCCGATATCGTGGCTGCGATCCGGTCGACGGCACGTGGACAGAACACCTTCGCTCCGGAGGTGACGAGGCGCGTGCTCGGTGGTCTGGGTGGGCAGCCGGGCGGCCAGCAGAGTGCGCAGCCGGGCGAGTTGTCCGGTGGGGTCTCGGCATCGGACGCCGCGACGGCACGCGGAGAGACAGGAGAGCCGTCGGGCACGCGATCGGCGGATCTGATTCTCGCCGACATCTCCGCTGATTCGCGGTTCGTCGCGTTGACCGAGCAGGAGCGGCGCGTGTTGGCGTTGGTCGTTGATCGGCGTCGGAATCCGGAGATCGCGCGGGCGTTGTTCGTGAGCGTCTCCACTGTGAAGACGCACATCAACAACCTGTTCGCGAAGCTCGGTGTCCGTTCGCGTGATGAGGCCATCGCCCTGGTCCTTCGAGCTCCCGCCTAGCCCCACTCGGTCCCTGAGCCTGTCGAAGGGCAGCCGTGCGCGAGACGCTTCGACAAGCTCAGCGACCGGGCTACTCTGTCCGGTAACCCTCGGTCCCTGAGCCTGTCGAAGGGCAGCTGTGCGCGAGACGCTTCGACAAGCTCAGCGACCGCGCGCGGACGTACCGTGCTTCTCCGTCCGCGCAATCCCCGGTCCCTGAGCCTGTCGAAGGGCAACCAGCCCGTGACTGTCGATCTCAAGGGCCGAACGGAGCGCCCGGCGAAGCCGCGGCAGCAGAGCGGTCCGGCCGGGGATCCGCCCGCGGGAGCGGCTGCCAGTCTGACGGGTCCGGAATGGTCGTGTGCTGTCGTCCACTCGGTGTCGTCCAGGTGAGGAGGCCGTTGTCGCTGTGTTGGACGGTCCAACCGGCTTCGTGTTTCAGATGATGGTGGCCTGGGCAGAGATGCGCGAGGTTCCCGGCGGAAGTGGAACCGCCTGCCGCCCAGGCGACGGTGTGGTCGATGTCGCAGCGTTTGGCCGCACGGTTGCAGCCCGGCGCGCGGCAATGAGCATCTCTGACGGCGAGCATGCGTTTGAGATCAGGTGGCGGCGCATAGCGGTCCCGCCCCACCGAGAGCACCGAACCGGTGTGCGGATGAGTGAGGATGCGGATGAATGACGGCGCGTTTGCAGCGAGTCGGGTGGCGGTCTCGTGATCGATGGGACCGTACCCGTCGAGGCCGGCCGGCGCGTCGTCGTGACCGAGCATCGTGAGGACGGGAACGGTGAGATGGACGGTCGGCACGATCGTGTGTGTGATGTCGAGCATGCCGGGGATGAACCAGTCGGGGAGATCGTTCTCGCCGCGGGCAGTTGTGCCGTGCATCAGGAGTGTCGCAGCGGCGTCGGCTTCGAGCTGTGGCGTTGTGCGGGTGTCGCCGACGTGACGCGCCTCACGGGCGAGTCCCGCGAGTCGATCCTGGATGGCGAGCGCAACGGGCGCTGTGGCGAGGACGGACAGCCAGGCCATGCCGTCCAGCGCCGGAGTGAGCTCCACTCGGCGTTCGAGGTTTGCGGCACGGTGTCTGGACGCGCTGGTCTCCGGGTGGAGCTTCTCGCGGAGTTTCCTGGCGCTCTGACGCACGTGCGCAGCAGTGTGTGTCTTCGCGATCGGAAGAATGAGCGCCTCGAACGCGCCGCGGTCCGGAGCATCGACGGAGGACAGCTGATCGACGATGACGCGTGCATGCGCGATGGACAGTGCCCCCGATGCGAGCGCCGCGAGTGTTGCCGGCAGCTCGTGGACGAGCGTCTCTGATTCCTGGATCCGCTGCTGGATGGTGCGTTCCGGCGTATGTGTGATCGCCGCGAGTTCAAGATGGAGCGAGCGTCTGGCGAGTTCCTGCGCGCGGGCGGGCGTTGTGCCGATGGGCATCATGGTCAGTGCAGTCACGTCGGCGATGTGCGCGGCATCGGCGAGTAGCCCAGTGCGCCTGGCCTCCGCTGCGCAGATGATCCGATCTTCGGACGCGATCCGTTCGCCGAGGCTGGTGATCAGCTCGGCGATGTCGGTTGGCGTCGAAGGTATATCCACTCATCTATCATATCAAAAGGTCACGCGTTCGAACAGGACTTCGATGATTTCGCTTCGACAGGCTCAGCGACCGGGCTTTTCCGTCTGGGCAACCCCCGGTCCCTGAGCGTGTCGAAGGGCAGTCGTGTGCGGGACGCTTCGACAGGCTCATCGACCGGATTTGAAGATTGGGGCACCCCGGTCCCTGAGCTTGTCGAAGGGCGGCGCGCACTACGCACGGCCGCCCGCACGCCCAGCTCAGACCTTCGGCAACCTCGGCACGGCGTCGACGAGCGCACGCGTGTAGGGCTCGGCAGGCGCGTGCAGGATCTGCTGCGTCGAGCCGGTCTCCACCACCCGTCCGCCCCGCAGCACGATCGTGCGTTCGCACAACGCCGCGACGGCGCTCAGATCGTGCGACACCATGACCACGGCGAGCCCGTTCCGCTCGCGGAGCTCCGCGATGAGGTCGATCACCTGGATCCGCGTCGTCACGTCGAGTGCGCTCACGGGTTCGTCCGCGAGCAGCAACCGGGGGCTGCACACCGTCGCACGGGCGATCGCGATGCGCTGCCGCTGCCCGCCGGAGAACTCGTGCGGGTAGCGACGAAGCACGTCAGCCGGCAACCCGACCGAGGCGAGCGATGCAGCCGCCAACGATTGCGCGTCGGCGCCGCGGGCGATCCCGAGGGAGCGCAGCGGCTCGCTGACGATGCGTTCGATGCGCTGTCTCGGGTCGAGCGACGAGTATGGGTCCTGGAACACCGTCTGCACCGAGGTCCTGAAGCGGCGCATGAGAGCTCTGTCCCGCCGGTCGAGTGCGTGCCCGTCGAAGCGCACCTCGCCGGTCGTCGGCGCTGCGAGGCCGAGCAGCAGCCGCAGGAGCGTGGTCTTGCCGGCCCCGGATTCCCCGACGAGCCCGATGCCGGAGCCCGCCGACACGGCGAGTGACACGTCCTCGATCGCGAGCCCGCCCGAGCGGTACCGGAAGTTCGCGTCGCGCAATTCCAGGATGGGTGGAGCAGCGACGCCGGCGACGCCCGATGCGTCCGCACTATCGAACGCGTCCGTGTCGTTCATCGCTCCTCCAATGCGTCGTCGAGGGCTCTGGCGCTCGCGACGAGCGCCGTTGTGTACGGATGCCGCGGCGCGGAGAGCACCTGTCGGACCGGTCCGTGCTCCACGGCCCGTCCGGCCTGCATCACGACGACGTCGTCGACGAGCGAGGAGACCACGGCGAGGTCGTGGCTGATGAACAGGAGCGCCATGCCGCGTTCGCGCACAAGACGATCGAGGAGGGCGAGCACCTCCGCCTGCACCGTCACATCGAGTGCCGTCGTCGGTTCATCGGCGATGAGGAGCTTCGGCGAACTCGCCAGTGCGATCGCGATGGCCACCCGCTGCCGTTGGCCGCCGGAGATCTCGTGCGGGTAGGCGTTCGCGATGCGCTCCACGTCCGGAAGCGCCACATCGCGGAGCGCGTCGAGCACGGCTGCACGGAGCTCGACGCCGCGCAGCCCACGGTGCCGATTGAGCGGCTCCGCCACCTGCTTGCCGAGCCGCATGAGCGGATCGAGCGCCGTGAGCGGCTCCTGGAACACGATCGACGCGACCGGTCCACGAAGTCGCCTGAGCGCCTGTTCGGCGGCGCCGATGACCTGCACACCGTCGAGGAGGACGCTTCCGCTCGACTGCAGCGCGCTCGGGAGGAGCGCCGTGACGGCGAGCGACGTCAACGACTTCCCTGAGCCGGATTCGCCGATGAGTCCGAGCCGTGCGCCCGGACGGATGCTGAAACCGAGTCCGTCGACGAGCGCGGTGCCGTCCGGCGTGCGGACAGTGAGCCCGTCGATCTCGAGCAGCGCCGGTGCAGCGGGTGTCGTCGGACCTGCGGGCATGGCCGAGCCGTCGGCCGATGCGGGGGACGCGTTCATCGGCTCCTCCTGCGTGTCGGGTCGGCGAGGTCGCGCAGTCCGTCGGCGATGAAGTTGACGCCAACCACGAGGATGACGAGCGCGATGCCGGGGGCGATCGCCCCGACGGGAGCGGTCGCGACGGTGCCCTGCGCCTCCTGCAGCAGCCGACCCCACGACGCGTTCGGCGGCGGCGCCCCGAGGCCGAGGTACGACAGGCTCGCCTCTGCGAGGACGGCGATGCCGAACTGCAGCGCCAGGTTGACGCTCAGCGTGGTCCAGATGTTCGGCAGCACATGCTGCACGATGACGCCGGGCCAGCGTGTGCCAGAGGTGCGTGCCGCCGTGACGTATTGCTCGCTCAGCACCCGACGCGCGAGGATCCGGGTCAGCCTGGCCACGATCGCCGACATCGCGAGTCCGATGGCCAGGATCACCGACCCGAGCGACGCCCCTTGCGCGGCGACGATGAGCATCGCGAGCAGGAGGACGGGGAACGCGATGACGACGTCGAGCGCCGCGGAGATCGTGTCGTCGACCCACGAGCGGGACAGGGCGGCGATGAGGCCGATCGTCACGCCGATGACCGCGCCGACCGCCACGGAGCCGACACCGACGAGCAGGGCGATCCGCGCGCCGACCATCAGCTGGCTGAGCAGATCTCGTCCGAGTTTGTCCGTGCCGAGCCAGTGTGCGGCGCTGGGGCCGTCGAGGCGCCCGCCGGAGGTGTCCTCCAGCGAGTAGGGCAACCAGAAGACGGACACGATGGCGACCGCGACGACGATGCCGACGAGGCACAGCCCGATGACGAGGGTCACGGAGCGGCGACGGCTGCGGCGCACCGTGCTGCCGGTCGCCGGCGCGGCAGGCTGTCCTGACGCCGTGCCGCCGGTCGTCAGATCGACCGCGGCGCTCATCGGTTCCCCGAGATGCTGACGCGCAGGCGCGGGTCGATGAGCCGCTGGGCGACGTCGGCGAGGAAGCCGATCACGAGGACGACGAGGGTGCTCACGAACAGGATCCCCTGGATGTTCGGGTAGTCGTGCTGGGCGATCGCGGTGAGGAGCATGCTGCCGAGTCCTGGGAGGTTGAAGACGCTCTCGACGACGACCGCCCCGAGGAACGCCGTCGCGAGTTCGATGCCGAGGATGGAGACCACTGGGACCGCGCCGTTGCGGAGGCCGTGGCGCCAGAGGGCCTCGCCGAACCCGGAGCCTTGCGCGCGGGCCGATCGGAGGTAGTCGCTGCCGAGCACGTCGAGGGTCGCTGACCGGACATATCGGGTGAGCGAAGCGCTCATGACGATCGCGATCGTGATGACGGGGAGTGCGAGCGAGGTGAGCGCATCCGCCGGATTCGCCCAGTCGTCGCGCGGGAAGCCGCCGGACGGGAACAGCCTGAACGTGATCGCGAAGACGCTGACGAGGAGGATGCCGACCCAGAAGACGGGGACGGCGATGCCGAGCTGCGAGAACCCGGACAGGGCGACGCCGTACCACTTGTCGGCCTTGTACGCCGCGACGAACCCGGCGAAGAGGGAGACGATGACGGCGACGACGAAGGAGATGAGGGTCAGCGGCACGGTCACGGCGAGGCGGGAGACGATCTCAGGACCGACCGGCAGCCCGCTGATGAACGAGGTGCCGAGGTCGAAGGTCGCGAGTGATCCGAACCAGGTGGCGAACTGGGCGAGCAGCGGCTGGTCGGAGCCGACCTGCGCCCGAGCGGCCGCGATCTGCTCCGGCGTCGCCTGGACGGACAGCAGCGCGTTCGACGGGTCGCCTGGCAGGAGGCGGAGCAGCACGAAGAGCACGATCATCGCGATCAGGAGGGAGATCACGAGGAACGCGGATCGGCGCAGGAGGTAGAGAGTCATTCGTGTCCAAGGGTAACGCCCGGACGCCGACCGAAAGGCCGACGACCGGGCGTTGTGGCCCACGCGGGTCGCGTGGGGCTGTACTTACTTCTTGACGATGTCCGAGACGTAGAACTGCGAGTTCAGCCCGTTCACGCCATAACCGCTGAGGTCGCTCGAAGCGACCACGATCTGCGGGTACAGGTACAGCCACGCGCTGGCGGCGTCCTTGGCGATCTGCTCGTTCACGAGCTTGAGCTTCGCGGTCTGCTCATCGGTCGAGGTGGCCTGCTCGGCCTCCTTGACCCACTCGGTCACCTGCGGGTTGTTGTAGCCCCAGTAGAAGTCCGGGTTGCCGTACCAGACCACGTCGCGGTCATTGACGTGCTCCTGGAGCGTCGCCTGGAAGTTCTGCTCCTTGAAGACCTTCGAGTACCACTCGTCGGCGCTGATCGTGTTGATGTCGACCGTGATGCCGACCTTCGCGAGCTCGCTCTTCAGGAACTCGGCGACGGCGGGGTGCGGGTCGTAGCTCGGGGTGTCGAGCGTGAACGTGAAGCCGTCGGCGTAGCCTGCCGCTGCGAGTTCCTGCTTGGCGAGCGCCGGGTCGTACGGGTTCACTTTGGTGAGGTCTTCGTACCAGGGGTCCGTCGGCGGGACCATCGAGCCGATGAGGGTGCCGTAGTCGCCCCAGATGGAGGACAGCAGCTTCTTCGTGTCGATCGCGGAGTAGACGGCCTTGCGGACGTCGACCTTGTCGAAGGGGGCGACGCGATCGTTGAACGCGAGGAGTTCCTTCGTGGTGGAGTTGCCGTTCGAGACCGTGTAGTCCTTGTTGCCGGTGAACTGGCTCAGCTGGTCGGGGCTCTGGATGCTCGTGATGACGTCGATCTGCTTC
The DNA here is from genome assembly GCF_049319745.1 of Plantibacter sp. Mn2098. Taxonomy (NCBI): domain Bacteria; kingdom Bacillati; phylum Actinomycetota; class Actinomycetes; order Micrococcales; family Microbacteriaceae; genus Plantibacter; species Plantibacter sp. Mn2098. Next base: position 269,539 of record NZ_JBMOUH010000007.1, on the reverse strand, counting down.
GTGACGAGCGCGTTGCTGAGCGCGGTCGCGTCGGTGAAGTAGTTGAAGACGACTTCCTTGTTCTTGGGTGCGTCGCCCCAGTAGTCCTTCGAACGCTCGAGGCTCAGCGAGGAGCCGCGCTTCCAGGTGCCGAGGGTGTACGGGCCGGTGCCGTCCTCCTTCGTCTTGCGGTCCTTCAGCTCGTCGTTGACGATCCAGACGTAGCTGAGGTTGTAGATGAAGGAGATCGAGCGCTCGGAGAGCTTGATGACGACGGTCTTCGCATCGGGTGTCTCGATGTCGGAGATGACGGAGAAGCTGCTCTTGCGGGCTGACTGCGAGTCCGGCGCGGTGACGGCTTCGAGGCTCTTCTTCACGTCGGCGGACGTGAGCTCCTTGCCGGAGTGGAACTTCACACCGTCCTGCAGCGTGAAGGTGTACGTGAGACCGTCCTCGCTCACGGTGTCGCTCTTGGCGAGGAGCGGCTTCACCGAGCCGTCGTCGGTGAGCTTGTACAGGCCCTCGTAGACGTTGCCGTTGAAGGCTTCGACGACGCCCTGGCCGCCGCCGTCGACGTTGCTCAGGTTCTGCGGCTCGTAGAGGGAGCCGACCTCGATCGTCGCGTCGGATCCGGTGGCGCTGCTCGCTCCGCCGCCTGCGCATCCGGCGAGGCCGAGCGCTGCGGTCAGGGACAGGGCGATGACGCCCAGGGTTGTTCTGCGTTTCACGGGTGCTCCAGTGCTGGGGATGGGGTGCTGTGGTGCTGGATCTTGGTGCGCCGGGTTTCGAGCTGCTGCGTTTCGAACCGTGCGGCAGGCCGAGGCCGGCTGGGCGGCGTCGCCCGGTTGAACGGCCCTCCGACGGTGTCGTCGTCGGGCCGGGTGGAGATCAGGAGATCGAGCCTGTTGTGCTCAGACCGTGTAGATGTCGAAGTCGCCGGTGAAGCGCACGGTCTGCTCGCCGGCTTCGACGGGGCCGGTGAACCGGTTCTGTGCCGGCGGGAGCGGACAGTTGTACTGGGCGGAGAAGCCGCAGGGCGGCACGAACGCCTGGTTGAAGTCGAGGACGACCGTTCCGGCCTCACCGAATCCGCCCGCGCCGATGCGCTGGACGAACAGGAACCGGCCCGACCCGTAGCTCGCTCCGTCGCCTGTGCGGTGGTTCGTCTCGTCGCCGAACACGAGCAGCAGCGTGCCGTCGTCCTCGAACGCGCTCATCACGTAGTCGACGCCGTCCTTGGTGAACCGGATGTCGCCGGGGACGACGAGGTCGCGTGTGCCGCCGTTGTCCCTGATGTGCTCGAACGGGACGGTGCGGTCCTCCGACACCGGCGTGAACTCCGCTTCGACGACCCAGGACGGGTCGAAGTCGAACAGCCCGATCGTGTCGAACGCGCGGATCGCCGCTGAGTCCGTGTCCCACAGGCGGATGCCGTATTCGGGTGCGCCGGTGTCGAGGTTCGTGCGCTGCAGTGTCGTCGCGGTGACGGTGGGGACCTGACCGGCGACGGCCTCTTCGGCGCTCAACTGCTCGCCGTCCGGCAGCCAACGCGTTTCGACGAGGGCCAGGTTGCCGAGGGGGGACACCACCTGGGCGAGGCGGCCGGCGCGCCACGCGGCGTGGGCGGCGCGTGCGGCGTCGACGACCGATGCCGGGTCGACCGTGTTCGCGTCCGCTGCGGCGTTCTGCGTGGTGCTGTCGGTGCTCGTGCTCATGTCTCAATTCTCCGAGAACGGACGGATCCGTCCCAATCGTGTGTCATCGTGCGTCGCACTCGGCCGTCGCCTCGCGGAGCACCACCTTCACAACCACCGGCCGCGACCCGATTATTCCCGGGGGAGCGGTGTTGTTCCCGATGCTCGGCCATCGTGCAGGGTTCCGGGCTGACAGACTGGTCTGATGACGATCTCTCTCAGTCCCATGCCCGTCGATCGCCTCACCGTGTGGATGCTCGCAGCCAACGAGACCTACCGCACCGAGCGGATCAAGGCGGGAGAGTCGGAGTCCGAAGCGACCGCGAACGCCGAACGGTCGCTCGCACAGTTCTTCCCGAATGGTTCCCTGGCCGACGGCCACGTCGTCTTCGACGTCATCGGCGAAGCGCAGGACGCGCCCGTCGGCGTCCTGTGGATCGGCCCGACGACGGACAGCCCGGTCGACTGGTGGGTCTGGGACATCGAGGTCGTCGAGTCAGAACGTGGCAAGGGCTACGGGCGGCAGGCGATGCGTCTCGCCGAGGTGGAGGCGAACGCCCGCGGCGCCGTCACTCTCGGCCTGAACGTGTTCGGGTTCAACACACCGGCCAGGTCGCTTTATGAGTCGCTCGGTTACGAGACGACGGCTGTACAGATGCGGAAGTCGCTCGCGGAATAGCTTCGGATGTGACTGACTTGCATTCGGAGCGGGGAGGATCGGCCTTCCCCATCGAGAATGGCAGGCACATGACGGTACTTCTCACCGGTGGAACGGGTTTCATCGGCTCACGGATCCTGGAACAGCTGCGGAGCAACGGCCACGACGTCGTGGCCGTCGTCCGGAGCGATGCGTCCGCGAAAGCGGTGGAGGCGGCAGGGGCCACGGCCGTGCAGCACGATCTGACCGATGTCGCCTGGCTGACCGAGCAGCTCGCGGGCGTCGAGGGTGCCATCCACACCGCTGCGCCGAGCGACGGACCGGCTTCGGAGTTCGATGACGCCGTCCTGACCGCGGTCGAGGCCGCGTTCGGCGGCACGGACAAGCGGTTCGTGCACACCGGTGGGATCTGGAGCTACGGATCATCGGATGACATCACGGAGGAGACTCCCAACAACGCCCCGGCGCTCACGGCGTGGCGTCACGAGCGCGAGCAGCGCATCCTGAACGGCGACGTCGATGCGTCCGTCGTCGTCCCGAGCATCGTCTACGGGCACGGAGCAGGGCTCCCCGGGCTCGTCGTCGGAGCACCGCGCACGGAGTCGGGTGCGATCACGGCGATCGGCGCGGGCGACCAGCACTGGCCGACCGTCCACGTCGATGACCTCGCCGCGCTGTATGTGAAGGTGCTCGAGGACGGTCGAACGGGTGCGACGTACATCGGGGCCACCGGTGTGAACCCGACGGCGGCCGAGCTCGCGCAGGCTGCGGCCGGCGATGGCGTCGATGTGGTTCCTGAGGGCGAGGAGGCGACGCGCGAGCGTCTCGGTGCGGCCTTCGCGGATGCGCTGTTCCTCGACCAGCAGGCGTCTGGTGCGCTCGCGAAGTCGGAGCTGGGTTGGAACCCGACCGGTCCGACGCTCATCGAGGAGCTCGTCTCCGGCAGCTACCGCGCCTGACCGCTTCGCGCCCACGCTTCGACAAGCTCAGCGACCCCCACCCCGGTCCCTGAGCTTGTCGAAGGGTCCACCCCCACCCCGGTCCCTGAGCTTGTCGAAGGGTCCACCCCCACCCCGGTCCCTGAGCTTGTCGAAGGGCCCCGCCCCGGTCCCTGAGCCTGTCGAAGGGCCCACCGGTCCCTGAGCCTGAAACGCTGTCAACTTCTTGCGCACGATTGCAACAACTTGCGTATCATTGCCGCATGTCCAGACGTCTCGCTGAAGTCGCTCGCAAGGTCGGAGTATCAGAAGCCACGGTGAGCCGTGTCCTCAACGGAAAGCCGGGGGTGTCCGAGGCCACGAGGCAAACGGTCCTCACCGCCCTCGACGTCCTCGGCTATGAGCGCCCGACGAAGCTCCGGGGTGAACGCGCCCGGCTCGTCGGGCTCGTGCTCCCCGAGCTGCAGAACCCGATCTTCCCGGCCTTCGCCGAGGTCATCGGGGGAGCGCTCGCCCAGAATGGCTACACCCCGGTGCTCTGCACGCAGACGGCCGGCGGCATCAGCGAGTCCGACTGGGTGGACCTCCTGCTCGGGCAGCAGGTCTCCGGTGTTGTGTTCGTCGGTGGAGCGTACGCGCAGGAGGACGCCACCCACGATCATTACGGTCGTCTGACGGAGGTCGGCCTCCCCACCGTGCTCGTCAACGCCCCGGTCGAGGGCCTCGACTTCGCCACCGTCTCCTGTGACGACACCGTTGCGATCGAGCAGGCGATGGGGCATCTGCGGCAGCTGGGGCACACCCGCATCGGGTACCTGCTCGGGCCGCGGGATCACGTGCCGTCCGCGCGGAAGCTCGCGACGATCAGGCGGCTCTCCGGCGACTGGGGGTTGGAATTGGACGATGCGCAGATCGTGCACGCGCTGTATTCGCTCGAGTCGGCGCAGGCGGCCGCGACGAAGCTCCTGCGTGCCGGCGTGACGGCGATCGTGTGCGCGAGCGACCCGATGGCGCTCGGCGCGATCAGGGCTGTCCGGCGCACGGGTCGCCGCGTTCCGGAGGACGTGTCGATCATCGGCTACGACGACTCCGCGCTCATGAACTGCACGGAGCCTCCGCTGACGACCGTGCGGCAGCCGATCGAGCCGATGGGGCGCACGATCATCGAGCTGTTGCTCCGACAGATCTCTGGTGATTCCGCGACCTCGGACGAGCTCCTGTTCGAGCCGGAACTGGTGGTCAGAGGGTCGACCGGTCCCGTCTCCCAAGTGGGCTGATCGCCTCATTTAAGCCTCTCAGGGCCACACGGAGATGGTGATTCCGGCGTCGACGTGACGCAAAATACGCAAGCCATTTACTCTTTGTTGAGTTCTTGCATCACTTTGTCAAAAAGGCTACGTTCGCATCACGACGATGGTGTTGAGCGATCTTCCGGCTCCGACCGTCGTCTGGACGACCGCCTCCCGCGGCTCGTCGGACGCCGAACGATGCTCGTTCGCGGCGGACGACGGATGAGCGGGCCAACCGACAAGGACCCGCGTGGAACCATCGACCCTGACCGAGCAGACCTCAGGCCCATCGCCTGCGGTGTCCTCGCGTCCCCTGCGTGACGTCGCCCCCGTCGTGCCGCCGGGCGACGACCCGTTGTGGTGGCGCAGCGCCGTCATCTACCAGGTGTACCCGCGGAGCTTCGCCGATGGGAATGGCGATGGGACCGGCGATCTCGCCGGTGTCAGAGCTCACCTCGGTTACCTGCGCGACCTCGGCGTCGACGCCATCTGGTTCACTCCCTGGTATTCGTCCCCGCTCGCCGACGGCGGCTACGACGTGTCCGACTACCGGACGATCCACCCGGCGTTCGGCACACTCGACGAGGCGGAGGCGCTCATCCGGGAGGCGCTCGCCCTTGGCATCCGCACGATCGTCGATGTGGTCCCCAACCACATCTCGAGTGCGCACGCCTGGTTCCAGGAGGCGCTTGAAGCAGGTCCTGGATCTCCGGCTCGTGACCGGTTCTGGTTCCGTCCGGGCACCGGCCCGGACGGCGACGGGATGCCGAACCACTGGATCTCGAATTTCTCCGGGGACACCTGGACCCGCACGACGAACCCTGACGGGACGCCCGGCGACTGGTACCTCCACCTGTTCACGCCCGAGCAGCCGGACCTCAACTGGAACCACCCGGATGTCCGCAAGGAGCACGAGGACGTCCTGCGGTTCTGGTTCGACCGCGGCGTCGCCGGCGTCCGCATCGACTCGGCCGCCCTGCTCGTGAAGGACCCGACGCTGCCGGAGGTGCCTGAGCACCCGGCGCCGGGGGAGCACCCAAACACGGACCGGGACGAGCTCCACGAGATCTACCGTTCCTGGCGCAGGGTCGCGGACTCCTACCCTGGTGCGCGCATCCTCGTCGGCGAGATCTGGTTGCCGGACATCGACCGTTTCGCAGCGTACCTGCGACCGGACGAGCTGCACACGGCGTTCAACTTCGACTTCCTCGCCCGGCAGTGGGATGCTGCGCAGCTGCGCGAATCGATCGACTCGACGCTCGCGGCGCACGCCCCGGTCGGTGCGCCGTCGACCTGGGTGCTCTCGAACCACGATGTCACGAGGCCGGTCACGAGGTACGGCAGGGACGATAGCTCGTTCGCCTTCCTGAACAAGCGCTTCGGGGTGCCGACGGATCTCGAACTCGGCACGCGTCGGGCGCGGGCGGCGGCCTTGCTGACCGCGGCGCTGCCCGGTTCGCTCTACCTGTACCAGGGCGATGAACTGGGGCTGGCCGAGGTGGAGGACATCCCGCTCGACCGCATCCAGGACCCCATGCACTTCCGCTCGGGCGGCATCGACCCAGGACGTGACGGCTGTCGTGTCCCGCTGCCGTGGTCAGGAGACCACGCGCCGTTCGGTTTCACCGCAGATGCCGTCGAGCCGTGGTTGCCGCAGCCGGCCGATTGGGCGGCGTTTACCGCCGAGGCGCAGGCTCAGGACCCGGACTCGATGCTGTCGCTCTACCGGCGGGCGCTCGCGATCCGGCACGAACGCGTCGCGCTCGGTGACGGCTCGCTCGAGTGGCTCGATGCCGAGCCCGGTGTGCTCGCGTTCTCGCGCGGCGCCGGGTTCGTGAGCATCACGAATCTGGGGTCTGAACCGGTCGCGCTCCCGCAGCATCGCTCGATCCTCCTCGCGAGCGGCCCGCTCCAGCACGGTCTGCTCCCGAGCGACACGACTGCCTGGCTCGAGGTCGACTCGTGAGGCCGGGCACCTGGCAGTACGAGCACTGAACAGAACTGACCTGAATCGAACTGAACAGAACATCACCGACAAGCACCGAGCACCATCCAGCATCACCCACGCACCGATCCAGCACCATCACCGAAAGGACATGACGATGAAGTCACCCACCAGAACCATCGCGATCGCAGCTGTCGCGTTTATGGGCGTCGGCCTGCTCGCGAGTTGCTCGTCGACTCCAGCGGACGACGGCAAGGTCACCATCCGGGTCGCGAGCCTCATCCCCGGCAGCAAGAAGGAGGCGTTCGACGCCTTCGACGCCCGTGTGAAGGAGTTCGAGAAGGCGAACCCCGACATCAAGGTCGTCCCGGAGGAGTACCAGTGGACGGGTCCGACCTTCGCGACGCAGCTCGCCGGCGGTACGTTGCCCGACACCTTCAACGTGCCGTTCACGGACGCGAAGACGCTCCTGCAGAACGGCCAGCTCGCGAACATCACGGACGACGTCAAGAAGCTGCCGTACGCGGACAAGTTCAACCCGAAGGTCATCAACATCGCCCAGGACGACAAGGGTGATTTCTTCGGCATCCCGTACGGCCCGTATGCGATGGGCCTCTCCTACAACCGCAAGATCTTCGCGCAGGCCGGCCTCGACCCTGACAAGCCGCCGACGTCGTGGGATGAGATCCAGTCCTACGCCAAGACGATCTCCGAGAAGGTCCCTGGTGTCGCCGGCTACATGCAGATGACGCAGGGCAACAACGGTGGTTGGGAGCTCACGACCACGGCGTACGCGCGCGGCGGACGGCTGGAGACGGTCGACTCCTCTGGCAAGGTCACGGTCACGGCCGACAACCCGCAGGTGAAGGCGTCGCTCGAATGGCTCAAGAAGCTGCGCTGGGACGACAACTCCCTCGGCAGCAACTTCCTGCTCGACTGGAGCGGCATCAACCAGGCGTTCGGCGCCGGCCAGGTCGCGATGTACCCGAGCGGTTCGGACGTCCTCACGGCGCTCGTCCAGCAGAACGCAGTCGACCCGAAGGACTACGGCCTCACAACGCTCCCGATCGATGCGAGCAACGCCGACGCCGGTGTGCTGAGCGGTGGCAACGTCGCGGCCGTCAGCGTCAAGGCCGATGCCGCGCACAAGGCGGCAGCGGTCAAGTGGATCGACTTCTACTACATGCAGAAGCTCATCAACGAGGACCAGGCGGTCGCCGACGCGAAGATCCTGAAGAGCACGGGCATCCCGGTCGGCGTTCCGACGCTGCCGTTGTTCGACAAGGCGACGTACGACGAGCAGCAGAAATGGATCGCGCCGCTCGTGAACATCCCGCTCGACAACGTCAAGGGCTTCACCGACGCGATCTTCGACCAGAACATCGTTGCCGAGCCCAAGGCGCACACGCAGGAGCTGTACGGGGCGCTCGACACCGTTGTCCAGGCGGTGCTCACGGATCAGAACGCCGACATCAACGCCCTCCTCGCGAAGGTGAACACCGACATCCAGAAACTGATCGACGCCGACAAGTAGGCATCGATCCGGCCGGCCGACGGGTGCGCAACCCGTCGGCCGGCTCTCAGCGCTCCACACCGACCGAGGAACACCATGACAGCTCTTGATCATCCACCGCGCGCCACCAGACGCGCAGTCCGCAGAAATCCGGTGACCTGGGTCCGCGGCGGTGGTCTCAGCACCCTCCTCTTCCTCGTCCCGCTCCTGTTGATCTTCGGGATCTTCTCCTGGTTCCCGATCGGGCGGGCGATCGTGATGAGCGTCCAGAAGACGAATCTCGTCACCCCGCCGACGTTCGTGGGCTGGGACAACTTCGTGACGGTGGTGAACGATCCGCTGTTCTGGACGGCGATCGGGAACACCGCCTGGTTCGCCTTCCTGGCGATCATCATCGGGTATCCGATCCCGCTCGTCGTCGCCGTGCTGATGAGCGAGGTCAAACGTGCGAAGGGCTTGTACAGCGCGCTCGCCTACCTGCCGGTGGTGGTTCCTCCCGTCGTCGCGGTGCTGTTGTGGAAGTTCTTCTACGATGCTCGTGACACCGGCGTCTTCAACACCGTGCTTGGGTGGGTCGGCATCCCGCCGCAACCGTGGATCCAGAGCGCAGCGCAGGCGATGCCGTCACTCGTCGTCGAGGCGACCTGGGCGGCGGCCGGCGGCACGATCATCATCTACCTGGCCGCGCTGACGAGCGTCCCGCCCGAGTTGTACGACGCGGCCGAGGTCGACGGGGCGTCGATCTGGCAGAAGGTGTGGCACGTCACGCTGCCGCAGCTGCGCTCCATCCTGCTCGTCACGTTCATCCTGCAGATCATCGGCACCGCGCAGGTGTTCCTCGAACCGTTCCTGTTCACGGGCGGTGGTCCGGTGAACTCGACGGTCACGATCCTGCTGCTCATCTACCGGTACGCGTTCCAGAACAGCCTCGGCGGCGACTACGGGGCCGCGACGGCGTTGAGCCTCATCCTCGCGGCGTTCCTCGCGGTCCTCTCGCTCGTCTACTTCCGTCTCACCAAGTCCTGGAGCCAGTCATGACCGTTTCCAACACGCTCCTGCCTGCTCCCGGGATGCCGGGCGACGAGCCGCTCGTCTCCGTCGACGAGCAACCTCCCGTCGGCGGTCGTCGTCGTCGCCGTCGCAAGGAGTCCTCGCCAGAGGATGCGCCGGACCGCGGGATCCTGTCCTCTGCCGACCGATCGAAGCGGGGAATCCGCATCGGGACGACGCTCACGCACGGGATCCTGCTCGTCCTGCTCATCATCGCAGGGCTCGGTCCGCTGCTGTGGCTCGCGAAGTCGGCGATCACCCCGACGGCGGACACGCTCCAGCAGCCGATGGCGATCTTCCCGAACGGCGTCGACTGGGCGAACCTGTCGACGGCGTGGTCGACCGTGCACATCGACGTGCAGTTCATGAACACGATCTGGGTCGCCCTCGGCTCCTGGCTCGTGCAGATGATCGTCGCGACGACCGGCGGCTACGCGTTGTCGGTGCTGCGCCCGAAGTACGGACCGTTCCTGTTCGGCCTCATCCTCTGCACGCTCTTCGTGCCTGCCGTGGTCCTGCTCGTGCCGCTGTACCTGACGATCCTCAATCCGCCGTTGCTCGGCACCTCGCTCATCAACACGTTCTGGGCGGTGTGGCTGCCGGCCGGGGCGAGCGCGTTCAACGTCGTGATCGTGAAGCGGTTCTTCGACAACCTGCCCCGTGAGGTGTTCGAGGCGGCGCGGACCGACGGTGCGGGGCCGTTCCGCCTGTTCTGGTCGATCGTGCTCCCGATGTCGAAGCCCATCCTCGGCGTCGCGTCGGTCTTCGCGATCATCGCGGCGTGGAAGGACTACCTGTGGCCGTTGCTCGTATTGCGGGATCCGGCCATCCAACCGTTGTCCGTGCGGCTGCCGACCCTGCAGAACGCGATCGAGCTGGACGTGTACCTCGCGGCGCTCGCGATCTCGACGCTCATCCCGGTGGTGATCTTCATCATCTTCCAGAAGCTGTTCCTGAGCGGAGCGGGTCTCGGTGGAGCGGTGAAGGGCTAGCGCCGATCTCCGCTCCCCGGTCCCTGAGCTTGTCGAAGGGCCAACGCAGAGCGACAGGACCTCAGTTCTCAAGCCCTTCGAGCAACTCGGTCATCACCCGATCCGCGAGCGATAACGGCTTCGGCGCCCCGCCGTTCTGACGCTCTCTGGCTTCCAACGCCTCCGCGGCGCTGTACTCCTGGACCTCTCGATGGAGGTGTTCCATCTTGAGGTCCAGGCGTCCGGCTGCTTCGGCGGCGTTCTTGAGCTCGGCGAGCAGGGTGTCCGGCACGGCCTTGTCGTACTTGTAGTAGATCTTGTGTTCGAGGCTCGCCCAGAAGTCCATGGCGATGGTCCTGAACTGGATCTCGACGAACACGGGGGTCGGCCCGTCCGACATAAACACCGGCACCTCGACGATCACGTGGAGGCTCTGATATCCGTTCGGCTTGGGGTTCTTGATGTAGTCCTTGACCCGGACGACGGTGATGTCCTGCTGGCTGGTGAGCATGTCGAACACCTTGTAGGTGTCGGAGATGAAGCTGCAGGTGACCCGGACGCCGGCGATGTCGGTGATGTTCTGGCGGATGTCCTCGATGTCCTGACCGAACTGCTTGCGCTCGATCTTCCCGATGATGCTCTCCGGGGTCTTGAGCCGGGAGCTGATGTGCTCGATCGGGTTGTAGTCGTGGATCTGGCTGAACTCCTCTTTGAGGATGTTGATCTTCGTCGTGATCTCGTCGATGCCGAACTTGTACAGCATCATGAACCGGGTGAACTCGTCCTTGAGCCGCTTCATCTCGCCGAGGCTGTCCGAGGCGGCGACGAGGCCGCTCGGGTCTGTCAGGCCGCGCGGCTCGTTCGATCCGCTCCGCTCACTCGGTCCGTGTGATTCGCTCATGCGTGCGCCTGCTCCTTCACGTGCAATGGGCGGACGGTCGGGGTGTGCGTTCGGTGCATCGTCGGCCCGGCCGTCTCAAGCACTCTACTGAAGCGGCCTTGGAGAACTTCTCAGGCAGCTGTGAGACTCGTTTGAACGCGCAGGGGCGCGCGTCGTCAGTGAGCGGCTCGGGCGGTGAGCCGCATGCGCCGGCTGCTCCGAGCGGTGAGCACCAGGCCGATGAGCACACCGAGCACGGCACCCGTCGTGTTCGACAGGAGGTCGCGCACATCGGACACCCTGCCGGGGAGGAACAGCTGGCTGGTCTCGATGCCGATCGTGAGCGCTCCGCCGATGAGGATCGCGAGCCACCACCGTCGGCGCCCGAAGAGCAGGAGGAAGAACAGTCCGATGGGCACGAACATGGCGATGTTGGCGCCGAACTCGAGGCGGTCGAAGGTGATCCAGCTGGTCGCCTCGTATCGATCGAAGACGCCGAGGAGCCGCCAGACCCATCCGGTGCTGGAGGAGTCGACCGGCTGCGGCCCGAGCGTCACGAACGCGACCAGCGCGAGGTACGCGATGGTCAGCGTGCTGAGGACGGGGTGGCGACGAAACATCCTGATATTCTGCTCGGCCGGCCTGGGGTGATCATGTGTGTCGGCTGGGTGATTCGGGGGAGCCTGGTGAAGAGGGAGTCCGGTGAACTGGGGAGTCTGGTGCATCGGGAAGCGGAACCGACGAACCGAGGGCGATGCGCTCAGCGGGCCCGCATCCGGCTCAGTGTTCGAACCCTCGCAGTTTGTCGATGTCGCGCCGCTCCCGTTTCGTCGGTCGCCCGGCGCCGCGGTCGCGCTGGGGGACCGCGGACATCGCCTCCTTGGTCGGCGGTGGTGGCGAGCGGTCGATGAGGCACGTCGCTGCGACCTCTGCGCCGACGCGTTTCGCGATGACGGCCCGCACCTCGACGATCCGGTCGAATCCGGCGACGCGGAGCCGCACTTCGTCACCGACGCGCACCGGCTGGGCCGGTTTCGCCCGGTCGCCGTTCACCCTGACGTGTCCGGCGCGTGCCGCCGTCGCCGCTGCCGACCTGGTCTTCGTCAGCCGGACGGCCCAGATCCAGGCGTCGACCCGCACACTCGCCGTGGTTTCCATACGATCGACTCTAGATCGTCACCTGACCGCCGTAGCCAGCGATGGGGTGCGCAGATAGACTCGACGCGTGGAGGATCGATCGGGGGCCGTGGTCAGCGACCGCATCCTGACCATCCCCAACCTCTTGAGCATGTTGCGCCTGCTCCTTGTGCCGGTGTTCCTCGTGCTCCTCATTCAGGGCTACGACATCTGGGCCCTCGCGACGCTCGCGTTCTCCGGTTTTACGGACTTCCTCGACGGGTTCCTCGCCAGGAGGCTCGGACAGGTCACGAAACTGGGGCAGCAGCTCGACCCGGCGGCGGATCGGCTCTACATCCTCGCCGCGATGTTCGGCCTCGCATGGCGTGAACTCATCCCGTGGTGGCTCGTGCTCACGATCCTGGCGCGTGACCTCATGCTGCTCGGCATCGGCATCGCCCTGCACAGCAGGGGGCATCGTGTGCTGCCGGTCATCAAGGTGGGCAAGTGGGGGACCGCGTTGCTCTTCATCGGCCTTCCTGCGCTCATGCTGGGCGAGGCGTTCCCGGCCATCGCAGCGGTGATGACCCCCGTCGGCTGGGTGACCGCTCTCGTCGGCGCTGCGCTCTACTGGTGGGCCGGCATCATCTATCTGCTGCAGACGATCGCGATCCTTCGGAGAACGCGTCTCAACAGACGCGCCACATCAGATACGCTGGAACGAGAGGAGGTCGACGGTGGCTGAGTATGACGACAACAACCCGACGACGGGGGCGTACAACCGCGATGCTGCGGGCGAGAACCCCTCGACATCCAATGGTGCGCCCGCCGGCCCGGACAGCGAGGTCGACACCACGCTGACCTTCGGCGAGGACCTCGGTGCAGCCCTCGCGGCCATCGACTCCGATGTCACGGCCGAGGAGAAGGAAGCCATCGCGGCGCTTCCGTCCGGCTCTGCGCTGCTCATCGTGCGCCGCGGCCCGAATGCGGGTGCACGCTTCCTGCTCGACGCCGATGTCACAACGGTCGGCCGTCACCCCAACGCCGACATCTTCCTCGACGACGTCACGGTCTCCAGGCGCCACGCGGAGTTCCACCGCCACGGCACCGCGTTCGAGATCCGCGACCTCAACTCGTTGAACGGCACGTACTTCGACGGCATCCGCATCGACAACGCACTCCTCAGCGACAGCGCAGAGGTGCAGGTCGGCAAGTTCCGCCTCACGTTCTACTCCTCACGGATCGACCTCGCCAGCCAGCTGGGCAACTAGTGGCAGCGCTGCATCCGCACGGGAAGCCGGAAGGCGGACCGCTGCTGAGCATCGGTCAGGTGTTGGCGCGGCTCACCCCTGAGTTCCCGGAGCTGAGCAACTCCAAGCTCCGCTTCCTCGAGGAGCAGGGTCTGGTCTCGCCGGCGCGCACCAAGTCGGGTTACCGGAAGTTCAACTCGGCAGACCTCGAGCGCCTGCATCTCATCCTGTCGATGCAGCGCGACCACTACCTGCCGCTCAAGGTCATCCGCACGTACCTCGACGAGGTCGATGCCGGTCGCTCTCCCGTGTTCCCCGGCGCGACGGCGGGCGAGAACGCCCCGACGATCCTGCCTGTGGCGCGGAAGCTGCAACGCAACGAGCTCATCCGTGAGGCAGGGGCGACGCCGGCGCTCTTCAGCGACGCCGTCAGCGCCTCGCTCATCGTGCCGGCCGAGACGTACTCCGAAGAGGTGCTGTCGCTCCTGCGGATCCTCGTCGATCTGCAGCGCTCCGGCATCGAACCGCGCCATCTTCGCGGCTTCCGGGCGTCCGTGGAGCGCGAGGTCGGACTCATCGAGAGCGCGTTGAGTCCCATCCTGCGTCGCAAGGATGCCTCCGGACGCGCGAAGGCCGCGGATCGAGCCGTGGAGATCGCGCATCAGTTGGAGCGTGTGCGGAGCAGCCTCGTCCGGTCGGCACTCGATCGCCCGACCCGCCAGTCCTGACCACGAGCGTCGTGGCATCGTGGCGTCGCTGCGTTGCGGCGTCGTGTCCGTCCCTCTGGATGTGGCCGATTCGCGTCTGGTGAAACTCGTTCGGGTGCCCATCTGTCCGCACGGGCGTAGAGTGGGCTGTGGCCCGGTCCGTGTCGTCTCGAGAGTGTCTCGACCAGATCACGGTTCCGGTACATGTGGACGACACGCCGACGCCTTGGAGCGGATGTCGTTGCCTCGGACCAGACCCGTCGGTACCGTGGGGAGAGCGGCGCACCCGTCGCGTGAATCGAGGAGATGGCAGACATGAGTGAACTCAGTCGCGATAATCCGTCACGCTATGGTGACCTCGGACTGCTGTTCACGGATGGGCTACCCTCGATCGAAGAAGGCCACGGTTACCGTGGTGCCGTTGCAGCACGTGCGGCCGGCATCAGCTACCGTCAGCTCGACTACTGGGCGCGCACGGGACTCGTTGAACCGACCGTCCGCGGCGCAGCCGGTTCCGGCTCGCAGCGTCTCTACGGATTCCGCGACATCCTGGTGTTGAAGCTCGTGAAGCGCTTGCTCGACACCGGTATCTCCCTGCAGCAGATCCGCACCGCCGTCGACCAGCTCCGTGAGGCCGGTGTTGTGGATCTCGCGCAGACCACGCTCATGAGCGATGGCGCGAGCGTCTACCTGTGCACGTCCAACGATGAGGTCATCGACCTCGTCAGCCGCGGCCAGGGCGTCTTCGGCATCGCTGTCGGCAAGGTGCTCCGCGAGGTCGAGTCGACGCTCGTCGCGTTCGATGCGCAGGCCGAGGACCCGCTGGACGAGCTGTCCGCGCGTCGTTCCGCACGAAGCGCGTAGCGCCACGCCGCACGCCCGGTCCCTGAGCCTGTCGAAGGGCCCGCAGCATCGCCCCACCCGGTCCCTGAGCTTGTCGAAGGGCCCGCTGAGCCATGCTTCGACGAACTCAGCCACCGTGTCCCCGGTCCCTGAGCCTGTCGAAGGGCAGCCGCCTACTCTTCGGTGGCCGGCGTGCTCTCGATCGCGGCGACGGCCGCAGCGGCGGCCGCGTCATCGACTTCAGCGGCCTTGCCGTCCGCGTACTCGCCGACGCGACCCGTGCGAAGCACCCGGTCGAGGAGGACGTCGAAGTTCTTCGCCATCTCCTGAGCGGTGTCGCCTGGCCAGACGTGCAGCGGCTTGGCCGCGCCCTGCGCCTGCTGGAGCGATGTGCGCTCGAGCAGCTGCGGGTTGAGGATGAGGGGGCCGAACATGTCGCGGAGTTCCTTGATGCGGAACTGGTGCTCCATCGACTGCGGGCGGACGCGGTTCACGATGATGCCGAGCGGCTGGAGACGCGGGCTCAGGCCACGACGGATCTCCTCCACGGCACGGAGCGCGCGGTCGGCTGCCGACACGGAGAAGAGGCCAGGCTCGGTGACCACGGCGACGCGGTCGCTCGCGGCCCACGCGGTGCGGGTGAGTGCGTTGAGCGACGGTGCGCTGTCGATCAGGACGAGGTCGTAGTCCTCTTCGACGTGGGCGAGCGCCTCTTCGAGCCGCCAGATGTCGCGGATGCTGGGGTGCGGGCCGTCGAAGTTGATGGCCGACGGGCTGCCGATCATCACGTCGATCGTTCCGGGGTGGATCTTCGTCCAACCGCTCGGCACGATCGCCTGTTCGACGATCTTCTTCTTGGGCGAGGTGAGGACGTCGGTCACGGTGAGGTGCCCTGCCACGTCCACCGCCATGCCCGTGGAGACGTCGGACTGGGGGTCCAGGTCCACCACGAGGGTGCGGATGTCTTTCGAGAACGCAGCGGAAGCCAACCCGAGTGTGACGGTGGTCTTACCTACGCCCCCTTTCAGGGAGCTGACGCTGAGTACATGCACAAGGCACTACGTTACCTTGACTAGGCTAGAGAATCTCAACGTTTGCTGAGTTGGCTGTTGTGGGAAGGGTTCCATGTTCAGGAAGATTCTTGTCGCCAATCGTGGTGAGATCGCCATTCGGGCGTTCCGTGCCGCGTATGAGCTGGGGGCGAAGACGGTTGCGGTGTTCCCATATGAGGACCGCAATTCGATGCATCGCTTGAAGGCTGATGAGGCCTACCAGATCGGCACAGAGGGACACCCCGTCCGTGCATATCTGGACGTCGCGGAGATCATCCGCGTCGCGGTCGAGTCCGGCGCTGATGCGATCTACCCCGGGTACGGCTTCTTGTCCGAGAACCCGGAACTCGCCGAGGCGGCCCGTGCCGCAGGCATCACGTTCATCGGTCCGGGCTCGAAGGTCCTGGAGATGGCAGGCAACAAGGTCACGGCCAAGGAGCACGCCATCGCGGCCGGTGTTCCGGTGCTGAAGTCGACGCCCGCCAGCCGCGACATCGAGGAGCTCCTCGCAGGCGCTGCGGAGATCGGCTTCCCGATCTTCGCCAAGGCCGTCGCAGGCGGCGGTGGACGCGGTATGCGCCGTGTCGAGACCGCTGAGGAGCTGCGCGGTGCGCTCGAGGCCGCCATGCGCGAGGCGGACAGCGCCTTCGGCGACCCGACCATGTTCCTCGAGCAGGCCGTTGTGCGTCCGCGTCATATCGAGGTCCAGATCCTCGCGAGTGCCAACGGCGAGACCGTGCACCTGTTCGAACGCGACTGCTCCGTGCAGCGTCGTCACCAGAAGGTCGTCGAGATCGCTCCGGCGCCGAACCTGGACGAGAACATCCGTCAGGCCATGTACCGCGACGCGATCGCCTTCGCGAAGTCGATCGGCTACGTCAACGCCGGAACGGTCGAGTTCCTGCTCGACACCGCCGGCGAGCGCAAGGGCCAGCACGTCTTCATCGAGATGAACCCGCGCATCCAGGTCGAGCACACCGTGACGGAAGAGGTCACCGACGTCGACCTCGTCCAGTCGCAGATGCGCATCGCCGCCGGTGAGTCGCTGACCGATCTCGGCCTCACGCAGGACCAGCTGCACCTGCGCGGTTTCGCCCTGCAGTGCCGCATCACCACGGAGGACCCCACCGCAGGGTTCCGCCCGGACACCGGCAAGATCACCACGTACCGCTCGCCGGGCGGCGGCGGCATCCGTCTCGACGGCGGCACGGTCAGCGCCGGTGCGCAGATCAGCCCGCACTTCGACTCGATGCTCGCGAAGCTCACCTGCCGCGGCCGCACCTTCGAGGCCGCGGTGACGCGTGCGAAGCGCGCACTGGCCGAGTTCCGGATCCGTGGCGTGTCCACGAACATCCCGTTCCTGCAGGCCGTTCTCGAGGACGACTCCTTCGTCGCAGGCGACCTCAGCACCTCCTTCATCGACGAGCGCCCGCAGCTGCTGCGCGGCCACGTCTCGAAGGACCGTGGAACGAAGATCATGAACTGGTTGGCCGATGTCACGGTCAACCAGCCGAACGGCGCACGGCCGGCCGGTGCGAACCCCGAGGCGAAGCTGCCGTCGATCGACCTCTCGACGCCCGCGCCGTCCGGTTCACGCCAGCGCCTCCTCGAACTCGGCCCGAAGGGCTTCGCGGACGCACTGCGCGCCCAGAAGTCCCTCGCGGTCACGGAGACCACTTTCCGCGACGCCCACCAGTCGCTCCTGGCGACCCGGGTGCGCAGCAAGGACCTCCTCGCGGTCGCACCGTACGTCGCGCGCATGACGCCTGAGCTGCTCTCGGTCGAGGCGTGGGGCGGTGCGACGTACGACGTCGCGCTGCGCTTCCTCAACGAGGACCCGTGGGAGCGTCTCGCGTCGCTGCGTGAGGCGATCCCGAACATCAACATCCAGATGCTCCTCCGCGGACGCAACACGGTCGGCTACACGCCGTACCCCACCGAGGTCACGAACGCGTTCGTGAGCGAGGCCGCCGCCACCGGCATCGACATCTTCCGCATCTTCGACGCGCTCAACGACGTGTCGCAGATGCGCCCGGCGATTGACGCCGTCCTCGAGACGGGGACGACGATCGCCGAGGTGGCCGTCTGCTACACGGGCGATCTGCTGAACCCGGCCGAGGAGCTGTACACGCTCGACTACTACCTCCGTCTCGCGGAGCGCATCGTCGACGCGGGCGCACACGTCCTCGCCATCAAGGACATGGCGGGTCTGCTGCGTCCGAGCGCCGCTGCGAAGCTCGTGGAGGCGTTCCGTGCGCGGTTCGACCTCCCGGTCCACCTGCACACGCACGACACGCCTGGCGGCCAGCTGGCGACGCTCCTGGCGGCCAGCAACGCCGGCGCCGACGCGGTCGACGTCGCAAGCGCGCCGATGGCAGGCACCACGAGCCAGCCGTCCGCATCCTCGCTCGTCGCCGCGCTCGCGCACACCGACCGCGACACGGGCATCTCGCTCGAAGCGATCTCGGACCTCGAGCCGTACTGGGAGGCCGTGCGCCACCTGTACGCACCGTTCGAGTCCGGACTGTCCGGTCCGACCGGTCGTGTGTACACGCACGAG
The DNA here is from genome assembly GCF_049319745.1 of Plantibacter sp. Mn2098. Classification (NCBI taxonomy): domain Bacteria; kingdom Bacillati; phylum Actinomycetota; class Actinomycetes; order Micrococcales; family Microbacteriaceae; genus Plantibacter; species Plantibacter sp. Mn2098. Next base: position 251,094 of record NZ_JBMOUH010000007.1, on the reverse strand, counting down.
ATCCCCGGCGGCCAGCTGTCGAACCTGCGTCAGCAGGCCATCGCGCTCGGTCTCGCCGACGACTTCGAGCTCATCGAGGACCTGTACGCGGCAGCGGACCGCATCCTCGGTCGTCTGCCGAAGGTCACCCCGTCCAGCAAGGTCGTCGGCGACCTGGCCCTGCACCTCGCAGCGGTCAAAGCCGACCCGGCCGACTTCGAGGCGAACCCCGGGAAGTACGACATCCCGGACTCCGTCGTCGGTTTTATGGCTGGCGAGCTCGGAGAACTCCCGGGCGGATGGCCGGAGCCGTTCCGCTCCAAGGTGCTGGCAGGCCGCACTGTCGACATCAGCGTCACGCCCATCAGCGCGGAGGACCAGGCGGCACTGGACGGCGAATCGACGACGCGTCGTGCAACCCTCAACCGTCTGCTCTTCCCCGAGCCGACCAAGCAGTTCGAGCAGGGTCGCGAGACGTACGGAGACCTCTCCGTCGTCGACACCGCCGACTACCTGTACGGCCTGGAGACCGGTGTCGAGCACGTGGTGGAGATCGAGAAGGGCGTTCGCCTGTTCGTCGGCCTCGAAGCCATCGGCGCAGCAGACGACAAGGGCATCCGCACGGTCATGGCGACCCTCAACGGGCAGTTGCGTCCGGTGTTCGTCCGCGACCGAGGTGTCAAGGTCGACTCGAAGGCGGCCGAGAAGGCCGACTCGAACGCGCCGGGCCAGATCGCCGCGCCGTTCTCCGGTGTCGTCACGGTCAAGGTCGCTGCGGGCGACCGTGTCGAGGCCGGCCAGCCGGTCGCGACGATCGAGGCCATGAAGATGGAGGCCGCGATCACCTCGCCGGTCGCCGGTGTCGTCGAGCGCCTCGCCATCCCGACCACCCAGCAGGTGGAGGCCGGCGACCTGCTCGTCGTCGTCACCGCGGGCTGACCGGCTCGCACCTCCGGACGCCCGGGTCTGATCCTCGTGATCGGACCCGGGCGTCCGTGCGGGGGCCGACGAGCCGCCGCGCAACACATACGATGTACCCCGAACTCGACCCTGGAAGGAACCACCGTGGCGACTCGTGCCATCAGACTGTTCGGCGATCCCGTGCTGAAAGCGGCCTCACTCGACGTGGCGACGATCGATGACGGCGTCAGGGGCCTCGTGCAGGATCTCGTCGACAGCGTCAAGCTCCCCGGTCGGGCGGGTGTCGCCGCGTCCCAGATCGGGGTGAACCTGCGCGTCTTCAGCTACAACGTCGACGGGGACGTCGGCTACCTGATCAACCCGGTGATCGTCGAGACCCGTGGCGAGCTCGAGGAGATCGGTGAGGGCTGCCTCTCGGTCCCCGGCCTCTGGTTCCCGACGCCCCGCCACCCGTACGCGCGGGCGACCGGCCTCGATCTCGACGGCAAGGAGGTCGTGCTGGAGGGCACAGGGCTCCTCGCCCAGGCGCTGCAGCACGAGACGGACCACCTCGCAGGAACGCTCTACATCGACCGCCTGTCGAGGGAGAACCGCAAGGAGGCGATGAGGCAGATCCGCGAGAGCGACTGGTTCTGACCCGGCGGCATCATCGCTGCACACTGAATCGCCACACACTGAACGGCCCGTCGAGCAGATCTGCTCGACGGGCCGTTCGTTGCTTCCAGGAGGCGTCTCGCTTTCGAGATGCGACGGACCCTGACTAGTGGGACAGGGAGATCCCCTGCGTCGCCGGTGCGCCGAGGTACATGCTCTCGATCGTGTCGGCGAAGTCCTTCGTGATGACGTTGCGCTTGATGCTCAGCTTGGGCGTGAGGTGACCGCTCGCCTCCGTGAGCTCCTCCGGCAGGATGACGAACTTCCGGATCGACTCGGCGCGCGAGACCCGGGTGTTGGCGTCGTCGATGGCCTGCTGAATGGCTGCGAGCACAGCCGGGTTCTCGGCGGCCTGGGCCATCGTGAGCGTGCCGTCCTGACCGTTGTTCGCGAGCCACGTCGGCAGCATGTCCGGGTCGAGCGTGATGAGAGCGCTGATGAACGGCTTCTGATCGCCGACCACAACGACCTGTCCGACGACCGGATTGGCCCTGATGGGGTCCTCGAGCGCGGCCGGGGCGACATTCTTGCCTCCGGCGGTGACGATGATCTCCTTCTTCCGTCCGGTGATCGTCAGGAAGCCGTCGCTGTCGAAGCTGCCGAGGTCTCCCGTGCGGAACCAGCCGTCGTCGAACGCCTCAGCGGTCGCGATCGGGTTCTGCCAGTACTCCTTGAAGATGTTGACGCCCTTGATCTCGACCTCGTTGTCCTCCGCGATGCGGATGGACACACCGGGGAGCGCCGGACCCACCGTGCCGATCTTGGACTTCTGCGCGAGGTTCACCGTGGCGGGCGCCGTGGTCTCCGTGAGGCCGTAGCCCTCCAGGATCACGATGCCGAGCGCGTGGAAGAAGTGCCCGAGGCGGGGGCCGAGCGGTGCGGATCCGGACACCGCGTACTGGACGCGTCCACCCATCGCCGTCTTGATCTTGCTGAAGACGAGCTTGTCGAAGATCGCGAACCGCAGCTTGAGACCCAGGGGGACCTTGCCGGCTTCGAGCGCCTTCGAGTACTCGATCGCGGTGTCCGCAGCGCGACGGAAGATCTTGCCCTTGCCGCCGGCTTCCGCCTTCTGCTCCGAGGAGTTGTAGACCTTCTCGAACACGCGGGGGACCGCGAGCAGGAAGGTGGGCTTGAACGTGCCGAGCGAGGGGAGGAGCTGCTTGGTGTCCGGCTGGTGACCGGTCTTCACCCCGGTGTGCACACAGAGCACGGCGATGAAGCGGGCGAAGATGTGCGCGGTCGTGATGAAGAGCAGCGTCGACGCGCCTGGGACGGCGACGACCTCCTTGAGTGCGACGCCGGCGTTCCGGGACAGCTCGACGAAGTTCGAGTGCGTGAGCACACACCCCTTCGGGCGTCCGGTGGACCCGGAGGTGTAGATGAGGGTCGCGATGTCGGATCCGACCGCAAGGTTGCGCCGGCGCTCGATCTCCTCGTCCGGGACGTCGACGCCCTGTGCGGAGAGCTTGTCGAGATCACCGAGGTCGATCTGCCAGACCGGTCCGACGAGCGGGAGATCCCCGTGGACCTCGTCGAAGCGGGAGAAGTGGTCAGCCGTCTCGACGATGACCGAGGTGGCGCCTGAATCGCCGAGGATCCACTGCACCTGGCTCGGGGAGCTCGTCTCGTAGATCGGGACGAGGATCGCGCCGGCGAACCAGACGGCGAAGTCGATGAGCGTCCACTCGTACCTCGTCTTGCACATGAGGCCGATCTTGTCGCCGGGCTGAATGCCCGCCGCGACGAGGCCCTTCGACAGGGCGATGACCTGGCGGTGGAACTCAGCGGTGCTGACGTCCTGCCAATCCGGGCCCTTCGGGACGGCGAACAACGGTGCATCCGGCGTGGCGGCGAGCCGCTTCACGAGGAGGTCGGTCGTGTTGGCGTTTGGGTCTGCTGCAACGACAGCTGGTACGTCGAACTGTTCCACGGCAACTCCTTTGGTACCTAGTGGGTCTCAGATAAGTGTAGATTACTCAGCTTTTCCATGGGGCCATCCGTGGGAATCGTCAAGAGAGGGACACGGCTCCGGCGGTTTGCTTGTGGGCTCGGTCGCATCGAGCGGGTGTCCCGGTCCACCCGCGAGTTTCTGCCCCGACCCGAGCCTCACTACACTCGACTGCGGTGGGTCAGGCAGGTCCACAGGGTCCACAGCAGCGAACGGGAGACGAACGGCATGACGCACGCGATCGGCATCGACATCGGAGGCACGAAGATCGCAGGCGGGGTCGTCGACCACACCGGCGTGATCGTGCGCGCCGACCGACAGCCGACGCCGGCCTCCGACCCGGACGCGATCATCGAAGCCGTTGTGCAGATGGTGAACGGCCTCGACGACGGAACGATCGAATCCGTCGGCGTCGTGGCCCCTGGCTTCTTCGACGCCGAGCGGTCCACCGTCTACTACTCGCCCAACATCAATTGGCGGAACGAGCCCCTGAAGGCCCGCCTCGCAGAGCGTCTCCCCGGCAAGCGCGTCGTCATCGAGAACGACGCCAATGCGGCCGGTTGGGCCGAGTTCCGGTTCGGAGCCGGGCGTGAGCACCACAGCATGGTCATGGTCACGATCGGGACCGGCGTCGGCGGCGCCATCGTCCTCGAGGACCGTCTGCTCCGCGGCGGCTTCGGGACCGGTGCAGAACTCGGCCACATGCGACTCGTGCCGGACGGCCTGCCGTGCGGCTGCGGGATGCGCGGCTGCGTCGAACAGTACTGCGCGGGCACCGCGCTCCTGCGCTACGCCAACGAGCTCGCCGACACCGGCGGCATCGGCGCCCCGCTCGCCAACGCCCGAGCGGCTGCAGGCGGCGTCCTGAACGGACACCACGTCTCAGCTCTGCTCGAATCGGGAGACCCCGGCGCGGTCTCCTGCCTGAACCTCCTCGCGGAGCGTCTCGGCGAGGCCCTCGCGAGCTACTCGGTCATCATCGACCCCAACGTCTTCGTCATCGGCGGCGGTGTGGCTCAGGCGGGTTCGCTCCTGCTCGACCCCGTGCGCGACTCCTACCTCCGCCACCTCCCGGCGCGCGGATACCACCCGGAGCCAGACTTCAGCATCGCGCGTCTCGTGAACGACGCCGGTGTCATCGGTGCTGCGGACCTCGCACGAGGGAACGAGTGAGCATCGTCGGCGAGACGAATGCTGTGAACAGGGGAGTCTGACGATGTTCTACTGGTTCATGAAATACCTGGTGGCCGGGCCGATCGTGAAGGCCGTGTTCCGGCCGTGGGTCGTCGGCGCGGAGAACCTGCCGCAGACGGGCGGCGCGATCATCGCGAGCAACCACCTGTCCTTCATCGACTCGATCGTGCTGCCCCTGTGCATGGACAGGCAGATATCCTTCCTCGCGAAGAGCGAGTACTTCAAGGGCAAGGGGCTCAAGGGCTGGGCGACGCGCGTCTTTATGACGGCGACGGGTCAGCTGCCCATCGACCGCTCCGGCGGCAAAGCCTCCGAAGCGTCCCTCAACACCGGGCTCACCGTCCTCGGCGCAGAACAGTTCCTCGGCATCTACCCTGAAGGCACGCGCAGCCCGGATGGCAAGCTGTACCGCGGACGCACCGGTGTCGCCCGGATGGTGCTCGAAGCCGGTGTGCCGATCATCCCCGTCGCGATGATCGACACCGAGAAGGTCATGCCCATCGGGACGAAGCTCCCGAAGATCCGTCGCATCGGCATCGTCTTCGGCGAACCGCTCGATTTCAGCCGGTTCGAGGGTATGGAGGGCGACCGGTTCATCCTGCGCAGCATCACGGACGAGCTGATGGTCGAACTGCACAAGCTCTCGCGTCAGGAGTACGTCGACGTGTACGCCACGAGCGTGAAGGAGCGAGCCGTCACGCCGTGGCGCTAAGCTGAAAAACCGGGGCCGCACTCGCGGTCCATCGTCGTATCGAGCAGAAAAACAGGATATCCGTGTCCCACCAGACAGAACCAGTCATATTGGCAGATGAATCTGTGATCGCTGGACTGGACTATTGGCGTGAGCTGCCCATCAAGCAGCAGCCGGCGTGGCCGGACCCAGAGGCCGTGAAGCGCGCCTCTGCAGAACTCGCGACGCTCCCGCCCCTTGTGTTCGCCGGTGAGGTGGACATGCTCCGCGAGCGTCTCGCACGCGCAGCGAGCGGCAACGCGTTCCTGCTCCAGGGCGGCGACTGCGCCGAGACCTTCGCCGGCGCGACCGCCGAGCAGATCCGCAACCGCGTCAAGACCGTGCTGCAGATGGCGGTCGTCCTCACCTACGGCGCCTCGATGCCCGTTGTGAAGATGGGCCGGATGGCCGGTCAGTTCGCGAAGCCGCGTTCGAGCGACACGGAGACGCGAGGCGACGTCACGCTGCCCGCGTACCGTGGCGACATCGTCAACGGCTACGACTTCACGCCTGAGTCCCGCGCGGCCGACCCTGCACGGCTCGTGAAGGGGTACCACACCTCCGCATCCACGCTGAACCTCATCCGCGCGTTCACGCAGGGCGGGTTCGCCGACCTGCGCGAGGTGCACAGCTGGAACCGCGGCTTCGCGGCAAATCCCGCCAACCAGCGCTACGAGGGTCTCGCACGCGACATCGACCGCGCCATCAAGTTCATGGAGGCGGCCGGAGCGGACTTCGATCAGCTCCGCGGGGTCGAGTTCTACTCGAGCCACGAAGCACTCCTGATGGACTACGAGCGGCCGATGACGCGCATCGACTCCCGCACGGGCACGCCGTACAACACCTCGGCGCACTTCGTGTGGATCGGTGAGCGCACGCGCGAACTGGACGGCGCGCACGTCGACTTCCTGTCGCGTGTCCGCAACCCCATCGGTGTGAAGCTCGGCCCGACCACCTCAGGCGACGACATGCTGCGGTTGATCGACAAGCTCGACCCCAACCGCGAGCCCGGTCGCCTGACCTTCATCACGCGGATGGGCGCCGGCAAGATCCGCGACGCACTGCCGCCCCTGTTGGAGACCATCAAGTCGGCCGACGCGACCCCGCTGTGGGTCACCGACCCGATGCACGGCAACGGGCTCACCACGCCGACCGGCTACAAGACGCGTCGCTTCGACGACGTCGTGGACGAGGTCAAGGGCTTCTTCGAAGCGCACCGCGCTGCCGGCACCCACCCGGGCGGCATCCACGTCGAGCTCACCGGCGACGACGTCACCGAGTGCCTCGGCGGTTCAGAGCAGATCGACGAGGCGAGCCTCGCGACGCGCTACGAGTCCCTGTGCGACCCGCGACTGAACCACATGCAGTCGCTCGAGCTCGCCTTCCTCGTGGCGGAGGAGCTCGCAGCCGCGAAGTAGTCCGCAGAACTGGACGACGGGCTCGGGGACTTCGGTCCCCGGGCCCGTTTCTGTTGCACGGTGCTCGACCGCCGGTCACAGCCGGTCACTGAGCTTGTCGAGCCGGTGACTGAGCTTGTCGAAGTGCCCACAACCGCCGGTCACTGAGCTTGTCGAAGTGCCCTCAGTGGACCCTTCGACAGGCTCAGGGACCGGGCCGAGCGTTCAGAGACCTGACGGCCTAGAAGTTGGCCGTGATGGTGACGGACGAACCGCGCTTGACCTTGCCGGCCGAGGGATCCATCTTCGCGACGACGATCGATGCGAGCGACCACCCGGACTCCGGCAGGATCGACTTCACGGTCACCGCGAAACCGGCGTCCTCCAGCTGCTTCTTCGCCGTCGCGACGTTCTTGCCCGTGACGTCGGGAAGATCGACGAGGTCAGGACCCTTCGAGACGTTGACGTTGATGCTGTCGCCAGGCACGAACGCCACCGTGTTGCCCGCGGCGTCATGCTTGAGGTCGTAGTCGATGATCTGACCGGCCGTCACGTCGTCGCTGAACGCCTCTGTCGTCGTTCCGAGCTTGAGACCGACCGCCTGCAGCGCAGTGGACGCCTGATCGGTCGTCAGGCCGTGCAACGTGGGGACGGCGCCGGAGGATACGAGCAGGTCGATCGTCGATCCCTGGAACGAACCGCCTCCGCCGGACACGTCGGTGTCGGCGTTGGTGTCGTGGGCTGAGACGACGTCGCCCTTGGCGACATCCGCGTCGAACTGTTCGGTGACGGCGCCGACCTTCAGCCCCTGGTCCTCGAGCGTCTTCTGCGCCTCGGCCTGGCTGAGACCGGCGAGCTTGGGGATGGTGACCGGCTGCGGTCCCTGCGAGACGAGCAAGGTGATCGTCGCGCCCTTGTCCGCGAGCACGCGGGCGCCCGGATCGGTCCCCGCGACGCTGCCGGCCGGGACCGTGAGGCTGTAGGTCGTGCCCTGCGCCACGACGAAGCCGAGCTTCACGAGCTCTGCGCTCGCGACCTCGACGCTCTTGCCGGTGAGCGTTGGGACGCCGACCTTGGAACCCGGCCCGGAGCCGAAGTACCAACCCGTTCCGCCGGCGAGGGCGGCGAGCATCACGATCGCGATGAAGAGGATGATGCCGCGCTTGTGGCGGCGCTTCGCCTTCGTGGCGAGCAGCGTCGGCCCGTCGCCGGTCACCGCCGCCTCCGCTTGGCGCTGCGGCTTGGTCTGCCGACCGATCACCTGGGTGACGTCGTCGCCGAGGTCTTCCGCATAGGAGGACGGCATCACGATCGTGGGCTGTGCGCCAGTGGCGACGGAGGTGAATCCGAGCGTGGACTCGATCGAGCGCAGGCGTTCGAGCATCACCCCCGCATTGGCCGGGCGGTCGTCAGGATCGCGTTCGGTCGCCCAGAACACGAGCTCGTCGAGTTCCTTCGGGACGGCCGGATTCTTGGCGCTCGGCGCCGGGACGGATTCGTTCGCGTGCTGGTAGGCGATCTGCATGGGCTGTTCGCCCTTGTACGGCTGTTCGCCGGTCAGCATCTCGTACATCATGATGCCGAGCGCATAGATGTCGCTGCGGGTGTCCGCCTGGCCGCGCGTGACGAGTTCGGGGGAGAGGTACGCGATCGTGCCGAGCAGGGCCTGGCCGGTCGCGGTGTTGGCGCTGGCCGCGCGTGCGAGGCCGAAGTCGCCGATCTTGATGCGGCCGTCGTCTGCCAGGAGCACGTTCTCCGGTTTGACGTCCCGGTGGACGATGCCGGCGCGGTGTGCGGCCGCGAGGCCGGACAGGACGGCGTCGAGGATGTCGGCCGCCTGGCGAGGGGTGAGCTTGCCGTTGTCCCGGATGAGTTCGCGCAGCGTGATGCCGGGAAGGTGCTCCATCACGAGGTAGGCCATGTCGAGGTCCTGGCCCTGGTCGAAGACGCTCACGACGTGCGGGTTGGCGAGTCGCGCGGCAGACCTGGCTTCCTGGATGAAGCGGTCCTTGAACGTGTTGTCGTCGGACAGGTGGCTGTGCATGACCTTGATGGCGACACGGCGTTCGAGGCGGAGATCGTGCGCCAGGTACACGGTGGCCATGCCACCACGGGCGATGCGTGAGCGCACCTGGTACCGCCCGTCGAGGAGGCGTCCGATCATCGGATCGGTCTGCTGGTTGCTGCTCACCTTTCGAGTGTATGGAACGCAGGCCGTGCTGCCCTGACAACACCCCGTGCACACGTGACCAGGACGAGATCGTTACGTGAACGGGATGGATGGATCACGTCCAGGTGGACGACGTGGCACACTCGTAGGGTGACTGAGCAGAATTCCGAACCCGTGTGGTTGACCGTTCCCGATCTGACGACCGAACTCGGTCTCGAGGTCAGCCGGGTCCGTCGCCTCCTCGAAGAGCACTACCTCCTGGCCATCCGCATCGACGGCGTCCTCAAGGTGCCGTCCTCCTTCATCCTCGACGGCGAGCCGGTGCACAACCTGCGCGGCACGATCATGGTGCTCGGCGATGCCGGATTCTCCGACGAGGAGACCATGCAGTGGCTGCTCGAGCCAGAGGAGAGCATCGGCATCGCGCCCATCGAGGCGCTGCGTCAGGGACGTCGCTCCGAGGTCCGCAGGGTCGCCCAGGCGCTCGCCTGATCCTTCCGTTGCTGCGGCTGAACGCTGCGAGCACCGTCATCGTCGACGGACACCTGGTCCGACACCTGCCGGATCAGGTGTTTCGTCGTGCGACCGCGACCGCCAGGCCGCGCAGGTGTGCGCGAGCGTCGTCGTTGATGGGAGCTTCCCCGAGCGCCGTGAGCGACTTCGCGACGTGGTCCTGGATGAGCTTCTCGACCTTGTCGACCGCGCCGCTGTCGCGGATGGTCGCCTGCAGGAGGCCGATCTGGTCGTCGTCGAGGTCCGGGTCGCCGAGGAGTTCGTCCAGGATGTTCCTCGCCCCCGGCTGGAGCGCCTCCCTGGTGAGGGCGATGAGGATCGTGCGCTTGCCCTCTCTGAGGTCGTCACCGCTCGGTTTGCCCGTGACGGCGGGGTCGCCGTAGACGCCGAGCAGGTCGTCGCGGAGCTGGAACGCGATGCCGAGCGGCAGCCCGTACGAACGGAGCGATTCGAGCTGCTGCTCTGAGGCGCCGCCGAGCAGGGCGCCGAGCGCGAGCGGCGACTCGATGCTGTACTTCGCCGACTTGTAGATGAGCACCCGCTCCGCGCGGTGACGTTGCTCGCTCTCCGTCGCGTCGCGCCAGGCTCGTTCTTCGAGGATGTCGAGGTACTGGCCGGCGGTCACTTCGGTGCGCATCCGGTTGAATTCCCGTCGGGCGGCCCTGGCGGCCAGACGATCCTTCAGGAGGTCGAGGCCGTCGTCGAGCATCTCGTCGCTCCAGCCGAGGAGCATGTCGCCGAGGAGTGTCGCCGAGGCGGTCCCGAAGGTGTTCGGGTCGCCGAGCCATCCCCGTTCGCGGTGCATCCGCGCGAACGAGACGTGGGTGCTGTCCGCGCCGCGCCGCGTGTCCGAATTGTCGATGATGTCGTCGTGGACGAGAGCGGCTGCGTGGAAGAGTTCGAGCGCACCGCAGGCCGCGATGACCGTGTCGATGCCCGAGGTGCCACTCGCGTGGCGCCCTGTTGAGACCGCTTGCCACCCACGGAAGCAGAACTGGGCTCTGAAGCGCTTACCGCCACTGAGAAAGTTCCGAGAGAAGTCGAGGAATGGGGAGAGCTCAGGTCCGATCTGCGCGACAATAGAAGCGCGCGAAGAGAGAAAGTCGGTGAGCCCGCGGCCTACCATGGTGGCGAGTTCAGTACTTTCGATCACGCACCTAGCCTAGTCATGGATTGATGACTAGACTTGATCGACTACGTCGCGTCGCGTGACCTTGAGGGGAATCAGATGCCACTTTCAGAGCAGGAGCAACGGCTCCTCGATGAGATGGAACGCCACCTCTACCGCAGTGATGCCGAATTCGTCTCCAAGGTCAGCTCCGGCAAAGGCAAGCCGAGCTACCGCGGGATCGCACTCGGTTCCCTCATCGCTGTGGTCGGAGCCATCGGTCTCGTTCTCGGGGTCGTCATCCAGCAGCCAGTCGTCGGTGTCATCGGCTTCGCCGTGATGCTCACCGGTGTGCTCGTGGCAACCAAGCCGACGCGTGCACCGCTCGAAGCGCCAAAGCCGCACTCGGCCACCGCCGGCGCCTCCGCCAAGCAGTCGCGTCTGATGGACCGACTGAACGACCGCTGGGACAAGCGTCAGTCCGGTGACGGTCAGGACTGACCGCCACTTTCCTCCACTTCTCACCACCACCGCGTGTCATCGCGGTGAGTTGAGGTCCTGAACGGGGCCGATCTTCGGATCGGCCCCGTTTTTTTGTGCGCGATTCGTGGGGGATGGTGCGCTCGCGCGGCGCTGTCCCCGTGCGCCCGATCGGCGGCTGCTGTGATGCAGCGCAGAGCGGGCGCTCCCTTTTGCCCAAAAATCTTCCAGTGTGGGCAAAAATCCTCCACTTTCCTCCACCGATGAAAAGCTTGATTTCTCGGCGTTCTGAACGAGCAAGATGTGAGAAAACAGAGAAAATTGCTGGTTAAGTGGTGGAAAGTGGAGTAAAGTGGAGGTCAACCAAGATGTTGGCCAGAACGATTGGGGGATGGGGCGATGTTCCTCGGTAGCCACGCCCCAAAACTCGATGAAAAAGGCCGCATCATCCTGCCCGCCAAGTTCCGTGAGGAACTCGAGGGCGGAGTCGTGATGACCCGTGGCCAAGAGCACTGCATCTACGTGTTCAGCGCCCGCGAGTTCGAATCGCTCCACGAGAAGATCCGTCAGGCGCCGGTCACGAGCAAACAAGCTCGCGACTACCTGCGCGTGTTCCTCTCCGGAGCGAGTGCCGAGACGCCCGACAAGCAACACCGAGTGACCATTCCCGCGAACCTCCGCCAGTACGCAGGCCTCGGCCGAGACCTCACGGTCATCGGTGCAGGCAGCCGGGCGGAGATCTGGGACTCCGAGGCCTGGGAGACCTACCTCACCGAACAGGAGAGCATCTTCTCCGAAACTGCCGAGGAGGTGATCCCCGGACTCTTCTAGCGCCTGGCCTCTGACGCCCAGCCGTCCCTCGCCCTGACACACTTCCCCGGTGCCAGGTCGGAACGGATGGGGATCAGGAGCCAGGAGCCGTCCGGAATGCATATGGGAATCGACAAGATCCACACACCAGTGATGCTCGAACGCTGCATCGAGCTGCTCGGCCCGGCCATCGGCCGAGACGGGGCCGTCCTCGTCGACACGACGCTCGGTATGGCCGGCCACGCGGAGGCGTTCCTCGAGCGCTTCCCCGGGCTCACGCTCATCGGCCTCGACCGCGACCTCGAAGCCCTCGCCATCGCCGAGGAGCGCTTGCAGCGGTTCGGCGACCGCGTCGAACTCGTGCACGCGGTCTACGACGACATCGACGAAGCCGTCGAGGGCCTCGGATACGAGGAGGTGGACGGGGTCCTGTTCGACCTCGGCGTCTCCTCGATGCAGCTCGACCGCGCGGAGCGTGGATTCTCGTACTCGCAGGACGCCCCGCTCGACATGCGGATGGACGGCACGAGCGAACTGACCGCAGAAGTCATCCTCGCGACCTACAGCGAGGTGCAGCTGCGCCGCATCTTCTGGGAGTACGGCGAGGAGAAGCTCGCCCAGCGCTACGCGAGGCGCATCGTCGACGAGCGGAAGACCACACCGCTCACCACCTCTGCGCAACTCGTCGAGCTCATCGACAAGGCGACGCCGGCAGCGGCCCGCCGCACCGGCCACCCCGCGAAGCGCGTGTTCCAGGCGCTCCGCATCGAGGTGAACGCCGAACTCGCCGTCCTCGAACGGGCCATCCCACGCGCGATCGACCTGCTCGCCGTCGGCGGACGCGTCGTCGTCCTCGCCTACCAGTCCCTCGAGGACCGGATCGTCAAGCGCGAGTTCCAGACGCGCTCGGCATCGACCGCACCGGCCGGCCTGCCGGTCGAACTCCCGGAGCACAGCCCGGAACTGAAGCTCCTCGTCCGCGGCGCGGAACTCGCGATGCCGGAAGAGATCGAAGAGAACCCACGATCGAAGCCCGTACGCCTGCGTGCGGTCGAGCGTCTCAGGAGGCCAGCATGAGCAACGCAACGGCAGTCATCGACTTCGATCTCTCCGAAGATGCGCAGCCGCGCCGGCTCGCCGACCTGCGGGCGGTCGCGGCCGGTGTCCGCGCCAGAAGCCGTCCCCGTCCGTTGTACGCGGTCGTTGTGGTTCTCGCGATCGCCGGCATCGTGAGCGCGCAGCTGCTCGTGAGCGTCTCGCTGAGCCAGGGCGCATACGAGATCTCGCAACTCCAGGATCAGCAGAAGGATCTCGGCCGCACCACGTCGACGCTCACCGAAGACCTGAACAAGCTCTCGTCGCCGCAGTACCTCGCGGCGAACGCGCAGGCGTTCGGCATGGTCGGCACAACGGTGCCCACCTACCTCCGCCTCTCCGACGGCGCCGTCCTCGGGGTGCCGACTCCGGCTGAGGCCTCGTCGAACAGCATCGCCGGAGCGTTGCTCGTCGCCAACTCGCAGACGGCCAATCTGCCGCTCGTCGCCGCCAAGCCAGGAGAGCCGGCCACGGATCCTGCACACGCCAGCGTGCCGCCGGCCGATGCCGGACACGCGCCCGTAGCGTTGGAGGATGGACTCCCGTCGCCGACTACGCGATGAGTCAGCAGCCGACGGAACCGGAGGAGATCGAACCGTGGTGAGCCACTCCAAAACCACCAGGCGTCGACTCGCCTTCGCCATCCTCTCGGTCTCCCTCGTGATGACGTTGTTCGTCTGGCGGCTCGTGGACATCCAGGTCCTGCGGGCGAGCGCTCTGACCGCGGAGTCGCTCACGAAGACGGAGGACACGAGACCCATCTACGGGACCCGCGGCAGCATCGTCGACGCCAACGGCAAAGTGCTCGCAACGGCCGTGATGCGCTACGACGTCTCCGTCTCCCCGAAGGACGCCGGCTCGTTCGAGCGCACCGTCGACGGCAAGGACAAGACCTTCACCCGTGACGAAGGACTCGCGGAGATCGCCTCCATCATCGGTCAGCCGGCACCGGAGGTCCAGGCCAAGGTCACGGACGCCCTCGCCGCCAACAAGGACTCCAACTACGCGCTCATCGTCAAGTCGGTGAACTCGGAACAGCTCAAGGCCTTGGACGCCCTCGACATCCCGTGGGTGTACTTCGCGCCGAACCCGGGCCGGGTGTACCCCAACGGCGCCGTCGCCGGCAACCTCGTCGGATTCGTCGGTGAGGAGGGCGAGGCCCAGGCCGGCGTCGAGCTCAAGGAGAACACCTGCCTCGCGGGCGAGAACGGCTCGACGATGTACGAGCGCAGCGGCGACGGCGGGGCCGTCGCACTGCCTGGAACGACCGTCGTCACAAAACCGGCGAAGGACGGCGGAACGGTTGTGCTCACGATCGACGCCGACCTCCAGTGGTTCACGGAACAAGCCCTCGCCGCGCAGGCGCAGGCGGTCGGCGCCAGCTGGGGCGTTGTGACCGTGCAGGAGGTCAAGACCGGCAAACTGCTCGCCGTCGCTGACTATCCGACGGTCGACCCGGGGAACGTCAGTGCGAGTGATGCTGCGGATCGTGGATCCCGCGCCTTCCAGGCGCCGTTCGAGCCGGGTTCGACGTACAAGACCATCACCGCGGCTGCCCTGCTCGATCAGGGGCTCGCGACGCCGACGGACAAGATCGTCGCACCGTACCGGTTGAAGCCGGCCAACGGCGCCGACATCAACGACAGCGACGTGCACGGCGACCTCCGGTTGACGCTCACCGGTGTGCTGGTCGACTCGTCCAACACGGGCATGTCGCAGTTCGGTGAGCTCATGAGCCCCCAGACGCGCTTCGACTACTTCGTGAAGGACGGTCAGACCAAAAAGACCGAGGTCGGCTTCCCCGGAGAGTCCGGCGGCATCATGAACGACTACCAGGACTGGGACAACCAGACCCACTACACGACGATGTTCGGTCAGGGATTCTCGACCACGGCCATCCAGGGTGCGAGCCTGTACCAGACGGTCGCCAACGGTGGCGTCCGGATGCCGGTGCAGTTGATCGAGGGCTGCAAGAACTCCGATGGCACCTTCACCAAGACGCCGGAGCCGCAGGGCACACGCGTGTTCTCCGAGCAGGCGGCGAAGACCACGGCCGAGATGCTCGAGGTCGTCGACAAGAACAGCTGGGTCGCGAATCTCGTCGACATCCCCGGCTACCGCGTCGCCATGAAGACCGGTACCGCGCAGCAGCCGGACGGCAGCGGCGGGTACAGCAAGAGCTACCTCGTCTCGATCGCCGGCTTCGCTCCGGCGGACGCTCCGCAGTACGTCGTTTCGGTGAACCTGGCCGACCCGGTTAAGATGAATTCATCTGCTGCTGCAGCACCGTTGTTCCGCGACGTGATGACCCAGGTGCTGAAAACCAGGGGAGTGCAGCCATCAACCACACCGTCACCCGACATTCCGACGGGTTATTAATCAAGACCATGAAACGAAGGATGGGCTCAGTTGACTAGTCAGGGCCCGATCAGCCTTCGGCCGGAACACCCGCAGTATCGAGCGCTCTCGCAGCTCGTGAGTGATTTCGACTTCGAGGTCGTCGGCCAGGTCGACGGCGTCGAAGTGAGCGGCGTGAGCCTCAGCTCGTCCTCCGTCGAACCGGGGGACCTCTACATCGGCATGCCCGGTGTCAGGGCCCACGGCGCCAGCTACACGGCGCAGGCCCGTGAGCGCGGCGCGGTCGCCGTCCTCACGAACGAGGCCGGCCGAGAACTCGCCGAGGCGAGCGGCCTGCCGATCCTCGTCGTCGCCGAGCCGCGCGCCGTGCTCGGACACGTCGCCGCGTGGATCTACCGCACCGCAGAGGAGCCGCCGACGCTCTTCGGCGTCACGGGCACGAACGGCAAGACGAGCGCCGTCTACCTCCTCAACGGGATCCTCGGCCAGCTCGGCATCGTCTCCGGTCTGAGCTCGACGGCGGAGCGTCGCATCGGCGACATCGCCGTCACGAGTTCGTTGACCACGCCGGAGGCGAGTGAACTCCACGCGCTGCTCGCGAGGATGCGCGAGTCCGAGGTCAGGGCCGTCGCCATCGAGGTCTCTGCGCAGGCGCTCACCCGCCACCGCGTCGACGGCATCGTCTTCGACGTCGTCGGCTTCACGAACCTCAGCCACGACCACCTCGACGACTACGCGGACTTCGACGAGTACTTCGCCGCCAAGCGCGCGCTGTTCGAACCGGAGCGCGCCCGCCGCGGCGTCGTGACGGTCGATTCCGAGTGGGGCAGGCGCCTCACCCAGGAGAGCCGCATCCCGCTCGCGACGCTCACCACCGTCGACGGCGTCGAGGCGGACTGGCGCGTCACGATGCTCGCGGAGTCCAGCACCTCGACGACGTTCCGCCTCGAAGGACCTGAGGATCGAGTGCTCGTCACGAGCGTCCCGCTCCTCGGCTGGTTCATGGCGGCGAACGCGGCGCTCGCGATCGTGATGCTCGTCGAGTCGGGCATCGAGTTCGACATGATCGCCCAGGTGCTCGAGCGCGACGGCGGGATCGACGCCTACATCCCCGGCCGTGCCGAGCGCATCAGCGGCGATCGCGGTCCCGTCGTCTACATCGACTACGGCCACAGTCCGGACGCGTTCCTCAACACGCTCGAGGCCATCCGCACGGTGACCGACGGCAAGATCATCATGCTGTTCGGCGCCGACGGCGACCGCGACACCACCAAACGAGTCGACATGGGGGCCATCGCAGCCCGCGGCTCGGACATCGTGGTCGTGACCGACTTCCACCCGCGGAGCGAGGACCCGGCGTCCATCCGCAAGGTGCTCATCGACGCAGCGCGGGAAGCCGTCCCCGGGCGAGAGGTGCATGAGGTCGCCGATCCCCGGGAGGCGTTCAGAGCAGCCCTCGCCCTCGCGGGCGACGGAGACGTCATCCTGTACGCGGGGCCTGGGCACGAGGACTACCACGAGGTGGCCGGCGTGAAGCTGCCGTACTCGGCACGAGAAGATTCCAAACAGGCGCTACGAGAGGCCGGGTGGCTGTAGATGATCGGATTGACCCTTGAGGAGATCGCGACGGCGGTCGACGGGCGCTTGCGCCTCGGAGCCGGCGCGGATCCGCAAACGGTCGTCGACGGTCTCGTCGACACCGATTCCCGGCTCATCGAACCCGGCGGGATCTTCATCGCGAAGCCGGGGGAGGAGACCGACGGCCACCTCTTCGCCGATGCGGCCCTCGCCAACGGCGCCGCCCTCCTCGTCGTCGAGCGTGAACTCCCGCTCGACGTGTCCCAGATCATCGTGCCGGACTCCGTCGTCGCGCTCGGCGCCCTCGCGACCGAGGTCGTCTCACGCGTCCGTGCGCTCGGCCGTCTGAAGATCGTCGGAATCACCGGCTCCAACGGCAAGACCACCACCAAGAACCTGCTGGCCACCGTGCTCGAGCAGGTCGGCGAGACGGTCAGCCCGAAAGCCTCGTTCAACAACGAGGTCGGCGCCCCCATCACGATGCTGCGCCTCACCGAGCGCACCGAGTTCCTCGTCGCAGAGATGGGTGCGAGCGGCATCGGCGAGATCGCACGGCTCATCCGCATGGCGAAGCCGGACATCGGGATCGTCCTCAAGGTCGGGCTGGCCCACGCGGGCGAGTTCGGCGGCATCGAGGCGACCGTCACGGCCAAGACCGAGATGGTCTCCGACCTCGACGCCGACGACGTCGCGATCCTGAACATCGACGACGCCCGCGTCGCCGGCATGGCTCAGGCGACCAAGGCCAGGGTGCTGTGGTTCGGACTCGACGACCGCGCAGCGGTCCGCGCCACGGACATCGCGGCGGATGCACGCGGAACCTCGTTCACGGTACACCTCCCCACCGGCGAGCAGTCGCCCGTGCGGTTCAACGTCCTCGGCGAGCACCACGTCATGAACGCCCTCGCAGCTGTTGCGGCCGCGCACACGCTCGGCGTCCCGCTCGACGCCATCGTACGCTCGCTGGAGACCGTGACCCGCGCAGAGCGGTGGCGGATGGAACTCCTCGGCGGACGTGACGGCGTGACCGTCATCAACGACGCCTACAACGCGAGCCCAGACTCCATGTCGGCGGCCATCCGCACCCTCGCGCAGATCTCGGCCGCTTCATCGGCTGGGCGCACGATCGCCGTCCTCGGCGCCATGAGCGAACTCGGCGACTGGGCAGGCGAGGAGCACGACCGCATCGGTCTGCAGGTCGTCCGCCTCGGCATCGGCCGACTCGTTGTGGTCGGGCCGGAAGCCAGGCGGATGCACATCACGGCGATCAACGAAGGCTCGTGGGATGGTGAGTCCGTATACTTCGCAACGGCCGATGAGGCCTACGACTACCTGAACGCGGAGATCGCCCCCGGCGACACCGTGCTTGTGAAGTCGTCCAACTCGGCGGGCCTGCGGTTCCTGGGAGATCGATTGGGAGACCTGTTCTCATGAGAGCACTGTTGATGGCCGGAGCGATCTCGCTCGCCTTCTCACTATTCCTCACCCCCCTCTTCATCAAGCTCTTCCGGAAGCTGGCCTGGGGTCAGTTCATCCGCGACGACGGCCCGCAGAGCCACCACACGAAGCGCGGAACCGCCACGATGGGCGGCATCATCATCATCGTCGGCACCCTCGTCGGCTTCTTCGTGAGCATGTGGGTGAACGGTGAGCACATCACCGTGTCTGCGCTGCTCGTGCTGTTCATGATGGTCGGCCTCGGCGTCGTCGGGTTCATCGACGACTTCCTGAAGACGCGCAAGCAGCAGAGCCTCGGCCTCGGCGGTTGGGCGAAGGTCTCCGGACAGCTCATCGTCGCGACGATCTTCGCCGTGCTCGCGATCAACTTCCCGAACACGGCCGGGTTCACGCCGGCGACGACGAACATCTCGTTCCTGCGCGACCTGCCGATCAACTTCATGGCCATCGGCATCCCCGCGGTGGGCATCCTGCTCTACATCCTCTGGACGTCCGTCATCGTCACGGCCGCGTCCAACGGTGTGAACGTCACCGACGGCCTCGACGGGCTCGCGACCGGCGCGTCGATCCTCGCGATCGGCTCGTACATCATCATCGGGTTCTGGCAGTCGAACCAGTCGTGCTTCAGCTCGACCCTCCACTCCGACGTCGCCTACAAGTGTTACGACGTTCGAGACCCGCTCGATCTCGCGATCGTCGCGACTGCCATCGTCGGCGCGCTCATCGGGTTCCTGTGGTGGAACACCTCACCGGCCCAGATCTTCATGGGGGACAGCGGTTCGCTCGCCCTCGGCGGCGCCATCGCAGCCCTCGCGATCCTCAGCCGCACCGAACTCCTCCTCGTCCTCGTCGGCGGCCTCTTCGCGATCGAAGCCGGCTCGGTCATCGTGCAGCGGGCGTTCTTCAAGATCACCAGGGGCAGACGCATCTTCCTCATGAGTCCCATCCACCATCACTTCGAGTTGAAGGGGTGGGCGGAGGTGACGGTCGTCGTCCGGTTCTGGATCATCGGCGGGCTCCTCGTCGCGGCCGGTGTCGGAACGTTCTACCTCGAGTGGTTGAGCCAGTAGATGGTGGATGCAGACGCCATGGATTCAGGAGCTGACGCCGTGCAGAACCGCCTCGACACCCTCACCAGCTGGCACGCGGACTGGACCGGACTCAAGGTCGTAGTCCTCGGGCTCGGCGTGACCGGTTTCTCCGTCGCCGACACGCTCACGGAACTCGGCAGCGACGTCCTCGTGCTCGCCGGGGAGGCCGCTGATCAGCGCGCAGACCTCGTGACCGTCATCGGCGCGCGTCTGGTGCAGCAGGACCTCTCTGCCGTTCCGGATGCGCTCGTGGACTTCGCACCGGAGCTCATCGTCGTGTCGCCGGGGTTCCACCCGGACCACCCGATCCTGCTGTGGGCAGCCGAGAACGGCGTCGCCGTCTGGGGCGACATCGAACTGGCATGGCGGGTCAGGGACAAGGTCGGCACCCCAGCGGAGTGGATCTGCGTCACCGGCACCAACGGCAAGACCACAACGGTGCAGCTCACCGCGTCGATGCTCGTCCAGGCGGGCTTCACCGCAGCGCCCTGTGGGAACATCGGCGTCCCCGTCCTCGATGCGGTCCGCGACCCGCAGGGTTTCGACTTCTTCGTGGTCGAACTCTCCAGCTACCAGTTGCACTACCTGGGAAAGCACGGCACTCGCGGCACGGATGGCACGGGCAGCCCCGTCTCTCCGCTCTCCAGCGTGTGCCTCAACATCGCGGACGACCACCTCGACTGGCACGGTTCGGCCGACGCCTATCGTGACGCGAAGTCCGTCGTCTACGAGAACACCCGCGTCGCCTGCGTCTACAACCGGGCCGACCGCGCCACCGAACTGATGGTGCAGGAGGCGGAGGTCGTCGAGGGCGCACGCGCGATCGGCTTCGGCCTGGACGTCCCCGGCCCGAGCGACTTCGGCGTCGTCGACGGCATCCTGTGCGACCGCGCATTCCTCGACGAGCGCAGCACGACCGCGCTCGAACTCTCCACGGTCGCCGAGCTCGCGCTCGTCGGCCTGTCCGCGCCGCACATCGTCGCGAACATCCTGGCCGCCAGCGCTCTCGCACGCTCCGCCGGCGTCCCCGTCGAAGCGGTCCGTGCGACGCTCCTCGAATTCGGCCTCGACGCCCACCGCATCCAGCTCGTCGCGAGCGCGCAGGAGATCGAGTGGGTCGACGACTCCAAGGCGACCAACCCGCACGCGGCCGACGCATCGCTCGCCGCCTACCGCTCCGTCGTCTGGATCGTCGGCGGACTCCTGAAGGGCGTCTCGATCGACCGCCTCGTCGAGCGTCACGCCGATCACCTGCGCGGGGCTGTTGTGATCGGCATCGATCGCAGCGAGGTCCTCGACGCATTCGCGCGACACGCGCCGACCCTGACGGTCATCGAGGTCGCCGCGACGGAAACTGATGAGGTCATGCCGGAAGCCGTTGCACGGGCTGCCGAGATCGCGCAGGCGGGGGACACCGTCCTCCTCGCCCCTGCCGCGGCCTCGATGGACCAGTTCACGGACTACGGGCACAGGGGCCGCCTCTTCGCAGCGGCCGTCGAACGGTACGTGGGAGGTGAGGCGGATGAGCAATCCGCCTCGCACTAGCGCAGGCGGCGCCCAGGCTTCGACCGGCGCGCGCACGGCGCGGATCACGCTCGGACGGGTGCTCAAGCCGGAGTCCACGAACTACTTCGTGATGCTCGGCCTGACGCTCTTCCTCGTCGCCCTCGGCCTCGTGATGGTGCTGTCCTCCTCATCGGTCGACTCCCATCTGGACGGGTCCGGGTACTTCGGCGGGTTCTGGCGGCAGGGCACGTACGCCATCATCGGCGTGCCGCTGATGCTCATCGTCAGCCGGTTCCCGATCACGTTCTGGAAGAAGTGGGCGTGGCCTGCGCTCCTCTTCGGCATGGCGCTGCAGTTGCTCGTGTTCACCCCGCTCGGCCTCGAGACGGGTGGCAACCGCAACTGGATCGAACTCGGTCCCATCACGGCGCAGCCCTCGGAGGTCGTGAAGCTCGGACTCGTCATCTGGCTGGGCCTCATCCTCACCGTCAAGCAGGACCGCCTCGGCGACTGGAAGCACGCGCTCATCCCCGTGCTGCCCATCGCAGGCCTGTCGCTCGGTTTCGTGCTCCTCGGTGGAGACCTCGGAACCGTCATGATCATGGCCATGATCGTGTTCGCCGCGCTCTACTTCGCCGGCATCCGCCTCCGGGTGCTCGCGATCCCGCTCGTCGCCGGGATCATCGGGGTGCTCATCATGGCGGTCACGAGCCCCAACCGCATGCAGCGCATCATGTCCTTCCTCGGCGACGGCTGCACGGACTACGAGAACTCCTGCTGGCAGCCATTGCACGCGACCTGGGCGCTGGCGAACGGCGGCGTGTTCGGTGTCGGCCTCGGCAACTCCCGCGCGAAGTGGTCCTGGCTCCCAGCCGCGTCGAACGACTACATCTTCGCCGTCATCGGCGAAGAGCTCGGGCTCATCGGCGCCGTGCTCGTCCTCGGCCTCTTCGTGTTCCTCACGATCATGTTCATCCGGATCATCCGGTCCACCGACGATCAGTTCGTCCGTGTCACCACGGGCGCCATCATGACCTGGATCATCGGACAGGCGCTGCTCAACATCGGCGTCGTCCTCGGTCTCTTCCCCGTCCTAGGCGTGCCGTTACCGTTCATCTCGGCCGGTGGAACAGCCCTGCTCAGCACACTTCTCTCGATGGGCATCGTCCTGTCGTTCGCGCGATCTCGCGCCACACCAGCACGTCCGACCACGAGGCGCCGTCCAGCCCGTCGTCCGGCGGATACAACCGTAGGAGCACGATGACCACGTACCTCTTGGCCGGGGGCGGAACCGCCGGCCATGTCAATCCGCTCCTGGCCGTCGCCGACGGCCTGCGCGAACGCCATCCGGAGGACACGATCCTCGTCGTCGGAACGCAGGAGGGCCTCGAGTCCCGGCTCGTCCCCGAGCGCGGGTACGAACTGCTGACGATCCCGAAGCTGCCCTTCCCCAGACGCCCGAACCTCGACGCCCTGAAGTTCGGCTCCAGGCTCCGCGGTGCGGTCAAGCAGGTCGCGAAGATCATCACCGAGCAGCAGGTCGATGTGGTGATCGGCTTCGGCGGGTACGCGTCGGCCCCCGCATACCTGGCGGCGAAGCGCACGAAGACGCCGCTCGTCATCCACGAGGCGAACGCGAAGCCCGGTCTCGCGAACAAGCTCGGTGCGCGCTACACGCCCTTCGTCGGCGTCGCCTTCCACCACACGAAGATCCGCAACGAGCGGTTCGTCGGGATGCCGCTGCGTTCGGAGATCGAACAGCTCGACCGCGACGCCCTGCGTCCGGAGGCCGTCGCAGCGTTCGGGCTCGACGCCGCACGACCGACCCTCCTCGTGACGGGCGGATCGCTCGGCGCCAGGCGCTTGAACGCGACCATCAGCGAGACGGCAGCCGACATCGTCGACGCCGGGTATCAGATCGTGCACATCACGGGGTCCAAGAGTGAGATCGTCGACCCCGGCCTCGAGCACTATCACGTGCTCGAGTACTGCTCCAGGATGGAACTCGCCCTCGCCGTCGCCGACCTCGCCGTGTCCCGCGCCGGCAGCGCGACCGTGAGCGAGCTGTGCGCCGTCGGGGTTCCCGCCGTGTACATCCCGTACCCCGTCGGCAACGGAGAGCAGCGCTACAACGCTGCTGACGTCGTGCGCGCAGGTGGAGCGGTTATGGTTGATGACGCGCGTTTCGTTCCGGCATGGGTCAGGTCGACCCTCATTCCGCTGCTCGACGATCGGGTGCGAGTCATCGACATGGCCGCACAGTCGAAGAGCGTCGGCGTCACGGACGGAACCGCTCGACTCATCAGCCTCGTCGACGAGGCGGTCGACTCCCGCGTCCAAGCGAAACGCTGACGACGAACGTCCCACACCGGGAACCCACCACGAAAGCGTGACACTGTGATCAAGCCAGACCCATCAGTCCAGATCCCGGACGACCTCGGCGCCGTCCACTTCGTCGGCATCGGCGGAAGCGGCATGAGCGGCATCGCCCGCTTGTTCATCGGGGCAGGGACGACGGTCACGGGTTCCGACGTCCGCGAGTCGTCGAACATCGACGCCCTCCGCGAGCTCGGTGCCACGGTGTCCATCGGGCACAGCGCCGCGAATGTCGGCGACGCCGACACGCTCGTCGTGACCGGCGCGCTCTGGGCGGACAACCCCGAGTACCTGCTCGCGAAGGAACGCGGGCTCACCATCCTCCACCGCTCGCAGGCGCTCGCCTGGCTGACGTCGAAGTCGCGCCTCGTTTCGGTGGCGGGAGCGCACGGAAAGACCACGTCGACCGGCATGATCATCACGGCCCTCCTCGCGCTCGATGCTGACCCGAGCTTCGTCAACGGCGGTGTCATCGAGTCGCTCGGGCTGAGTTCCGCTCGCGGCTCGGGCGAACTGTTCGTTGTCGAGGCGGACGAGTCCGACGGATCCTTCCTGCTGTACAACACGGCCGTCGCGCTCATCACGAACATCGACCCGGACCACCTGGACCACTACGGCTCGCTCGAAGCCTTCGAGCAGGCGTTCGTGACGTTCGCGAACCAGGCCAAGGAATTCGTCGTCATCTCCTCCGACGACGCCGGCGCCGTGCGCGTCACGCCGAGCATCACCGACAAGCGCGTCCTGACGTTCGGTGAGGCCCCGGGCGCCGACGTGCGGGTGCACTCGGTCGTCACCGACGGACCGGTCGAGTTCTCCGTCTCGTACCAGGGAACCGACTACCGCACCCGCCTGCGCGTGCCAGGGCGCCACAACGCGATCAACGCGGCCGGCGCATTCGCAGTGCTCGTCGGTCTCGGGTTCGACCCGGCGGCGGTCCTCGACGGCATCAGCGGCTTCGGCGGCACCGAGCGCCGCTTCGAGCTGCACGGCGTCGTCGACGGCGTGAGCGTCTACGACGACTACGCGCACCACCCCACAGAGGTCGCCGCTGCACTGTCCGCCGCACGAACGGTCGTCGGTAGCGGTCGGATCATCGCCGTGCACCAGCCGCACCTCTACAGCCGCACGCGCCTCTTCGCGAAGGAGTTCGCCGACACGCTGGAGCAGTACGCTGACCAGACCGTCGTGCTCGAGGTCTACGGTGCGCGTGAGGACCCGGAACCCGGCGTGACCGGAGCGCTCGTCTCCGAACGGTTCTCCGATCCGTCCAAGGTCGCCTATGTCGACGACTGGCAGCGCGCAGCGGACTACACGGCGTCCATCGCCCGCCCAGGCGACTTCGTCATCACGCTCGGGTGCGGCGACGTCTACCGGATCGTGCCGCAGCTCCTCGAGGCGATCTCCCGCCACGAGACGGCCTGACGGTGCCGCGGTGAAGCGTCCCGACGGTTTCGACCCGTCGACGCGGAAGGCGTCGGACGGTGAGCGCGCCAAGCGCTCGCCCGCAGCCGCTTCTGAGCCCGATGCACGCGACACCGCACGAGGCGGATCGCCGCGTGCGAGTGCGGAGCAGCCGACCGACGTCATCGAGTTCATCGCTCCGAAAGCGAAGCGGAAGCCGTCGGCGACGTCCACAGGGGCGAGCGAGGCGACCAGTGACGCAGGCCGCCTGAACCCTCGGGGATCGAGTGCTGCGAAACGCGCGTCGAAGCGGGCGTCCGGCGATCCCGATCCGCTCGACCCCAAACAGGCACAGCGCGCGAGGCGCAAGCACGAACGTGACGAGATCAGGCGATTCACGGCGCGGTCCCGCAGGCGTTCGCGTGGTTGGCTCGTCGCAGCCGGTGTGCTCGTCGCACTCGTCGTCGTCTCGATCGCCGGAGCGTATTCACCGCTGCTCGCCGTGCGCACGATCGAGGTCGTCGGAACGGACAGGGTCGATGCCGCGGCTCTCCGGAAGGCGCTCGACGACCAGATGGGCCGCCCGCTGTCGCTCGTCGACGCGAGCGAGGTGAAGGCAATCCTCGTGCGCTACCCGCTCATCGGGAGCTATTCGCTCGAGTCCCGTCCGCCGAGCACCCTCGTGGTGCGCATCGTCGAACGCGTCCCGGTCGGCCTCGTCGCAGCGGACGGTTCGTACACGCTCGTCGACGCCGCAGGGGTCACGATCCAGAAGAGCTCGACGCCGATCGCCGGGTATCCGGTGCTCGAAGTCGCAGGCGGCCCGGGGTCGGTCGGTTTCACGGCTGCGGCGGAGGTCATGCGCGCCCTTCCGGAGGAGCTCCGCTCGCGGGTCTCGACCGTGTCTGCATCGACGGCGGACGATGTCACGCTCGGGCTCACCGACACGGCTGCCCGAGTGGTGTGGGGGAGCGCGAAGGACTCCGCGGTCAAGGCGGTGGAGTTGCAGCGCGCGATCGCCGCGACGGACCCAAGCACCGTGACCGAGTACGACGTCTCCTCGCCTTCGACCGTCGTCGTCCGCTGATCTCCACGCGGATTTCTGGCCGATGTGCCGACACGCGGGCGCGCCTCCCCATCGGCCACTGTGCTGCACCTAACGTCAATCACAAGAAATGCATACTCAGCATGACTTTAAACCTGTAGTACAGGTTGAAAGTTCTCACGGAGGCCGGAAGTGACTACAAACCAGAACTACCTCGCCGTCATCAAGGTCGTCGGAATCGGCGGCGGTGGCGTCAACGCAGTCAATCGCATGATCGAGCTCGGCCTTCGTGGGGTGGAGTTCATCGCCATCAACACCGACGCGCAAGCGCTGTTGATGAGCGACGCGGACGTCAAACTCGACGTCGGACGCGAGATCACCCGCGGACTCGGCGCAGGCGCCGACCCCGAGGTCGGCCGTCGTGCCGCCGAGGACCACGCGGAAGAGATCGAAGAGGCCATCGCGGGCGCCGACATGGTGTTCGTCACGGCAGGTGAGGGCGGTGGCACCGGAACGGGTGGCGCACCGGTCGTCGCTCGGATCGCGAAGTCAATAGGAGCACTCACGATCGGTGTCGTCACGAAGCCCTTCGGCTTCGAGGGTCGCCGTCGCCAGGCCCAGGCCGAGCTCGGCGTCGCACGCCTCAAGGAGGAGGTGGACACGCTCATCGTCGTGCCGAACGACCGCCTCCTCGAGATCAGCGACCGCGGCATCAGCATGCTCGAGGCCTTCTCGACGGCCGACCAGGTGCTCCTCGCCGGTGTCCAGGGCATCACGGACCTCATCACGACGCCCGGCCTCATCAACCTCGACTTCGCCGACGTCAAGTCGGTCATGCAGGGCGCAGGTTCCGCGCTCATGGGCATCGGTTCCTCCAGAGGGGCAGACCGCGCCATCAAGGCGGCGGAGCTCGCCGTCGCGTCACCGCTCCTGGAAGCGAGCATCGAGGGCGCCCACGGCGTCCTGCTCTCCATCCAGGGTGGATCGAACCTCGGCATCTTCGAGATCAACGATGCGGCCAAGCTCGTCCAGGAGGCCGTGCACCCCGAAGCGAACATCATCTTCGGTGCAGTGGTCGACGACACGCTCGGCGACGAGGTCCGGGTCACGGTCATCGCCGCAGGATTCGACGGCGGAGAGCCGCTCACGCGCACGGTGGCAGCTCCTGCCGACGCCGTCATCTCCGGTGGTGTGATGAGCTCGGCCGGCGACGTCGAGTCGACGCCGACGACCGTGCAGGCCGCTCCGCAGTCGGCACCGGCCGCAGCTCCGGCATCGCAGCCGGTCTCCGAGTACGAGCGCAACTCGTACCGCCAGGAGACCGCAGTCGAGACCGTGGTTGCCGACCCGTCGTTCGACGACGAGGGCGAACTGGACATCCCCGACTTCCTCAAGTAAGTGGGAGCGGAACTCGAATCCCGTCTGGCCGGCGTCCGCGAGGGTATCGCGGACGCCGCCTCAGCGGCCGGGCGATCAGTCGACGAGCTCACGCTCATCGTCGTGACCAAGTTCCATCCAGCATCGCTCGTCCGCGAGCTGCACGGGCTCGGGGTCACCGACGTGGGGGAGAACCGCCACCCGGAGGCGCGCGACAAGGTCGAAGCGACCGCCGATCTCGGCCTCACGTGGCACTTCATCGGCCAGTTGCAGACGAACAAGGCCAAGCAGGTCGCCAGGTACGCCGACGCCGTCCACTCGATCGACCGGCCGGAACTCGTGTCGGCCCTGTCGAGCGAGACACGGACGATCGACGGGTTCGTGCAGATCAACCTGACGGCCGATGCCGGCCGAGGCGGAACGAGCGACGCCGACCTCGAAGTGATCGTCGAGCGTGTGCTCGATGCGCCGGGCATCGTCCTCCGTGGCGTTATGGCCGTTGCGCCGCTCGACGCGGATCCCCGTGCCGCGTTCGCGACCGTGCGGCGCGCATCCGAGCGCGTCCAGAAACTCGCACCGAACGCACAGGCGCTGTCGATGGGCATGAGCCACGACTACCGCGAAGCGATTCTCGAAGGCGCGACACACCTTCGCATCGGCACGGCAATCACGGGGAATCGCCCGGTCTGAGTTAATGTCGAGGTGCACGGCACGCACACGACGGAGGAAAAGATGTCGAACCCACTGAAGAAGACCATGGTGTACCTCGGACTGGCCGATGACGACCTTGAGTACGAGGAGCAGCAGCACCAGCAGGCCGCTCCGGCAGCTCCTGCAGCCGCCCCAGCCCCCGTCCGTGCCGAGAAGGCTGCGCCGGTCACCCCGCTGCGCAAGCCGACGCCCGTGCGTCAGGTCGCGCCCGCAGCTTCGGAACTCAACGAGATCCTGACGGTGCACCCCAAGCAGTACCGCGACGCGCAGATCATCGCCGAGAGCTTCCGCGACGGCGTTCCGGTCATCATCAACCTCTCGCAGATGAGCGATGGCGACGCCCGTCGCCTCATCGACTTCGCCAGCGGACTGTCCCAGGGACTGTACGGCAAGATCGAGCGCGTCACGAGCAAGGTCTTCCTCCTCTCGCCCGAGCACGTCGCCGTTTCCGGCGACAACGGCCAGGGCGCGCCGGAAGCGGCAGAGGCAACCTTCTTCGCTCAGTCATAATTGAGGGGTGGCTTCCCTCATCTCCGTGATCGGCACGATCCTCTACATCGCGCTGCTCCTCTATTTCTTCCTCCTCTGGGGACGGTTCATCCTCGATCTCGCTCGAGTGCTCCGTCCCCAGTGGAAACCGAACGGTGTTGTGCTGGTGATCGCCGAGGCCAGTTACTCGGTCACGGATCCGCCGATCAAGTTCTTCCGGCGCGTCCTCCCGCGGGTCGCGATCGGCCCCGTGGCGCTCGATTTCGGCTGGACGCTCACGATGTTGTGCTGCATCATCGCCATGACGCTCGTGAATGTGTGGCTACGATAGAGCGTCGTTCATACGACGAAGCGTTCACGACGCGATGTCAAGATGTCTCCACCATTGGGACAGACTTTGCTAGCGTAGTGACGTTGTACAGATTTTCGATTCGACAGTGAAGGTGGTTCGCTATGGCGCTCACTCCCGAAGACGTGGTCCAGAAGCGGTTTCAGCAGACCAAGTTCCGCGAAGGATACGACCAGGACGAGGTAGACGACTTCCTCGATGAGGTCGTGGTCGAACTCCGTCGCCTGATCCAGGAGAAGGACGAAGTCCAGCAGAAGCTGGATGCCGCCGAGGCCAAGGTCGCCGAACTCGAGGCAGGTGGGGCATCCGCTCCCGCCGCCGCGAAGGTCGAAGCCGCTCCGGTCGCAGCCCCCGTTGTCGCCGCAGCGCCCGCCGCTCCTGCAGCAGCAGGCACCGACGACGCCGAGAGCTCCAACAACCTCCTGCAGCTGGCTCGCCGCCTGCACGACGAGCACGTCGCAGAGGGCGCACAGCGTCGCGACTCGCTCATCGCGGAAGGCCACGCAACCGCAGCTCGTGTCGTCGCAGAGGCCGAGGCCAAGCAGCGCGCGCAGATGCAGATCCTCGAGCAGGAGCGTTCCGTCCTCGAGCACCGCATCGATGAACTCCGCACCTTCGAGCGCGAGTACCGCCAGAAGCTCCGCGGCTACATCGAGAGCCAGCTCAAGGACCTCGACGCCTCGTCGTCGAGCTCCGCTCCCGACGCAGCAGCCGGCGTCACCGCCGACAGCGTCGCGTAGGGTTGTCTGCCGTCTCACCGTCGAAGGCCAGCGCCAGGACTCTTGGAGTCCTGGCGCTGGTCGCCGTCGTGGCCTATGCACTCGATCAGTTCACGAAGTTCCTGATCTCCACCAACCTCACCGTCGGTGAGACCGTTCCCGTGCTCGGCGACTTCCTCGTCCTGCACTTCGTGAAGAACCCCGGCGCGGCCTTCTCGCTCGCGAGCGGTTCGACCTGGATCTTCTCGATCCTCGCAACGGTCGTCGTCATCGTCATCGTCTGGTTCGCCAGGCGCATCAAGTCGCTCGCCTGGGCCGTCGTCTTCGGACTCCTGCTCGGCGGTGTGCTCGGCAACCTCACGGACCGACTCCTGCGCGAGCCGTCCTTCGGGCTCGGACACGTCGTCGACTTCATCTCCACGCCGTGGCTCATCCCCGCCATCTACAACGTCGCCGACATGTGCATCGTCGTCGCCATGGTGCTCTTCGTCCTGCTCACGCTGCTCGGCGTGAATCTCGACGGCACCCGCACCACCAAGCAGTCGAAGGCCGGAACGGCTGAATCGACGAGCTCCACCGACGCCGACGCGGACGGTGCCAGCACCCAGACAGAAGGCGTCGACGGCGACTCCACGTCGCAACCGAAGGCCGAATAAGCAGTTATGGAATCACGCAGTACGTTCGTCCCGGACGGCCTCGACGGCGAACGCGTCGACGCAGGGCTCGCGAAACTCCTCGGGTTCTCCCGGACGTTCGCGGCGGAGGTCGCTCTGGCCGGCGGCGTCAGCATGGACGGCAAGCCGGTCATGAAGTCCGATCGCCTCGTCGCCGGATCCTGGCTCGAGGTCGAGTGGGCGCCGAAGCGCGAAGCCGTCATTGTCCCGATCGCGGTTCCCGATCTCGGGATCATCCACGACGACGACGACATCGTGGTGATCAACAAGCCGGCGGGCGTCGCGGCCCACCCGTCCGTCGGATGGACCGGCCCGACCGTGCTCGGCGCCCTCGCCGCGGCCGGATTCCGGATCTCCACGTCGGGAGCAGCCGAGCGGGCAGGCATCGTGCACCGGCTCGACGCCGGGACGAGCGGACTGATGGTCGTCGCGAAGACCGAGACGGCGTACACGGCCCTCAAGCGAGCGTTCCACGACCGCGAGGTCGAGAAGATCTACCGGGCGGTGGTCCAAGGCCACCCCGATCCGCTCGCGGGGACGATCGACGGCCCGATCGGCCGCCACCCGCGCTCGGACTGGAAGTTCGCCGTCGTCTCGGACGGCAAGCCGTCGATCACCCACTACGAGACGATCGAGGCGTTCCCCTACGCATCCCTGCTGGAGATCCACCTGGAGACCGGCCGGACCCATCAGATCCGTGTGCACATGGCTGCACAACGCCACCCGTGCGTCGGAGACACGATGTACGGCGCCGATGCGGCGCTGTCGGCCCGCCTCGGCCTCACGAGGCAGTGGCTGCACGCCGCTCAGCTCGGTTTCGCGCACCCGCACACGGGGGAGCGGGTGTCGTTCGAGGCGCCGTACCCCGACGACCTGCAGCACGCGCTCAGCATCCTCGAGCTCGACTGAGAACGCGTTCCGCCCGCTGCTCAGGGTCCGAGCGTCGGTGATCGACGTTAGGCTTGAGTGACCGTTCCGATCGACCCTCCGGAGACGCCGTAGTGCCCAGTTCCACCGATTCCTTCGTCCACCTGCACGTTCACAGCGAGTACTCCATGCTGGACGGCGCCGCGAGGGTGAAGCCGCTCATCGAGGCGGCGGTGGCGCAGGGAATGCCGGCCGTGGCCGTCACGGACCACGGCAACATGTTCGGTGCGTTCGACTTCTGGCGGACGGCGACCGACGCCGGCATCAAGCCGATCATCGGCACGGAGGCGTACATCACGCCGGGCACCGCCCGCGGCGACCGCACGCGAATCCGTTGGGGGGACGGTGGGGGAGACGACGTCTCGGGCGCCGGTTCCTACACGCACATGACCCTCCTGTCGGAGACGACGGAGGGCATGCACAACCTGTTCCGGTTGTCGTCGAAGGCGTCGATCGAGGGCTACTACTTCAAGCCCCGCATGGACCGGGAGATCCTCAGCCAGTACGGCAAGGGCCTCATCGCCACAACGGGCTGCCCGAGCGGCGAGGTCCAGACCCGCCTGCGCCTCGGACAGTACGACGAAGCGGTGAAGGCCGCTGCCGACTTCCGCGACATATTCGGTGCGGAGAACTACTTCTGCGAGATCATGGACCACGGCCTCGGCATCGAGCGCCGGATCATGTCCGACCTCATCCGGCTCTCGAAGGACCTCGGCCTCCCGCTCGTCGCCACGAACGACCTGCACTACACCCACGCCGAGGGCGCCAAGGCGCACGCCGCCCTGCTCTGCGTGCAGTCCGGTTCGACGCTCAACGACCCCAACCGGTTCAAGTTCGACGCGGACGAGTTCTACCTCAAGACGGCGGACGAGATGCGCCGCCTCTTCCGCGAGTACCCGGAGGCCTGCGACAACACGCTCGCCATCGCGGAGCGGTGCAACGTGGAGTTCAACACCAAGGCCAACTACATGCCCAGGTTCCCCGTGCCGGCAGGCGAGAACGAGGAGAGCTGGTTCATCAAGGAGGTCGAGGTCGGGCTGGCCGGCCGGTACCCGAACGGTATCCCCGCCTCGGTGCGCGAGCGTGCGGACTACGAGACCCAGGTCATCGTGCAGATGGGATTCCCCGGCTACTTCCTCGTCGTCGCCGACTTCATCCAGTGGTCGAAGCGCAACGGCATCCGGGTCGGCCCTGGCCGTGGCTCCGGCGCCGGATCGATGGCGGCGTACGCCATGCAGATCACGGATCTCGACCCGCTCCAGCACGGCCTGATCTTCGAGCGCTTCCTGAACCCCGACCGCGTCTCCATGCCCGACTTCGACGTCGACTTCGACGACCGTCGCCGCGGCGAGGTCATCAAGTACGTGACCGAGAAGTACGGCGACGAGCGCGTCGCGCAGATCGTGACCTACGGCACCATCAAGGCGAAGCAGGCGCTCAAGGACTCCTCTCGTGTCCTCGGTTTCCCCTTCGGGATGGGCGACAAGCTCACGAAGGCCATGCCGCCGGCCGTGATGGGCAAGGACATCCCGCTCGACGGGATCGTCGACCCCAAGCACCCCAGGTACCGTGAGGCCGTCGACTTCCGCGGCATCATCGAGACCGACCCGGAGGCGCGCACCGTGTTCGACACGGCGCTCGGCATCGAGAACCTGAAGCGGCAGTGGGGTGTGCACGCTGCCGGCGTGATCATGTCGAGCGATCCGCTCATCGACATCATCCCCATCATGAAGCGCGAGCAGGACGGCCAGATCGTCACGCAGTTCGACTATCCGGCGTGCGAGTCCCTCGGTCTGATCAAGATGGACTTCCTCGGGTTGCGGAACCTCACGATCATCAACGACGCGCTCGACAACATCAAGAGCAACCGCGACCTGGACCTGGTGCTCGAGGACCTGGACCTCGACGACCACGGCGCGTACGAGCTGCTGTCCCGCGGCGACACGCTGGGCGTGTTCCAGCTCGACGGCGGCCCCATGCGGGCCCTGCTGCGGCTGATGAAGCCTGACAACTTCGAGGACATCTCCGCGCTCATCGCGCTGTACCGTCCTGGCCCCATGGGCGCGAACTCGCACACGAACTACGCGCTGAGGAAGAACGGGCAGCAGGAGATCACCCCGATCCACCCGCAGCTCGCCGAGCCGCTGTCCGAGATCCTGTCGACGAGCTACGGCCTCATCATCTACCAGGAGCAGGTGATGGCGATCGCCCAGAAGGTCGCCGGCTTCTCCCTCGGACAGGCCGACATCCTCCGACGGGCGATGGGCAAGAAGAAGAAGTCCGAGCTGGACAAACAGTTCGAGGGCTTCTCCGGCGGCATGGTCGACAACGGCTTCTCCATGGAGGCCGTCAACAAGCTGTGGGAGATCCTGCTCCCGTTCTCCGACTACGCCTTCAACAAGGCTCACTCCGCCGCGTACGGCGTCATCTCCTACTGGACGGCGTACCTCAAAGCGCACTACCCGGCCGAGTACATGGCCGGTCTGCTGACGAGCGTCGGCGACTCCAAGGACAAGATGGCGCTCTACCTCAACGAGTGCCGCCGGATGGGCATCCAGGTGCTGCCGCCGGACGTCAACGAATCCATCGGCTTCTTCGCCGCTGTCGGCGAGGACATCCGTTTTGGGCTCGGCGCCGTGCGCAACGTGGGCTCCAACGTCGTCGAACTGATCCGTCAGGCGCGCGAGACCGAGGGCCGGTTCACGTCCTTCCACGACTTCCTGCGCAAGGTGCCGCTGCCGGTCGCGAACAAGCGCACGATCGAATCGCTCATCAAGGCCGGTGCGTTCGACTCGATGGGCGACACGAGGCGTGCGCTCTACGAGATCCACGAGGACGCCGTCGACTCCGTGGTCAAGGACAAGCGGGCGGAGGCGTCCGGCAGCATCGGATTCGACTTCGACAGCCTCTTCGCCGAGGTCGGCGAGGTGCCCCTCGCGAGCGTTCCTGAGCGTCCGGACTGGAGCAAGCGCGATAAGCTGAACTTCGAACGGGAGATGCTCGGGCTGTACGTGTCCGACCACCCGCTCGCCGGACTGGAGATGGAGCTCGCGAAACACGCGACGACATCCATCACCGACCTCATGTCGCTGGAGGACGCCGACGGCGAGACGGTCGTCATCTCCGGACTCATCACGAGCGTGCAGCACCGGATCGCAAAAGCCTCCGGCAACCAGTACGGCATGATCCAGGTCGAGGACTTCGGCGGCGAGATGACCGTGATGTTCATGGGGAAGGCGTACCAGGAGTTCGCGCCGGCCCTCGTCGGCGACACGATCGTGGTCGTCCGCGGCCGGGTGAGCGTCCGCGACGACGGCATGAACCTGCATGCGTACAGCATCTTCTCGCCCGAGTTCCCGGAGACCGGCGCAGACCGGCCGCTGCAGCTGCTGATGGCAGACAGCCGGGCGACGACGGAGATCGTCACGACGCTCGGCGACATGCTCGTACGGCACGCCGGAACGACCGAGGTGCGTCTGCGCCTCGTCCGGGGCGACGTCGCGCGCGTCTTCGAGCTGCCCTACCGGGTCGCTCCGTCGCCCGGTCTCTTCGGCGAGCTCAAGTCGTTGCTCGGGCCGAACTGCCTGGCCTGAGCGCGGACGATCCGGCCCGGGCCGAATCAGCCTGATCGGCGGGGCGAGTGGCTCGCCCGTGTGTCGATGGTCAGGCCGGTTCGCCCGGGATGCGGTAGGTGCGCTCGTGATACAGGAGGGCGTCGTCGTCCTCACCGGCGCCGCCGTCCTCGATCTGCACGACAACGACCGCGTTGTTGTGCACCTCGAATCGTTCGACGATCCGACCGATCATCCAGGTCGTGACGCCATCGACGATGGGCAGGCCGTGCGGGCCCTCGTGCCAGTGGTCTCCGACGAATCGATACCGCTGATCGCCTGACATCTGCTCGGCGACCGGGCGGTTCTTGGCGCCGAGCATGTGGATCACGACGCGCTCGGCTTCGACGATGGCGGGCCAGGAGCTGGCGCTCTTCGCCATGTTGAACGTCGCGAGCGGCGGGACGGCGGAGAGTGAGGCGAGCGACGTCGCGGTGAAACCGACGGGCCGTCCGTCAGGCGCGAGGGTCGTGATGATCGCGACGCCGGCCGCGTGGCGTCGGAACGCCCGCTTGAACGCATCGAGATCCGGGGTGACGGGTTCGAGCGGCACACGGTCCGGGACGACGCGGTCCGAGTGCACCGCGTCCGGGTTCGCTGTCTCCATGGGGTCCGGCCTTCCGTTGTGCCTGCGCTGATGCGCCGGCGATCCATCTGCATTCATGTGCATCCATCTGCATCAAGCGGGGACGGAGACCGGCTATTCCCGCCGAAGCGATAGGCTGATCTGGCCATGATCACGACCATTGACCTTCGCGGATCCCACCCTACTCGCGGCGAGTTGCTCGCCATGCTTCCTCGCCCCGTCGTCGACGTCTCGACGGCCGCGCGCTCGGCGGAGGAACTCATCCATGACGTCCGCGACCGGGGCAGTGCAGCACTCCTCGACCAGGCGGACCGCTTCGACGGCGGTCGTCCCGACGCCATCCGAGTGCCGCAGTCCGCCATCGATCTGGCGGTCGAGCAGCTCGACCCCGAGGTCCGCGCCGCGCTCATCGAGGCCATCGACCGCGTTCGCGTCGCAACGCGCGCCCAGGTGCCGCCCGAGCGTGTCACGGAGCTCGCAGACGGTGCGACGGTCCGTCAGCGCTGGGCGCCCGTCGGCCGGGTCGGGCTGTATGTGCCTGGCGGCAAAGCGGTCTACCCGTCGAGTGTCGTGATGAACGCCGTTCCAGCTCAAGAAGCCGGTGTGACGTCGATCGCCCTCGCATCGCCGCCACAGCGCGGGCACGGGGGAGCTGTGCACCCGACGATCCTCGGCGCGGCCGGACTCCTCGGCATCACCGAGGTCTACGCCATGGGCGGCGCGGGCGCCATCGGCGCCTTCGCGTACGGCGTCGACGACCTCGGTCTGGAACCGGTGGACGTCGTGACCGGTCCCGGCAACATCTTCGTCGCGGCCGCGAAACGCATCGTGAACGGGCAGGTCGGCATCGATGCTGAGGCAGGGACCACCGAGATCCTCGTCATCGCGGACAACACGGCTGATCCGCGTCTGATCGCTGCCGACCTCGTGAGTCAGGCGGAACACGACGAAGCGGCCGCCTCGCTGCTCGTGACCGACGCCCCGGAGCTCGCCGTCGAGGTCGAGCGCTGGTTGGAGACCTTCGCGAACCAGACCAGGCACGGCGCGCGCGTCGTCGAGGCGTTGTCCGGACGGCAGTCCGCCGTCGTCCTCGTCGACGACCTCGCTGCGGCCGTCGCGTTCAGCAACGCGTACGGTCCGGAGCACCTCGAGGTCCAGACGGCCGATCCGGAGGCCTTGCTCGACGGCATCACCAATGCCGGCGCGATCTTCCTCGGGGATCACTCCCCGGTCAGCCTGGGCGACTACCTGGCCGGATCGAACCACGTCCTGCCGACGGGCGGGCAGGCGCGCTTCTCTTCCGGGCTCGGCGCCTTCACCTTCCTCCGGCCGCAGCAGATCGTCCGCTACGACAAGACGTCGCTCCGTGCGGTCGCCGATCACATCGTCGCGCTGTCGACTTCAGAGGACCTGCCGGCGCACGGCGAGGCCGTGACGGCGCGCTTCACGTCCTGATCCAGAGCGATTCACGGCGGTTCCCCAGGGCCAGAGAGGTCCTGGGGGACCACCGGGGTGCGGTAGTCTGAGCACACGATGTATTGCCCTTTTTGTCGTCACCCAGACTCCCGTGTGATCGACTCGCGTACAAGCGATGACGGTCTCTCCATTCGACGCCGGCGGCAGTGCCCAGAGTGCGGACGCCGTTTCAGCACCACCGAGACCGCGAGCCTCGGCGTGATCAAGCGTTCAGGCGTGGTCGAGCCGTTCAGCCGTGAGAAGGTCGTCAGCGGCGTCCGGAAGGCCTGCCAGGGGCGTCCTGTGACCGATTCCGATCTCGCGGTGCTCGCGCAGCGGGTCGAGGAAGCCATCCGGTCCACCGGTGCGTCGCAGATCGACGCGAACGACATCGGTCTCGCCATCCTCACGCCGCTGCGTGAACTCGACGAGGTCGCCTACCTGCGGTTCGCGAGCGTCTACCAGGCCTTCGAGTCCCTCGACGACTTCGAGTCGGCGATCACACTGCTCCGCGTCGAGCGCGCCGAGAACGCGGAGCTGCAGGAGTCGAGCGAAGCGGGCCAGAACCGATAACCTTGCTTCGGCATGTATCGCTTCCTGTTTACCCACGTCCTGTCGAAGCTCGATCCTGAGCGCGCCCACCACCTGGCATTCGACGTCATCCGCGCACTCCCGGCCATCGGGCTCGGTTCGGTCGCCCGCGCGATCACGAAGCCCAGACCCGGCCTCGGAGTCGACGCACTCGGCCTGCACTTCGACTCGCCCTTCGGCGTCGCTGCAGGCTTCGACAAGGACGGGAAAGCGGTGCTCGGTCTCGGGCAGCTCGGTTTCGGCCACGTCGAGGTCGGCACGATCACGGCGATCGCCCAGCCGGGCAACCCGAAGCCTCGGCTGTTCCGGCTGGTCCAGGACCGCGCCGTCGTGAACCGCATGGGCTTCAACAACGGGGGAGCAGCTGCCGCGGCCGAACGGTTGCAGCGGATCCAGGCCAGGACGAAGCGGCCGGTGCTCGGCATCAACATCGGCAAGAGCCGGGTCGTCGACGTCGCCGATGCGACCGCGGACTACGTGACGAGCGCCACCCTGCTCGCGCCGGTCGCCGACTACCTCGTGGTCAACGTCAGTTCACCGAACACGCCGGGTCTCCGCGGTCTGCAGGAACTCGAACAGCTCGCGCCGCTCCTCGAGGCCGTCAAGGCCGCTGCGGGCGCCACCCCGCTGCTCGTGAAGATCGCTCCGGACCTCGTCGACGAGGAGATCGACAGCATCGCGGGCCTCGCCGTCCGTCTCGGCCTCGCCGGGATCATCGCGACGAACACGACGATCTCGCGTGAAGGACTTGCGACCGACCCATCCGTGGTCGAGGCGGTCGGCGCCGGAGGGCTGTCAGGTGCCCCACTCGCTGCGCGTTCGCTCGAGGTGTTGCGCCGCATCCGATCGGTCGTCCCCCCGGAGCTCTGCGTGATCTCCGTCGGCGGCGTCGAGACCGCGGCCGACGTGCGTGAACGGCTCGACGCAGGAGCAACGCTCGTTCAGGGCTACACGGCCTTCCTCTACCTCGGTCCGCTGTGGGCCAGGCAGATCAACCGCGGGCTGGCGAAGCTCGTACGCTGATCGTGGGTCCGCGGGCGCTCGGTGTGCCGCAGAGGCGCGCACGAGCACGCGGACCTAGACGGACCACTACAACGAAGAACGGCTCCAGTCCGAAGACTGGAGCCGTTCTCTGTGCACGGAGTGCGGAGATCAGTGCGGGAACTGGCCGCGCTTGACCTGCGGCTTGGGCAGACGCAGCGGGCGCAGCTGCAGTGCGCGCATGGCCGCGTACCAGCGGACGCCCCGCTCGGCCTCGCCGAACTTCTTCGCGAGCGCCTTGCGCACGCGGAAGCCGAGGAACACGCAGTCGAGGATGGCGATGATGAAGAACACCCACAGCGTGAGCATGCCGTAGACCTGGATCTCCGGGATGGGGATGAAGGTCAGCAGGATCACGATGAACATGACCGGGATCATGAACTCGCCGATGTTGAAACGCGCGTCCACGAAGTCGCGGACGAACTTGCGCTGCGGGCCTCGCTCGCGAGCTGGGAGGTACTTGTCGTCTCCCGCCGCCATACCGGCCTGTGCTCGGCGTCGAGCCTCGGCCTGCTGGGTCTTGGCCTGCTTCGTCGCTTCCTTGCGGTCGGAGGGCACGAGCGGACGCTTGTTCTGCGCTTCGCGCTCCGCACGGCTCGGCGTCGGCCGACCCTTGCCTTCAGCGCGAGCGAGACGCTCAGCGGTCTGCTCCGAGGTCTCGATGACCGGTTCGGGTGTTGGGGTACTCTGCTGTTTCGCCACGATGGAACGTCCTTGATCGAAAGATTCGCCTTAAGATTACCTGCATGACGACTGGTAACACGACGGAATCATCACAAGACCCATCGAATGAGCAGGAACGCGACGCCCGGTTGAGGGACGCCGTAGCGGGTTCGCTCCCGTCGACCATCGCGGATCTGAGCGCTCTCGTGCGCATCCCATCGGTCTCCTGGTCGGCGTTCGACCCCACGAATGTGCAGCGAAGCGCTGAGGCGGTCGCCGAGCTGGCGCGGGAGACCGGCGCGTTCGACACCGTCGAGATCAAGCGGGCGCCCATCGGCAACGGAGCAGAACTCGGCCAGCCGGCCGTGCTCGCGCGCCGGGCTCCGCGCAACGGCCGCCCGACGGTCCTCCTGTATGCCCACCACGACGTGCAGCCTCCCGGAGACGACGCGCACTGGGATTCCCCGCCCTTCGAACCGACCGTCCGGGACGAGCGCATCTACGGACGCGGCGCCGCGGACGACAAGGCCGGTGTTATGGCGCACATCGCATCGATCCGGGCGCTCACGAACGTGCTGGGCACCGATTTCGACCTCGGACTCGTGTTGTTCATCGAAGGCGAGGAAGAATTCGGCTCCCGGTCGTTCGCGAACTTCCTGGAGCAGAACGCCGAAACGCTCGCCGCAGACGTCATCATCGTCGCGGACAGCGACAACTGGGACGACGCCACCCCTGCGCTCACCGTCGGCCTCCGCGGCAACGTCACCTTCCGCCTCACGGTGCGGACGCTCGAACACGCCTCGCACTCCGGCATGTTCGGGGGAGCCGTGCCTGATGCGATGCTCGCAACGGTGACACTGCTCGCGACCCTGTGGGACGCGGATGGAGCGGTGGCCGTCGACGGCCTCACCTCGCGCGATGCGGAGACGCCGGCCTACGACGAGGCCCAGCTCCGTTCGGAGGCCGGCCTCCCGGAGGGCGTCTCGCCCATCGGCCGCGGTTCGATCCTCAGCCGCCTCTGGTCGCAGCCGGCGATCACGATCACCGGAATCGATGCTCCGAGCGTCGCCAACGCTTCCAACACCCTCATCCCGGAGGTGTCCGTGCGGGTGAGTGCCCGCATCGCACCCGGACAAGACGCGGCGGACGCCTATTCGGCACTCGAAGCGCACCTGCTGGCGAACGCGCCGTTCGGGGCGCGGCTGTCGATCGACGACGTCGACCAGGGGAATCCGTTCCTCGTCGACACCTCCGGGTGGGCTGTCGCCGAGGTCAAGCAGGCGATGGCCGACGCCTGGGGCGTCGAACCCCTCGAGACCGGCATCGGCGGATCCATCCCGTTCGTGGCCGACCTCGTGCGCACCTTCCCCGAGGCGCAGATCCTGGTCACAGGGGTTGAGGACCCGCACTCCAGGGCGCACAGCCCGAACGAGTCCCTGCACCTCGGCGTGTTCCACAAGGCGATCCTGACCGAGGCGCTCTTCCTCGGCCGATTGTCGTCACGGGTCGCTCCAGCCGCGGCGGACGAGGACTGAACCGCGCGCCTGCGGGAATGTTCGGGGCCGATGTGCGGTTTCCGGAGGTAGAATTCCAACCATGGCGCCGTTCGGCGTCCCGTCAACTCGAGGAGACCCATGAGCGACACCATCCTGACCGAGCCGACCGTCACCGAGACGCAGGCGGCCGCACACGGCGTCGGACTCTCCGATGCTGCAGCCCTCAAGGTGAAGAGCCTCCTGAGCCAGGAGGGTCGTGACGACCTGCGGCTCCGTGTGGCCGTCCAGCCCGGTGGCTGCTCCGGCCTCATCTACCAGCTGTACTTCGACGAGCGCATGCTCGACGGCGACGAGACCGTCGACTTCGACGGCGTCGAGGTCATCGTCGACAAGATGAGCGTGCCCTACCTCGACGGTGCTCAGATCGACTTCGAGGACTCCATCCAGAAGCAGGGGTTCACGATCGACAACCCGAATGCAGGCGGCAGCTGCGCTTGTGGAGACAGCTTCCACTGAGTCTGAACTCTCATGCGAGGGGAAATCACCCGGTCTCGGGTGATTTCCCCTCGCTTTTTTTCGTTGAGGCCTGCGCGCCACGGGGAGGAATGGTCCGGCGGGCGCCTAGCTAGCCCGCTAGACTTATGGCTGAACCACAGCTGTGTATTCGAAAGGTCTCGTAGGTGCGCTCGAATCGTCGTCTCCGCTTGGCAGCCATTCCCATGGCCGCCACTCTCGCCATAGTCCTGGCGGGTTGTACGCAGGCAGAACTGCACGGCTATTTGCCGGGCTTCATTGAGGGGGAATCACCCGTCACCAACCACACGGACCGCATCGCCGGTCTGTGGGTGACCGCGTGGCTCGTGCTCCTCGCTGTCGGTGTGATCACCTGGGGCCTCATCATCTGGGCCGTCATCGTGTACCGCCGCCGGAAGGGCCAGACCGGCCTGCCCGTGCAGCTGCGGTACAACATGCCGATCGAGATCTTCTACACGGTCGTGCCCCTGATCCTCGTGCTCGGCTTCTTCGCCTTCACCGCACGCGATCAGGCGGCCATCGAGACCCAGTACAAGGATCCCGATGTAGCCATCTCGGTCTTCGCCAAGCAGTGGGCCTGGGACTTCGTCTACGACAAGTCCGTCTCCGGCGAGGACGTCTGGTCCGCCGGCGTCCAGGCGCAGGAAGGCCCTGGCGGCGTCATCGACCAGGAAGAGCTCCCCACCCTCTACCTCCCAGTGGGAAAGACCGTGAAGATTGCCCTGCAGTCCCGCGACGTCATCCACTCGTTCTGGGTCATCGACTTCCTCTACAAGAAGGACATGTTCCCGGGCAAGATCAACTACATGTCCTTCACGCCTGAGCGTGAGGGCACCTATGCCGGCAAGTGCGCCGAGCTCTGTGGCGAGTACCACTCGCTCATGCTCTTCAACGTGAAGGTCGTCTCGCAGTCCGAGTACGACGCGCACCTGAAGG
Organism: Plantibacter sp. Mn2098; assembly: GCF_049319745.1. NCBI lineage: Bacteria > Bacillati > Actinomycetota > Actinomycetes > Micrococcales > Microbacteriaceae > Plantibacter > Plantibacter sp. Mn2098. The sequence goes on along the minus strand of NZ_JBMOUH010000007.1, from coordinate 209,120 downwards.
AGCTGGCCGACTCGGGCAACATCGGCAACTACGGCACCGATTACGACCGCAACACGAACCTTCCGGGCACCAAGGCTCCGGCAGGCGCACAAGGAGACGGGGAATGACCACCACCACGCTTCCCGCAGGCCAAGCACGCGTCATCGGACGCAGCACGGTCGAGCGTAAGGGCAATGTCCTGGTCAAGTGGATCACCTCCACCGACCACAAGACCATCGGGTACATGTACCTGATCGCGTCGTTCGTCTTCTTCTGCCTCGGCGGAGTCATGGCGCTCATCATCCGCGCCCAGCTCTTCGAGCCGGGCGGCACCATCATCGAGACCAAAGAGCAGTACAACCAGCTCTTCACGATGCACGGCACGATCATGCTGCTCATGTTCGCCACCCCGCTCTTCGCGGGCTTCGCGAACGCCCTGATGCCGCTGCAGATCGGCGCCCCCGACGTGGCGTTCCCGCGTCTGAACGCGTTCGCCTTCTGGCTGTACGTGTTCGGCAGCCTCATCGCCGTCGGTGGCTTCCTGACCCCGCAGGGCGCCGCGGCGTTCGGCTGGTTCGCGTACTCGCCGCTGTCGAGTACGACGTTCTCGCCGGGGCTCGGTGGCAACCTCTGGGTCCTCGGCCTCGCGTTGAGCGGTTTCGGCACCATCCTCGGTGGCGTCAACTTCATCACCACGATCATCACCATGCGCGCCCCGGGCATGACCATGTTCCGCATGCCGATCTTCACCTGGAACACCCTCGTGACGTCGCTGCTCGTGCTCATGGCCTTCCCGGTCCTCGCAGCAGCGCTCTTCGCCCTCGGCGCCGACCGCGTCTTCGGAGCCCACATCTACGACGCCGAGAACGGCGGAGTGATCCTGTGGCAGCACCTCTTCTGGTTCTTCGGACACCCAGAGGTGTACATCATCGCGCTGCCGTTCTTCGGCATCGTGTCGGAGATCTTCCCGGTGTTCAGCCGCAAGCCGATCTTCGGATACAAGACCCTCATCTACGCGACGATCGCCATCGCCGCCCTGTCCGTCACCGTGTGGGCACACCACATGTACGTGACCGGTTCCGTGCTGCTGCCGTTCTTCTCGCTCATGACGATGCTCATCGCCGTCCCGACGGGTGTGAAGATCTTCAACTGGATCGGCACGATGTGGCGTGGTTCAGTGACGTTCGAGACCCCGATGCTCTGGTCGATCGGCTTCCTGATCACCTTCGTGTTCGGCGGTCTGACCGGTGTCATCCTCGCGTCGCCTCCGCTCGACTTCCACGTGTCCGACACGTACTTCGTCGTCGCCCACTTCCACTACGTCGTCTTCGGCACCGTCGTGTTCGCGATGTTCGCCGGCTTCTACTTCTGGTGGCCGAAGTGGACAGGCAAGATGCTCAACGAGAAGCTCGGCTACTGGCACTTCTGGTTGCTCTTCATCGGCTTCCACACGACCTTCCTCGTGCAGCACTGGCTCGGCGTCATCGGCATGCCGCGTCGCTACGCCACGTACTCGCCTGAGGACGGCTTCACGTGGATGAACCAGCTGTCGACGGTCGGATCCTTCATCCTGGCGATCTCGCTCCTGCCGTTCTTCCTCAACGTCTACATCACGGCCCGCAAGGCGCCGCGTGTGACCGAGGACGACCCGTGGGGCTACGGCGGATCGCTCGAGTGGGCGACCAGCTCGCCGCCGCCGCGTCACAACTTCGTCACCATCCCGCGCATCCGTTCGGAGCGTCCCGCGTTCGACCTGCATCACCCAGAGGTCGGCATCCCGGTGGGGGTCGGTCCTGCGAAGGACGCACCGGACGCACCAGCTCTCGATCTCGCTGACGGAAAGGTGAAGTAGGGCCATGCGCGCCAATATCATCCTCTTCGCACTGCTGACGGTCTTCTGCGCCTTCCTCGCCGCGCTGTACACGTTCTGGTCGCTCATCGACCCGAACCACGGCACGGTCGAGTGGGTCGGAACCGTCACCCTCTCGCTGACCGCCATCCTGAGCGCGTTCCTCGGCTTCTACTTGAACCGGGTGCACAAGAGCCAGGGCGGCGAGCTGCCGGAGGACACCGTCACGGCCAACATCGATGACGGCGACCCCGAGATCGGTCACTTCAGCCCGTGGAGCTGGTGGCCTATCGTCCTCGCCGGTTCCGCCGGCCTCCTCGTCCTCGGTCTTGCCGTCGGGTTCTGGATCGCGTTCATCGCGGTTCCGCTCGTCGTGATCGCGGTCGTGGGTTGGACGTACGAGTACTACCGCGGATACCACGCTCGGTAATGACTGACTCCTTCAGTATTCGTCGCGGCCGGACCGAAGACAGCGCTGCAGTCTTCGGGCTGGCCGCGCAGCTGATTACGGGCTCGATCCCGCCGGCTGCCGACGACTTCATCACCGCATACAACAACGTGATGCGTCCCCGTGAGGATGAGACCAACGTCCTGTACGTCGCGGTCGACGCCTCCGGCACCGTGGTCGGCTACACGCTGATGACGGTCTCCCGACTGCTGCACGCCGCCGGCCTCACCGCCCACCTGCAGGAGCTCGTCGTCGACGAGTCTGCTCGTGGACGTGGCATCGGCTCTGCCCTCGTGCAGGCGAACGAGTTCTACGCGGTGGAGCGTGGCGCACGTCAGCTGACGATGTCCACCGCCCGTGCAGGCGACTTCTACCGTCGCCTCGGGTACGCGGTCACCGCAGAGTTCTACAAGAAGATCCTGCCGCTCGGCTGATCGTCCACTCTTCGTCCTCTGGGACAGCAGCAGGCCCCGACCGTTTCCCGGTCGGGGCCTGCTGCGTTCTGTGCCTCCTGTGAGTCTCACCGCGCCGCCGCACCAGGTTGTCCAATACTCAGGTAGCGTCCCCGTGTGTCGCCGTTCCGGGCGTGCTGAGCGGCAGACACGCCGAGACGTAGCCTGAGTTGCGAACGGTCCACGGGGCCGTGTGGAGCTTCGGTGTGGCGATTCGCTACCGTTGCAGTATGGAGTTCTCGTTCTTACCGCCGACCGCTTCGGAGTTCAAAACGCTGTACGACGAGACCGGTTGGGGTGCGCGGGACACCGAGTGTTTCGCTCGTGCACTGAGTGGCAGCTGGATCGTGTGCGCGGCTCGCGACGAAGCGGGTTCGCTGGTCGGTATCGGCCGGTTGATCAGCGATGGGGCATTGCATGCGTTCGTGACGGAGCTGATCGTGGCCGACGGCCGACGCGGTGGCGGTGTCGGGGCTGAGATCCTCAGGCGCCTGGTGAGCGAGGCGCGTCGACGAGGGGTGGAGGACGTGCAACTGTTCGCAGCGCGCGGCCGATCCGACTTCTACGAACGGCACGGATTCGAGCGCCGTCCGAACGACGCGCCCGGCATGGACCTGGTGAGTGTCTCAGAGGCGGCGGACGGCTCACCGCGGCGACAGGATGTCGGAGGACTCTAGCCGTCCGAGTGTGACGAACCAGCGCGTTACGGCTCAGTCGTGAAGCCGACCGGATCTCCGGTTTCGAGCGTGATCGCTCCGCTCGAGATGGTGTGCGCCGTCCGTCCGGGCTGATTCAGCGCCAGATTGGCCGTCTTCGGCGCAGTGGGGTGTTCACAACTCAGGCGCGCTGCGGCGCGTCGGGCGCGGAATGCGCCGTCTGGCGCGACATGCCGAGGGTGTTCCTGAATTGCGAACGGGAGAGCTGGGCGGAAACGCCGAACGGCCCTCGGGAACCGAAGTTCCGGAGGGCCGTTCAGATGAAACCGGGGGAGCGGCGACGACTAGTGGTCGCCGTGCGCCTTCTCGATGTCGGTCTTCGTGACCGGAGCGATCCTGTCTTCGAAGAACCAGCGGGAGAGGGCCGCACGGAACCGCTGACCGTTCGTGATCTTGCCCTGAGCGTTCGGGCGGATCATCAGCGGCGCGTAGTCGCGGTAGCTGGCGAGACGCCAGCGCTCGTACTCGTCTACGGGCTCGTGGACCTCGATGTACTCGCCACCGGGGAGACGCACGATGCGACCAGACTCGTAGCCGTGGAGGAGGATCTCACGATCCTTCTTCTGCAGGCCGATGCACATGCGCTTCGTGATGAAGAAGGCGATGAACGGTCCGAGGATGACGACCGCCTGGAGGACGTGGATGACGCCTTCCATGCTGACCTTGAAGTGCGTGGCGATGATGTCCGACGAGGCCGCTGCCCAGAGGCCGGCGTAGAAGGTCACACCGGCAGCGCCGATCGCGGTACGGGTCGGAGCGTTGCGCGGGCGGTCGAGCACGTGGTGCTCGCGCTTGTCGCCGGTGATCCACGCTTCGATGAAGGGGTAGATCAGGACGGTGACGATGAACAGGCCGAGCCCGAGCAGCGGGATCAGGATGTTGAACGACCAGGTGCGATCCCACAGGACGAACTCGAGGTGCGGCGGGATCAGTCGGAGCGCGCCGTCGGCGAATCCGATGTACCAGTCGGGCTGCGTACCTGCCGACACCGGCGAGGGGTCGTACGGGCCGTAGTTCCAGACCGGGTTGATCGTGAAGAGCGAGGCGATGAGCATCACAACACCGAAGACGATGAAGAAGAATCCACCGGCCTTGGCCGCGTACACCGGGAGGACCGGGTAGCCGACGACGTTCTGCTCGGTGCGACCGGCGCCCGGGTACTGCGTGTGCTTGTGGATGACGATGAACGCCAGGTGCAAGGCGATGAAGATCAGGACCATCGCCGGCAACAAGAGGATGTGCAGGCTGTACAGGCGCCCGACGATGTCGGTTCCCGGGAACTCGCCGCCGAAGAGGAGGAACGAGATCCAGGTGCCGACGAGCGGTATGCCCTTGACCATGCCGTCGATGATGCGGAGGCCGTTGCCCGAGAGCAGGTCGTCGGGGAGGGAGTAGCCGGTGAAGCCTTCAGCCATCGCGAGGATGAAGAGGACAAAACCGATGACCCAGTTGAGCTCGCGCGGCTTGCGGAACGCACCCGTGAAGAAGATGCGGAGCATGTGGAGGCCGATGGAGGCCACGAACAGCAGTGCAGCCCAGTGGTGGACCTGACGCATCAGGAGGCCACCGCGGATGTCGAACGAGATGTCCAGCGTGGACGCCATGGCAGCCGACATCTGGATGTTCTTGAGCGGCACGAACGAACCGTCGTAGTGGACCTCTGCCATCGACGCCTGGAAGAAGAACGTCAGGAAGGTTCCCGACAGCAGGATGATGACGAAGCTGTAGAGCGCCACCTCACCGAGCAGGAACGACCAGTGGTCGGGGAAGATCTTGCGACCGAACTCCTTGACGGCACCCGAGATGATGGTGCGTTCGTCGATGTAGTTCGCTGCGGCGGCCGTGAAGCCGCCGGATTTTTTGCTCTGAGCGCCGGCGGGTGCCTGCTCAGGAGCGCGTGACTCAGTTGCGGTACTCAATGACGCTCCCAGAAGCTCGGGCCGACAGGTTCGTGGAAGTCGCTCTGGGCGACGAGGTAGCCCTCGTCGTCAACAGCGATCGGCAGCTGCGGGAGCGGCCGTGCAGCCGGTCCGAAGATGACGGCGCAGTGGTTGGTGACGTCGAACTGCGACTGGTGGCACGGGCACAGGAGGTGGTGCGTCTGCTGCTCGTACAGGGCGACAGGGCAACCGACGTGGGTGCAGACCTTGGAGTAGGCGACGATGCCGTCGTAGGACCAGTCCTTCTTGTCCGGCGTCTCGATGAGGTCCTCAGGCTTGAGGCGCATCAGCAGCACGATGGCCTTGGCCTTCTCGTTGAGCACCTCGTCTGCCTCGTGCAGGTTCTCGGGGATGACGTGGAACACGCTGCCGAGGGTGACGTCCGAAGCCTTGATGGGCGCACCGGATGGGTCGCGTGCCAGACGCGTGCCCTTCTCCCACATGGTGTGGCTGAGCAGCTCCACCGGGTCCTTGTCCTGCGGCGCGAGGCCACGGAACAGGACGACACCGGGAAGCGGGAACGCGATGAGCGCACCGATGAGGCTGTTGCGGATGAGCGAACGACGTCCGAAGCCGGACTCCTCGTTCGCCTCGGCGAAGATCTCCACCGCACGTTCACGGGACTCCTCGGAGCCGCGGATGGGGTGGCGGATGTCGATGCCCTCGTGGTCGGCCATCAGCGCCTTGCCCCAGTGGACGGCGCCGATGCCGATCGCGAGCAGGGCGAGCGCCATGCCGAGACCGATGAACAGGTTGTTCAGTCGTACCGAGCCCAGGTCTTCCGATTCGATCGGGAAGATCATGTACGCCGCGATGGCCCAGACGCTGCCGACGATCGACAGGTAGAAGAGGGTGTAGACGAGCCGTTCGGCGCGCTTGTCCTTCTTCGGGTCGAGGTCCGTCACGCGCTTGCGGTGCGGCGGCAGGCCCGGGTCGGCGATGGCGTCGTGAGTGATCACGGCGGTGCCGGCCGAAGCCTGCAGCTCTTGCCCATGGGCAGACGAGTCGGCGGCGATCTCAGTGCCGCTCGTGTCGTCCTTAGCCATTGTGCTCCTTCTTACGGGGTGTAGTCGTGTCGCGCGTCGGTCAGTTCGACTTCGCGGTGATCCAGACGGTGAGTGCGACGATCGTGCCGAGGCCGAAGATCCAGAGGAAGAGGCCCTCCGAGACCGGTCCGAGCGAGCCGAGGTCGTTTCCGCCTGGCGACGGGTTCTTCTCCATGAACTTGAGCGCGGTGATGATGTCGCGCTTGTCTTCAGGGCTGAGGTTCATGTCGTTGAACACCGGCATGTTCTGCGGGCCGGTGATCATCGCTTCGTAGATGTGAGCTGCACTCACGCCGGTCAGCGGGGGAGCGTACTTGCCCTCGGTCAGGGCGCCACCGGCTGCTGCGACGTTGTGGCACATGGCGCAGTTGATGCGGAAGAGCTCCGCACCGTTGGACGCGTTGCCGTTGCCGTCGAGGTAGTGCTCGTCGGGGATGGCGGGGCCGGGGGCGACGGACGCGACGTACTGCGCGAGGGCCGAGATCTGGTCGTCCGTGAACTGGACGGGCTTCTCAGGCGCCTGCGGACCCTGGTTCTGGAGGGGCATACGGCCGGTGCCGACCTGGAAGTCGACCGCTGCTGCGCCGACGCCGAGGAGGCTGGGGCCGGCGGTGGTGCCCTGCATGTCGAGGCCGTGGCAGGTCGCGCAGTTCGCGCTGAACAGCTTCTTGCCTTCGTCGACCGACGCCTGTGAGTGGACGGGAGCCGTCGAGGCGCTGGCCGTGCTCACGCTGAAGGCGGCGTAGGCGCCACCCGTGACGAGGAGTCCGATGGCGAGGAGGGCTGCCGTTGCCAGTGGGCTCCGGCGACCGCTCTTGCGGGCTTTTCTGGTGTGCTTCTGCATGGAGTCAGTCATTCCGGTTTATTTCAGGACGTAGATGACGAAGAAGAGGCCGATCCACACGACGTCGACGAAGTGCCAGTAGTAGGACACGACGATTGCGCTCGTGGCCTCCTTGTGGCCGAACGTCTTGACGGCGTATGCGCGGCCGATCACGAGCAGGAAGGCGATGAGGCCGCCCGTCACGTGGAGACCGTGGAAGCCCGTGGTGAGGTAGAAGGCCGAGCCGTACGCGTTGGAGCTGAGCGAGATGCCCTCGCTCACAAGCGTCGCGTACTCGAGGATCTGACCGGAGACGAAGAGGGCGCCGAGGGCGTAGGTGAGGAAGAACCACTCCACCATGCCCCACTTGCGCGGGCTCCATCCGGTCATTCGCGGCTGCATCCGCTCAGCGGCGAAGACGCCGAACTGGCAAGTGAACGACGACGACACGAGGATGATCGTGTTGACCGTCGAGAACGGAACGTTCAGTCGGCTGGTTTCCGCTGCCCACAGTTCAGGAGCCATCGATCGCAGCGTGAAGTAGATCGCGAAGAGGCCGGCGAAGAACATGACCTCGCTGCCCAGCCAGACGATCGTTCCAACGGCGACCGGGTTGGGTCGGTTGATCCGGGGCGCGCTCGGCGCAAGGTTGATAGAGGTGCTCGTCACCCCTCCATTATGTCCGAAAGCTGAGGTGGTTTTTTGCATTTCGGGCCGCTCGGCGGTGCTCCGCACGGTTAGGTTAACCTAAGTCCCTGGTGGATTCATGGGCTATAGCTGTTGGATTCCCGTGACTCTGCGCGGTTCACAGCCTTGTAGGATCGCAGTCATGCCTGCTCTGTACACGTGGCCGTCACTCATCGGCGATCTTCTCGACGGAACCGATCTCAGCGTGTCCCAGTCCACTTGGGCGATGGAACAGGTCATGACGGGCAGTGTGACCGACGCCCAGCTGGCCGGATTCCTCGTCGCGCTGCGTGTCAAAGGGGAGACGGTCGACGAGATCGTCGGATTCCGCGACGCGATCCTCGATCACGCGAGGCCCCTCATCGCACCGTCGCGCGCGCTCGACATCGTCGGGACGGGCGGCGACCGCTTCGGCACGGTCAACGTGTCCACCATGGCGTCGATTGTGGCGGCCGCGACCGGCATTCCGGTCATCAAGCACGGCAACCGCGCTGCGAGTTCTGCATCCGGTTCCTCCGACGTCCTCGGTGCGCTCGGAGTCAATCTCGACCTGCCGACCGAACACGTCGGCACGGTACTGGCCGAGACGGGCATCACCTTCGCGTACGCGGCCGCGTTCCACCCCGGCTTCGGGCACGCAGGCCCCGTGCGGGCGCAGCTGGGCGTTCCGACCGTGTTCAACTTCCTCGGCCCGCTCTGCAACCCTGCCCGCCCGGAGGCCTCGGCCGTCGGTGTGGCGCACGCGGACCGCATCCCGCTCTTCGTCGGCGTCTTCCAGACCAGAGGAGCGACGGCGCTCGTGTTCCGCGGGGACGACGGGCTGGACGAGTTGACGACGACGGGCCACAGCCGCATGTGGGAGATCAGCCGCGGAGCGGTGAACGAACACGACCTCGACCCGCGCGACCTCGGAATCCCACGAGCGTCGATCGACGACCTCCTCGGCGGGGACGCGGCGCACAACGCTGCCGTCGTCCACCAGGTGCTCGCAGGCGAGACCGGTCCGGTCCGCGACATCGTCCTGTTGAACGCCGCTGCTGGCATCGTGTCCTTCGAGCTCTCCGAGAACCCGGCGCAGGCGCAGCGTGCGCTGCTCGAACGCTTCGGGGAGGCGATCGAGGTCGCGAAGACGGCGATCGACTCCGGCGCGGCAGCTGCCAAGCTCAGCGAGTGGGTTGCCGCGACCAACCGTCCCCTCGCCTGAGCGCTCGTCCGCTGCCCTCGTTCCCGCCGATCCGCCTGGAGTCCGCCCTCAGGTACTACCGGCCGAGGTGCACACTGGCGTAGGTTGAGAGTCGGTGCCGACGCCCCGCATCGGCATGCCCGAACCGATCGTCCAGGAGGATTCAATGAAGAAGCTCATCAATGATCCGAAGCATGTCGTCGATGAAGCCGTGGCCGGTTTCGGCCTCGCTCACCCCGACCTCGTCGAGGTTTCGCTCGACCCGATCTTCATCGTCCGAAAGGACGCCCCGACCGCCGGAAAGGTCGGGATCGTCAGCGGCGGAGGCAGCGGCCACGAACCGTTGCACGGCGGATTTGTCGGCTACGGCATGCTCGATGCAGCCGTCCCCGGTCCGGTGTTCACCTCGCCGACCCCCGATCCCATCCTCGCTGCCACGAAGGCGGTCGACGGTGGAGCCGGCGTGCTGCACATCGTGAAGAACTACACGGGAGACGTCCTCAACTTCGAGACCGCCGCCGATCTCGCCCTGGCAGAGGGCATCGAGGTGCGCGCCGTCGTGACGAACGACGACGTGGCCGTGAAGGACTCGCTCTACACCGCGGGTCGACGTGGTGTCGCAGGCACAGTGCTGGTCGAGAAGATCGCCGGCGCGAAGGCCGAGACGGGCGCGTCGCTCGATGACGTCGCCGCGATCGCCGAGAAGGTCAACGACCGCACGCGCACCATGGGCGTCGCACTCACGCCGTGCGTCGTCCCGCATGCCGGAGAGCCGAGCTTCACCCTCGCCGACGACGAGATCGAGATCGGCATCGGCATCCACGGTGAGCCAGGGCGCGAGCGGATCAAGCTGGAGCCGGCCGACGCCATCGTGGACCGCCTGCTCGACGCGATCCTCGAAGACCTGCCGTATGCGAGCGGAGAGCGGACGCTCCTGCTGGTGAACGGGATGGGTGGCACGCCCCAGGTGGAGCTGTTCATCGTGTTCAAGCACGCGGCGGAGGTTCTCGCTGCGAAGGGCGTCGAGGTGTCGCGGTCGCTCGTCGGCAACTACACCACGAGCCTCGAGATGCAAGGCGTGTCCATCACGCTCCTGAAGCTCGACGACGAATTGACCGAATTGTGGGATGCGCCCGTGCAGACGGCCGCGCTCCGCTGGGGAAGGTAGGACACATGGGGCTGGATGCCGCCTGGGCCGTTGCATGGTTGCGCACGAGCGCGGAGGTCGTCGCGGAGCATCGCGTCGAACTCATCACGCTCGACCGCGAGATCGGTGACGGCGATCACGGTGAGAACCTCGATCGCGGATTCTCCGCCATCGTCGAGAAGCTCGACACCGTGGCGGACGATGCGACACCGGGCGACGTCCTGAAGCTCGCGGCGACGACCCTCATCTCGACGGTCGGCGGCGCGAGCGGACCCCTGCTCGGCACGGCGTTCCTCAAGGGCGCCGTCGTGATCGGAGCGCAGACGGACCTCGACGCCGCCGCCGTGGTGGCGTTCCTGACGGCCGCTCGTGACGGTGTTGTGCTGCGCGGCAAGGCGCAACAGGGTGACAAGACGATGATCGACGCCTGGACGCCGGCCGTCGAGGCCGCTCAGGCGGCGCTCGACGGCGGTGCAGGCCCTGCAGCAGTGCTCGCCGCGGCTGCCGAGGCCGCGCAGGCCGGCGCCGAAGCGACGGATCCGCTCATCGCGCACAAGGGTCGCGCGAGCTATCTGGGGGAGCGCGCCATCGGACATCGCGATCCAGGTGCGCAGTCCAGCGCGTACCTGATCCGTGCTGCAGCCGACGCCGCTGCGGCGCAGTCCGGGGCTGACGCATGAGCGTCGGAGTGGTGTTCGTTTCTCACAGCTCCGGAATTGCAACCGGGCTCGTCGAGCTCGCGAGGCAGATGGCGCCCGACGCACGGCTGTTCGCAGCCGGTGGAACCGATGCAGACGGCATCGGGACCAGTTTCCAGAAGGTCAGTGACGGCATCGCAGCGGTCGACGACGGCGGTGGAGTCGTGGTGCTGTGCGACCTCGGCTCCGCCATCCTGACGGCTGAGACCGCCTTGGACTTCCTCGATGACGACCAGCGAGCCCGCGTGCGCATCGTGGACGCGCCGCTCGTGGAGGGCGGGGTGGCCGCGGCGGTCGCCGCGCAGATGGATTCGTCGCTCGACGAGGTCGTCCGCGCTGCCGAGTCCGCTCGAGGCGACGGGGCGGGTGCGGGTGCTCCCAGCGCTGATGCCGATGCTCCTGCCGCGCACGGCGCGGAGTCCGGCGTGCAGGGACCGGTGCAGCGAACCGTCACCCTGCTGAACAAGGACGGTCTGCATGCGCGTCCTGCTGCCGAGTTCGTGAAGCTCGCGAGCACGTTCGGCGCCAAGGTCACCGTCAACGGCAAGGATGCGAAGAGTCTGCTCGGCATCATGGCGTTGGGGCTGACCAAGGGCACGGACGTCGCGTTGTCCGCGGAGGGTGATGATGCGCCGGCCGCGATCGATGCGCTCGTGGCGCTGATCGGCACCGGCTTCGGCGAACTCTGAGAGTTGCGCACGGCTCATATCACGAGCCGTGCGCAACTGTCAAATCAGGCGTATCATGCCCCCATGGACGAGAACGCGAAGGTGCGGACGAAGACCGGACGATACGCCCGGTTCTTCGAATGGGTCGACGACCGTTTGATCCCGGTCCTCGGACCCCCGGCAGTCGGCCCCTACGGAGTCGATGCCGTCACGGCGGAGCGGTTGTGCACGGTGTGCGGTCATGCGCTCAGCGAGCACGCATTCGACCGCTCTTCGAAGCATGACCACTTCATGTACTGCCCCGTCTCGGACAGGTTGCCCGATCCGTCGCGATCGGCTGCGCCGGTCAACGAGCTGGGTATGGTGCTCGACACCCCGGCCGGGCGATCCGACGCCTGACGACGCCGTCGCTCACTCGCGCTCGAGTGCGTACGCCTCACGGACCCAGACAGCCAGCTTCGCCTCGTCGACGTCGACGAGCGATGCGGCCTTCAGCGTCGCCATGCGCTGGGAGCCGGCCGGTTCGAGCGCACCGACGGCGTCCAGCAGATCCTGGCCCCGCCAGATCATAAACGTGACGTACGCCGGGTACGCCTTGTATCCAGCGATCGGGGTCTTCCCGTCGAGCCACACCGGGTGACCGTGCCACACGACGCCGTCGATGCCGGGCAGCGCGGTCTCGATGATCGCGGCGAAGGTCGTCGCGACCTCCTGCAGCGGTTCAGCGACGGTCTTGTTGTACTCGGGGACGCTGCTCGCGGCCATTGATCTGCCCTTTCGACGGGATCGTGGAATACGATCCTGCACGCTCACGTCATCCTGCGCAACGGCCGTGTCACACCTTGCGCGCGCTGGCCGCGATCGATACACCCAAGGGGATCGCCAGGGCCGTCAGCACGGCTGCTGCCGGGACGAGGGCGCCGGGACCCCACACCGCGAGCACGATGCCGCCCACGCCGCCGCCCAGCGCGATCGAGATGTTCCACACAGTCACGAGCGCCGATTGCGCCGCGTCCGCCGCATCGCCGCCCACACGTCCGATTGCGACCTGGAACAGGACGGAGTATCCGCCGAAGGCGAGCCCCCACGTCGCCGCGGCGATCAGGAGGACGGGGACCCAGGCGGTCAGGAAGAAGACGAGGAGACCGGCGGCGCCGATGCACAGCTCGACGATCACGGTCGTACCGAGCTTGCGGTCGGCGAGCCGCCCGGCCCCGAGCGTCCCCACGACCGAGGACAGGCCGAACGCGGCGAGGACGACGCTGAGCGGAACCGTGACACCGCGATCGTCGAGCACCGGTGCGAGGTAGGTGTACGCCATGTTCTGCGCGATGATGCACGCCGCGACGGCCGCGAGCACCACGAGAACGGCCGGGATCCGGAGCGCTGCGCCGATGCTCGACCCGGAGGTCGCCTGCGGGCGTTGCACACGCGGTGCGATGACGGCGGCGACCGCCCAGAGGATCACCGAGCATCCGGCGATGACGGCGAACACGGCGCGCCACCCGATGACCTCGCTCAACAGCGTGCCGATCGGCACACCGACGGCGAACGCGAACGTCGCCCCGGACAGCACGATCCCGAGGGTCGCGCCGAAGCGGCGCGCAGGGGTGAAGCCGCGTGTGTAGCCGGGGAGCATCGCCCACACGAGTCCGGCCACGAGTCCGGCGACGAAGCGGGTCGCGAGGTGGCTCCAGATCTCCGGAGCGAAGGCCGTTCCGAGGTTCGCGAGCGCCGAGACGGCGATGGCGACGAGGATGAGGGTGCGTCGGTCGAGACGGGCGGTCGCCCTGGTGAGCGGAATCGCCGCGGCGATGCAGCCGAGTGCGAACACCGCCACGCTCTGACCTGCCACTGAGGCCGACACACCGAGGTCGGAGGCGAGGGCAGGCAGGACACCGGCCGGGAGCACCTCTGTCAGCAAGGTGATGAAGCCGACGCCGGAGAGGAGCAACGCGATCGGGAGTGGAGAACGGGCGGGAGAGGTCTTGGCATTGATGTGTTCCGCAGCTGATGCGGTCGACGTGGGGAGCGTCGAGGGTGATTCGGTAGACATTCGACAAGTGTTGATCTCTGCCACCAGTGGCAAGGTCAAATCAGGCCATGCGGGAATATCGCCGACGTCGGCGCGGCTAGCCATTGAGGGTCGCGTTCAGGACGTGCTGTGCTGTGCGCCCGGCCCAGCAGAAAGCCCTGGAGGAGACGTCAGCATGCGCATCGGAGAGTTCGCCGCACACACCGGGACGACGCCGAGGCTCCTGCGATACTACGAGGAACAGGGGCTGCTGCATCCCGAGCGCGGCGTCAACGGCTACCGCGAATACGGGGAACACCTCGAACTCAAGGTCCTCCGGATCAGAGGACTGTTGGGGGCCGGCATGCCGATCTCCCTCATCCACCAGATCCTGCCGTGCTTCAACGCCGACGACACGATCTACCAGATCACGCCGGAACCGGCGCTCGTCGAACGGATCCTCGCGCACCGGGCGCGGCTCGATGCGAAGCTCACCTGCCTGGGAGCGAGTCGTGACGCCATCGACGCCTATCTCGAACGCGTCGGCGCCGGGGTGGGAGACCGCGAACCGGCAGAGGCGGTGAGCTAGGCGCGCCACCTGGCTAGCGCGTGCGCGCCTGACGGCCGAGCAGCCAGAGCAGATACGCGCCTCCGAGACAGATCGTCACCATGCCGGCCGGCAGCTGCACCGGCGCGAAGAGACGTGTCGCGACGGTGTCGCTCACGAGGAGCAGGACCGAACCCATAAGCCCGGTCACCACGATCGGGGTGCGGTCGGGCGCCAACCGCTTCGCGAGGTGCGGTGCAACGAGTGCGATGAACGCGATGGGACCGGCGATGGCCGTGACCACGGCGACCAGTCCGATGCCGACGGCCAGGATCATGAGCTTCGTGCGGCCGATGCGCACACCGAGCGCCGTCGCCATGTCATCGCCCATCTCGAGCAGGCGCATCCTCCCCGATCCAGCCATCGCGCATCCCATGAGGACGACGACGATGACGCTCACCGGGACGACCTGCCCCCAGGTCAGACCGTTGAGCGAACCGGCTCCCCACACCGCAGCGGCGAGCGCCGTATCGAGGTCTGCCGTGAGGATGAGCCAGTGGTTGGCGGCCGTGAACATCGCGCCGATGCCGATGCCGACCACGATGAGTCTGGTTCGGCCGCCGTTGCCGCCGGCGGCGAGAGAGCCGACAAGGAGGGCGGCGGCGGCACCACCGACGAGCGAACCGGTGATCGTCGCTCCGACACCGCCGCCGACCGTCACGATGGCGATGAGCGCACCCGTGTACGCGCCGGAGGTGAAGCCGACGACGTCGGGGCTGCCGAGCGGGTTCCTGGTGAGCGATTGGAACAATGCACCGCTGACGGCGAGACCGGCTCCGAACGTGATCGCTGCGACGATGCGCGGCAGGCGGAGCGTGAGGACGACGGTCTGCGTTGCCGGGTCCCCGCCGCCCCAGAACGTCGACAGCACCGTGAGCGGCGATGCCGCGAATGGACCGGTCAGCAACGCGAATGCCGCTGTCGCGAGGATCACCAGGACGAGCCCCGCGAGGACGACAGCGGTCCGGCGGCGCCTGCGACGGCCGATCACGGCGAGTTCGTGCGCTGCGGACACGTGCGCGCGGGTGCGCGTCGAAGTTCCGGTCACAGTTCACGCAGCTTCCGGGACCGCGCAAGCAGCACCAGGACCGGGGCGCCGATGAACGCCGTCACGACCCCGGCGGGCAGTTCGCCCGAATACAGGACGCGCCCGAGGACATCGGCCGCTGTGAGGAGCACCGAACCGAACAGCGCACTGCCCGCGAGCAGTGCTGCAGGGCTCGATGTCCCGAAGCATCGTCGTGCGACGTGCGGCACCATCAGGCCGACGAAGCCGATGGGGCCGGCAGCCGTCGTCGCCGCTCCGCACAGGAGCATCACGGCGAGCAGCGTGGTCACTCTCACGCGTCCGAGATGCACACCGAGACCGGACGCGACGTCATCGCCGAGTGCGAGGAGCGACATCGGACGGTTACCGAGGAACGCGATGACGAAGCCGAGCACGATGAACGGCGCCACGGCGATGAGGACGTCCGCGCCCCGTCCCTGCAGCGATCCAGCGTTCCAGGCGCGCAACTGGTCGAACGCCTGCGGTTGCAGCTGACCGATGACCGCCGTGATACCGCTCAACACCGCCGTGAGGGCGACGCCGGCGAGCGTCATCGTCAACGGATCCGGTCGTCTCCCGCGTCCTCGCCCGAACAGGTACACCACAACGGAGGCGATGCCGGCGCCGAGCAGGCCGAACCAGATGAAACCGATGGGGGCGGTGACGCCGGCGAATCCGACCGCGATCGCGATGGCGAGCGCAGCGCCGGCGTTCACCCCGAGGATCCCCGGATCGGCAAGGGCGTTCCTCGTCACGGTCTGCATCAGCAGTCCGGCTGCGCCGAGCGCCGCGCCCACGAGGAGCGCGAGCAGTGTGCGGGGGAGACGCTGGGTCACGATGATGCCGTAGTCGGCCGTCGAGCGGAGTGCCTCCGTCGGCGCGAAGAGCGTCTGACGGACGGTGTCGAGCGGAATCGTCCTGGCGCCGATCACGACGCTCGCAGCCGCCATGAGGACGACCACGACGGCGAGTCCGCAGAAGACCAGGACCCGCGTCCGACGGGCCGTGTGAATCTGCTGCGAGGCAGCCGGTTGCTGCTGTCGCGAAGTGAGAACGGCCACTGGTTGAGGATACCCTTACTTCATGCCCATTCTTCATTCCGCGCGTTCGTCGCGCCCGCGAGCCGTCCGTTCCATCCTCACGGCCGTCGTCTCATCCGTCGCCGTCATCGGCCTGTTGAGCGGGTGCGCCGCAACAACCGACAAGGCCGGGGCAGGCAACGCGGACGTGGCGACCGGCGGCGAGCGATTCTCGACCGCCGACAAGGCGACCGCGGCCCTCGGGACCGATGCGAAGCCAGGCATGTTCCCGCGCACCATCACGCACGCCGCCGGCACGACGGAACTGAAGACAAAGCCGAAGCGCGTTGTGGTGCTCGACACCGGCGAACTCGACGAGGTGCTGGCGCTCGGTGTCACGCCGGTCGGCGTCCCCACGACCGACGGTGCGAATCCGACGCCCGCCTATCTCGCCGGCAAGGTCAAGGGGATCGCAACGGTCGGCAAGATCCAGGAGCTCAACCTCGAAGCGATCGCGGCTCTGAAGCCCGACCTCATCCTCGGCAGCCAGTTGCGCGCCGACAAGCTCTACGCACAACTCTCGGCCATCGCCCCGACGGTCTTCAGCATCCGCCCCGGGTTCCCGTGGAAGGAGAACTTCCTCCTCGCGAGCAAGGCGCTCGGCGACGAGACCAAGGCCGTCGAGATCCTGAACGAGTACGCGGACAACGCCGCTGCGCTGAAGCAGGACATCACCGACAAGCCGACCATCTCCCTGCTGCGCTTTATGCCGGGCAAGACGCGTCTGTACGGGAACAAGTCGTTCATCGGCGTCATCCTCCAGGACGTCGGCCTGCCTCGCCCGAAGGACCAGGACTTCGACGAGCTCGCGATCGAGATCTCCCCGGAGAACGTACAGCAGGCCGACGCCGACCGGATCTACTACAGCAGCTACGGCGCCGCGGATGCGACTGCCGAGAGCCAGGTGCTCAACGGACCCGTCTGGCCGACGCTGTCCGCAGTCAAGGCCGGACACGCGACCGCGGTCGACGACGGAACGTGGTTCCTCGGTCTCGGCCCGATCGGTGCGGAGCAGGTCCTCAAGGACCTTCGCAAGCTGCTCGTCACGAAGTAGCAACGGTTCAGCTCTGCCCGGCTTACCGTGCCGGGCGGAGCAGGATCACGGCTCCGGGAGCGCAGCGATGGCGTCGATCTCGACCAGTGCTCCCGGACGGGCCGGGGCGACTGCGAGCACTGAGACGGTCGTGCGATGCGCGCCCCAGACGGCGCCGCTCGCCGCGTAGGCGGCGTTCGGATCGATGCCGGGCGTGAGGTAGATGGTCATCCGCACGACTTCCTCCGGTCCGGCGCCGGCAGCAGCCAGCACGGCGAGCAGATTGCGCAGCGCCTGCTCCGTCTGCGGACCGAGCCCGTCGAGGAGTTCGCCGCTCGCATCGACGCCGTTCTGGCCTCCGATGTACAGCGTTCGACCGGCCGGGGCGATCATCCCCTGCGCAAAAGCGGGACTCTGGGCGAGCCCCGGCGGGTCGACGGGTACAGGACGTTCAGACATGGTGTTCTCCTCCTTCGAGGAGCTGGCATCGTTTCGATAGGCCGGTGCGCCCCTCCGAGAACAATGGTCGACCGGGCGGACGCCGGCCGCAAGGCCGTCTTCGCGAGTGATCGGATCTCGGGGTGATCCGCCGGTCCAGGCTGCGGCCCGGCAGGCGGGGCCGGTCGCGAAATAAGATGGGCGGATGCGCGCCCTCCAGCTCGCATCGGATTCCGTGCCGATGCTGTCCTTCGTCGATGTCGCTGAACCTGCGCCGCAGCCGAACGAGGCGGTGATCTCGGTGTGCGCCGCGAGCATCAATTACGGCGACGCCGGATATCTCGAGCCGGGGGCCGGCATCGTGAAGATCGGCGGATACGACGGGTCGGGGGTCGTACTCCGGGCCGCCGTCGACGGCAGCGGCCCTGGCGTCGGGACGCGGGTCGCGTTCCTCACCCCGAACGGCACCTGGGCCGAACGGTGCGCGGTGCGTTCCTCCGATCTCGCCGAGCTTCCCGCCTCCGTGTCGTTCGTCGATGCGGCCGCGCTTCCAGCTGCGGGGTTGACGGCGCTCGGCGCACTCGATGAGGTCGCACGGGGCAGCCGATCCGACGGTCCCGACGGGCTCGACGGCAGGCATGTCACCGTCCTCGGTGCGACGAGCGGTGTCGGGCAGCTGGCCGTGCAGCTCGCGGTCCTGCGTGGAGCGAGTGTCACCGCTGTGGTTCGGGACCTGACCCGTACGGAACATCTCGCCGAGCTGGGCGCGAGTGAGACGGTCGGGGCAGACGACGAGTGGGCGTTCGGAACGGACGTCGTTGTCGACCTGGTCGGTGGGCCTCTCCTCGAACGGGCGGTCTCGACCCTTCGCCCGAGAGCACACGTCCTGGCGATCGGCAACGCCTCACATCGCGCGAGCACGATCGACTTCGAGCAGCTCCGGCGGAACGCGCCAGGGTCGCGATTCGTCGCCTACACGCGCACCGATACGAGCGCACCGGACCTGGAACGGCTCCTCGGGCTGGTGGAGGACGGGGCATTGGTCGTGCCGGTGGGCTGGTCCGGATCGTGGGAGGACGCGGCGACGGCGCTGCAACTCGTCTCAGAGCGGCGTGTGGTGGGGAAAGCCGTGCTCGAAATCCCGACAGCGTGAACCGGCGAGCGGCGGTGCGTTGGGGACGGCTGTACTTCGGTGTGCAGGCGATCGCCGGTGCAGTGTGGTGGGTGTCCGTGTTCCTCCTGCCCGTGATCCGGGAGGCGACGCTCGGCGGTCTTGATCCGGTGATCGTCGCCGTCTTCGACATCCCGCTCTTCGTCGTGGCGTCTGCGGTCGCCGCATACGGTGTTCGGTCGGCCGCGGTCCTCGCCGCCGGATGGACGGTGCTCGTCACCATCGCCCTCGCCGGGTACGCGACGCTCACCACAACGGCGGGATGGGGAGTGCTGCTGATGGCGGCGTCAGCCGGCGCATCGATCACCGCGGCGTCGCTCATCGTCTTCGGGAGGGTGCCGACCGAGTGGATCGCGCTCGGGCCGTTCGCATTCCGCCCCGCGGCCCGTGCGAAGGCTTCCAAGAATCTTGTCGTGACTGCGTTGCAGATCATCGTGTTCTGGGGGCTGTTCCTCGGTCTGATCCCCGTGATCCTCGCGTTCTGCGAGGAGCGCTGGGGATTCGCGGTCCAGTTCCCGCCGGCGATCGCTGTCATCGGCTGGGTGGTCTTCGGGCTCGCGAGCGCGTTGGGACTGTGGTCGGCCGGCGCGATGTCGAGCAGGGGAGGAGGAACTCCGCTCCCGTCGGCGATGCCGCATCGGCTCGTCGTCGCGGGGCCGTACCGCTTCGTCCGGAATCCGATGGCGATCGCTGGAATCACACAGGGTGCCGCGGTCGGTCTTGTGCTGTCATCATGGTCGGTCGTTGTGTATGCGGTCTGCGGGTCGCTGCTGTGGAACTTCGCGATCCGTCCTCTGGAGGAAGCGGACCTCGAGGAGCGCTTCGGCGAGGATTTCCGCCGCTATCGCGAGGCGGTGCGCTGCTGGTGCCCCCGTTTGAGCCCCGTGCCGGTCTCCGCTCCCAACCAGTAGGTAGGAGCCGCGGGGCGGCAAGGACGGCGCTCGTCTGCCGCGCAGTCAACCCCTGATGCTCACGCATGCGAACGCGTACCGTTGCCGGAAACGATCAGGAGAACAGATGACGAAGCGCAATGACGATCACCCAGAGACGTCGGCCGACGACCTGCCAGACGGCTCCGGCTCCGACGGAAGCAAGCCCGCCGAGGGTGAAGACACCGCGTCGGGTGGCGGCGCGGACGATGAGTCACCGGCGCGGCGTCGTCGTCGCAGCTTAGAGCTTCAGGATCCCGCTCACCATGAAGAAGCCGCCGACGGCGAACGTGACGACAGCGGTGAACACGTTCTGCCGCTCGGCGATCCAGGCCTGAGACGCGCGGAGTCGAGGTTCCATCACCGCCGGTCGCGCCTGCGTCAGGACGATGGGCACGGCGACGCTCGACACCCCGATCGCGACACTCACGATGATGAGGACCAGTGCCCCGGTGAACACCCGACTGACGCCGCTGATCACCACACCGGCGGCTGCGGCCAGGATGAGGGCCTTCGGCCGCAGGTTGAGCACAAAACCGAAACCTGCCGCGGTCCCCGGTCGCAGACGTCGCAACTCGGCGGCGATCGCGCTCGGCCTCGTCGGACGCCGTCGCCGTAGATAGAGGAAGACCGCGAGGCCGACGAGCAGGAGCCCGATCACGAGTTCGATGACCGCGGTGCCCTCAGGGGACGTCACCGGGGAATCCGGGACGAAGGTGAGCCCAACGCTGAACAGTGCGGTCATCAGGAGCATCCCGCCGCCGAAGCCGATGAGGAACGGCCACGCGACCCGCGAGCGTCCGGGAGACAGGAGGATCGCGATCGACGCGAGCAACGGCATCGTACTCACCGCGGTGGCGATGCCGATCGGGATGATCTCCAGGAACGCGAGCAGCACGGCGGTCTCGCCTCAGCCGTCCCTGCCGGGCTCGTTCGGAGCATCCACGTCCGGCTCGTGTGCCCGCAGCGGCGTTCCGTCATCGTCGCGTCCTCCCGACCGTGCGCGACGCGCGGCTTTCGCCGCAGCATCGTTCTCCTTCAACAGCGTCCGCGTCTCGGAGATGTCGCCCATCGCCGGCCGCCACAACCGGGCCGCCGGGTCGGCATCGATCAGGATCGTCCTCACCAGCAGGGTGAGCGGGATCGCCAGGATGGCGCCGATCGAACCGAGGATCGACGCCCAGAACAGGACGGAGAAGAACGTCAACGTCTGGCTGAGGGAGACGGCGCTGCTCACGAACCGCGGCTGCAGAACCGTTTGGAGGATGGAGTTGATCACGCCGTAGACGACGATGACGGCGATCACGAGCGGCCAACCCCCGACGAGGAACCCGAAGACGATCGGCGGCACGAGCGCGAAAAAGTATCCGATGTTGGGGATGAAACTGCACAGGAACACGAGCAGGCCCCACAGCAGCGCAGCCGGCACCTGCATCACAACGAGGGCAAGGCCGCTCAGCACCCCCTGCGCGATGCCGAGCATCGTGGTGACGACCATGTATCGGCGCACGTTCCGCGCATACCCGCCGAGCGCTGTGACGACGTCCGGCTTGGTGCGTGAGAGCTGCTGCAGCACCGTGGGGATGTAGGTCGCGTCAGCCGACATCACGATGAGCATCGTGAGCACGATGACGAGTGCGCCGGTCACGCTGAACACACTGCCGATCAGGCCCGTGAAGAAACCGAGGATCGTCGCCGGATCGAAACTGCTCGTCACGGCCTGCACCTGATCGGCGCCGAAGCCGATGCTCTGCAGCCAACCGGCGATCGTCGCGCCGGCTGCGGACAACTGGTCGGCGTAATCGGGCAACATCGAGGCGAACTGGCCGAACGCGATCGTGAGCATGTACGCGAAACCGGCGAGCAGCGCGAACACCACGAGGATCACGCTGCCGGTCGCGATGCCGTGGGGCACCCCTCGTCGCTCGAGCCGCACCCGCACCGGGTGTGCGCAGATGCTCAGGACGAGGGTCAGCAGCACCGGACCGAGGATGTCGCGGAACTGGCTGAGGGCGAGTGCGGAGACGAGCGTCGCGGCGAACGCCACCAGGATGACGGTCGCTCGCGGGAATGGCCGTGCACCGTGGCCCGGTGGTGCGGTCGTATCCGACTCGACGGCCATGTCGGCACCCTTCTCGCGCAGACCGCTGGGCGGGCGCATACGGCCCGTCAGCCTCAGGATGCCGTGCCGGTCGCCTCGCCGAATCACCCGCCACGGGTGAGGTCGCGGCGGATCCGCGAAGCGGTCGGTTCGAGACCGTGCGGATTCCCGAGATGACGCGACCGGACCGGCGACGGCACACGGCAGCAGCCGCCGCGTACGCTCGGTACGCGACGGCTGCTGGAGTCGGTTCTGCTATCCCTTGACCGGGATCGACTGCGCCTTGAGCGCGTCGACGGTCGAGGACTGGCCCTTCTGCAATGCGTCGAGCAGGGTGCCGTTGCCGGAGACAGCTGCCTTGAACCCGTCCGACACGTCGTTGTAGGTCTGCGTCATCGTCGGACCCCACGCGAAGTCCTCCGACACCTCGGACGACGCCTTCGCGAACACGTCGTAGATCGGCTGGTCGCCGTAGAACGGCACACCCTTCTTGAGGACGGGCAGTTCGAGGCCGGCCTTCGTGGCGGGGTAGATGTTCGCCGAGGTGTTCAGCATCGTGAGCGCCTCCTCGGACGTGTTCAGCCACAGGGCGAACTTGGCGGCTTCGTACGGGTGCTTCGACCCGGTGAAGACGGCGGTCGAGGACCCGCCCCAGTTGCCGGCGGCGGCGTCGCCGGCCTTCCACTGCGGCGCTTCGGCGACGGCCCACTTGCCGGCCGTGTCCGGTGCACCGGATGCGATCGAGTTCGCACCCCACACCGCGGAGTTCCAGGTCCAGGCCGCGCCGGAGTTGTAGGCGTTGTCCCACTCGGTGGTCCAGGCCGGAACGGTCGAGACGAGGTCCTCCTTGATGAGGTCCTGCCAGTACTCCGCGACCTGCTTGGAGGCGGCGTCGGTCAGATCGACGGTCCAGTTCGTGCCGTTGTTCTTGAACCAGCTGCCGCCGGCCTGCCAGACGAACCCGGCGAACTGGTTGATGTCGCCCTGGGAGAAGTTCGTGATGTACGCGCCGGTCGCACGGACCTTCTTCGCCGCTTCCGTGTACTCGGCCCACGTGGTCGGGATCGCGATCCCGTGCTCCTTGAACAGGTCCGCGCGGTAGAACATCGCCATCGGACCGGAGTCCTGCGGGACGGCGTACACCGAATCCTTCTCACCGAGCGAGACCTGACCCCAGGTCCAGTCGACGAACTCGTCCTTCGCTGCCATAACGTCCTTGCACGCCCCGAGGTCCATCAGGCCGTTCTGCACGCGGAAGTTGGGCAGGGCGTCGTACTCGATCTGGCCGAGGTCCGGCGCGTTGCCGGCCTTCAACTGGTTGAAGAAGTTCTGATAGGTGCCGCTGTTGCCGTTCGGGCCGGTCTGGACGGCGACCTGGATGTCCGGGTTCTCCTTGTTCCAGACGGCGACGACGTCTTCGATGCCGGGAATCCAGGATGTGAAGCTGAGGTCGACCTTGCCCTCGGCCGGAGCGCAGGAGGTGGCAGCATCGCCGCTTCCCGATCCGGTGGAGGTGCAGCCGCTCAGGACGACGGCCGACAGCACCGCTGCGGCGACCGCTGTTCTCTTGAGGTTCATGCTGATCCGTTTCTTGTTGGTGTGATGCGGGGTGGTGTGACAGATGGTGCGGAGGTGTGGTTCGGGGCGTGCTACTTCACGGCGCCGGCGCCGAGGCCGGAACGCCAGAACCGCTGAAGCAGCAGGAAGGTGATGACGAGGGGGATGATCGAGAGGAACGCGCCGACGAGGACGTAGAGGCGCAGCTCGGGGATCTGGTTGACCTGCGAATTCCACGAGTACAGTCCGAGGGTCACCGGGAAGAGCGACTCGTCCCGCAGCATGATGAGCGGCAGGAAGAAGTTGTTCCAGATGGCGACGAACTGGAACAGGAACACCGTCACGAGCGCCGGGAACATCAGGCGGACGGAGATCGTGAAGAAGGTGCGGATCTCCCCGGCGCCGTCGAGGCGCGACGCCTCCAGGAGTTCCTCCGGGACACTCGACGCAGCGAAGATGCGCGTGAGATAGACACCGAACGGGCTCACGAGCGACGGCAGGAACACCGCCCAGAACGTGTTGGTGAGGCCCACCTGGCTGAAGATGAGGAACAACGGCAGTGCGAGGGCGGTCGCCGGGACGAGCACACCGCCGAGCACGATGTTGAAGATCAGGTCGCGCCCTGGGAACCGGTATTTCGCGAGCGCGTACCCGCACATCGCCGCGATGAGCGTGCCGATGAGTGCGCCCAGGCCCGCGTAGAGGACCGAGTTCAGCATCCACTTGAGGTAAACGCCGTCACGGTAGGCGACGAGTCGGCCGATGTTCTCGACCAGGTTGAAGTCGGCGAACCAGAGCGGGGCGGAGTTCGTGAACTGCGCAGAGGATTTGGTCGAGGCGATGAACAGCCACCAGATCGGGATGAGGAAGTAGAGCGTGAAGACGAGCATCACGATGAGCGCGCCGGCACGGGAGAGCCTGCTCTCGCGGGGCCCGCGGGCTGTTGGGAGGCCGGGGGAGCGGAGGGCGGTCATTTGCCTTCCTTTCGCTGGGTGAACTTCAGAAACCCGAAGGAGAGGACGAACGTCGCCAGCGCCAGCACGACGGAGAAGGCCGCCGCGAGGTTCACGTTGGGGATGGACGAGGTGGTGTAGACGGTCAGGTTCGGGGTGAACGTGCTGGTCACGGCGGAGCTGAAGGAGCGGAAGACCTGCGGCTCTGCGAGCAACTGCAACGTGCCGATGATGGAGAAGATCGCCGTGAGCACGATCGCCGGCATCACGAGCGGGATCTTGATGGCGAAGGCGATGCGGAACTGCCCGGCGCCGTCGAGACGTGCGGCCTCGTAGATCTCGGTCGGGATCGACAGCAGCGACGAGTAGATGATCAGCATGTTGTAGCCGACGAAGACCCAGGTGACGACGTTCGCGATGGCCCACAGAACGAGGTCCGCGGACAGGAAGTCCACGTTCTGCGTGACCGCCGTGAACGGCGACAGGTTGGGGGAGTAGAGGAAGCCCCACATGATCGCCGCGATGACGCCCGGCACGGCGTACGGCACGAAGAAGGCGAGGCGGAAGAACCGCTTGCCGCGCAGCGGCGGCGAATCCAGCAGCAACGCGAACAGGAGCGCGAGGCCGAGCATGATCGGCACCTGCACCGCCCCGAACAGGAGCACACGCCCGACCGACTGCCAGAACGGCCCGTTCTGGAACACCTGCACGTACTGCGCGAAGCCGCCGAAGACCTCGCGGGCCTGACCGAAGGTGCCGTCGCGTTCGATGACGAGCAGCGACTGGTACACCGCGTACCCGATCGGGACGAGGTAGAACAGGGCGAAGAGCACGGCGAACGGTGCGATGAAGATCACGATCGAACGCTTGTGCTGCACCACCGCCTTCGGCAGACGGACGCGACGCCGGGTGACGGCACCGGCCGTGGTCCCCGGAATCGGCGCCTTCGCCGTCTCGATGTTGACGCTCATCGGCTGAGGTCCTCTCTGATCACGCGTACCGCGCCGGCCGGCACGGTGGCGATGGAATCGACGGGTGCGCCGGTCACGAGTTCGTGACCGGTCGCCGGCAGCTCGACGTCCTGCGTCGAGTGGTTGATGAGGAAGAGGTAGCTGCGCTCGTCGTCCGCGCGGCGGATGACTTCGAGACCCGGGTGGCGTTCGTCGCCCTGCGGAACCGCGCCGGCGCCCCTCGCCGCATCGCGGAGCACCTCGTCGAGGTCCTCGGGGTCGAGGTGCGTCGCGAGGTACCAGGCGGCCCCTGCGCCATCGCCGCTCCGGTGACGCGTGATGGCCGGGCGCCCTGCGGACGGCCCGTCGGCGAAGGTGTCGAGCACCTCCGCGCCGCGTGCCCGGGTGCGCTCCGACCACGCCGTCGCCGCCTTGCCGGACGTCAACCGGAGCGCCTGACCGGGCAGGACCGGTGCGAACTCCTCGACCGTGATGCCGAGCAGAGTGCGGAACGCGCCCGGGTATCCGCCAGGGCGGACCCGGTCCTCCTCGTCGGTGATCCCGCTGAAGAAGGTGATCACCGCATGTCCGCCGTTGCCGACGAATTCGGCGATGACTGCGGCCTCGCTGTCTCGGACCAGGTAGAGGGCCGGAACGACGACGAGCCGGTACGCGGACAGGTCGGCGCCCGGACGGACGACGTCGACGGTGTGACCGAGTCGACGGAGGGAGGAATGCGCTGCGTGCACCTGCGAGAGATAGTCGACGTGCTGTGACGGGCGGCTCTCCCCGTCGGCAGCCCACCAGCTCTCCCACGAGAAGATGAGGGCGACGTCCGCCTGCACGCGGGTGCCGGTGATCTCGTCCAGGCTGTCGAGGATGCCGCCGAGTGCGACGACCTCCCGCCAGAGATCGGTGTCGGTCCCGGCGTGCGGGAGCAGCGCAGAGTGGAACTTCTCCGAACCCTGCAGCGATGCGCGCCACTGGAAGAAGCACACGGCCTCGGCGCCCTTCGCGACGTGGGTGAGCGAGTTCCGGGTCATCTCCCCTGGGGCCTTCGCGAGGTTGTGGGGCTGCCAGTTCACGGCCCCCGTCGACTGCTCCATCAGGAGCCAGGCGCCACCATCCGCAAGTCCGCGGGTCAGGTCGCTCGCGAAGGACAACTCCGCGGCGGGGTCTGCCAGACGGTTGTCGAGGTAGTGATCGTTCGCGATGACGTCCATGTCGGGCGCCCACCGCCAGTAGTCGAGGTTGCGGATGTGGGCGGTCACCATGAAGTTCGTGGTGACCGGGACGTCGCTGTGGCGGCGGAGCACCTCGAGCTCCGCCCGGTAGTAGCCGAGCAACTCGTCGGAGGAGAACCGTTGGAAGTCGATGACCTGGCCGGGGTTGCGACTGGACAGGGTGAGTCGTGGTGGCAGGATCTCGGCGAAGTCGCTGTACTGCTGACTCCAGAACGACGTGCCCCAGGCGGCGTTGAGACGCTCGATCGTGACGTATCGCGCTTGCAGCCAGCGACGGAAGGCTTCGGCGCTCTCGTCGTCGTAGCAGAGGGCATTGTGGCAGCCGAGCTCGTTGGACACGTGCCAGAGGGCGACGGCCGGGTGTGAGCCGTAGCGTGCGCCGACCTGTTCGACGAGCGCGAGGGCGTGGCGACGGAAGACGGTGGAGGACGGGCACCACGCTTGGCGGCCGCCCGGGAAGCGCGTGGTGCCGTCCTCGGCCTCCGGGAGGATCTCCGGGTGACGGAAGGTGAGCCACGGGGGAGCGGACGCGGTTCCGGTGCCGAGGTTCACACGGATGCCGGCCTCGTGCAGGAGGTCGAGGATCTCGTCGAGTCCACTGAAGTCGAATTCTCCAGGCCGCGGCTCGAGGTGGGACCACCCGAAGATGTTGAGGGCGACCAGGTCGACGCCGGCCTCGCGCATGAGGGCGACGTCCTCGCGCCAGAGGGATCGGTCCCACTGTTCGGGGTTGTAGTCGCAACCGTAGGCGATGCCGTCGTGGTTGAACGTCGGAGCGTTGCTCATAACACCTTCCGCGATCTGTGAACGTGCACAGATCGCGGAGCGACAACTCCTCGTTGAGAGTCTGTGAACGTACACAGAGTAGACACGGCCTCAAGAAGTTGTCAAACGCGCATCGCCCTCCACGTCGTCTGCGTGTCCCGAGGACGAGCCGCGGACCGTGTCGCCGAATCGGCTGATCCCGCCACTAGGGTGGAGTCGTGATCACTCCGCCGACCCGTCGCAAACGCGCGACGATCCACGACGTCGCCATCGAAGCCGGCGTGTCCCGTGGCACGGTCAGTCGAGTGGTCAACGGGGAACGATACGTCTCCTTGGAAGCGCGGGAAGCCATCGAATCGGCGATCAAGAAGGTCGGATACGTTCCGAACACGGCCGCGCGCAACCTGGTGATGCAGCGGACGCAGGCCATCGGTTTCATCGTGCACGAGCCGCACAGCCTGTTCGTGGACGATCCGAACATCGGCAACATCCTGCTCGGGGCGAACGAGACGCTGTCGGAGGCCGACTATCAGCTCGTGTGTCTCGTTGTGGACTCCGAGCGGGATACGGATCGGATCACGCGATACCTGTCCGGCGGATTCGTCGACGGCGTGATCATGGTCTCCGCCCGCGAGAACGATCCGATCACGCGTGTGATCGAGCGCCTGTCGCTCCCAGCCACCTTCGTCGGCCACCCGCCGGACCTCCACGAGCTCCCGTTCGTCGGCATCGACAACCGCGCAGCCGCCGCCGGCATCACGCGCGAGCTCGTGCAGGCTGGACGGCAGCGCATCGGCATGATCGCCGCTGCGCTCGACCGTGATTCCGGATCGGACCGGCTCGCCGGATTCCGGGACGCACTCGGCGAGCGCTTCGACGAGCATCGTGTCGTCGACGTGCCGCTGTACTCCTTCCGCGACGGGTTCGACGGCATGACCGAGCTCCTCGAGCGCGAACCGCTGATCGATGGGGTGTTCGCAGCCTCCGATGCCGTCGCCGCGGGCGCCCTCGACGCGCTGCGGTCCGCCGGTCGTCGTGTACCCCAGGACGTCTCGGTCGTCGGGTTCGACGATTCGGCCTGGGCGCTCCGCTGCCACCCGCCGCTCACGACCGTGCACCAGCCCGCTGCCGCCGTCGGTCGGCGAGCCGCGGAGGTGATGCTCGCGCAACTTCGCGGCGAAGCGGTCGAGATCGACGGCGCCCTCGTGCCGACGTCGATCGTGCGTCGCAGCAGCGTCTGACGGCTTTCACCCGTTTCAGGCGATCTTCGCCGTCCTCGTCGCGGACGACAATGAGTCCCTGAGGTCGACCGTTGTCGCTCCGGCCGGCCGTATCGCGAGTGACGAGACGAGTATGGAGGCCGGAATGCCACGCGAATTCCAGGGGAGGATCGAGCTCGACATCCGGGACTCGGAACCCGATTGGGGCGCGTACGCTCCCACCGAAGCGCCGAAGGGCGCACCCAATGTCCTCGTCGTCCTCTTCGACGACACCGGCCTGGCGGCCTGGGAACCCTACGGCGGCCGCATCAACATGCCCACGCTCAAACGGCTCGCCGACGGCGGCCTCACCTTCTCCCAGTGGCACACGACGGCGCTGTGCTCACCCACCCGCTCGTCGTTCCTCACCGGTCGCACCCACCACCAGAACGGGTTCGCCACGATCTCGGAATCCGCGGTCGGCTTCCCCGGATACAACGGCCACATCCCGAAATCGAACGCGTCGGTCGCGCGGATCCTGCGAGACGCCGGGTGGTCGACGTACTGGGTGGGGAAGAACCACAACGTCCCCGTGAACGCGATCTCGAGCGGATCGGATCGGAGCGCCTGGCCGCTCGGACAGGGCTTCGACCGGTTCTACGGGTTCATCGGTGGTGAAACCAACCAGTGGTACCCGGACCTCGCGGTCGACAACCACTACGTCGACCAGCCGTACTCCCCAGAGGAGGGATATCACCTCTCGAAGGACCTCGCCGATCAGGCCATCCGGATGCTGCGCGACACGAAGCAGTCGGACCCGGACAAGCCCTGGTACCTGTGGTTCTGCCCTGGCGCGAATCACGCGCCGCACCACGCGCCCCAGGAGTACATCGATCGGTACAAAGGCATGTTCGACGACGGGTACGAGGCGTACCGCGAGTGGGTGCTCCCGCGGATGGTCGCCGCGGGCATCCTGCCGGAGGGGACCGAGCTCACCCCGCTGAATCCGATGACGGAGGGCACCTTCTCGCCGGGGGACAGCGTCCGCCCGTGGTCGGAACTGACCAAGGAGGAGCGGCGCCTGTTCTCCCGGACCGCCGAGGTGTATGCCGGGTTCAGTGAGTTCACCGACGCACAGGTGGGCCGGATCGTCGACCACCTGGAGCGATCCGGGCAACTCGACAACACCCTCATCATCTACGCGGCCGACAACGGAGCATCGGGAGAGGGCAGCCCGAACGGGTCCATCAACGAGAACCTGTTCTTCAACGGCTACCCGGAGGACATCGCCCAGAACCTCGGCATGGTGGACAAGCTCGGCGGGCCCGAGGCGTACAACCACTACCCGACGGGCTGGGCAGCGGCGTTCTCGACCCCGTTCCGCATGTTCAAGCGGTATTCGTACGCCGGCGGCTCGGCCGATCCGCTCGTCATCCACTGGCCGGCCGGCATCGCTGCGCGCGGAGAAGTGCGCAGCCAGTACCACCACTGCACCGACATCGTCCCGACCATCCTGGACGCGTGCGGCGTCGAAGCGCCTGCCGTCGTCGACGGCGTCGAGCAGACGCCGATGCCTGGCGTCTCCATGCGCTACGCCTTCGACGCCACCGAGGCGCCGACGACGAAACAGACGCAGTACTACGAGATGCTCGGCACCCGCGGCATCTGGCACGAGGGCTGGAAGGCGGTCACGGAACACGGTCCGGTCCCCATCGATCTCGGGCACTTCGATGAGGACCGATGGCAGCTGTTCCACACCGATGAGGATCGCGCGGAAGCGCACGACCTCGCCGAGCAGCACCCGGACAAGCTCGAAGAGCTGAAGGCCCTCTGGCTGGAGGAGGCGCACAAGTACAACGTGCTGCCGCTCAACGATCTGGGGGTCGCGGGGCTCATCAAGCTCGAGTACCACCGGCCGGTGCCAGTGGACGGTCGTTTCACCTACTACCCGGGCACGACGGAGGTGCAGGAACAACTCGCGGCACGCACACAGCAGGTGTCGTTCAACATCCTGGCCGACGTCGAATTCACGCCGCAGGCCGAGGGTGTCGTTGTGGCCCAGGGATCTCGTTTCGGCGGGTACTCGCTCTTCGTCCAGGGCGGGAGGATCGTCTTCGTCTACAACTTCCTCGGCATTCCACCCGAGCAACGGGTGTCCGCTGAGGTGCCCGCCGACGGCCGGCATGTCGTCGGCGTCGGTTTTGTGAAGGACGGCAGCGGCGAGCACGGCGAAGCCCTCGGCGAACTGACGCTGTACATCGACGATCGGGCCGTCGACACCGCGCGCATCCGCACCCAGCTGGGTCGCTACGCGCTCACCGGCGAAGGGTTGAGCATCGGCTACGACTCCGGCGACACGGTCAGCCCCGGCTACCCGAACCGGTTCGAGTTCACCGGAGGGACGATCCACGAGGTCGTGTACGACGTCGCGGACGACCACTACATCGACGTGGAGCAGGAGTTCGCGGCGAAGCTCGCCAGCGACTGAGGAGCGGGTGCGTCGAGGCTTTCCGTCGACGCACCCGTACCTCACTTCGTACCGATGCCGACAGCGCCGACCGAACGATTCGGCCAGAAGTAGTAGCACGCCGACGCCACGACCAGACCGACCAGGAACGAGATGTCGATGTCGCCGATGAGTGCTGCGACCGGCCCGACATAGAACGGGAGCACCGCGAACGGGATCATCGACGCGAATCCCGCGCCGTACGCGACCAGACCCCGCGCCGACCACCGCCCGTACACCCCGTTCTTGTCCAGGATGTCCGCGACGGAGTAGTCGCCCTTGCGCACCAGGAAGTAGTCGGTGAGGTTGACCGCCGTCCACGGGACGAGGAGGAACAGCATCAGCGACAGAGCGCCGCCGGCAACCCCGACCACGTCATCGCCGAAGGGGATCGCGATCGCCGCCCAGATCGTCACCGCGCCGAGGCCGATCCAGAGCCTCGTCCGTTTCCCTCCTCGGAATCCGAACATGTCGGCGGCCGTCATGACCTGCAGTGCGACGCTGTAGGAGAAGGACCCCAGGCACACCACGAGCGTCGCGACGGAGACGACTGCGAGCAGGAGTCCGAACCCCTGGATGACGGAATCGCCGGCGCGGGCCAACGACGTCAGCGCGTCCTGCGCGCCGAACGATGCCGCCAGCCATGCGCCGATCCCGAGCAACCAGATCGCTGACAGTCCGGTGCCCGTGTACACACTCGCGATGAGCAGACCCGGCTTGGTCGTCGGTGGGAGATACCGCGTGTAGTCGGAGACGATGGGCGCGAGGGCGATGTTGTACGCCGCCGACACCGCGAACTGGGCGATGAAGGCGACGGCGCTGAACCCGACGGCGCCGACGCCGGACGCGCGCGGTTCGTGGACGGCGCCGACGATGATCATCACGGTGAAGATCGCGAACAGCGGGAGCGAGACCGCGAAGATGATCCGACTCGCCCGGTGGAGCGCGTCATGACCGAGCACTGCGAGAACTGCGGCGCCGAGATTGATCACGATGCCGACGAGCACGGGGGACCAGCCGAACATGCTCTGCAGGCCGCTCGTGGTGAGCACGGTGTAGACCACTCCGAAGCCCAGATAGCAGGCGACCGCCATCACCACCGCGATGGCGGCGCCATAGAACCCGAACTGCGCACGGGACTGGATGATCTGCGGCAGCCCCATGTGCGGCCCCTGCGTGGCGTGGAACGCCATAAAGAACGTGCCGAATGCCATGCCGGCGACGCCCGCGACGATCGTCCAACCGAACGACAGCCCGAGCGACGGCCCGGTGAAGCCGAGCGCGATGGTGAAGAAGCTCCAGTTCGCGACGAAGAAGAACGGGGTGATGCTCCAGGCGTTGCCTTTGCGTTTGTGCAGCGGTATCCACTCGATCGACGCGGATTCGAGGAGTTCGGATCGAGGGCCGCTGCTCTGGTCGAGCAGCTCGTCACGCTCAGTGGTCATGGTTGTTCACTCTCGGGTACAGGGGAGGTCATGGTAGTTCTCACCGGGCACAGCAGCGGGATCGCCAGACGGACCGCGGCGATGGCCGCCGGAACCGGGGACTCCCCGGCGGCCAATCGATATACGACGGTGCCGTCGACGACCGCGAGGACCGCCTGGGCGATCTCCGGCCTGCTGACCCGTCCGTTCAGGGCGAGGATCCGGCCGACGAGGTCGGCGAGCTCGTCGTTGTACCTGCTCACCAGCGGGCGGAGCTCAGGGTGCCGCCCCGATTGGATGTAACGCTCGTACACGCCGGAGATCGTCGCCCGGGAGGTGTCGGCCTGCTCGGCCGGGTGGATGGTCGCCACCTCCACGATCGCGCTGGCGGCCTGCTCCAGGCTGAGGTTGCGAGGGAGGCGGCGGATGAAGTCCTCCCCGCCCAGCACCCAGCCGGTCAGCGTGTAATCGAGGGCTGCTTCGCGCAGCCGCTCTCTCGACGGCAGGAACGCGCGGACGGTGGCCTCCGGCAGATCGGCTTCCTCGGCGACCGCTCTGGTCGTCAGCGCGTCGATGCCACGGCGACGGAGGACGGCGGCCGCCGCGCGGACGACCGCGACCCGCCGGTGGGCGGATCGGGTCGAACGCTGCAGTGTGGTGTCGGTCATCGTTCCTCGCTCACAGCGAGAACAGGTAGCGGTCGCGTTCCCATTCGGTCACTGAGGAATGGAAGGACTCCCACTCCTCGAGCTTCATCGCCGTGTACTCACGGACGAACCGCTCGGGGAACACCGATCGGGCGAGCTCGCTCCCGGCGAATGCCTCCGTCGCTTCGAGGAGGTTCCGGGGGAGTCGGACGCTGTTGCTGCGTGCGGAATCGGTGTCATCGAGGAGTGCGATGTCGACGGGTTCCCCTGGATCGAGGTCGTTCCGGATGCCGTCGAGACCCGCGGCCAGGAGGAACGCCGCAGCGAGGTAGGTGTTGGCCGACGCATCGACGACGCGGTTCTCGATCGCGGGCCGGTTCTGGGGGAGGCGGAGCATGCACGAGCGGTTCTGTACGCCGTACGCAGACCAGACCGGCGCCCAGGAGGCGGTTCCGTCGGCGAGCCGTGGATTCAGTCGCTTGTAGGAGTTGACCGTCGGAGTCACGATAGCGGCCAGCGCATCCGCGTGCCGCATGATGCCGGCGGAGAACGCGTACGAGAGCCTGCTCCACCCGAGGCCGCGGGGATCGTCAGCATCCTTCATGAGGTTCTCGCCGGTCGTGGTCGACTCCAGGCTCATGTTGTAGTGGTGGCCGGAGCCCCATGCCTCCGTGTACGGCTTGGGCATAAATGTCGCGGCGAGGCCGTGGCGCTTCGCGATCTGCCGGACCATGACCCGGAAGAAGGTCACCTTGTCCGCCATTTCGAGCGCTCCGTCGTAACCGAAGTCGAACTCGTACTGGCCGTCACCGCCCTCCTGATCGAAGCTGTACACGCCGAACCCGCTCTCCTGCATCGCGCTCACGAGCTCGTCGAGGAAATCGGCTGCGTCGAGCGTCGCCTCAGTGTCGTAGGCGGGCGAGGGGCGGAGACTGCCGCTCGGTGCGACGGGGCGCAGGTACGGGCCCTGGACCGCATCCGGCCGGAAGACGAACAGCTCGATCTCGACGCCCAGTTTGAATTCGAATCCGCGTTCGCGGGCGAGACGGAGCTGCTCTTTCAGGATGCTGCGGGTGCACTGGTCGAAGGGCTCCTCGCCCTCGCGGAGCAGGTCCGCCGCCATCCAGACGAATCGTCGATCCCAGGGGAGCACACGCAGGGTCGACGGATCGGGGATCGCGACGGACTCGTCCTCCTGCGGCTCCATCACGCCGAAGCCGGTGATGCCGCGCGGCGTGTAGCGCTCGGAGCCGTCGAGGAGTTTCGGCAGGAGTTCGATGGGGACGACCTTCGCCTTCGAGCGGCCATGGACGTCGACCCAGCCGCCCATCGCGTACTTGACGCCCGAGTCGATCAGCCGGGCGAGGTCGGCCTGATCGATGGTGGGCTGGGTGATCGGGGTTCGGGTGACCGGGGTTCGGGTGGTCGTGCCAGTCAGAGGTGTGGTGTTCATGGTCGGTGTTCCTTGCTGTGTCAAATCCAGGTGGGGGTGGGAGCCGGCGAGGCGTTCACGAGCGGGGCGGTCTCGACGAGCGCCGATCCCACCTGCCGGTCGATCGCGTCCACGATGAGCTCGAAGATCTCTCGGCCAAGCTCAGGGGTCGCTTCGGAAGGAGATCCCGTCACGCCGTTCCGGGAGAGGGACTCGGCCGTGTACCGGAACGCGAGCGAGGTGGTCCGATCGATGTCGTCTGCTGATCGCATCGCATCGATGTCGACGAGTTCCGGGGCGAGATGCAGCACAACCGATGTCTCGCCGCGGTTCGCGTGGATGTCCTGCCCGTCAGCGCTCACGAGTTCCGCGACGCGGTCATCCGCCTTCCACCAGTCGATCCAGGACGAGCGCAGATCCGGGCGGCGGAACCGCAGGACGTCCGTGGCGGCGGCGAGCGGTGTCGCATTGCCCATGTGGCCGTTGACGAACAGGATTCGGGTGAGTCCGCTGAGCGAGGCCCATTCCGCGTAGCGCACGAGGACGGTCGTCAGCTCGTCGGGGAACAGGGACAGCGTCCCGGGGAACGCCGTGCCGTGCCCGAGGCTGCAGCCGACGGTGATCGGCGGCAGGACGACGATGTCGTCTGGACGCCGTGCCAGCGCGGCATCGCAGAGCGCCGATGCGATCCGTGTGTCGGTGTCCGTCGGGAGGTGCGGCCCGTGTTGTTCGGTGGCGCCAACCGGGACGAGTCCGATCCGCCGATCCAGGTTCGCGTTCGCGAGTCGGGACATCGTCGATTCTGCCCACTTCACTGGGCCAGTCCAACGGTTCGTGCAGATGGATGTGGGAAATTGTGTCTGAGAGACATCAGAGCCTCCACGACTGAGGAGCTGATGCTCCCAGTTCCTTCCGGGCTTTTGTCCCCTGGTGTCCGGCGTGGGCCGGTGCGTCCCTCGGTCCAGTCCTCGTGCGAGCGGAACCCTAGACGGCTGCCCTCGTCGAGGGCGTTATGGGAAGAGTAATCGAGGGATCCTCGCGGGCGTTACCGAGGTGTTTCAACGGCGTAACAATCGGTCTTCCGGTGCGCTCAGGACCCCGGCAGGGCCGATGCCGTCTCGCTGAGCGTTCTTTCAGGGAGGAGGCCGCCGATGTTGCGCAGGTTCTCGGTCTCACCGAGCACACTGTCGCCATGCCAGTCGCGCCCTCATCCCGTTCATTCGCCGCGTCCAAGGTCCCACAGGTGACCGCGCTGTTCTGGATCGTGAAGATCCTGACCACCGGGATGGGGGAGACCGCGTCCGACTGGCTCGTTGTGCACCTGGAGCCGGTTGTTGTGGTGCTCGTCACGGCGGTCCTCTTTGTGCTGTGTCTGGTCCTCCAGTTGCGGGCGCCGCAGTACGTCGTCTGGCGGTACTGGCTGCTCGTGGCCATGATCGGGGTGTTCGGCACGATGGTCGCCGATGTCGCCCACATCGTCGTCGGGGTTCCGTACACGGTGTCGACCGCGGTGTTCGCCGTGCTCTTGGCCGGGGTGCTGTTCACCTGGTGGCGCACCGAACGGACGCTGTCGATCCACTCGATCACGACCAGGCGGCGCGAGCTGTTCTACTGGGCGACCGTGTGCGCGACGTTCGCGCTCGGTACTGCGGCCGGCGACTTCGCAGCTCACGACGTCGGCCTCGGGTACGCCGGTTCAGCAGTCGTCTTCGCCGTTGTGTTCGTGCTGCCGTGGGTGGCGTACAGATTCCTCGGTTGGTCGGCGGTCGCCGCGTTCTGGACGTCCTACATCGTGACGAGGCCGCTCGGTGCGTCCATCGCGGACGGGCTCGCCGTCTCCCACGACCGCGGCGGAGCAGGGCTCGGCACGGGAGAGGTCACACTCGTCGCGATGGCGGTGACGATCGTCTTCGTCGCGGTCTTGGCGTGGAACGAGTCCCGGACGTCACGGGGCGTCGCCGCGGGTCGTGTCCCGGAGCGTTCCCCGGAAGTGGGCTGAGGAGAACGGCTCGGCGATCAGCGATCGCGTGGAGCCTCATTGCTTCTCGGCGTGTCTGGCGCATTCGGGAGGAACACGTTGACGGCGAGCCCCGACCCCGGGTCGTTGCGCAGCGCGATCGTCCCGCCCGCGTTCGCAACGATGACTGCGACGATCGCGAGGCCGAGTCCGACACCGCTCCCGGCCGTGCGGGAGTCGTCCTGACGACTGAATCGATCGAAGGCGCGGGGCGCGAACGCCGGGTCGAGGCCGCCCCCGGTATCGGTCACCGTCACCGATGCGCCGCCCGACTCCTCAGCGAGTTCGACGATGATGCTGCCACCACGACTGCTACCGCGGCCGATGGCCTTCAGCGAATTGCCGAGCAGGTTGTCGAGCAGGCGCCCGACGTCCTCGGCCCGGATGGCGAACGCGCCGTCGGAGCCGACGCTCGGGCGTGTGTACGAGACGGTGATCCCGTCCCCGCCGACCGTGCGCGGGTCGATCGGCGCTGTCCGCGACAACGCGCGGTCCACTGCTGCTTCGACCTCCTGATCGAGGTCGAGGAACGACGAACGACCGGTCGGCTCCGCCGTCTCGAGCATCGAGAGTTCGAGCATCGAGAGTTCGAGGAGCGATGCGACGAGTCTCGACAACCTGGCGACGTTTCGCCGCGCACCCTCGATGTCCCGCACCAGATCGTCGATTGATGATGCTTCGGCGATGGCGACCTGCAACTGCGTATCGAGGAGCGCGATCGGCGTGCGCAATTCGTGGCTCGCATCGGCGACGAGTTGGCGTTCCCGGAGCGCGGCATCCCGGAGCTTCTCGATGAGGTCGTTCAGTGTGCGGGCGAGGTCCGAGACCTCGTCGCTCGCCTCGCCGACCGGCAACAGCTCGGCCGATGGGGCCGCAATCAACTCCCGCGCACCGTCCTGCAGTCGTCGCACCGGGCGGAGCGACGCCGACGTGAGCATCCAGGCCGCCGCTGCCACGCCGATGACGATGACGGCGAGTCCGACGAACACGAGCGCGCGCATCTGATTCAGCACCGTGTCTTCTTCGGCGGAGTCCCGTGCGGCGATGATCGTCCAGTCGGCGCCCGAGAGCGCCACGGTCGTCGTCAGCACGGTGTAGGACGACGAACCCGCCCGGATCTCGTGTGCCGCGGTATCAGGACGGATCTTGGAAACGGCTTCGGCGAGCGCCGCCGGCAGCGTATTGAGGGGGATCGCACCGTCAGGGGCGCGGACGGCGATGAGCTGAGCGGGGCCGGGCTGGTCGAACGGGTCGTCTGGTTCGGTGTGCAATGCGACGACGTACGGTGCGCTGTCGCTTCGCAGCACAGCAGTCGTGCCGTCCCGCACGATGCGTTCGATCTGCGCGTTGAACACGACTCCGGCAGCGATGGCGATGAGCGCTGCGATGAGCAGGCTTCCCCCGGCGATCCGCGCCCGGATGCCGAATCGTGCGGTGAGTCGCGGCCCGCGCATCACACGCCCGTGTCGACGAGCTGGAAGCCGACCCCTCTGGTCGTGACGATCCGGACCGACGCGGATGCCCGATCGAGTTTGCGGCGGAGGGCACTCAGATACTGGTCGACGATGTTCGGATCGATGTGGTCGCGCGTCTCCCATACTTCATCGAGGATGTCGGCTCGACTGACCGTCTGGTCGTGGCGGTGGGCGAGGACGCGCAGGAGGTCGAATTCGGTTCTGCTGAGCATCAGCTCTGCGCCGTCGGACCGTGCGCGATGACGAACGAGGTCGAGTGTGAGCCCACCGAACTCGATCGTCGTCTGCGTGTGGAGGGCGTCGCGACGACGGATGGCGCGAATCCGCGCGGACAGTTCCGCCAGATCGAAGGGCTTGACCATGTAGTCGTCCGCGCCGGAGTCGAGGCCTCGGACACGATCGTCGACGGCGTCTCGCGCGGTGAGGAGGATCACGGCGATCCTCGGATCGATCTCCTTCAGTCTGCGGGTGAGCTCGAACCCGGACATGCCGGGCAACATCACGTCGACGATGG
The DNA here is from genome assembly GCF_049319745.1 of Plantibacter sp. Mn2098. Lineage (NCBI taxonomy): Bacteria > Bacillati > Actinomycetota > Actinomycetes > Micrococcales > Microbacteriaceae > Plantibacter > Plantibacter sp. Mn2098. Next base: position 170,381 of record NZ_JBMOUH010000007.1, on the reverse strand, counting down.
CGACGTCGACGCCGGCGGTTTTATCCGATGCCTGTCGGATGGCGGCGATGCCGTCGTAGGCCTCGGCGACGTCGTGCCCGTCGACGGCGAGTCCTCGCGCGAGGAGCGACGTCATCTCGGGTTCGTCGTCGACGACGAGGATCTTCATGTGTGCTCCGCCGAGGTCAGCGCTCGGAGAGCACTGCGACGAGCTGGTCGAGTGTCGGTGAGCCGGCGAGTCCGTCCGGCGTCGGATACACCCGGCAGGCGAGGTCTGGCGTCCTGCCGTCGGACGGGAACGCGTCCTCGCCGTCGATCAGGATGGTCGGCGAGCCGGAGAAGGGGATCGATGCTGAGACCGGAGCCGATGTCAGCTCGGTCCGGGTGACCTGGACCTTCTGGTGCCCGGTCTCATCGAGCGCGGCTCGGAGGCGTTCAGCAGCGATCTCCGTGTTCGGACAGTCGACGATGTGCAGCAGCTCGATTCTCACCGCTCTATTGTCCATCGGTTCCGTGTTGGGCGCTCGTCGGTGCATCGATCTTGCACCTCAGCAGGTCGACGTCGCCGTCCCGGCGAGCGCCGCGTGGAAGAAGTCCAGGACCTCGGGCACGGCCTTGAGCGCGATCAGACCGTGCCCGGTGCCCGGGTAGGTGCGCGAATCGACGCGAGTGCCGATCGCGCACACGGTCCGCACGAACGCAGCGGTCGCCGTCGGATGCACCAGCGTGTCAGAGAGCCCTTGGGCGACGAAGAGCGGGGCCGGGATGCTGGTCGCGCCCGGGGTGTTCTCGCGGAGCATCGTCGCCCAGGGTTCCGTCGTGCCCGGGTCGTGGACGACGTAGTCCCCGAGGAGCCGGCCGGCGATGGCGTGGAGCTCGGTGTGGCCGCTCAGGAGGCAGAGCCCGGCCAGGACCTTGGTCTGCCGCACGCCCTCCGGGGAGAGGATCGAATCGAGGGAGAGCCCGGGGTAGCGATCGCGATAGACCGATTCGTAGGCCGCGAAGGCGTATGAACCGATCGTGATGCCGGACACCGTGCCGATGTCGTCGCGGAGCAGTGCGGCGAGGTCGGCGGCCGGGGCGGCGACGGCTGCGGCGACCAGACGGAGCTCCGGCGCGTAGTCCGCGGCATCCTGAGCCGCGAACAGCGCCGCCTGCCCGCCCTGCGAATGGCCCCACAGGAGCAGCTGCTCGTTGGCACCCGTGCCGGGCAGTGCGCGCGCCGCCCTGGCAGCATCCAGTACGCTGTTGCCCTCCGTCTCGCCGATCAGGTACGCGGCGGGACCGGGGAGGCCCATCCCGGGGTAGTCGGTCGCGGCCACCACGTATCCTGCCCGCACGAGGTCGTCGAGTCCCTCGATGAGGTCGAACGGATCGATGCTGGTCGACGGCGCGCAGTGGATCGCTGCGCCCGTGGTCGGATGCCCCCAGGACACGACGGGACGGCCGCCGGGCGGGGCCGGTGCGTCAGGCGCGACCACAACACCGGAGACGAGGACGTCGGCCCCGTCCAGGTCGCGACTGTGATAGATGACCCGCCACGCGCGCATCCCGTCGCCGATGCTCGAAATCGACTCCGAGCGGAAGATCTCTCCAGGTGCCCCGGGTGGGGGATGTGTGGGCACCGTCATGAACCCAGGATCGCCGGCCTCCTCGACGATGCTCTCCGTGATCCGCCGATCGATCGACGACGTGCACGCGAGCACCGCGACCGCGACGACGACCGCCTGGAGTGCGAAGAACCGTCTGTGCATCGTGGCGCCACCGGAAATCGCGGGAGCCCGCGCTCCCGATGGGTGAACGCTAGCACCGGCGACGTCGGCGGTCCATGCCTCCTCCGCCACTCGTGTGGCAGTCCTCCTGCCGGTCTCCCGCACCGATGTTACGATCCGTGTCGTCGCCACGGCATGCCTGCGCGAGTTCTCGCGTCTCATCTGCGTCTTCCCGGGACGAAACTCAGGTGATCGGCCGGATTCGGCCCCGGAAATCAGCCCGCTCGGTAGCAACCCGTAACACTGGAGGGCCCGGATTGCCGGGTGAGAACGCCGCTCCTATGCTCGCCGTCAGATCGTTCGCTCGAACGAATTCCCCCACGCCGCTCTCAGAGGAGCCCGCTGTGCCCGACATCGTTCGTACCCGCCTCGTGAACCCGAATTCAGTCACGCTCACCCTGGTTCTCAGCGCGCTTGCCGTCGCCGTGAACGTCCTCGGCGGCACGGCGGTCGGACTGTTGCACATCCCGTTCCTCTTCCTCGACACCCTCGGCACCTTCTTCATCGCCGCATCGTTCGGAATCCGCTGGGGTGTGCTCGTGGGTGTGCTCACGAACGTCATCCTCGGCGTCACCACGAGCCCGACGAACATCCCGTTCGCGATCGTGAACGCGGTCGTCGCGATCATCGTCGGCCTGCTCGCGAACAAGTGGGGGTACAAGCTCTGGGTCGCCATCGTCGCCGGCATCACCGTCGGCATCGTCGCGCCCGTCATCGGCAGTGTGATCGCTGTCTACGTCTTCGGTGGCCTCACGGGTGGTGGGATCGATGTCTTCGTGCTCGGCCTCCGTCAAGCCGGCTCCAGCATCTTCGTCTCCGCGTTCCTGCCTCGCCTCGGTGAGAACCTCATCGACAAGATCCTCACATCGCTCATCGTCTACGCGGTGCTCCGCGCCATTCCGCCCGTGCTGATCAAGCCGCGTCGTCGTGAACCCGTCACGCAGTCGGCCGAAGCACTCGTTTCGTCCACCCCGAACCCGGTCGCGTAAGGGCATCCGATGGGGACCGACCAACGCAGCAAACGAATCCTCCTCACCTCGCACTGCATCCTCAATCAGAACGCGGTCGTGCAGCCGCTCGCCCGCAGCACCGGGGTGATGAAGAGCGCCGTCGACTGGGCGCACGAGGAGGGATACGGGATCATCCAGCTCCCGTGCCCCGAGTTCTTCTTCCTCGGGCCGAACCGGCCGGGCATGACGAACGAGCAGTACGACACCCCGGAATTCCATCAGAGCAATCGTGGGCTCATCGAACCCGTCATCGCGCAGCTCAAGGTGTATCAGGACGCCGGATACGAGATCGTCGGCGGACTGTTCGTGCAGGACAGCCCGTCCTGCGATCCCGGTCAGGGTAACTGGGTGACCGACATTCTGGAGGCGGCGACGGCGGCCGGCATCGAGATCACACAGCTGTGGCAGATTCCGAACTCGGAGACGGGGACGTTCGACGCCGCGGACCCTGCAACCTCGTTCGGTCCGCCGGCGAATCGTGCACTGCTCTCGATCACCCCGGTGTCCTCCGGCACCGAGCGGCAGGTCGTCGGCTGCCGGACGGATGTCGAGTACTCGGTTCCCGCGCTGTGATCCGCCTCGACGGCGTCACCTTCTCCTACGATCCCGGCGTCGCCCCGAACGTCGTCGCCGGCATCGACCTCGACATCGGCGAGGACGAGTTCCTCGGGATCGTCGGTCGGAACGGCTCGGGGAAGTCGTCACTGGCACGGACACTGAACGGCCTGAACCTGCCGACCGCGGGCCAGGTCACCGTCGACGGGCATCCGACGAACGACCCGGCCTCGCTCGTCGAGGTCCGACGCCGTGTGCAGATGGTGTTCCAGAACCCGGAGAACCAGCAGGTCGGTGTCACGGTGTTCGAGGACGTCGCGTTCGGGCTCTCGAACATGGGGGTCCCGGGGCCCGAGATGCCGTCGCGCGCCATCGATGCGCTGGGGATCGTCGGACTCGATGTCGCGCTCGACCGCGACGTCAACACGCTGTCAGGCGGCCAACTCCAACGCCTCGCGCTCGCGAGCGTCCTGGCGCTGCAGCCCGCGTATCTGATCCTCGATGAGGCGACGGCGATGCTCGACCCTGGCGCCCGGCGCGACTTCCTGCGCTCGCTCGCGGAGACGAGGAGGCGACGGCCGTTCGCCGTGGTCGCGATCACGCATCATCTGGAAGAGGTCGAGGACGCCGACCGGATCGTGGTCGTCCACGAGGGGCGAATCGAAGCGCAGGGCCGCCCGGGCGAGGTGCTCTCCGAGGTCGAGCTGCTCGGTCGTTGTGGCCTCGAACCGCTGCGTCGACGGATCACCCCGCGTTCCGGTGCGGCTCGGCGAACCTCTGCAGCAGCGCTTGTCCCGGCCCCGGAGACGACCCAGCTCGAAGCGCGGGATGTAACGGTGTTCCACGGCGGACGCCGTGCGGCGCGCTCCGGCGCTGCCCCTGCTTTGGCCGGACTGTCCGTCGCCGTCGGGCGGGGCGAGCTCGTCGCGGTCGCCGGTAAATCCGGGGCGGGCAAGTCGACGCTCATCGCCACCCTCAAGGGTTTGTTGCGCCCGGTCTCCGGGAGCATCGCGATCGAGGGCCTCGACCCGTGGGCGACGAAGCATCCGGAGTCGTTCGACGCCATCGGGTACATCTTCCAGTTCTCCGAGCATCAGCTGTTCGCGGCGACCGTGCGTGACGATGTCGCGTACGGACTCAGGTCGGCACGGCTGTCGGCGGAGGACGTCGCAGCGCGCGTCGACGCTGCCCTCGTGAGGGTGGGGCTCGACCCCGAGCGATTCGGACCGCGCTCTCCGTTCGAACTGTCCGGTGGGGAGAAACGCCGGGTGGCGCTGGCCGGAGTCCTCGTGACCGAACCGCGGGTGCTCATCCTCGACGAGCCGACGGCCGGACTCGACCACCCGTCACGCCGACAGGTGTTCGAGCTGATGCACGACCTCAACGAGCGGGGGATCACCGTGCTGTGGGTCAGTCACAAGCTTGAAGACATCTACGAACACGCGGACCGTGTTGTGGTCATCGATCAGGGGCGGATCGTCGCCGACGGCGGGCCCGGGCTCGTGACCGATCGTACGATCCTCGACGGCCTCGGCTGGCCGGAGCCGGAAATCGGCTCCGACGCGGATCGGGAACTCTTCGAGGATCTCGCATGACGGTCGCAAGCGCGCTCTATCGCCCGACGGCATCCTTCACCGAAGGTTTGGATCCCCGCGCGAAGATCACGTTCGGCATCCTGCTCGCGGTGTCAGCTGTCGTGGCTGGGCCTGTGTGGCTGAAGGCCGCTGTGGTCCTGACCGGGGCGGTGTTCTGGCTCGTCGCGCGGTTGCCGTTGCGCGCCCTGGCCCTCACGTTCGCGTCACTGTCGATCTTCATCGTCGGAACCCTGCTGCTGAATGCCGTGATCGCGCCGCCGGTCGGCGCTCCTCACACCTTCATCGGGCCGGTTTCGATGTCGCCCGTCGGTTTGGTGGTCGGCCTCCGGATGAGTCTGCAGATCATCGGCGTGATCCTGTCGCTCGCCCTCCTGGTCCGATCGACCTCTCCGGTGATCCTCGCGGAGGGTGCCGAGCGGATGTTCCGCCCGCTCGCGCGCATCGGGGTGCCGACCCACGAGGCCGTGATGATGTTCTCGATCACCCTGCGGTTCATCCCGATCCTCGCGCAGGAGTTCACGCGATTGCAGATCGCCCAGATCTCCCGCGGCGGTGGCGCGCATCGCCGCGGGCTGCGGGCGCGGGCGGCCTCGGTCGTGCCGATCCTCCTGCCGCTGCTCATCGCGACGATCGTCCGCGCCAAGGACATCGCAGAGGCGATGGAGGCACGCGGATACCGGGGGAGCGTCGGGCGGAGCGAGATCCGGGACTACCGGCTGCGTCGGGCCGATTGGTCGCTGATGGCACTCGGCGTGGCACTGCTCGTTGTGGCGAGCTGTGCGCCGCGCTGAGGGGATTCGTCAGGTGTGTGACGGAGGCGATCGGGGCGATCGAGGCGTCGGCGCCGCTGCCCGATGAGCACACCGGCGAGGACCAGCGATGTCCCGATCGCCTGTCGCAGACCGAACGGTTCCGACGCGAGCAGGGCTCCGAGCAGCACCCCGGTGAGCGGATTGAGCAGCCCGACGAGCCCCACGGTCCCCGTGGGGAGGTGGCGGAGCGCGGTGAACCAGGCGACGAACGCGAGCGCCGTGGCGATGACGCTCACATAGGCGAAGCCGGCGATCGCCGTCGGATTCAGCACCGGAGGAGCGCCCTCGAAGACCAGCGCCACACCGAGCAGGAGCAGCCCGCCGGCGAGCAGCTGCCACGAGGTGACGGTGATGATCGACTCATCGGGTGACCAGCGCTTCGTGAGGATGAACCCGACCGAGGACATCAGCATCGCGACGAGGGATGCCACAACACCCCACGGGTTCACCGCCTCCCCGCCCTGGACCAGCAGCACGCACACGCCGGCGAAGCCGACGACCGCGCCGACGACGGCCGTCCTCGCCGGCCGCTCCGCCAGCAGCGGCCACGCCAAGAACATCAGGACGCCGGCCGAGGTCGCCATGATCGTCGATGCGATGTTCGAGGGGAGGAGTTGTGACGCGACGTAGATGAGGACGAAGAATGCCCCGACGTTGAGGGCGCCGAGGACCACGGACTTCCACCACCAGGAGCCGCGCGGCAGGCGGGGCTTGATGAGCAGGAGGAGGATGCCGGCCGGGAGGGCTCTGATCGCAGCGCCCCATAGCGGCGCGTCTTCCGGGAGGAACTGTCTGGTGACGAAGTAGTTCGCGCCCCAGGCGATCGGGGCGAACGCGGCGACCAGCAACCATGTCCATCTAGCTTCCATGGAAGGTACTATACCTTCCATGGAAGCTATAGTGGATCCATGACGGAATCGACTGATCGGGTTGCGCGCATCCAGGGGGAGTGGCGGCGGGAGCGACCGGATCTCGACGTCACGCCGCAGGGCATCATCGGGCGGTTGCATCGGCTCGCCGCCCACCTGACCGAGGAACTCCTCGCCGTGTATGCGCGTCACGGTCTCAGCGAGGGGGAGTTCGACGTGCTCGCGAGCCTGCGCAGGGCTGGGCCTCCGTATCATCGCGCCCCGGGGGAGTTGGCCCAGCACACCATGGTCACCACGGGTGCCATGACGAAACGCATCGATCGGCTCGTGGCGGCCGGTCTCGTCGAGCGCAGCATCGGCCCGGACGACGGCCGTCGCCGGATCGTCGCGCTCACCGTCGCCGGTCTCGCCGTCATCGATGCGGCGTTCACCGACCACATCGCGAATGAGCGTCGACTGGTCGAGCAGCTGTCGCTCTCGGATCGCGCCGCGCTCGAGCCGATTCTGACGCGTTGGTTGCAGGGCTACGAGTCCGGGGGTGACGGCGGGGCTCTCGATCGGCTCGGCTGATCCGGGTCCGCTTGGCCGATCCGGGCCGGCTCGGCAGCGCACACGCTGCACGGAAGCAGGAGAATCGCGTGAGAGCAGGTGTGTTTCAGGCGATTCGGCCTTGTGTGGCGGAGAATGCCTTGTGCGGTGACGTGTCGACCGGCCCGGCTTTCGGCTGGGTGTGAGATCTGGTACGACCGCGATGTGCGAAAGGTCACGCCGATGGACGCAACACCCCCTGAGATCCCACTCCCGCAGGCGACAGCGGCGCCGGACGGCGTTGCGGGGGAGCGCGCCTTGGTCCTCGGCGGCGGCGGATCCGCCGGCAACGCATGGGCCATCGGCGTGATCGCCGGGCTGCTCGACGGCGGCCTCGACGTGAGAGACGCCGATCTGATCGTCGGAACGTCGTCCGGCTCGACGGTCGCGGCGCAGATCACCGGGGACGTGGGGGCGGGCGAGCTGCTCGCGGCGATCGTCGCAACTCCGGCTCCGACCCGACCACGCGCGGCGTCGCCAGGTGCGACCGCCGGACAGGAGGCTCCACGGCCGGCCGTCAACCATTTCGAGCGATCGAGCGCAGCCATCGCAGCTGCCGAGAACGCGGCCGACATGCGACGCAGGATGGGGGCATCCGCCCTCGAGTCCGCTGTCGCCTCGGATGATTCCATGCGCGACCGATGGCGTGCGACCGTCGCAGCCCGGCTTCCGGGTGCCCGCTGGACAGATCGGCGTGTCCTCATCACGGCGGTCGATGCGCACACCGGGGGACCGGTGGTGTTCGACCGGGACAGCGGCGTCGATCTGGTGGATGCCGTTGCAGCGAGCTGTTCGAGCGGCGAGCCGTATCGCATCGGCGAGCGCCACTACATCGACGGCGGCTATCGGCGGAACGAGAACGCGGATCTTGCCGCCGGATACGCGCGGGTGCTCGTCTTGTCACCGCTCGGCGGGAGGACGCGCCATCCACTGGAGTGGGGCATGCAACTCGCGACGCAGGTGGAGGAGCTGCAGGCGCGAGGCAGTGCGGTCGAGGCGATCCTGCCCGACGCGGCATCCCTGGCGGCGTTCGGCACGAATCTGATGGATCTGTCCACCCGCCCGGCGGCTGCGCGAGCGGGTCATGAGCAAGGCATCACGACGGCTGCGAGGTTGGTCGACCTCTGGCGGTGATGCGTCGGCATCGTGCCGCTCCTGCGCCGGCGTCCGGACTGCGCGCCTCATCAGCAGATGGTGTGCGGTTCCTCTGTTCCGCCCGCGGGAGAAAACTGGACATCACTGGAAAGTGTGTCACTCGCATGGCACACTGTGTATCACGTGATTGATACATTTGCTGGGGGCGAATCGCATGGTCATCTTGCTGGCGCAGTACGGACCGATCATCGGCGGACTGGTCGTGGCGGTCATCGTCACCTTCGTTCGTCGGAGGACGAAGGTCGAACTCCCGCCGCCGGTGCGCTTGAGTACCGCGATCGCACTGATCGTCATCCTCGCTGTGTTCGGCTACTTCTCGGTGTGGCGGGTGATGCCGCCGGTGCTCCCTCCGCTCGGTGAGGACGTGTTCCTGATGCTGCAGCTCGCGGGTTACCTCGCCCCGGTGATCGCGGGCGGCGTCGGAGCGCTGCTCCTACTCGTGCCGCGTCCGGTCGCCGGGCCGACGGGGACCGCGGCGCTTGCTCCGCGCACCCTGACGACGTTCGCACCCCGCTCCTGGCTTGTGGGCCTCGTCGGCGCCTCGGCGGTGGCGGTGCTCCTGGCGGTCGTCGCCGGGCCGGCGTCGAGTCCGGACGACGCTGGACGATACGTGCAGTACGAGGTGCGGGTGGCGGAGCATATGACCGTGGGCGGATCGATCTACGGGTGGTGGTTCTCGGTCCCGACGTTGATCGGAATCGCACTCCTGCTCGGAACCGTCCTCATCGTCATCCGGATGATCTCCAGCCCTGCGCTCGGCTCCGATGCGGCCGCGGATACGGCGGTGAGGGTCGCACGCGTCCGCAGTGTGCTGATGGTCGGCACCGGCGCGTTGCTGCTGCATCTCGGAGAGGTCATGCGGTCGTTGTCCGGGACCTCGACCATCCGCGCCGGGTTGCCGGGCGGAGCTGCGGGGTGGATCGAACTCGGCACATCGTTCGCAGCGCTCGGACCGGTGCTCCATTGGGCGGCCGTCGGCGCCGTGGTGCTCGGGTTCGCGATGTGGTGGTCGGTCCTCTTCTCCGCACTGCCGGCGAGGTCCCGTCAACCCGGTCCTGCGGTCGCGGTATGAAGATCACGCTCACCGAGACCGGTGCGCCGCTCGTCGATCAGATCCAGGACCAGATTCGTGGGCTCATCACGACCGGGATCCTCCCGGCCGGCCAGCGCCTTCCATCCGTGCGTCAGCTTGCCGGTGATCTCGGTGTTGCACCGGGGACGGTGGCCAAGGCGTACAAGTCGCTCGAGGCGGAGGGTGTGCTCGTCAGCCGGATCGGCAGTGGGACCCGAGTGGGCGCTCATGCGTCGGCCACACCGCGAGATGTTCTCGCGGCCGCCCGAGCGCTCTTGGCGGCGAGCAAGCGCGACGGAGTCGATCTGGATGAGGCGATACGCGTGTTGCGCGCGATCTGGTCCGATTGACGTCGGTCGGATGGATGGCGCCCGCCGATCGGGTGCACCTTCGGCTCTGTGTCGCCGTGTTGCAGCGTCCGATGGACGGTTCCGTCGGTGATCGGCTTTGATGACGACAGCATGTCACGATCGCCACCGCACCACCGTCGAAAGGAACACCGATGTCGCTCGACACCATCGCCCCCGTCCTGGTCGCGCCACCAGCCGAGCGTCTCGTGAGCAGGCCCGTCGGCGATCTGCTGGTCGGTCTGGTTCCGGCCGCCGGCACCGTCGAGATCCGTCACGGCGACACGGTCATCGCCTCGACGACCCGCGCGGTGGAACTGCACGAGGTGGACGTGCCGGTGCGCTTCTACATCCCGCGAGAGGACGTGCGACTCGAACTGTTGCACCCGATCGACGGCACGACGTTCTGCCCGTTCAAGGGCGTCGCGAACGAGTACTGGTCGCTCGCGAGCGACCCGGACGGCGCTCCGGCAGCCTGGTCATACCCGGAACCGAACCCCTCGTTCGCCGAGATCGGCGGGCACCTGGCCTTCTACGAGTCCCTCACCCTGAGCGTCTCGGCGTGACGGCGGACGTCGCGCCCGTCGCGGTGCCGGTCCGCATCCGCCACTCGGAGGGCGGCGGCGCACTCGGCCGGTTCGAGACGACGCACGACGTCAGCGAGTTCACCGCTGCCTCGCTGTTCCAGCCCGGCGCCCGAGTGGAGACGGTCGTCCGCTTCTCGTCGACGATCGGGTATCTCGGTCTTCCCGACGCCTGGCGGGACGTGCGCGGATTCGCCGTGAAGTTCCGCACGACCGACGGCGACTATGACCTGGTCGGCAACAACTCGCCCGTGTTCTTCCTCGTCGACCCGGTGAAGTTCGCATCGCTCGTCCGCGCCGTCGCCGTCGATCGTCGCCGAGCCGGCTCCTCCTCGACCCCGGCATTCGACACCCTGTTCGACTACGACCGGTTGTGGGAGTTCTGGACGACACATCCGGAGACCGCGCATCAGGTCGCCTGGCTGCTCGGGGACCGCGGCATCCCACGGTCGTGGCGACACCAGGACGGATTCGGCACGCACACCTATCAGTGGATCAACGCCTCCGGTGCGCGCTTCTGGGTGAAGTACCACTTCGTGAGTGAGCAGGGGACGGAGCACCTGAGCGGTGAGGATCTCGACGGCATCGAGGGCGCAGAGGTCGACTACTACCGCGACGACCTCAGCTCGGCGATCGAGCGGGGTGCGCACCCGGCGTGGTCGCTCAGCGTCCAGATCATGCCCTACGACGAGGCTGTGGCGTACCGGTTCAATCCGTTCGACGTCACGAAGGTGTGGTCGAAGGCCGATTACCCGTTGATCCCGGTGGGCCGTCTCGTCCTGGATCGGAACCCGGACGACTTCGAAGCGCAGATCGAGCAGGCGGCGTTCAGCCCGGCGAACTTCGTGCCCGGCATCGCACCGAGCCCCGATCCGATGCTTGTGGCGCGCATCGCGAGCTATCCCAATTTCCACAAGCACCGCGTCGTCCTCGATCGTGCGCAATCACCGCGTGTTCCTCAGGCGTCCATGGCCGATGCTCCTCCGGACTCTGCAGCCGTGCTCGCGCTGGCCGCCGCCGTGTCAGCCGGGAATGACGTCGACGATTTCGTCCAAGCCGGCACGCTCGTCCGAGACGTCTTGGATGACGCCGCGCGTGCGCGCCTCCTCGACACGATCGCAGCGCACGTCGCGCCCGTGACGCGGCCCGATCTCGTGGAGCGGATCATCGACTACTGGACCAGGGTCGACCCAGGCCTCGGTGTCGCGTTGGCTGCCGTGGCGAGGCGACGGTAGCCGCTCAGCGCTCAGCGCCCCATGTCCAGCGCGTTGCCGCCGTCACAGCTCTGCTGCTTCACCCGGTTCGAGCAGGACCAGACGATCGTCGACGTCGCTCGCGGCGAATGCGCGGCGGACGGAGTCGTGGTCCTGGGTGAAGTGCGCCCACCCCTCGCTGTGGACGGGGACGACGCGTTTCGCCGCCAAGATGTTCGTGGCGGCGGGGAGTTGGTCGCTCGTGAGGGTGAGGTAGGCATCGATTCTGGACACCCGCGCCCCGCCGCCGAACAGGAGTGCGTAGGTGATCGGGCCGAGGTGATGTGCGACCTCCTCCACAACGCGGAGCGAGGCGTTGTCGCCACTCACGTAGACGCTGGGGAGCTCTTCACCGTGCAGCACGAACCCGATCACGGGGCCGGTGGAAGCCGCTGATCCGTCCGGACCGTGAACCGCCGGAACGGCTGTGATGTGAAGATCGTCCCCGTTCGGCCTCGTGATGGTCGTCCGCTGCCAGGGTGCGAGGCCGGTGACGACCTCGCCGATCCGTTCCGCCGCAGCAGTGGTGGAGAAGATGCGCGGGACCGTATCGAGGAACGCTCTGCCGGCGTCGTCGAGATTGTCCGCGTGCTGGTCGTGCGACAGGAGTACGGCATCGACCGGCCCGAGTTCGTGCGGGAGCTTCGACGGGCCGGTGAGCTTGGTGAGCGTGCTCGTTCCCGATGTGTGTTCTCCGGGCGCGTCGAAGGTCGGATCGGTGACGAATCGGAGTCCACCGAGGTCGATCACCGCGGTCGGCCCGCCGATCAGTTCGACGCGGACTGGTGTGTGGGACGCTTCGCTCATGCACTGCTCCTCGGGGTCTGAAGGTCGTCCTATTGTCCGCCCGCTCCGCATCACTCGCCCTGCCATGTCCCCAGATTTCGAGAATGTGTCAGGGGCGCTCCCGCCGACCGGCGAGAGCGCGGTGCGCCATCGGTGATGGTTCGCGCTGCCCATCGGCGGAAATGTCCTGCTGATCAGGACGGTCGTGTTACGCCGTATCTCGGCCGCTCGGGTTTTGGCCCTGGTGTGGCGCTGGAGTGAGGCGCAGACTGTGCTCCACGAAGCCGCTATCGGGGCGGTGACGAGAATGGGGATCGAATGTCTGAGAACAGCAAGCCGACCATCGTGCTCGTGCACGGTGCGTGGGCGGACGCGTCGAGTTGGAACGCCGTGATCGCACCTCTGCAGGCCGAGGGATACACCGTCCTCGCTCCGTCGAATGAGCTCCGTGGGCTCACGAGCGATGCCGCGTACATCGCCTCGTTCCTCGCGCAGCGCACAACCGGGCCGGTCGTGCTCGTCGGACACTCCTATGGCGGAGCGGTCATCACGAATGCGGCGGGTCGGGGCGGCGACGTCGCGGCGCTCGTGTACATCGATGCATTCATCCCCGATGAGGGCGAAACGGTCGTGGGCCTCCTCGACGGGACGGATTCGGCTCTCGCTGTTGCCGATCCGACGACGGTCCTGGATCTGGCCGCATATCCGGGCGCACCGGAGGGTGCGGTGGATGCGTTCCTGAAGCCGGAAACCGTCCACAACTCCTTTGCGCAGGACCTGCCCGAGGCCGATCGTCTGCTCATCGCCGCGACGCAACGGCCGGCCTCCATCGTCGCCAATGTCACGCCATCGGGCGCTCCGGCTTGGAAGAGCATCCCGAGCTGGGCGGTCCTGGCGACGGACGACCGCGTCATCCCGATCGCCCTGAAGCGCCGTCTGGCCCAGCGGGCGGGGTCGACGATCACCGAGGTCGATGCGTCTCACGTCTCCCTGGTGTCACGACCCGATGTGACGCTCGCGGCGATCCGCTCGGCGATCGCTGCGGTCGGCTGAGTGCGTGGGGGATGTGGGTGCCGGTGTCTGCTGGCTCGGAACGAGGAGCACGGTTTTCGCAGTAGACATCGGACCTATACCCCTACGGCTTACTTACCTGGGAAGAAGTTGGACCAACTCTTGACTTAGACATCCGACCAATGTTCAATGTTCGTGACCGCAGAATCGCGGGGGAGTGGCGTGGGGCCACCTCGATCGAGCGGAGACATCATGACGAGTACGACTGCCGACATCGACCGCACCGCCTGGTTCAGGGACGCGCGGTTCGGCATGTTCATCCACTTCGGCCTGTACTCGGTGGCCGGCCGCCATGAGTGGGTGCAAAACTACGAGTCGATCGGCGAGTCGGACTACCGAGTGTACTTCGAGCACTTCACGGCGGATCGGTTCGACGCGAGCACCTGGGCCCGCACCGCGAAGGCGGCCGGTATGGAGTACGTGGTCCTGACCAGCAAGCACCACGAGGGGTTCTGTCTGTGGGATTCCGAGTACACCGACTACTCGGCGCCGCAGTCGCCGGCGGGGCGCGACCTCGTCGAGGAGCTCGTCGCCGCCTGCCGATCCGAGGGGCTCCGGATCGGGCTCTACTATTCGCTGCTCGATTGGCACCACCCCGACTTCCCGTTGGACGGATTCCACCCGGACTGGAAGAACCGTTCCACCAGCGAGCCTCGCGACGGCGATGGATACGTCAGCTACCTGCACGCTCAGGTGGAGGAGCTCATCGTGCGATTCGGGCCGGACATCCTGTGGTTCGATTTCTCGTATCCGGGGGACTCGGTCGTCGAACAGGGCAAGGGCGCCGACTTCTGGCAGTCCGAACGCCTCCTCGCCCGGATCACGGAGCTCGCGCCAGACATGCTCGTCAACGATCGTCTGGACGTGCCGGGCTCCGAGGACTTCATCACGCCGGAGGAGGTGCAGCCGAGTCGCGACATCGTCAACGGCGACCTGCAGCTGTGGGAGGCGTGTCGCACGCTCAACGGCTCGTGGGGATACGCGCCGACGTATCAGAACTGGCTCGACGCCGGTCAGGTGCTGCGTCTGCTGATCGACAGTGTGTCCAAAGGCGGGAACCTCTTGCTGAACGTCGGCCCGACCGGGAGGGGTGACATCGAGAAGCGTGCCGCGCTGCTGCTGGGGGATGTGGGGGAGTGGATGGACGTCCATGAGTCGTCGATCCGCGGAGCCGGCGTGAGTTCGATCCCCGCGCCGGAGGGGTGCAGGATCACCGAACGCGATGGGCGTGTGTTCGTGCACGTGTTCGACTGGCCGACGGGGCACCTCGTATTGCGGGGGTTGCCGGCGCCGTTGGCGTTCGCGCGTTTTGTCCACGATGGCGTGGAGGTTCGGCATGAGGTCATCGGTGAGGTGTCCGATCTCGCGCCGCATGTGGTTCTGGCCGGGCCCGCGGGATCGACCGTGCTGAAGTTGCCGATCGTGCGGCCGGATGTGCTCATCCCGGTCATCGAACTCGACTTCGCCAGATAGGTATTCGCGGAGGCCCGTCGCCCGCCGGGGCGCATTCAGAGTTGTCAGAGCGTCGACATCTCGGTCGGGAGCCGTTCGTACACGCGGGCGTGAGCAGCGAAGGCTTGCCTCCACATGTACCCGAGGACTGGTCGCGGTGCTGCCACGGTGGTGATCTCGTGCAGCACCGTGCGGGTCCGTCCCTCAGATTCGATGAGTTGGGCGTCTGTGCGGGTGACGAGTGTGCAGCCAGGTGCCGCGGCGACGTTCCCGACCATCGTGGTGGGGGAGATGCGCCGCATCGTCGCAGTGAATCGGATCGAATACGTGAGGCGCCCCAACCGAGGTCGTTCGTGGATCCGCCAGAGAAACCACGGCTGAGCGTCCGTTGTTCCAGATTCGATGATGTCGGCCGAGACCAGGAACGGGTGCAGTCCGCGTTGCCGATTGAGGTCCATCAGGTAGTCGATCGCGGTCTCCGGGCGCACTGCAACGGTCATCGTCAGATCGAACTCCCGCGTCGTCACGAGACGATCGTAGCGGGGTTACGCAGAAGCGACTTGACATAATGTGCATTATCAGTGCTTTCGAACCCGCCACACGGGTGAGAACGAACCGAGCGTTCCCGACGCGCTGCGATCGGTTACCGCGTGTGACGCACGACGTCGGACGCTCCGTGCCGACGAACGTACGATCGGCAGATGTCGAACACCGCAACGACCGAGCCCGTCGTGTACATCCTGCATGAGAACGAGGACTGGATTCCACCGCTCACTGCGGCACTCGAATCTGAAGGCGTTCCGTTCCGTGAACTGCTCCTGACCGGCGGTGCGATCGACTTGGGCGTTGCTCCGCCGGAGGGTGTCTTCTGGTCGCGATTCAGCGCGTCCTCGCACACGCGAGGACATAAGACCGCGAAGGAATACGCACGCGCGACGCTCCGCTGGCTCGAATCGGCCGGCCGCCGGGTTGTGAACGGCAGCCGGGTGCTCGAATTCGAGGTGAGTAAGGTTGCGCAGTACCTGGCTCTCGCCGCAGCCGGGTTCGACGTCCCGAAGACGATCGCCGTCTTCGGCGTCGATGAGCTGAGTAGCCGAGCGCGTGAACTCGGCGCCCCCTTCATCACCAAGCACAATCAGGGCGGCAAGGGGCTCGGCGTCCGGTTGTTCGACACGCACGAGGCGTTCGACGCCTACATCGCCGGACCGGACTTCGAGCAGCCGGTCGACGGCATCACACTCCTCCAGGAGTACCTGGTGGCGGCTGAACCGTTCATCACACGTGCCGAATTCGTTGCTGGACGTTTCCTGTACGCGGTCAAGGTCGATACCTCGGCCGGCAGCTTCGAACTCTGCCCGGCTGAGGCGTGCGCCGTCCCGGAGTCGGGTGCTGCCGCGGATGCGCTCCCGCTCCCCTCGCTCTTCACCCGCCGTCCGGAGATCGATGCCGCCCACCCGCTCATCGTGCGTCTCAAGGCATTCATCGCCGAGCACGGGATCGAAGTCGCAGGGATCGAGTTCATCGAAACCGTCGACGGGCGTGTCGTCCCGTACGACATCAACACCAACACCAACTACAACCCCGACGTGGAGTCCGATCGCGAGAGCTCCGGAGCCGTCGCCGTCGCACGATTCCTCGGCGCGGAACTCAGCCGCCGCTACCAGCCGGCAGCGGTCCCGCTCGTGAACGTCTGAGCGCTCCTACTCCCCCGCTGAGCCCGGCCGCGGCGCTGGATGTGTGGTCGATGCCGTTCTCGTCTGCCCGCTCCCCCGCCACGACCTGGACGCGATCGTCGTGACCATCGCATTCACCGTGGCGATGAGCGGCACGGCGAACAACGCGCCAGGCACACCGGCGATGGCGGTGCCGGCAGCGACGCCGACGACCACGGCGAGCGGATGCACCTTCACCGCGCCGCCGACGAGCAGCGGTTGGAGCACGTGTGCTTCGAGTAGGTGGACGACGAGAACGCCGGCGAGCATCACGACCGCCTGCACCGGTCCGCCGTAGACGAGCGCGATGACGACGGCGATGGCACCGCTCACGATCGCGCCGATCACCGGGATGAAGGATGCGAACAGGACGACCACACCGATCGGCACGGCGAGCGGCAGCCCGAGGAAGAATGCGACGGCTCCGATGCCGATGGCGTTCACGAGTGCGACGACGATCTGCACACGGACGAACTTCGTGAGGGTGGACCATCCGGAGCCGCCTGCCGCAGACATCGCCGGGCGTGCCGCGCGGGGGAAGATCCGTACGATCCAGTTCCAGATCCCCCGGCCGTCGATGAGCATAAAGATCGTCGCGAACAGGGCGATCAACGCACCGGCGAGCAGATGCCCGAGTGTGCCGCCGACCTTCACGGCGCCGCCGATGAGTACGCCGCTGTCCTTCTGAGCGAGTGCACCCAGGTCGTTGATCCAGGACGCGAGCTGGGCATCGGACACGTTCCACGGCGGTGCACTCAGCACTCCTCGTGCGCGGTCGTACGCGGCGACGGACTCTCGCTCCAGTTGCGGAAGCCCGGACCGGACCTGCCACACGACGATGACGACGAGCCCGGCGACGACGATGGCGAACGCCACGAGCGTCACCAGGATCGCGAGCCAATGGGGCCAGCGGTGGCGGCCGAGCGTCGCGACCGTCGGTGCGAGCAGCGCTGAGACGAGCATCGCGACCAGCAATGGAACGACGATCTCCTCGAACACCACGACCAGCGCGATGACCACGGCCGACGCCCCCACGACCACGAGGATTCGCCAGGACCACGCCGTCGCGATCCGCATGCCCCGTGGCACTCCCAGGTCGTCAACGGTCTCTTCCACCACTCTGCGAGCCATAGGACGAACGATACGCCGCGGCAGCGTGGGCCCGGCGCGGTAACGCTCCCCTCGATCCAGATAGACGACACGTGGCGTCAAAACTGGGAAAGTGCTGTGCGGATGCGCCACACTGGAGCTACGCCACCGTTTCGCGTCTTGAGGAGCAGCACCATGTCAGAACCAACCATCGTGACCACCACGTACACCCTGAATTCGACCAAGCTCAATGCCAAGCAGATCACCGGCATCCGGTGGGCCTTTGGCATCGGCGGCGTCGCAACGATCGCGCTGGGCATCTTCCTGCTGGCGTGGCCGAAGGCGTCGCTCATCGCCGTGGCTTGGATCTTCGCCACGTACTTCATCATCGCGGGCGTCGTCCGCATCAGCCGCGGCATCGTCGCGAAGGAGCACAGCACGGGCTGGCGCATCTTCAGTGTCATCCTCGGCGTGCTGCTCGTGATCGGTGGCGTCTACGTCTTCGTCCAGCCGGCGATCGGCATCCTCGCCCTCGGTCTGACGATCGGCATCACCTGGATCATCGAAGGTGTCGCAGCCCTGTTCGACGCGTCTCCGGACTCCTCGCGCTGGTTCGCCATCCTCTACGGCGTCATCAGCATCGTCGGCGGCATCTTCGTGCTCGTGTGGCCGGCAAGCGCGATCATCGCGCTGCTGTGGTTCACGGCATTCTTCCTCATCGCGGCCGGCATCGTCGAGATCGTGCAGGCGTTCACCTTCGGGCGCACCAAGGCCGCGAAGCTCGCATAGTCGTCAGAACGGCCGATGGCCGGCAGATTCCTCAGGGAATCTGCCGGCCATCGGTGTTTCGGGCGTGCTGCGCGCGAACGCCTACTCTGCTGCGAAGTCGCTCGTGTCGCCGACGTACCTGGTGTGGTTCTCGGCGATGGGTTCGACCGCCGCGAGGGCGACCTCTGCCGCGAACTCGCCGACGTTGTAGAGGCGGCCGGCCGACTCCTTGCGCTGGCTGATCGCTCCCGGGTTCGCGCGCTCGAGCAGCGTCGCGGTGATCGTGCCCTCGATCATGTCGCCGGAGACCACGACGAAGTCGATCGACGCAGCATCGAACTCCGGCAGCTTCGCACGGAGGGCGTCCTCACCGGCGCGCTTCGAGTTCGCGACGGGGACGTACTCCGGCATGGTCGGCGTCGTGCGGATGAAGTGCGCCTGGTGGCTCGTGACGAAGACGATGCGCGAACCGGTCTTGAGCAGCGGGAGTGCGTGCTCGACGACGCTCAGCTGCGCGTCACGGTTGAGGACCATCGCGTAGTCCTCGGCCATGCCGCTCTCCATGCCGCCGGAAGCGTTGAGGACCAGGACGTCGAGGTCGCCGAGTTCTGCCTTGACCGTGTCGAACATGCCCTGGACGGATGCCGGGTCCGTCAGATCTGCACCGACCACGACCGCGGTGACGCCGAGCGCGCGCACCTCGTCGGCGAGCTTGACCGCGCGTGCCTCCTTATTGCGGAAGTTGATGACGACGTTCGCGCCGGCCGCCGCGAAGTACCGGATGGTGTCTGCGCCGATCCCTCTCGATGAGCCCGTCACGAGAACGTTCTTGCCGGCGAGTGATCCGGGGACGAGGGGGTTCGACACGGGTGTCTCCTTGAAAGTCTGCGGCCGTCCGGTGACGGCGGTTCCAGCCACCGAGACTATCAAGAACCGCGAGATCGCGAGCATCTCCCGGCTCAAACGAAGGTCCACCTGATAGCGTGGAGACGACCGGGCGACGTGAGCCCGGCCGAGAGGAAGTCTGACTATGGATGTCATCACCTCATATGCGTGGATCGGCTGGCTCGTACTCATCCTCGTGTTCGTCACCATCGAGATCCTCTCCCTCGAGTTCACCTTCCTGATGCTCGCCGTCGGCAGTGTGGTCGGACTGCTGTCCGGTCTGCTCGGTGCGCCGTGGTGGTTGCAGCTCATCATCGGGGCCGCGGCCTCCGTGCTGCTGCTGCTCACCGTCCGGCCACCGTTGCTGCGCGCATTGCATCGGGGCGCTGATCCGACCAAGAGCAATGTCGAAGCGCTGCTCGGCCTCCCCGGCGTCGTGGTCTCGACGGTCGGCGTCACTGGCGGCCAGGTCAAGCTCTCGAACGGCGACACCTGGACCGCGCGCACGCCGTACGGCGGACAGGCGACGAGTCTCGAACCGGGGACCTCGATCCTCGTCAGCACGATCGACGGCGCGACCGCCGTCGTCATCCCGTCCCACAGCGCGCCACAAGCGCCGACCGAAGAGCAGGAGCACTCATGAACGATCCGAGCGACGTAGTCCCCATGGTGATCGGGTGGGTGATCGGCGCCGTCGTCATCATCTTCGTGCTGGTGGTGCTGTTCCGATCCATCCGGATCATCCCCCAGGCGACAGCCGGTGTCGTCGAACGCCTCGGCGCGTACCACAAGACCCTCACGCCAGGGCTGAACATCCTGATCCCGTTCATCGACCACCTGCGTCCGCTCATCGACATGCGCGAGCAGGTCGTCTCGTTCCCGCCACAACCGGTCATCACCGAGGACAACCTCGTCGTCTCCATCGACACGGTCGTCTATTTCCAGGTGACGGATGCGCGAGCGGCGACGTATGAGATCGCGAACTACCTCGGCGCCGTCGAGCAGCTCACGACCACGACCCTCCGCAACGTGGTCGGTGGTCTCAACCTCGAGCAGGCGCTGACCAGCCGCGATGAGATCAACGGTCAGCTGCGCATCGTCCTCGACGAGGCGACGGGCAAGTGGGGCATCCGCGTCGGACGCGTCGAGCTCAAGGCGATCGACCCGCCCCTCTCCATCCAGGACTCGATGGAGAAGCAGATGCGCGCAGAGCGTGACCGCCGTGCGCTCATCCTGACGGCAGAAGGTACCAAGCAGTCCGCCATCCTCACGGCTGAGGGTGCACGACAGGCCGAGATCCTCCGCGCAGAAGGCGACGCCCAGGCGGCGGTCCTCCGCGCTCAGGGCGAGGCTTCGGCCATTCAGACCGTGTTCAAGGCCATCCACGAGGGTGATCCGGACGAGAAGCTGCTCGGCTACCAGTACCTGCAGATGCTGCCGAAGATCGCTGAGGGTCAGGCTAACAAGCTCTGGATCATCCCGAGCGAGCTGACCGAGGCGCTCAAGGGCATCGGCAGCGCATTCGGACCTGGCAACACGCGGAATCCGGCTGCGGCCGCTGCAGCTGCCGCCGGGATGCAGACGCCTCCCGTGTGGCCGACCGCGTCGAGCGTCGTTCCGCCGCAGGCCCCGCCCGCCCCACCGGCTCCCCCAGCCGCACCGCCGGCTTCGGAGTAGCGATGGGTGCTGCCGGGCAGCACGGTTTCTTCGGTCCCGCCAGGCCCCGCGTGTTCGCGCATCGGGGCCTGACGTTCGACGTTCCGGAGAACACGATCGCCGCATTCCGACGTGCGACCGACATCGGTGCGCAATACATCGAGACGGACAGTCAGGTGACGAGTGACGGCGTTGCGGTGCTGTTCCACGACGACACACTCGAACGCATCACCGGAGACAGCCGTCCGATCGATTCGATGACACTCCGGCAGCTCCAAGCAATCGACCTCGGCGGTGATCGGGTGCCGACGGTCGCAGAGGCCCTCGATGCGTTTCCCGAAACGCGTTTCAACATCGACGTCAAAGCCGCCGGCGCTGCGATCCCGGTCGCGAGGGCCGTTGTCGAAGCAGATGCTCAGGATCGGGTGCTCGTCACCTCGTTCTCGGAGCAACGCCGCCTCGCGACCGTTGCAATCGCCGGATCGGTGGCGACCTCGCCCGGACTGCCGCTGATGGCACGGGCGCTCCCCTTCGCGGTCCTCGGCGACGTCACCCGTGTCCGTCGGCTGTTGGGTGGCGTTGACGCTGTCCAGGTGCCGCGGAGATTCCACGGAATCCCCGTGGTCACGAGGCGTTCGGTCGCGACGATGCACCGCGCCGGCATCGAGGTCCACGTCTGGACGGTCAATGACGAACCGACGATGCGCGAACTGCTCGACCTCGGCGTCGACGGTCTGGTGACGGACCGTGCAGACCTCGCACTCGCGGTCGTCGCCTCTCGAAACTGAACGTCACCTGGGAGAAGACCCGGCAATCGGAACAGATTACCCAGCTTCTGGGTTTATAACTATGGGTGCCGAGCGAGAGGAGACCACACAATGGCAGATCGCAGTTTGCGCGGAATGCGCCTGGGCGCCCAGAGTCTACAAACCGAAGAGGGCGTCGTCTTTTCCGAGCGCAGCCAGCACACCTACCGGTGTCAGAGCTGCGAACGTGAAACCACGATGACGTTTGCCGCTGACGCGGAGGTTCCTGAGCTCTGGGAGTGCCGTCATTGCGGCGCAGAAGCAATCCTACTCGTGGATTCGAAGCCGGTGGTCGTGGACCGCGGCGACGTGAAGATCCCGAGGAGCCACTGGGACATGTTGCTCGAGCGTCGCTCGCGTGACGAACTGGAAGAGCTCCTGCAGGAACGCCTCGACTACCTTCGGGCACGCCGAGGGCAGCAGAAGAGCGCTTAGCGCTCGACGCGGGGACGCCTCGCACCACGGGGTGCGGAGGCGATTCCCGCGAGCACCAGGGTCGCGAGCCCCATCCCGTCGATGAAGAGCTCGAACTGGTGCCCGAACGACATCGCCGGCGTCACCGTGTCCGTCAACGGGACCTCGGCGATCATCGACCCCGGCTTGAAGGCCGGGATGCTCGTGATCGTGTGACCGTCTGGTCCGATCATCTGGCTGGTCCCGACCGTGGAGATGTTCACGATGGACCGCGCAGACTCGATCGCGCGAAGCCTGGCGATGGCGAGCTGCTGCTCGTTCTCATCCGTCTTCCCGAAGTCGGCATTGTTGGTCTGTGCGAGGATGAGCCTCGCACCACCGGCCACCGCATCCCGTGTCAGCTGGTCGTCCGCGATGTCGAAGCAGATGCTGATGCCGGTGAGCACTCCCCCGATGTCGAAGACGTTGTCCTTCGTCCCAGGGGTGTAGTCGCGCCCGATGAGGCCGATGAGGTCCGGAGCGAGCGGCTCCCAGAACGCACGGTCCGGGACGTACTCGCCGAACGGCACGGGATGCTTCTTGTCGTAGACGTCCGTGACGCCGTTCGGGTACGACCAGAGGAGGGACGAGTTGAAGTACTTGTCCCCGCGCTGTGAGATGGCCCCGACGATGAACGGGGCGTTCATCCTCCGGCTCAGGTAGTCCAGGGCTGCAGCGGACTGTGGGACCCGTTGCGGATCCAGGTCGGCGCCGTTCTCCGGCCAGACGACCATGTCGACGTGCTCGTCGAGGATCTTGAGCGTCTCGTCGATCTGCGTGTTCATGACCGTCCCCGGCGCAGCTCCGTCGAAGTACCCGGCCGGTCCGTTGCCCTGCACGGCGGCGACTCGCGTCGAACCCGTGGTCGGCGTCGGCCAGGCCGGCACGATGAGGACGCCGATGACGACGAGGGCGAGCGTTCCAGCCTTCGTCACCGGCCTGACCTCGGAGGTGCGCGCCAGCTGGAGGGCCAACGCGACGATGAAGACCATGATGAACGACAGTCCGGAGAAACCCACCCAGGCGACGAGCGGCGCGAACGGGCTCTCGGACTGGCTGAGCGCCATCCTCGCCCACGGGAAGCCGCCGTACGGCCACACGCTCACGAGCGACTCTCGCGCCGTCCAGACGGCTGCCACGACCGCTGAGGTCAGCCACACGCGCCCTGCGACGCCGGGGAATGCCCGTGGGATGAAACGGTAGGCGAGGGTGATGACGATCGCGCCGATGGCGAAGAAGATCGATTCCACCGTGGCCAGCGCCGCCCACGGCACGGGGCCGAGGTACACGGTCGCCCACTCGATGTGCACGAGGTAGAACGACTCCCCCGCGATGAACCCGATGAGCAGGGCTCCCCAGACGCTGCGGCCCATCAACGTCACCAGGATGAGGCCGATGCCGACGAAGGCGAGCGGCCAGATGCCACGATCCGGGAAGCCGCCGTCGAGGATGGGGCCAGCCCCGATCGCGACGATGACGGCGAACCACAACGGCAGAGGCGGCTTCGGTCTGGCGCGCTTCCGGGTCCGACGATCGCCCGCCGTGAAGTCGATCGGTGCCGGGAGTGCGGCCGGGGCCGCGACGGTACTCGCGCTCACAGCGAGCTGTACGCGACGATGCCGCGGCGGATCGAATCGAGCGCCTGTCGTGCCGTCCGGCCGACACTGCCCTCAACGATGCTCAACTGATCGAGGAGGTCGATGGTCTGCTTGCACCAGCGCACGAAGTCGCCTGCGGCGAGTTCGGCCTCGATGAGGACGGTGTCGAGCGCCGCGCCCTTCGACCAGCGATGCATCGCGAGCGACAACCCCGTCGAGATCGGATTGCTGCCGGGCAGCTTGTGCTCCCGTTCGGTGTCGTCCAGACGGCTCCAGATGTCCTGGGTGCGTTCGAGCGCCGAGCGGAACGGGCCTCTCGGCAGGAAGCGCTCCGGGGTGTTCTGCTCGTCGCGGCGGGGTTCGTAGACGATGGCCGCCGCCATCGCGGCGAGTGACGAAGCGTCGAGGTCGTTCCACGCGCCGGATCGCAGGCATTCGGCGATCAGGAGGTCGCGTTCGCCGTAGATCCGCTTGAGGGTCTTGCCCGGAGCCGCAATGACGACCTTCCCGGATTCGTCGCGCTGCAGGTAGCCGTAGACGAGGAGGACGTCGGTCACCCGGTCGAAGACGCGGGCGACGGCGCCCGTGCGGGTCGCGATCTGCTGCTTCACCTGATCCGTCTGGCGTTTGAGCTTGAACCATCGCTCAGCCCAGCGTGCGTGGTCCTCCCGTTCGGGGCAGACGTGGCACGGGTGGGAGCGCAGACGTTTGCGCAGCTCGGCGAGCTTGCGCTGGCGGCGATCCTTCGCGGCACGGGACTCCGACTCGTTCCCCTTGCGCTCCAGATCGGTCAGTTCTCGGCGGATGCCTGCGTACTCGACGAAGTTGCCGAGGTGGCAGGTCATCGACGTCTCGTAGCCGGCGAGCGACGCCTCCTGCTCACGCACGCGCTTCGCGAGTCCGACGACGGCGCGGTCGGCCTGGAACTGCGCGAAGGAGGACTCGAGGATCTGCCTCGTGCGCTGGCGACCGAACTGGTCGATGAGGTTCACGGCCATGTTGTAGGTGGGGCGGAAGCTCGAATTGAGCGGGTAGGTCCGCTTCGAGGCGAGTGATGCGACGGACTGCGGGTGCAGTCCCTCGTACCACTGGATGACGGCGTGACCCTCGACATCGATTCCACGTCGACCGGCCCGGCCGGTGATCTGCGTGTACTCGCCCGGCGTGATGGGCACACGCGCTTCGCCGTTGAACTTCTCGAGCTTCTCGAGCACCACTGTCCGAGCCGGCATGTTGATGCCGAGCGCGAGCGTCTCCGTCGCGAAGACGACCTTCACGAGCTTGCGCTGGAAGAGCTCCTCCACGACCTCCTTGAAGGCGGGCAGCAGGCCGGCGTGGTGTGCAGCGACGCCGCGCTCCAGGCCATCGAGCCACTCCCAGTAGCCCAGCACGGCGAGGTCCTCGTCGAGCAGCGTCCTGCAGCGATCCTCCACGATGGCGCGGATCTCGTCACGCTCGTGCAGTTCCGTGAGCCTGACGCCCGACCTCAGGACCTGTTTGACCGCCTGGTCGCAGCCGACGCGGCTGAACACGAAGAAGATCGCCGGGAGCAGGTGGTGGTCGCCCAGCATCCGGACGAAGTCGCCGCGATCCATCTTCTCGGCGTGGTGCGGTGCACGTCGCTGGTTGTACCGGCTGACATCCTTGTACTGGCGGGAACTCGGGGCACGACCGCCGAACTGTGCCATCCGCACGAGCTCGGGATTCACCTGGTGGGTGTCCGCAAGACTCGGCGCGGCGAACAGGTCTACGAGCTTCGTGCGCATCAGCACGTGCTGCGTGAGCGGGACCGGGCGTTCCTCGGAGACGATCACCTCGGTGTCGCCGCGGACGGCTTGCAACCAATCGCCGAACTCCTCGGCGTTCGACACCGTTGCGCTGAGGGACACCATCTTGACCTCCGACGGGAGGTGGATGATGACTTCCTCCCACACGGCGCCACGGAACCGGTCGGCGAGGTAGTGCACCTCGTCCATCACCACGAATGCGAGATCGATGAGCGCATCGGAGTCCGCGTAGAGCATGTTCCGGAGCACCTCGGTCGTCATCACGACGATGCGGGCGTTGCCGTTGATGTTGGTGTCGCCGGTCAAGAGGCCAACGGAGTCCGGGCCGTACTCGGCCGTCAACTCCTGGAACTTCTGATTGCTCAGCGCCTTCATCGGCGTCGTGTAGAAGACCTTCGCGTTCGGCTGGTGCATCGCGAGCGCGATCGCGAACTCGGCCACGATCGTCTTGCCTGCGCCGGTCGGCGCGGCGACGAGCACGCTCTTCCCCGCTTCGATCCGCTCGCATGCTTCGATCTGGAAGGGATCCAGGTCGAAACGCAACCGATCACGGAACGCCTGGAGTCGTGGCGTGGCTGCTCGCCGCGTCGCCGCACTGAACCGCTCAGCCGGGGACAGCTGGTCGGTCATACCGTTCCGCCGCTGGCGAGTTCTGCCTCGAGACGACGGACATCCTTCGCCTTGCGGCGATCGTGCAGGTACGAGACGCCGTACGCCGCGAAGTAGAGGATGACCATCGGGATGGCGAGGAGGAACATCGACACGACGTCTGCGGCCGGCGTTGCGATGGCCGTGAAGAGCACGATCAGCAGGATCGCCACGCGCCAGGACTTGATGATGGACGCCGCCGAGATCACGCCGACGAAGTTGAGCAGCACCAGGAAGACCGGCAGCACAAACGCGATGCCGACCGCCAGGACGAGCTTCAGCACGAAGTCGTAGTAGGTGGCGGCGTCGAAGAAGTTCGACGCGGCGGCCGGCGTGAAGCTCACCATCAGTTCGACGATGTGCGGCAGCACGGTCCAACCGGCGTAGCAGCCGAGCAGGAACAGCGGCACGGCGCTCGCGAAGAAGGCGACCGCGTACTTGATCTCTTTGCGCGTCAGCCCTGGGACGAGGAACGCCCAGATCTGATAGAGCCAGACAGGACTCGAAATCACGACGCCGGTTGTCAGTGCGATCTTCATCCTGAGGTCGAAGGCGCTCGTCACGTTCGTGAAGTTGAGCAGCGCTTGACCACGTTCGTCTGCGATGACCTTGATCGGTGCGCTCATGGCGTCGATGACGATCTCAGAGATGAGGAAGCCGATCACCATGCCGATGATGATGCCGATGGCTGCGAAGAACAGACGCTTGCGCAGTTCTACCAGGTGGGCACCGAGCGACATGCGCCCATCGCGAGACTTCTGGCGTGGAGTGCGGGTAGGC
Organism: Plantibacter sp. Mn2098; assembly: GCF_049319745.1. NCBI lineage: Bacteria > Bacillati > Actinomycetota > Actinomycetes > Micrococcales > Microbacteriaceae > Plantibacter > Plantibacter sp. Mn2098. The sequence goes on along the minus strand of NZ_JBMOUH010000007.1, from coordinate 143,299 downwards.
ACGGCCCGCTACGGCTTGAGCGGGGGTTCGACGGTGCTCGCGGTCGTCTCCGGCTTCACTGCCGAATCCGAAGCCGCGGTGTTGTCCGCCGACGATGCTGCGTCAGCCGACTTGTCGTCATCCTTGAGCGTCTTCACTTCGTTCTTGAAGATGCGCATCGACTGTCCGACGCTCTTTGCGAGGCCCGGAAGCTTCGGTGCGCCGAACAACAGCAGGACGATGAGCAGAATGATGACGAGGTGCCATCCTGAAAATGCGTTACCGAACATGGGGCATCATTCCTGATCGTTGAGAGCGTCGTCCGTCGAGTCTACCGCTTTCGGAGCATTCTGGGGAGAACTGTAGCGATTAAGTGCGGATGCGGCCCAGGCCGCCACGAAGCGACGCGCCTCATCCGGTCCAAGAACCTCGATGAGGCCCGGATGGCTCGTGACCAGCCTTTTCAGTCCGTGGTAGTGGGCGACCCGCAGCGTTGCGGTGACCGTCGCGTCATCGGTTCGGGTGATCGCGGCGACGTAGTCGTCGATGAGCGGGACGACCGAGGAATGCAGCCTCACCGTCACCGACAGATCGGAATCGCTCGGCTCGAACAGGGCCTCAGGCACCACGAGCGACGAATCGTGCGGCGCGACGGCGAGCTCGCTCACCTGGAGGTCCGTCATCCGATCGAGCCTGAACCGTCTCGTCGCTTCACGCAGGTGGCACCAGCCGAAGAGATACCAGTCCTGATCCTGAGACTCGAGTCGCAGCGGATCGACCAGGCGGGATTCGTGTTCGCCGCGCGCGTTGACGTAGTCGAACACGACGCTGTGGCCGGTTCCGATTGCGGATCGGATGATGCCGACGGACCGGTCGGAATGGGACTGGGTGACGGCGACCTGCCCCGGTGTCGATGATGCGCCGCGCGCGAGCTTCGCCATCACTCCGCCGATGACATCGCTGTCCTCGTACTCCGGCAGGCGCGACAGGGATTGCAGGCCGGCGATGAGCGCGGACGCCTCACGTGCGGAGAACCGGGGGGCGTCGTCGAGAGCGACCCGGTGGGTCAGGACGATCTCGTCGTCCTCCTCGAAGCTGCCCCAGTCGATGTCGAACAGGTCCCCGGACAGGTACTGGTGCGTCTCCCCTGGCACCCCCGAGACCGTCAGCAGGCTGACGGCGTCACGGATCTGCTGCGGCGGCAGGCTGAAATGGCGAGCCGCCTCGTCCACCGTCACCCGTTCACGGTCGATGAGATACGGCACGAGCGACAGGAGGAAGATGAGCTTGTCCTGAGCCTTCGGCGCACTGCGCTTAGCCACGGGGATCCTCTTCTCGGTGTGCGTCGACGACATCGTTCAGTCTGGCGACCACTGCTTCGACGAGCGCAGGCGGGTCGAGGACGAACACCTCCGGGCCGAAGCCGGCGAGTTCGTCGGCCAGGATGTTGAGATCGAGGTACGGAATGGTCAGGACGTCTGCGGATCCCGTCGACGTCCCCTGGTAGCGATTGCCGAGCCTGGCGGCGGCGTCCGTTCCAGGCCTGACCTCGACCGTCGCGTGCTGCGAGGCGGAGACCGCTCGCAGCCCCCGGATGGCGTCCGCCGCGTAGTCCCGCTCCCCCGGCTCGCTGATCTCGCCGGTCTGCTTCACATCGCCCACGATGCGGGACAGGAGGAAGGTGCGGGTGTCGTCCACGTCGACGTCCCTCGCGAAGAGATGCCACCGACCCTCGTGCTGCACGAGCGCGAGCGGTGCGGCGGTGCGGATGCGCGGTGCCCGCTCCCCCGGCTTCAGATACGGGAACGTCACAACGGCCCGTCGTTCGAGTGCTGCGTCGAGCGGTTCGAACGACCCCTCCCGTGTGCGGAGGCGCGGCGCGTAGCCGATGATGGGTTCGTCCGGCTCGATGCCGAGCGACCGGAGCTTCGTCATGGCTCGCTGAGACTGACCGGACAGTGATCCCTCACGCCAGACGGTCGCGGCGAGCGAGAGCAGCGAGAGCTCTGCAGCGGTGAACCGGACATCGCTCGGCAACTCGTATTCCCCCTTGGGAATGCGGTACCGCATCGATTGGTTGTTGCCCGGCTCCCCCGGCTGCTCGATCGTTTCCAGTGGGACGCCCAGCTCGCGGATGTTGTCCTTGTCGCGTTCGAACTGACGCTCGAGACTCGCGTTGTTCCCGCCATCTGAGTACTGCTGCCGGTAGCCCTGCACCGTCGACAGGATCTCGTTCTTCGTCAGTCCGGACTGCGTGGCGAGCAGCGCGAGCACCAGGCTGAAGAGACGTTCCTCGACAGGCACCGGTTTTGGGGCGTCACGGGTGTGGGGCACTGCACCATTCTATTTGCGACCGGGCGGACCGCTGCCTAGCTCGCGGGGGAAACGCCGAGGATGTCGATGACGAAGATGAGGGTCGCGTTGCCCGGGACCGGACCTGAGCCCTGCTCGCCGTACGCGTCCTTCGGTGGCAGCACGACGATGACCTGCGAACCGACCTTCGCACCCAGGACGGCGTTGTCGAATCCGGTGATGCCGAGCTGTCCCGCCGTGTAGACGAACGGCTTGCCGTCCTCCCACGTGCTCTGGAAGACGCTCTTCTCCTTCCACAGGACGCCCGTGTACGCGACCGTGACCTGGTCGCCCTTCTTCACCGTGGCGCCGTCACCCTCGCGGATGACCGCAGACTGCACGGTCGTGGGCGGTGCTGCAGAAGGAACGGTCACGCCGGGCCGGCCGTCCGGAGCGACGACGACGGACGGCAGGCCGGACGGCGTCGGACGCTCGGCGCCGTTCGCGCGCGCAAGAACGACGTGACCGATGTCCGCGACGAAGACGAGCGTGTCGTCCTTGCCGATGCCATCGGCCTCGCTTCCGCCGGCCGGGCCGAATCCGTCTGCCGGGGCGATCGCCGCGGTGACGCGAGAGCCGACCGGAGCGCACTCGAGCGCCTTGCTGAAGCCGATGGGCAGCGGCTTGTTCAAGCTGAGCGCGACGCTCGCCGGCTTGCTGAAGTCGGACTTCGCGACGACGTCACCGGTCCGGCCGTTCAGCAGCACCCAGTTGACGACGGCCGTCTCGCCGGCCGTGACCGCCTCACCTGTACCGGTCGTGATGATCTCACGCTCGGTCGTGGTGGTGTAGATCGGGGTCGGGACATCGACCTTCGGCTGTTCGCCCGCCGCTCCGCTCACGTGGATGAGCTTCGTCGCCGCACCGGGCTCCGCGGGGGTGCCGCATGAGCTGGAGCCGGCTGGAGCGCACCCGGTCAGGGTGACCAGGAGCAGGCCGGCGGTGGCGATGATGGCGGGTGCAGTGCGCACGGATCCTCGTTTCGGGGAGCGTTGTGTGGGCGGCGGGTGCCGTCGCACAGTTTAGTGGACGGAAGTGTGAGGCTCGTCCGCGTCGCCCTGCCGGCCGTCCGCAGCCGTGGTGGGGGCGTCCTCCGCCTGCTCCGTGTCGTCGTCCGCCGGACCACTTCCGAGGTCGCGGGCGAGGGAGGCCTGTGCGCCGGCTTCGGCGAGGCGGACCCGCTTCCGCAGGACCTTGGCGCTCGTGGAGCGTTCGCCGAGCGCGCCCGGCGTCCACAACTCGACGTCCTCATCGCTGAAATCGGACTTCGACGCACGACGCTTGAGCTCAGGGAGGATCGTCCCCGGCGCGAGCTTCCGAGCCGTGATGAGGAAGCCGGTGTGACCGATCATGCGGTGGTCTGGGCGGACCGCGAGGCCCTCGACGTGCCAGCCGCGCATCATCGTCTCGTTCGACTGCGGGTTCGTGAACCCGCCGGTGGCGCGGATGGCCTCAGCGACGCGGGACAGCTGCGTGACGGTCGCGACGTAACAGAGGATGACCCCGCCCGGCTTGAGCGCCGTCCAGGCTGCGTCCAGGCACTCCCAGGGGGCGAGCATGTCCAGCACGACGCGGTCGACGGACTCGGCGGGCGCCGTGATCGGGAGCGTCTCCTGCAGGTCGCCGACCGTGACGGACCAGTTCTCCGGGTCGTATCCGAAGAAGGTCTTCACGTTGCCGCGCGCGACGTCGGCGAACTCGTCACGTCGTTCGAAGGACTGCAGCGTGCCGGACGGGCCGATCGCGCGCAGCAGCCAGAGCGACAGGGCTCCGGATCCGACGCCGGCCTCCACGACCGTTGCTCCGGGGAAGATGTCCGCCTGGCCGATGATCTCGGCCGCGTCCTTCGGGTAGATGATCGCGGCGCCGCGCGGCATCGACATCACGAAGTCGACGAGCAGCGGGCGGAGGGCGAGGTGCTCGACGCCCACGGTGTTCGCGACGACGCTGCCGTCAGGGAGGCCGATGATCTGATCGTGGTCGATCATCCCGCTGTGCGTGTGGAAGACCTTGCCGGATTCCAGCGTGATGGTGTTCTTCCTGGCCTTCGGCCCGGTGAGCTGTACGCGGTCGCCCTCGCGGAACGGCCCGCTGTTCTGGGGTTGGTGGCTGGCGCTCATCGGCGTGCTGCCTCGTCTTCCTGGTTCTGGCGATCCGCCGCGAGTGCGGAGAGATCGGTGAGGCGACGCCCTTCGAGCGTCGTCCACGTGGTGTGGTCTGGTCCTGGTGCGATGTCGATCGCGTGGGGTACGGCGATCGCGATGGTTCCCGCCGCGACGGCGGATGCGAGGCCCGTCGGTGAGTCCTCGATCGCGATGCAGGCGGCCGCGTCGACGCCGAGCAGCGCTGCAGCATGCAGGTACGGGGCCGCGTGGGGCTTGGGGGCGGAGACCTCGTCTCCTGGGACGATGAAGTCGAATGCGTCGAACGGGATGCCGCTCACGATCTCCTCTGCCATGGCTCGCACCGACATGGTGACGAGCGCCGTCTTGACGCCCGCGTCCTTCAGCTCGCGCAGGAGCTCCTGCGCTCCGGGACGGAACGGCACGCCGCGTTCGTCGATGAGTTCGCGGACGCGGTCGGTGAGCCGGGTCACGATCTCGTCCGCACCGAGGTCGACGCCGCGTCCCTGGAGGACCGCGGCGGAATCCCACAGACCGAATCCGACGAGCGTCATGCAGTCGTCGTGGGTCCAGGTGCCGCCGAAGGATTCGACGAGCGAGGTCTCCGCTTCCATCCAGTACGGCTCGGTGTCGACGACGGTGCCGTCCATGTCCCAGAGGACGGCGGCGGGGAGGAGACTGGTCACGGGTTCTCATGCTACCGGGTCTGCGAGCGCCTATCCTGGAAGGACGGCTCGGGGAGGTTCCCCGGATCGAGGAAGTGAAACGTGAGCGATGAGTCGAAAGGTCCGCTCGGCGGTCGCCTGCTCGTAGTGGCCTTCGAAGGCTGGAACGACGCGGGTGAAGCGGCGAGCGGTGCCGTCAAGGTGCTGCAGGAGTCCCTTGAACTCCAGCCGATCCTCGAGATCGACCCTGAGCGGTACTACGACTACCAGTTCAACCGGCCCACCATCGGAACCGATGAGGACGGCAAGCGCAAGCTCGTCTGGCCCGGCGCCACGATCTCCGGTCCTTCCCCTGACGCGGTGAAGCCGGCGACGCCGCTCGCGGACGACGCGCAACTGCACGTGAGCGCCGACGGCGGCTCGAACGTGTACGTGCTCATCGGAGCTGAACCGTCGCGGGGATGGAAGGCGTTCGTCGACGAGATCATGCAGGTGGTGGTCGAGAACGACATCACTGCACTCGTGATGCTCGGCGCGATGCTGGCCGACGTCCCGCACACGCGGCCGATCTCGGTGTTCGCTTCGAGTGAGGACGCGGGCTTGCGTCAGGCATTCCAGCTCGAACGCAGCAGCTACGAGGGGCCGGTCGGCATCCTCAGCGTCCTGGCCGACGCGGCCGACCAGCGCGGCATCCCGTCACTGTCGGTATGGGCCTCCGTGCCGCACTACGTGCACAGCGCTCCGTCGCCCAAAGCGGTGCTCGCGCTCATCGACAAGCTCGAGGAGCTCATCGATGTCGTGATCCCCCGGGGCCAGCTGATCGAGGAGTCCGGCGAGTGGCAGAGCGGCATCGACACGCTCGCAGCCGACGACGAGGACATGGCCGCCTACATCCGGCAGCTGGAGCAGGCGCGGGACACGGTCGAGTCCCCCGAGGCCAGTGGTGAGGCCATCGCCAAGGAGTTCGAACGCTATCTCCGCCGTGACGACAAACCCGACGACTTCCGTCGCAAGGACTGACCCTCCTTCCCTTCCTCCCGGCCCTGCCCGCGAACTGTCACTCGTGGCTGGTTTGACGACCCTTTTTTCCGCCACGACTGCCAGTTCGTGAGCTCAGCGCCTCGCGGATCGCGGTGATGACCGGCCCGTCCGGGTCGAGGGAGTGGGAACGGTTCACCCGGATGACCCGCCGGCCGGCCGCGACCACCGAGTCCAGCCGATCGATGTCGTGGATCACGGCTGCTTCATCGGTGAAGTGTGTTTCGCCGTCGTACTCGACGAGGACCATCTGCGCCGTGTAGACCAGATCGCCGAGCGCGATGAACCGACCGAACGCGTCGAAGATCGGTGCGTTCACGATCGGCTCGGGGAGGCCGCCATCCACGATCGCCAAGCGCAACTCGGTCTCCTTCGGGGAGTCCGTGTCCTCGCGGACGCGCTCGTACGCACGACGCAGCTTCTTCGCTCCGCGCCGCCCGTTCATCCGCGCGAGTCCGCGCACGAGTTGCTTCCGGGTGGCGAGCGGATGCTTCCGCCTGAGCAATGCATCGCCGACGATCACCAACTCCGCCTCGGTCAGCCGAGTCGCGAGCTGGCACCATGCATCGACCGCAGTGACGGTGGGGAGGCCATCGACGACCACGATCTCCCAATGTGTGCCGTCGAGTTGATGCCCCGTGATCCCGAGCGCACGCGGCGCGCGAGCGGGGGCGAGGGAGGCGACGTGCATCGGTCCTGAGCGCAGCCGGTTCGGGACGGGCAGGCCGTGCAATGATGCGGCGGTGGCGTGACTGAAGAATTGGCCGTCGTGCAACAGGACAGCGTACGCGGATGCGCGCGAGTGGACGTCACCAGCATCGATCGGCGCGATGACGCCACGATGCGGATGGGACAGGTCCGACGCCCTGAGGCGAGAGCGGGAGACGCCGTGCCGTGCGGCATCGGTGGTCGTGAACGCCCGGTCGGTGAGGGGCGCTGGAAGTGGTCTGGGTCGGCGCATCCCCCAAACCTGCCCGAAGTCGGCCCTCCCCCGTCAAAGTTCTCCACACCCCGACGTCCCTGCCCGCGAATTTTCACTTGTGTCTGTTCAGGGGAGGCCGGAACAGCCACAACCGACAGCTCGCGAGCTGTCGGTTGTGGCTGGTCTCAGCGGCTGGGAACCGCCACGAGTGACAGTTCGCGGGCAGAGAGGGTTAGAGGCGGACGCCGAGGAAGGCGTCGATGAGGGTGCGCACGAGAGCCGGGTCGTCGACGCCGGTGGATGCGGCCGCATCGAGGAGCGCCAGGACCGACGGGGTGTCGAGGTCGTCGGCGAGACGGGTGCGTACCGCGGCGAGCAGCGTCTCGGCTGACCCGGAAACGGCGTCGGACACAGCAGCCGCTGCGTCGCCGGTGGTGGCCGGCCCGAACGCGGCTGTCCAGGCGGCGAGGCGGGCGACGGCAGCATCGAGGCGCCCGTCGGCCCACTCCCAGTCGGAGCGGTAGTGGTTGTCGAGGATCGCGAGACGGATGGCACGCGGATCGACGCCCGCGGCGACGAGCTTGGAGACGAGGACCAGGTTCCCGAGCGACTTCGACATCTTCTCGCCCTCGTAGGCGACCATGCCGGCGTGACTGAACACCTTCGCAAGCGGCCGTCCGGACAGCGCTGCCGCGTGACCGGCGCTCATGTCGTGGTGCGGGAAGACCAGATCGGATCCGCCTCCCTGCACCGTGAAGTCCGAACCGAGGTGCTGCAGGGCGATGACTGAACACTCGATGTGCCAGCCTGGCCGGCCTTCGCCGACGATGGACGGCCAGCTCGGCTCACCGTCACGGGCCGCACGCCAGAGCAGCGGGTCCATCGGATCGCGCTTCCCAGGACGGTCGGGGTCTCCCCCGCGCTCAGCGAAGAATGCGGCCATCGTCACGTCGTCGAGGTTGCTCTCGGCCCCGAGGTGCCAGACGTCGTCCGCCGCAGCGCGCACATCGAAGTAGAGGTCGTCCCCTGCCGCGCTGTCCGGCGTGTCCACCGGGTACGCGAGTCCGCGTTCACGCAGGATCTCGACGGCGGATGCGATCGGGTCGATGACCTCGGTCACGGCCACGTAGTCCTCTGGCGGCAGGATGCGCAGGTGCTGCATGTCTGAGCGGAAAAGTGCGACCTGGCTCTCGGCAAGCTCGCGCCAGTCGACACCCGTCGCGTTCGCGCGTTCGAGGAGCGGGTCGTCGACGTCCGTGATGTTCTGCGCGTAGTGCACCTCGTAGCCGGCATCCAGCCAGACCCGCTGCAGCGTGTCGTAGGCGAGATAGCTGGAGGCGTGACCGAGGTGGGTCGCGTCGTACGGGGTGATCCCGCACACGTACAGCCGCGCGGTCTCATCCGCCGATGCTTCGACGAGCGTCGCGCTGGCGGTGCACCAGATCTTCGGGGTGCTGCCCTGTCCGGGCAGCACGGGGACGTCGGGACGGCTCCAGGACTCCATGTGCGGGCTACGCCTTCAGCAGGCCGGTGCTGAGCATCACGATGAGGGCGATGCCGAGCAGGATCCGGTAGATGACGAACGGCAGGAAGCTGCGCTTCGAGATGTAGCTCATGAAGAACGCGATGACGGCGAGGCCGACGACGAAGGCGATGACGGTCGCAACCAGGGTCTCGAACGGTCCGAAGACCTCCGGCACACAACCGGTCGCACCGGGCAGGCACGGGTCCTTGATCGCGTTGTAGACCTGGTACAGCCCGCTGCCGAAGACTGCTGGGATGGCGAGCAGGAACGCGTATCGTGCAGCGGCGCGGCGCTCATAGCCGAGGAACAGGCCGGCGGTGATGGTTCCGCCCGAGCGGGAGACGCCCGGGATGAGGGCGAGCGACTGGGCGACGCCGAAGACCACGCCGTGCCCGTAGGTCAGGTTCTTCAGACGACGCTTCTTGGCTCCGACCATGTCGGCGATGCCGAGCAGGATGCCGAACACGATGAGCATCGCGGCCGTGATCCACAGGTTGCGGAGCGTCGTCTCGATCTGATCCTTGAACAGGAGGCCGAGGATGATGATGGGGAGCGAACCGATGATGATGAGCCAGCCCATGCGCGCATCGGGGTCGTTCCTGGGAATCTTGCCCACGAGGGATTTCGCCCATGATCCGATGATCCGGACGATGTCCCGCCAGAAGAACAGGACGACGGCCAGCTCGGTGCCGATCTGTGTGATCGCCGTGAATCGGGCACCCGGGTCGTCGCCGGTGCCGAGGAGGCGTCCGACGATGAGCACGTGGGCGCTCGACGAGATGGGCAGGAACTCGGTGAGTCCCTGCACGAAGCCCAGGATGATGGCGTTGAGGAGGTCCATGCGCAACTTTCTTGGGCCGCTCGGGCGGTCAGAGGCCGAGCGGCTTGCGGTCGTAGTTCAACGGGGTGGGGCCCAGCCGCCGGCTGGGAGGCGCCGGTCAGTAGCCGAGGAGCAGCTCTGTGAGGACCTGCTTGCCAAACACTAGCGCGTCGAGGGGAACGCGCTCGTCGACACCATGGAACATCGCAGGGAAATCCAATTCTTCGGGCAGTTTGAGCGGGGCGAAGCCGTATCCCTTGATCCCGAGGGTCGACAGCGCCTTGTTGTCGGTTCCGCCGGAGAGCATGTAGGGCAGCACTGGCGCCCCTGGGTCGTGCTTGCCGAGCGTCTCGACGACGGCGTCGACGAGCGGACCGGAGAACGGCGTCTCAAGGCCGATGTCGCGGTGCATCACCACGATCTCGATGTCGGGGCCGACGATCTCCGCCACGCGCGCGAGCACAGCGTCCTCATCGCCAGGGAGCGTGCGGATGTCGATGAGCGCCTCCGCGGTGTCCGGGATGACGTTGTGCTTGTATCCGCCGGAGAGGAGTGTCGGGTTGCTCGTCGTGCGGAGGGATGCCTGGATGAAGCCGGCAGCGGTCCCCGTCGCAATGGCGAGTTCGTCCGGTCCGACCTGCTGCGGGTCGGCGCCGAGGATGGCCGCGATCTCGGCCAGCAACTGCTCCGTCGTCCCGGTGAGCCTGATGGGCCAGTCGGTCCGGCCGAGCGCTGCGACCGCTTCAGCGAGCTTCGTAACCGCGTTGTCCTTGATGTACCTGGATCCGTGCGCTGCACGCCCGCGTGAGACGAGCTTGATCCAGAGCAGCGCCTTCTCCGCCGTCTGGAGGAGGTAGGCGCGCTGCCCGTTGAAGGTGATCGAGTATCCGCCGACCTCGCTGATCGCCTCCGTCGCGCCTGCGAAGAGCTCGGGGTGGTGTTCGACGAGGTGGTGTGAGCCGAACACGCCGCCGTTCTCCTCGTCGGAGAAGAGGGCGATGACGAGGTCGCGTTCCGGCTGCTGGCCGGCGTCGAGGATGTCGCGAAGGGAAGCGAGGATCATCGCGTCCATGTTCTTCATGTCGACCGCGCCCCGCCCCCACAGGAGGCCGTCGGAGATGACGCCGCCGAACGGGTCGACGCTCCAGTTGGTCGGGTCGGCCGGGACCACGTCGAGGTGCCCGTGCACAACGAGTGCCGGCTTGTCGCGGTTTCGACCGGGAACGCGTGCCACGACGCTCGTGCGACGCGGAGCCGCGTCGTAGAGCGCCGGCTTCAGGCCGAGGCCTTGCAGATACGCCTCGACGTACTCTGCTGCTTCTGTCTCCCCCTCCGACCTGCCTTCCCCGTAGTTGGTGGTGTCGATACGGATGAGGTCGCGCGCGATGCGGGTGGTCTCATCGAGATTCTCGTCGGTCGGCTGCGGAGCGGATCCAGTCGTCATATCCCCACGGTACCCGCTCGACACGCGCGGGAGTCACGTGCGTTCTACACGCGTCCGAATCCGTGCTAGTCTCTTATCTCGTGCCCGGCGGAAGTCGGAAACACAATCACAACACGCGCGGGTGGCGGAAATGGCAGACGCGCTAGCTTGAGGTGCTAGTGCCCTAACGGGCGTGGGGGTTCAAGTCCCCCTTCGCGCACACCGTGTTGAGACGGCGAACGGCCGGAGCGAAAGCTCCGGCCGTTCTTGTCTTCCCAGTGTTCTGGGATGTGCCGTCACGATCGAACAAGGCTCCGAGAAGATTCTTCTCGGGGCCTTCTTCGTATGTCACACGAAGAAATATGCCGTTGCCGGCATGTGCTGCTCCGGCGCGCTAGTCCCGCTCCCCCATGTCGCCGACGGCCGGTGTTCCATCGAGCAATCCGTACCGGAGCATCACGGCTCCTTTCGGGGACGCGACGACCGGCGCGATGAGCTGCAGGTTGGTCGGTACGGCGCCGTCGGCGAACACCTTCTTCCCCCGGCCGAGGAGGATCGGGTACACCCAGAGGGTCAGACGGTCGAAGAGCTGCTCGGCGAGCAGCGTCTGCACAAAATCGAGGCTGCCGATGACGTGGACGTGTTCGTGTCGATCGCGAACGCCGGCGACGGCATCGGCCACGTCCGGTCCCAGCTGCGTCGATCGATCCCACTCCAGACGACGGGGTTCCCGCGAGACCATGTATTTCGGGATGCGGTTGAAGAGGTCCGCGATCCCGCCGTCGACTCCCCCGTCGATCTTCGGCCAGTACGACGCGAAGATGTCGTACGTCCTGCGCCCGAGCAGCAGCGCGTCCATGCCCTCCATCCCGGCGCCGATCTGTTCGCCGGTCAGTTCATCGGTGAGCGGCGCCTGCCAGCCCCCGAACGCGAAGCCGCCCTCAGGGTCCTCCTCGGGTCCGCCAGGCGCCTGCGCGACACCGTCGAGTGTGGTGAACAGGTCGATGTGGATGAGTCCCATGTCCGTGCTCCGTCCTCTGGCCCGCCGCAGCCGCGGCGGGATCACTCCGAGGCTGTCACGGCGACGTGCGATCGAACAGGGCTTGCGAGTGGGGACGGATGGTTCTAGTGTCCGTGGCCCAGTCGGCGTCGCAGCAGTTCGATGCGCGACTGCAACTGCGTCACGCTCGCCTGTGGCACCGCCGGTCCACCGCAGACGCGGCGCAGCTCGGCGTGGATGATGCCGTGGGGTTCCTTCGTATGCTTCGCGTACAGGCCGACGAGGCTGTTCAACAGGCTCCGTTGCTCCTTGAGCGTCCGGTACAGGGGCGCTGGGATGTCGGCATCGCCGCCGGGCGACGACTGGTTCGGGTCGACGAACGCGCCGCGCTTGGCCTGCCTCGACTGTCGTTGCACGAGCAGCTCGTGGACCTGCTCCGGTTCGAGGAGCCCTGGGAAGCCGATGAAGTCGAACTCCTCCTCGGTGCCTGGCTGGGCGAGCTCTCCGAACTCGGCGCCGTCGAAGACGACCCGGTCGAAGTGGGCGTTGGAGGATACCGCCTGCCATTCGAACTCGTCGAGGAGCGAATCCGAGGCTTTGTCCTCGCGCTCGGCGGCCGCCGACATCGCGTCCTCCGGGTTGAACATGTCGCCCTCGGCGTCAGGGTCGGCCGGACGGTCGAGCGCGTGGTCGCGTTCGAGCTCGAGCTTCTCCGCAAGCGCCATGAGGTTCGGCACGTTGGGCAGGAAGATGCTCGCGATCTCGCCTCGGCGCCTCGCCCGCACGAACCGTCCGACCGCCTGTGCGAAGAAGAGCGGCGTCGCCGCCGAGGTCGCGTAGACGCCCACGGCGAGCCGCGGGACGTCGACTCCCTCGGACACCATGCGCACGGCCACCATCCATCGTTTGGTGTTGCCGGAGAAGTCGGCGATGCGATCGCTCGCCTCCTTCTCGTCCGACAGGACCACGGTCGGGGCCTCTCCGGTGATCTCGTGCAGGATCGCCGCGTACGCGCGTGCGGTCATCTGATCGGTCGCGATGACGAGCCCGCCGGCGTCCGGGACGCCGTGGCGCACCTCGGAGAGGCGGAGGTCCGCCGACTTCAGGACGGCAGGGATCCAGTCGCCCTGCGGGTCGAGTGCGGTGCGCCACGCGGCGGAGGTGATGTCCTTCGTGTTGCCTTCGCCGAGCCTGGCCTCCATCTCCTCGCCGGCCTTGGTCCGCCAGCGCATGTGGCCGGCGTAGACCATAAACAGCACGGGGCGGACGACGCCGTCGGCGAGTGCCCGTCCGTAGCCGTAGTTGTAATCGGTGACGGAGGTGCGGATGCCCTGGCTGTCTGGCTGGTACACCACGAACGGGATGGGCGCGGTGTCGGAGCGGAACGGCGTCCCGGTCAGCGAGAGTCGCCTGGTTGCGCGGGAGAACGCCTCGTGGATGCCGTCGCCCCAGCTGAGGGCGTCGCCGCCGTGGTGCACCTCGTCGAGGATCACGAGTGTGCGGCCGGACTCCGTGACGTTGCGGTGGACAGGAGGGTTGGCTGCGACCTGGGCGTAGGTGATGGCGACGCCGTGGAAGTGGCGGCCGAAGACGCTGTCGCGGTTCGCGAAATTGGGGTCGAGTCTGATGCCGACGCGGTGAGCGGCTTCCGCCCACTGGCGCTTCAGATGATCGGTGGGTGCGACGACCGTGATCCGATCGATCGTGCCGCGGTGGAGGAGCTCGGATGCGAGACGCAACGCGAAGGTCGTCTTGCCTGCCCCTGGCGTCGCGGCTGCCAGGAAGTCGCGTGGTTCGTTGGAGAAGTAGGACTCGAGGGCCTCGGCCTGCCACGCACGCAGCTTGCTCGCCGTACCCCAGGCGGCACGCTCGGGGAAGGCGGGTGAGAGGTGTTCGGCTGCGGACGAGCCCAGATTGGGGGTTGATGCAGATTCCGCGTTCACTGGAGTCCAATCTACCCGAACTCCACCGACACTGAGTCCGTCGACCGTGCTGGAACATGCCCCGGCCGATCGCACGCGGGAAGGCCCGGCTATCCGACACGAGTGGGTTCTGGCAGCGTTCGGGGTGATCTCGGATGAGCCGTGGCGTACGCTGAACCGTGGCGATGTGCTCCAGGCGATGTCGGCCGTGACGGTCGGATCCGGCGCGCATCTGCGCACTGAGAAGGAGACAATGCATGGCTGGTCGGTTGCATCCCTGGTCCAGGTACGTCGCGATCGGCGACTCGTTCACCGAGGGCATCGGCGACCCTGAACCCGGCGTCCCCGGCGGTCATCGAGGATGGGCCGACCGCGTCGCGGAGGTCCTCGACGGCGCCACTTCGGACTTCGCGTACGCCAACCTCGCCGTACGGGGGAAACTGATGCAGCAGATCCTCGACGACCAGGTCGAGCCGGCCCTCGAACTCCGCCCGGACCTCATCACCATCTCGGCCGGCGGGAACGACGTCATCCGCCCTGGGACGGATCCGGACGACATCGCGGCGCGGTTCGAGCGCGCGATCGAACGGCTGCGCAGCGACGGTGCGACCGTCGTCCTCTTCACTGGCGTCGACGTCGGCTTCTCCCCCGTGTTCCGGAGCATCCGCGGCAAGGTGGCGATCTACAACGAGAACCTGCGTGCCATCGCCTCGCGCCACGACTGCATCGTCGCCGACCAGTGGTCGCTGCAGGCCATCCAGGACCCGCGGATGTGGGCGCCCGACCGCTTGCACCTGAACGCGCTCGGCCATCACGAGGTCGCTCGTATGGTCCTCGCGGCCCTGAACGTCGAGAACGACCTGAAGCCGCTGCAGCCCGAGCCTCTGCCGAGCGTGAGATGGCGCGAGGCCCGCTCCGAGGACCTCGTCTGGGCGCGGGAGTATCTCGTCCCCTGGGTGTTGCGACGCATCCGTCACCAGTCCTCAGGGGACCACATCACGGCGAAGCGTCCGACTGCCGGTCCGCTGCGACTCGATGTCGAGGCGGCGCTGGACGCCGACGACGTGAAGTGACGCTCGACTGACGGATTCGACCGTTCTGCGCGACGCGGGCTCACCCATCGCGGCGCGTGGAACCGCGACGCGGGTTACGGGTTCGTGAGCTTCCACCAGGCGGTGGGAGGGGCGATGTCGGCGCTCAGCGTGAGCGGGACGGTCACCGTGGTCGCTCCGCCCTCTGCTCCCGCACCGATCTCGTAGTGCACGGAGCCGACCGTAGAGCCCTTGGAACCTGCGGAGAGCGGACGCGCCTGAGCCTTCACGGTAACGGGGGTGTCCTGCCAGACGAATGCTGACGCGTCCTTGCCTGCCAGGATCCGGGCCGATCGTCCCCACTCGGACGAGTATGTCCCGAAGGAGGTGCCGGCCTTCGTCAGCTGCAGTTCATGGAAACCCGCAGGGATGCTCGCGAGGAGCTTCACGACGGCCTCGTCGAGCACCGTGTGGTCGTCCGCGCCCAGGATGACTCCGACGATCGTGACGGTGCGGCCGCCGACGGGGATGTCGGCGGAGAAGAGCAGGCAGGCGCCCGATTCGTCGTCCGTTCCCGTCTTCATGCCGGTGACGCCGTGGGTTCCGAGCAGCGCGTTCGTGTTGTCGACCTCGCCGATGGCCGGCAGGATCGCGGACTTCTCCGAGACGATGCTCGCGAGCGCCGGGTTCGCGAGCACGAGCTTGCCGATCGTGATCAGGTCGGCGGGGGTGCTCTTGTTGGTCGGTCCGATGCCGCTCGTGTTGGTGACGGTCGTGCCGGTGAGTCCGTGGGCTGCGAGCCACATCTTCGCAGCATCGAGGTACGCGTCGACCGATCCGTACGCCCAGACGGCGAGCGAGATGCTATAGTTGTTGGCTGACGGCAGCAGGAGTGCTTCGAACATCTGCCGCTGGGTGAAGACGGACCCGGCGACGACCGGTGCGGCCGAACCGTCCTCGGCGATCGTGTCGTAGTAGTACCCGACGTCGGCGCTCGTGAGCGTGATGTTCGGTCCGCTCTCCCCCGCGGCGAGCGGCTTCTTGTCGAGGACCACGAGCGAGGTGATCGTCTTCGTGAGGCTCGCGATGGGGAACGGCGTCTGGTCGCCGGTTGTGCTCAGCAGGCCGTCGAAGCCGACGGCGCCGAGGGCCCCGCGTCCGAACGATGGCCAGTCGACCTGTGTCTTCGGTTGGCTGATCGTGCTGGTCGCCGTTTGATCGATCGTCGCGGCGGCAGCAGGGACGCTCCGTCCGAGCGAGATGGCTCCGTACGCGAACACGATGATGATCGCGAGCGCTGCACCGCCGAACGCGAGACGGCGGCGGCGGAACTTCTGACGTCTCGTGAGTGGCACCCGGCAATGCTACCGGCGGACAGCCTTCGGTTTGCTGAGTGCCACGACACATCCGTTCACGGTTGCGCGCGCACGTGTCACGGGGTCCGCGTGCGCAGCTCCCAGAGCGCGACAGCACTCGCCGACGCGACGTTCAGTGAGTCGACGCCGTGCAGCATCGGGATCGTCACGATCGTGTCAGCGGCGTCGAGCGCCCTCTGGCTCAGGCCGTCCCCCTCCGCTCCGAGCACGATCGCGAGACGCTCCGGGGCCGTCGCCGCGAAGGTGTCCAGGTCGACGGCCTGATCGGACAGGGCGAGCGCCGCGACCGAGAATCCGGCATCGGCGAGGATGGACTTCGCCTCGTCCCACTCCGGCAGACGCGTCCACGGCACCTGGAGGACCGTGCCCATGCTCACGCGCACGCTCCTGCGGTAGAGCGGATCCGCGCACCGGGGCGTGATGAGGACCGCATCGGCGCCGAGGCCGGCCACCGAACGGAAGATCGCACCGACGTTCGTGTGGTCCACGATGTCTTCCAGGACGACGACTCGTCGTGCGTTCAGCAGGAGCTCACGCGGGTCCGGGAGTTCAGGGCGGTGCATCGACGCCAGGGCGCCTCGGTGCAGGTGGAATCCGGTGAGTTGCTCGAGCAACGATGGTTCGCCGACGAACACGGGCACGTCCAGATCGCCGAGCAACTCCTCGAGGTCCGTGAGCCACTTCTCCTGGACCAGGACGGAGCGCGGGATGTGGCCTGCGCGCAACGCCCGCTCGATCACCTTCGTCGATTCTGCGATGTACAGCCCGCCCTCCGGCTCGGACACGCGCCGCAGCGCCACGTCGGTGAGTCTGGAGTAGTCGGCGAGTCGTTCATCCTCGAGATCGGTGATGCGGATCGTGCGCATGGGTCATCCTCTCGGCTGCGACGTAGACGTCCTACTTTGCCAGAGCCGGGAACACAACCGAAAAGCGGGCCGTTTACACTCAGGTGTGCGGGCCGGCGTCCGCACCGGTTGGAGGAGGCCATGATCGCACCCGTCGATGTCCACGAGGAGCAGGCGGCTCGTCACGCGACGGAGCAGGCGGTCGACCTCCTGCGGGGCAAGCGTCTCATCATGCTCACGGGGGCGGGTGTGAGCACCGACTCCGGCATCCCGGACTACCGCGGCAAAGGCGCACCAAAACGCACGCCGATGACCGTCGAGCAGTTCCTCACGAACGACTCAGCCCGCAAGCGCTACTGGGCGGGCAGCCACCTGGGGTGGAAGCGCTTCGACGGAGCCAGGCCCAACGAGGGGCACCGGCGGATCGCGGAGCTCGAAGAGGCCGGGATCCTCTCCGGCGTCATCACCCAGAACGTCGACGGCCTGCACGTGCGTGCCGGATCGAGGCGTGTTGTGGACCTGCACGGTTCGATGGACAGGGTCAGCTGCCTGACGTGCGGACAGACGTACGCGAGATCGAGCATCGCCGTGCGGATGTCAGAGCTCAACCCGTGGCTCGACACCACGGCAGACGTGACCATCAACCCCGACGGTGACGCGGAGGTCGGCGGCGTCGACGAGATCGTCGTTCCCGTGTGCTCCGTGTGCGGCGGGATGCTGAAGCCCGACGTCGTGTTCTTCGGCGAGTTCATCCCGGCAGAGAAGTTCGCGGAAGCGTCCGCGCTCGTGCGCTCATCGGAGGCCCTCGTCATCGCCGGCTCCTCGCTCGTCGTCAACTCCGGCATCCGGTTGCTCGAGCAGGCCAGGCGTCGGCGGTTGCCGATCGTGGTCGTGAACCGTGGTGTCACCAAGGCGGACTCCCGTGCCAACGTCAAGATCGACGCCGGAACGACGGAGACGCTGACGACGTTCGCGGAAGCGTTGTTGCCGGCGTCGTTCACCTCGGTCATCGGCTCAGGGGCGACAGACGCCTGAGCCTGTTCCGCCGACTGGCGGAGCCGACCGGCGGAGCCGACCGTGCAGTCGGCCGAGGCGCGACTACGCGCCCGTCGACTCCTCCGCGAGGAAGTCGCGCAGGAACCCGGCGGCTGCGACGGGCTCCTCGTAGTGGATGAGGTGCCCGACGCCCGGAATGACGTGGAGGCTGGCGTCGGCGAATTTCTTCGCGAGGACGTGCTGCGCCGCGACCGGGGTGATGTCGTCACGCTCGGCCGCGATCAGCAGCGTCCGGGTCGGGATCTGCGCCGCGTACTCGCTCACGTCGTGGCTGACCGATGCGCGGAACGCTTCGAGGACGACCGAGCGGTCCGCGAACGCACTGAAGAATCGCGCGTGCTGGTCGTGGATCCATCGGCGGAGCTCCGGCTCCTTCGTCTTCGCCATCGTGACGCTCATCACCCGGACGATGGCGCCGTTCTTGAGCAGACCGAACCCGAGGCGCTCAGGGAGCCACGCCCCGGCCTGGTAATAGAAGACTGCCAGTCTCGTGAGAATCCCGCGCGGACCTTCGAGCGCCGGAGCCGCGATAGGGTTCACCAGGACGAGGTCGTCCGGGCGCAGGCCGCCGGCGACGGCGGCGCTCACGACGATCGAACCGAAGGAGTGCCCGAGCACAACGATCCGTCCGGAGAGGTCGAGCGTGCGGATGAACTCCTCCAGCCAGGCCGCATACCCGGTGATGTCGTGCGGCCGGTCCGTGAACGCCGCCGACGACCCGAAACCGGGCAAGTCGGGCGAGATCACGCGGAAGCCGTCCAGTTGGGCGACCACCGGTTCGAGTCCGTGGTGGTCACCGCGGAAGCCGTGCACTGCGATGATCGTCGTCGCGGCGTCGGTGTCGCCGTACTCCCAGAAGGCCGTCTCGACCCCGAACACGGAGACGGAACGCTCCCGGACGGGGATGCGATCGAGGAGGTCGGCGTACGGAGAATCCACTGGCATCCGACCAGTTTAGGCAGCGCAGCCGTATGTACACGGTCGCGGAGCCGACCGTAGACTCGACGAGTCGTCTTCCCATCCCCACAAGCGCATTCGAAAGGATGAACGTGAGCTTTACCGCGCCCATTCAGCTGCCAGGCCTCACCCGCGATCCCCTCTGGTACCGCAGGTCGGTCTTCTACGAGGTGCTCGTGAGCGCCTACGTGGACAGCAACGGCGACGGCTCTGGGGACCTGCAGGGACTCGCCTCGAAACTGGACTACCTGCAGTGGCTCGGCATCGATGCGCTCTGGATCCCGCCGTTCTTCCAGTCGCCGCTCCGCGACGGCGGGTACGACGTGTCCGACTATCGGGCGATCCTGCCCGACTTCGGCACGATCGACGAGTTCAAGGACCTGGTCCGCAAGGCGCACGAGCGGAACATGCGCGTCATCATCGACCTGCCGCTCAACCACACCTCGGACCAGCACGATTGGTTCCAGCAGTCGCGCAGCGACCCGGAGGGACCCTACGGCGACTTCTATGTGTGGAGCGACACCGATGAGAAGTGGCCGGACATCCGGATCATCTTCACCGACACGGAGGAGTCCAACTGGGCGTTCGACCCCGTGCGTCGGCAGTTCTACTTCCACCGCTTCTTCTCGCACCAACCGGACCTGAACTTCAACCACCCGGCGGTCCACGAGGCCGTGTTCGACATCGTCCGCTTCTGGCTCGATCTCGGCGTGGACGGGTTCCGGCTCGACGCGATCCCCTACCTGTACGAGTCGGACGAGGGCAATGGAGAGGGCGAACCGCCCACCCACGAGTTCCTCAAGGAACTTCGGGCGATGGTCGACCGCGAATACCCGGGACGCATCATGATCGCCGAGGCGAACCAGTGGCCGAAGGAGGTCGCGGCGTTCTTCGGGACCGATGAGGAGCCGGAGTGCCACATGGCGTTCGACTTCCCTGTGATGCCGCGCATCTTCTACTCCCTGCGCTCCCAGCAGGCGGACGAGCTCGTCCGGGTGCTCTCCGAGGTCACCGACATCCCGTCGTGGGCCGGGTGGGGCGTCTTCCTCCGCAACCACGACGAGTTGACGCTTGAGATGGTCTCGGAGGAGTATCGCCAGGCGATGTACGGCTGGTACGCGTACGACCCCCGCATGCGTGCGAACGTGGGCATCCGCCGTCGGCTCGCACCGCTGCTCGACAACTCCCGGGCCGAACTTGAACTCGCCCACGCCCTCCTGTTCTCCCTCGCAGGGAGCCCGTTCCTGTACTACGGCGACGAGATCGGCATGGGCGACAACATCTGGCTCGACGACCGTGATTCGTCGAGGACGCCGATGCAGTGGACGCCGGACCGCAACGCGGGCTTCTCCTCCGCTGATCCGGGCAAGCTCACGCTTCCCGTTGTGCAGTCGCTCGTCTACAACTACTCGGTCGTGAACGTCGAATCGCAGTTGGCGCAGTCGCGTTCGCTGCTGCACTGGGTGAGGAACGTCATCCACGTGCGGAAGGCGCACCCGGCGTTCGGGCTCGGTTCGTTGCGGGTCCTGCAGACCGATCACGAGTCGGTCCTCGCGTTCGTGCGCTCGTACGAGGGCAGCGGGACGCACTTCGGCGACCAGCCGGAGGACGTGCTGTGCGTGTTCAGCTTCGGTCACAACCCGATCAGCGTGCGGATCGAGGCTCCGGAGCTCGCGAATACGCGTCTGCAGGACCTGTTCGGCGGCGGCGCGTTCCCGAGTGTGGACGAGGACGGTGTCCTCACCCTGACGCTCGCGACGCAAAGCTTCTACTGGCTGCACATCGGCCGGCACGAACAGTACTGAGGCCGTCCGGCACACGACGTGCCGGGCGGGATCCTCCGTGTGTCGGCCGTCCGCCGTAGGGTGAAACCGTGAATATCGAGACGACCCTCCCCACCTGGACCAACCGCCTCGCGGTGTTCGACCTCGAGACGACGGGCATCGACGTCGAATCGAGTCGTATCGTCACGGCATTCGTCGGGGTGCTCGGCGCCGGCGGCGAGGTCGTCGAGCAGTGGTCCTGGATGGCGGACCCCGGCATCGACATCCCGGAGCGCGCCACCGAGGTCCACGGCATCACCACGGAGATCGCTAGGCGGGACGGACGGAGCGCCCAGGAGGTCGTCGGCGAGATCGTCGCCACGCTCCGTCTGCTGCTCGATGCGGGCACCCCCGTCGTGGCGTACAACGCGCCGTACGACTTCTCGCTCCTGCACCACGAGGCCGTGCGGCACGGTATCGAGTCGATTGCAGAGCCCTCCCCGGTCATCGACCCGCTCATCATCGACAAGCAGCTCGACCGGTACCGCAAGGGCAAGCGCACGCTGAACCTCGTCTCTGAGTTCTACGGCGTCCCGCTCGACGGCGCTCACGACGCCGGCGTCGACGCCATCGCGGCCGGACGGATCGCGCAGGCCATCGCGCGCATCCACACGGAGCACCTGCCGTTCGAGGCTGCAGATCTCCACGAACTCCAGATCGGATGGGCGGCAGAGCAGGCCAAGGACTTCGAGTCCTACATGCGCCGAGTCCGCGACCCGGAGTTCACCGCTGAGACCGGCTGGCCCATCCGATAGACCCGCAAGACCCGGCAACACTGCCGATACAACGAAGAACGGCCCGATCCACATGGATCGGGCCGTTCTTCGTTGTGCGTGGGGGCTGACTACTTGCCGAAGCCCTTGAAGCGCTGGTTGAACTTCTCGACGCGGCCGGCCGAGTCCATGATGCGCTGCTTGCCCGTGTAGAACGGGTGCGACTCGGACGAGATCTCAACGTCGATCACCGGGTAGGTGACGCCATCGAGCTCGATCGTCTTGGAGGACGACACGGTCGAACGCGTGAGGAAGGTCGAGCCCGAGGCGAGGTCGCGGAAGACAACGGCTTCGTAGGTGGGGTGGATGTCAGTTTTCATCAGGAGTCCTTGTTGAGCGGATTGGTTGGTGGCGCCCGTACCCTTCGGTGAACCTGGGGTTCGGGGCAAGAAGCTTTCGGCTCCGTGAGCCAGCTGTCAACATTACCAGATTCGGTGCGTGTTCGCTGTACTCGCGGACGTGTGTCAGACGCCGGCGATGGCGGCCTGCCCGGCGCGGGCCGAGCGGGCGTGGTAGCGCCCGTCCGTCTCGGTCAGCTCGATCGGCAGCTGGAACGTCTCGGTGAGGTTCTCTGCGGTGAGGGTCTCGGCGATGGGGCCTGCGGCCACGACGCGGCCGGCCTTGAGGAGCAGGACGTGGCTGAAGCCGACCGGGATCTCCTCCACGTGGTGGGTCACCATGATGATCGCCGGCGAGTCGTCGGCGGATGCGTACCCGCCGAGCAGCTCGACGAGCTCCTCGCGGGTGCCGAGGTCGAGGCTGGCCGCCGGCTCGTCGAGCAGCAGCAGTTCGGGGTCGGTCATGATGGCGCGGGCGATGAGGACGCGCTTCTGCTCGCCGTCGCTCAGTGTGCCGAAGCGGCGCTCTGCCAGGTGATCGAGGTTCCACTCGGCCAGGACGCGGTTGGCGCGCTTGACGTCGATGTCGTCGTACTGCTCGACCCAGCGTCCCGTGACCGAGTACGCGGCGGTGAGGATCACGTTGAGGACGGTCTCCTCGAACGGCACGCGCTTGGCGATCGCGGACGAGGCGAAGCCGATGCGCGGACGGATCTCGAAGAGGTCGGTCTTGCCGAGCTGTTCGTCAAGGACGGTGACCGTGCCCCTCGTGGGGTGGATGAGCGTCGCCGCGAGCTGCAGGAGCGTCGTCTTGCCTGCGCCGTTCGGGCCGAGGATCACCCATCGCTGGTCCCCCGTCACCTCCCAGTCGACCCCGTCGAGGATCGGGTTGAGGGATCGGACCACGGACACGTCGGAGAACTGCAACACGCTCGGCATAACTCCTAGCCTATCGTCCCCGATCTGCCCGCGAGCTGTCACTCGTGGTCGTTTCGGCAGGTGCCGATCCAGCCACGACTGCCAGTTCGCGGGCTACAGCAGGGAGCGGTAGAGCGCGGCGGTCTGGGCGCCGATGCTCGACCAGCTGAACTCCGTCTCTGCTCGACGCCGGCCGGCTGCGCCGTACGCAGCAGCCTGCGCAGGATCAGACACGACCTCCGTCAGCACCGCCGCCAGATCGTGCACGAATCGTTCCGGATCGAGCGGGGTGCCGGTGCCGTCCGTGGCCTGATCGATCGGCACGATGCGACCGGTCACACCGTCCTGCACGACCTCCGGGATGCCACCCGTGCCGGCCCCGACGACCGCGACACCGCACGCCATGGCCTCGAGGTTCACGATGCCGAGCGGTTCGTACACCGACGGGCAGACGAAGGTCGTGGCCGCCGTGAGCACCGTGCAGAGCTCGTGCCGTGGCAGGATCCGATCGATCCACACGACGCCTGAGCGTTCGGCCTGGAGCTCCGCAACGAGTCCCTTGACCTCGTCGAGGATCTCCGGTGTGTCGGGAGCGCCGGCGCACAGGACGAGCTGCACGTCCGACGGAAGCAGTTTCGCGGCCCGCAGGAGGTACGGCAGGCCCTTCTGGCGCGTGATGCGCCCGACGAACACGACCGATGGGCGGCTCGGATCGATGCCGACGCTGCGCAGGAAGTCGTCGTCCTCCCTCGGTTGCCAGTCCGACAGGTCGATGCCGTTGTAGATCACCCCGACGCGCTGCGGATCGAGGTGCGGGTACGAGCGCAGGATGTCACGGCGCATGCCGTCGCTCACGGCCACGATCGCAGCGGCGCCCTCATACGCGGTCTGCTCGACCCAGCTGGAGACGCGATACCCGCCGCCGAGCTGCTCGGCCTTCCACGGCCGCAGTGGTTCGAGGCTGTGCGCGGTGATGACGTGCGGAACACCGTGCAGCAGGGAGGCGATGTGGCCGGCTCCGTTGGCATACCAGGTGTGGGAGTGCACGATGTCTGCACCGGCGACGTCCTGCGCCATCACCAGATCGGTTCCGAGCGTCGTCAGCGCGGCGTTCGCGCCGATCAGCTCGGTCGGCGGACGGTAGGCCACCGTGTCCGGCTCCGCTCGGTCCTCGCCGAAGCATCGGACCGTGACGGAGAGCTCCGTCCTGAGGGATTTGACCAGTTCGGCAACGTGGACTCCGGCGCCGCCGTAGACCTCCGGCGGATACTCCCGGGTGAGAAGATCAACTCGCATGTCTCGACGCTAGTGCAGTCCTGTTCGACCATCTACTGTGAAGGCATGGCGACATCAAAGAAGATCTTCGGAATCGTGCTCGCGGGTGGGGAAGGCAAGCGTCTGATGCCGCTCACGGCGGACAGGGCGAAACCGGCCGTGCCGTTCGGCGGCCAGTACCGTCTCATCGATTTCGCGCTCTCGAACCTCATCAACTCCGGACTCACGCAGATCGTTGTGCTCACGCAGTACAAGTCCCACAGCCTCGACCGGCACGTGTCCCAGACGTGGCGGCTCTCCGGCCTCCTCGACTCGTACGTCGCCTCCGTGCCTGCGCAGCAGCGGCTCGGCAAGCGCTGGTTCAGCGGCTCGGCCGATGCGATCCTGCAGAGCCTCAACCTGATCCGCGACGAGAAGCCAGACATCGTCGTTGTGGTCGGCGCCGACCACGTGTACCGGATGGACTTCGCGCAGATGATCCAGGCGCACATCGACTCGGGGCAGAAGGCGACCGTCGCCGCCATCCGCCAGCCGATCTCGCTCGCTGACCAGTTCGGGGTGATCGATGTGGATCCGAGCGATCCGACGAAGATCGCCCAGTTCCTCGAGAAGCCGCTGGACCCGCCGGGCCTCCCGGACTCTCCAGGTGAGATCCTCGCGTCGATGGGCAACTACGTCTTCGACGCCGACGCGCTCATCGAGGCGGTCATCAGCGACGGAGAGCTCACCTCCTCGAACCACGACATGGGTGGCGACATCATCCCCCACTTCGTCTCGCAGGGGCTCGCGGGCGTCTACGACCTGCAGCGCAACGACGTTCCGGGCTCGACCGATCGCGACCGGTACTACTGGCGCGACGTCGGGACGATCGACTCCTTCTTCGAAGCGCACCAGGACCTCATCTCGACACTCCCGGTGTTCAACCTGTACAACCGCGACTGGCCGATCTTCAGCCAGCAGTTGAACTCGCCCCCCGCGAAGTTCGTGCGCGATGCCAAGGGGAACCTCGGGCAGGTCATCGACTCGATCGTGTCGCTCGGCTCGCTCATCTCCGGCGCGCACATCGAACGGAGCGTCCTCGGACCCTGGGCACTCCTGGAGTCCGGCGCGCATGTCGTCGACTCCGTCATCTTCGACAAGGTGCGCATCGAACCGGACGCCTTCGTCCAGCGGGCTATCCTGGACAAGGATGTGGTGGTCACCGCAGGCGCTCGCGTCGGCGTCGACCACGACCGGGACCGCGCCCGCGGCTTTACGGTCACCGAGTCAGGTCTCACCGTCGTCGGCAAGGGAGTACGCGTCGTTCCATGAGTATCGAACGTTCACCGATGGTGTCCGCTGCATCGGCTGAACGTGCGGATGGGACTCGCGTCCGGTTCCTCGTGGTCCTGGATGCGGACTCCACGCTCATCGAGAACGAGGTCATCGAGCTCCTCGCCGAGGAGGCTGGCAGTCGCGACCAGGTCGCGGACATCACCGAGCGTGCGATGCGCGGAGAGCTCGACTTCGCCGAGAGCCTGCGGGCCAGGGTGTCCACGCTCGCGGGCATTCCAGTTTCGGCCTTCGCATCGGTGGGCGAACGGATCGTCGAGACGCGTGGGCTGCGCGAGCTCATCGCGGGGCTGCATAACCACGGCTCGACGATCGGCGTGGTCTCAGGCGGATTCCACGAACTGCTCGATCCGCTCGCGGCATCCCTCGGCCTCGATCATGTGCGCGCGAATCGCCTCGAGGTCCGCGACGGCGTCCTGACGGGCGGCCTCGTCGGTCCGATCATCGACGCAGAGGCGAAAGCCGAGGCGCTCCGGGAATGGGCTGCCGCAGATGGCGTGCCGATCGAACGGACCGTCGCGGTCGGTGACGGCGCGAACGACCTGCGGATGATGGCTGAGGCCGGCCTCTCGGTCGCGTTCAACGCGAAGCCGATCGTCCGTGAGACGGCGGATGTCGTCGCCGGGGTCGTCGACCTCCGCACCGTGCTCTCCGTGCTCGGGCTCCGGGCGCCCGTCTCCGGCTGAACCGCCGCGTCAGGCTCGGAGCCCCGAGCAGACGACTGTGGCCCCATCGGATGATCCGATGGGGCCACAGCCGATTCAGCGAGGGGTCGCGGTCAGTGACCCATCCCGAGACCGCCGTCGACCGGGATGACCGCGCCGGAGATGTAGCCGGCGTCGTCACCGGAGATCCAGGTCACCACGCGTGCGACCTCGGTTGCGGTGGCGAACCGGCCGGCGGGGATGTTCTTCTTGTACTCGGCCTGCAGATCCGCGGGCAGTTCTGCGGTCATGTCCGTCTCGATGAAGCCGGGGGCGACGACGTTCGCGGTGATGCCGCGGGCGCCCAACTCCCGAGTGATGGAGCGCGCCATGCCGACGAGCCCGCTCTTCGAGGCCGCGTAGTTGACCTGGCCGGCCGACCCGAGGAGTCCGACCACGCTCGAGATCAGCACGATGCGGCCGAAGCGGGCCTTGAGCATGCCCTTCGATGCGCGCTTGACGACGCGGAATGATCCGCCGAGGTTCGTGTCGACGACGGAGTCGAAGTCGTCGTCGCTCATCCGCATGAGCAGGGTGTCCTTCGTGA
Source organism: Plantibacter sp. Mn2098 (assembly GCF_049319745.1). Lineage (NCBI taxonomy): Bacteria > Bacillati > Actinomycetota > Actinomycetes > Micrococcales > Microbacteriaceae > Plantibacter > Plantibacter sp. Mn2098. The sequence continues at coordinate 116,555 of NZ_JBMOUH010000007.1, read as the reverse complement.
TGCCGGCGTTCGCGACGAGGACCTCGACGGGACCGTATGCGGCCTCGATCTCGGTGAACGCGGCGTCGACCGATGCCGTGTCTGTGACGTCCGCACGGACCGTCAGGCTTCCCGCTGGGCCTTCACCGGACCGGGCGGTCACCGCGACGCGGTGTCCTTGTGCGATGAATTCCTCGGCGATCGAGTAACCGATTCCTCGGTTGCCTCCGGTGATGAGCACTGTGCGTGGCGTCGTCATGTTCAGTTTCCTCTCGCGCGTCCAACCGGCCTTTCGGCCCGTACCAGCATAGGTGGTTTGGAAGCGTAGTCTTGGAGGTGCATGAAGCAGCCGAGCATCACCTCACTCCCCCCGTCGCCGGACGATGAACGGCGCGGGCGGGTCATCAAGTACTCGATCACCATGGGTATTCGCGTACTGTGCCTTGGCGCGCTTCCATTCGTCCACGGCGGGTGGATGTTCGTGTTCGCAGCCGGCGCGATCTTCCTGCCGTATGTCGCGGTGATCCTGGCGAACGTCGGATCCACGCCAGGTGTCGGGCAGCATGATCGGCCCACCGGTGTCGTTGTGGATCCACGCACGATGTCGCAGTCGCAGTCGCAGTCTCCGGCGGACGCGGGCGCGAAGTCCGACCAGACCGACCAGGACCAGACCCGATGATCGGCATCGGACAGGGCCCGGACGGACTCGTATGCTCCCGCGCCGGATGTCGGGCGGACGCGAGCTGGCGTATCGAGTGGCGCAACCCCAAGATCCACACGGAGGACCGCGTGAAGGTATGGCTCGCGTGCGATGAGCACGTCGACTACCTCGCAGAGTTCCTCGGAGCACGTTCGTTCCCGGTGGCACGTCACCGGTTGCATCAGGAGGAGGCCTCGTGAGGGGTTGGCGTTTCGCGTTCAGTCGGCGGTGGCTCGGGTATCTCGGTGTGGTGATCGTGTTCGCCATCGTGTGTGTGCTCCTGTCCAACTGGCAGCTCTCGCGCCGTGCGGACAAGGAGGCGGAGATCGGCCGGGTCGCGCAGAACTTCGACGCGGCGCCGATTCCGATCGATGAAGCCCTTCCGAAGCTCGGTTCGTTCACGCTGGACGACGAGTGGCACCCGATCTCGATGACGGGCAAGTACCTCGACGACCAGCAGCTCCTCGTGCGCAACCGACCGCGTGACGGGAACCCGGGATTCGAGCAGCTCGTCCCGCTGCAACTCGCCGACGGCCGCGTGTTTATGGTGGACAGGGGCTGGCTGCCGGCCGGGGCTGCACAGGACCTCCCCGACGTCGTCCCTGCGGCGCCGAAGGGCACCGTCGAGGTCGTCGCCCGGTTGAAGGGCGGCGAGCCGACGCTGCCTGGTCGAGGCGCAGCAGAGGGACAGCTGGCCACGATCAACCTGCCGCAGATCAAGGAGATCCACGGCGACAACCTGTACACGGGCGCCTACGGGCTCCTCGTCTCCGAGACCCCGCACGCCACGGATCCGACACCGCTGCCCGCGCAGAAGCCCGTTCCGGACGAGGGGCCGCACCTCTCCTACGCGTTCCAATGGATCGTCTTCGCGATCATGGGCTTCCTGTTCCTCGGTTACGCCATCCGGCAGGAGTACCGCATCCGCAACTCCGATGATCCCCGGGAGCAGGTGCGTGCCGCCGCTCGAGCGAAGAAGGCCGCCGCGAAGGCGAAGTCCGATGCGGACGTCGAGGACGCCATCCTCGAGTCGCACCGCTGAGCTGACACGCCCCCACAGGATCGCTCGCACCCGTCGCCTGAACACTTGCCGTCCGGGCGGGGCCGATCGATAGACTTCGTCGATGGACGGATCGACGAACGGACGAATCGGCTGGCAGGACCTCCCGGTCGGTGTGCAGCGCGGGGTCGAGCGGATCATCGGCGACGAGGTCGTCGAGTGGCATTCGCAGCCAGGCGGATTCTCCCCCGGCACGGCGGATCGGGTGGTCACCCGTGGAGGTCGACGCGCGTTCGTCAAAGCGTGCGGCACGTCCCTCAATCCTGACACGCCGACGATCCACCGCCGCGAGATCGCCGTGATGGAGGTCATCCCGGCTGATGCGCCCGCTCCGAGCATGCTCGGCAGCCTGGATGACGACGACTGGGTCGCGATCGTCCTGGAAGATGTCGCCGGGGCTCAGCCGCAGGCGCCGTGCAATGCTGACGAGATCTGGGCGGTCCTCGACACCGTGGCACAGCTCGATGACCTCGAGGTCCGCGACCCTCAGCATGTGCTCCCCTACGCGAGCGTTGATCTCGCCGGGACGTTCGGCGGGTGGCGGCGCATGTTGGAGGACGGGACCGAGCTGCCCGCCGGGTGGAGCGAGTCCCGCGTCGCGTGGCTCGATCGGTTCGCGATGGGCGCGCTTCCGGCGCTCGACGGCGACGGCCTGATCCACACGGATCTCCGCGCGGACAACATCCTCGTCACGAGGGACGGCGGCATCGTCATCGTCGACTGGCCGTGGGCCAACCGCGGGAGAGCGTGGTTCGACGGGGTCGGTGTGCTCGGCGATGCGCTGCTCGGGCGCCCGACGTTCGACGCCGACGCCATCATCGTCGACCATCCGCTGTTCGACGGCGTCGAGCGTGATGACCTCGACGGCGTCATCGCGGGTCTCACGGGCTACTTCATCGACGCGGCCAAGCGTCCGGCCCCTGCCGGACTCCCCACGATCCGTGATGCTCAGCGGCGCCAGGGAGCAGTCATGCTCGCCTGGTTGGAGCGCCGGCTCGATCCCCGACGCTGAGCACGCGCCGGAACGACGAAACCTCCGTTCGCGTGAGACGCCCGGCTGGGATGCCGAGTGTCTCACGCGAACGGAGGTCTCACCGTGGTGGCGTGTATCCGGATCAGGCGAGGCTGATGAGGTCCGAGTAGTCCTTGGTCCAGTGGTCCTCGACGCCGTCGGGCATGATGAGCACGCGTTCCGGGTTCAGCGCCTCGACGGCGCCCTCGTCGTGGCTCACCAGGACGACCGCGCCCTCGTAGTGCGCGAGCGCGTCCAAGATCTCGAGGCGGCTGGCCGGGTCGAGGTTGTTGGTGGGTTCGTCGAGCAGCAGCATGTTGGCGCCGGAGACGACGATCATCGCGAGTGCGAGACGTGTCTTCTCGCCGCCGGAGAGCACACCGGCGAGCTTGGCGGAGTCGTCACCCGTGAAGAGGAACGATCCGAGCACACGACGCGCTTCCATCTCGGTGATGTTCGGCGAGGAGGAGACCATGTTCTCCAGCACGCTGCGTTTGACGTCGATGGTCTCGTGTTCCTGAGCGTAGTAGCCGACGCGGAGTCCGTGGCCTGGTTCGAGGCGGCCGGTGTCCGGCTTGTCCACACCGGCGAGGATACGGAGGAGCGTCGTCTTGCCTGCACCGTTGAGACCGAGGATCACGACCTTCGAACCGCGGTCGATCGCGAGGTCCACCGCGGTGAAGATCTCCAGGGAACCGTAGCTCTTGGACAGGTTGCTCGCCATGAGCGGCGTCTTGCCGCACGGGGCCGGCGTCGGGAACCGCAGCTTGGCGACGCGGTCCTGGGCGCGGACCTCCTCGAGGCCGGAGAGCATCTTCTCGGCGCGAGCCACCATCTGGTGGGCGGCTGCCGCCTTGCTCGCCTTCGCCCCGAACTTCGCAGCCTGGAGCTGCAGCGCGGTCGCCTTCTTCTCGACGTTGACGCGCTCCTTCTTGCGGCGCTCCTCGTCGGCCTCCCGCTGGCGGAGGTAGTTCTTCCAGTTCATGTTGTAGACGTCGATGACCGTGCGGTTCGCGTCGAGGTAGAAGACGCGGTTGACGGTCTCGCCGACGAGCTCGATGTCGTGGGTGATGACGATGAAGCCGCCCTTGTACTGCTTCAGGAACTCACGCAGCCAGACGACGGAGTCGGCGTCGAGGTGGTTCGTCGGCTCATCGAGGATCATGGTCTGGGCATCGGAGAAGAGGATGCGCGCCAGCTCGATGCGCCGACGCTGACCTCCGGAGAGGGTGCTGAGCGGCTGGTCGAGGATGCGGTCGGGCAAATTCAGGTTGCTCGCGATGGACGCAGCCTCCGCCTCGGCCGCATACCCGCCGAGCGCGTTGAAGCGGTCGGTGAGGTTGCCGTACTTCTTCATGGCCGCGGCGCTCACTGCCGGGTCGTCGCTCGCCATCGCGAGGCTGGACTCCTGCATGCCGAGCGCGAGCTGGCCGAGGCCGCGTGCGTCGAGGATGCGCGTGCGCGCGAGGTCCTCCGGGTTGCCGGAGCGCGGGTCCTGCGGCAGGTAGCCGATCTCGCCGGTACGGTCGATGCGGCCCTTGGTCGGCAGCGTCTCCCCCGCGAGCGTCTTCGTGAGCGTGGTCTTGCCAGCGCCGTTGCGGCCGACGAGGCCGATCTTGTCGCCGTCGGAGACGCGGAAGTTGACGCCTTCCATCAGCACGCGTGCCCCCACGCGGATTTCAAGGTCGTGCACACTCAGCAAGGCGTAGTCCATTTCTTTGGGTGCGATGCGGCGACGTGGCGGCAACGCGGAAGGGTGGGGGTCAGCCTTCTATCCTAAACCGTCTGGGCGCATCGGAATTCCCCTCCGAGCCGCCGGGACCGATGGGCAGGACTCGTGCGGCCCCGGACTCAGCCCCTGAGCGATGCGATGGCGCGGACCGCTGCCGAGATCGTTTCAGGCGCGCACGCGAAATTGAGCCGTGCGAAGCCCGCGCCCGGCGTGCCGAACGGCTTGCCTGCCTGGAGTGCGATGCGCGCCTCGCGCAGGATCCGTCTGCTCGGGTTGTCTCCCCATCCCAGCTCCGAGAAGTCGAGCCAGGCGAGGTAGCCGGCCTCTGGAACGACGTACCGGACCTCGGGCAGGTGTTCGGCGAGTTCCGTAGCGAGCAAGCGCCTGTTGTCGTCGAGCATCGCGAGGAGGCCGTCGAGCCACGGCTCTCCGTCCTCGAACGCGGCGATGCTCGCGAGGAGCCCGAACTGTCCGGTCCGCCATGACACCTCGACCGGCATCCCGGACAGGACGGCGCGATGCTCGGGTGAGGCGCTGATCATCATGGCGCACTTCAAGCCGGCGAGGTTCCACGCCTTGCTGGCCGCGAGCACAGAGAAGCCCTGACGTCTGGCATCGTCCGAGACGCTCAGGAACGGGGTGAACGTCGCATCGGGTTGGGTGAGCGGTGCGTGGATCTCGTCGCTCACAACGGCCACGTCGTATCGTGCGGCGAGAGCGGCCACGGCGATCAGCTCCTCCCGCGGGTGCGGGCGGCCGATCGGGTTGTGCGGATTGCAGAGCAGGTACGCTGTGGCACCCGCCCGGAACGCGGCTTCGAGGCCGTCGAGATCGAGGGACCAACCGGCGTCACGCCGGACGAGCGGCACCTCGACGACCGTCCCGCCGGCCTCTGCGACGAGCTCAGGGAACGGCGGATAGATCGGCGGATTGATGACGACGCCGTCTCCCGGCGAGATCACTCGACGGAGGATCTCGACGATGCCCATGCTGACGTCGGCCGTGGTGAACACCGAAGCCGGGTCGACGTCCCAACCCCAGCGGCGCTCCGCGAATGCTGCGAAGACCTCCGGCAACCGGGTCCTGCTGGCGACGTAGCCCGCATCTCCGCGGTCGATCGCCGCATGGAGGGTCTCCCGGATGACGGGCGCGAGCGGCGCGTCCATTTCCGCGACGAACATCGGCACGACATCCGGCGGATACTCCGACCACTTCTCGCTCGTCCGCGAGCGGAGCACGTCGATGGGGTCTGCGGCGACGGATTCCATACCCTCGACCCTAGTCCGCGCCCATGACACGCGAAAACGCGGGTGGGAGTGATCCCACCCGCGTTCAGCGGTTGCGGTGCGACGTCAGATCGCGAAGCCGAGGGCGCGCATCATGTCGCGGCCGTCGTCGGTGATCCGCTCAGGACCCCAGGGCGGCATCCACACCCAGTTGATGCGGAACGCCTCGACAACGCCGTCAAGCGCCTGACCGGTCTGCTCTTCGAGCACATCGGTCAGCGGGCAGCCGGCAGAGGTCAGGGTCATGTGGATGATGAGCGCGTTGTTCTCGTCGTCCCAGCCGAGGTCGTAGATCAGACCGAGGTCGACGACGTTGATCCCGAGCTCTGGATCCATAACGTCCTTGAGCGCTTCCTCGACCTCGTCGAACTTCTGCGGACTCAGTGTTGTTACCATGTCGTTATCTTAGCCCCGGTGGCGCTAGACGGTGGCGGTATCGTCCGACGGAGCCGCAGCAGACTCGCCGTCCGCATCGACCAGGAAACGGTCGTAACCCTCGTCCTCAAGACGGTCGGCGAGCTCAGGGCCGCCCTGCTCCGCGATCTGCCCGTTCACGAACACGTGCACGAAGTCCGGCTTGATGTAGCGGAGGATGCGCGTGTAGTGCGTGATGAGCAGGACGCCGAGACCGGTGTTCTCCTTGGCGCGGTTGACGCCCTCAGACACGATCTTGAGCGCGTCGACGTCGAGTCCGGAGTCGGTCTCGTCGAGGATCGCGAAGTTCGGCTTGAGGAGTTCGAGCTGCAGGATCTCGTGGCGCTTCTTCTCTCCACCGGAGAAGCCCTCGTTCACATTGCGCTCGGCGAAGGCCGCGTCCATGCGGAGGTCCTTCATCGACTGGCGGACGTCCTTGATCCACGTGCGGATCGCAGGAGCCTCACCGTCGATCGCCGTCTTGGCGGTGCGGAGGAAGTTCGTGACCGTGACGCCCGGGATCTCGACGGGGTACTGCATCGCGAGGAAGAGGCCGGCGCGTGCGCGCTCGTCGACCGACATGGCCAGGACGTCTTCGCCGTCGAGCGTGATCGATCCGCTGTCCACCGTGTACTTCGGGTGGCCGGCGATCGTGTACGCGAGGGTGGACTTGCCAGAGCCGTTCGGGCCCATGATGGCGTGCGTCTCACCCTTGTTGATGGTCAGGTCGACGCCGCGCAGGATCGGCTTGGTGCCCTGGTCGGTCTCGACGCTGACGTGCAGATCGCGGATTTCAAGTACTGACATGGTGCTAGATCTCTTTCGTTGCGGTCGGGTCGATGTAGATGTCGCCGTCGACCAGTTCGACGACGTAGACGGGGACCGGCTCGTAGGCCGGGAGGGTGAGCGGCTTCCCCGTGGTGAGGGAGAACTGGGAGCCGTGCGCCCAGCACTCGAGGTTGCCGTCCTCGACGAAGCCCTCTGACAGGGAGATGTCGCCATGCGTGCAGGTGTCGCCGATGGCGAAGACGTCGTCATTCGCATCGCGGACGAGCGCGATCGGCACGCCGTCCACCACGACCCGTTTGGCCTGGTTGACGGCGAGCTCGTCGAACGAGCACACCTTGGACGCCACTACTGCTGCGCTCCGCCCTGGGCGCCGGTGGACGCTGAGACCGGGGTGCCGAGCAGTTCGGCCTCGATTGCATCCTGCAGGCGTTCCTGCAGGGCTGCGTCACCGATCTGCTGCACGATCTCCGTGAGGAAGCCGCGGACAACGAGGCGCCTGGCCTGGTCCTCCGGGATGCCTCGGGCCTGCAGGTAGAACAGCTGCTCGTCGTCGAACCGACCGGTCGCACTCGCGTGGCCGGCGCCGGCGATGTCGCCGGTCTCGATCTCGAGGTTCGGGATGGAGTCCGCGCGGGTGCCGTCCGTGAGCACGAGGTTGCGGTTCTGTTCGTAGCTGTCCGTGCCGACCGCGCTGTTGCTGATGAGTACGTCACCGATCCACACCGTGCGCGCACCGGCGCCCTGGAGCGCGCCCTTGTACGTGACGCGTCCGCGCGTGTTGGCGGCGTTGTGGTGCATGTACACCTGCTGCTCGAGGTGCTGACCTGCGTCGGCGAAGTACACGCCGAGCGCTTCGAGGTCGGAGCCCTGACCGTTCAGGTGCAGCGTCGGGTTGACGCGGACGACCTTGCCGCCGAGCGACACGACGACGTGCTTGAGGCGGGCATCGCGGCCGATCGTGGCGAAGTGGTTCGCGAGGTGCACGGCTTCGTCGTTCCACCACTGCACGCTCACGACGGTGATGTCGGCCTGGTCGCCGACGACGATCTCGACGTTCTCGGTGAGACGGGCGTCGCCCGAGTTCTCGATGATGACGAGACCGCGGCTGAACGGCTTCGCGGTGATGACGGTGTGCGCGGCGCGCGGGCCGTCGCCGAGCGCGGAGCGCTTGACGACGACGGTCTTCGCCTCTTCGCCGTCGATCGTGATGGACAACGCCTGATCGAAGCTCGACCACGCATTGGCGGACGCACGCTCCTCTGGAACGCCGACGACGGCGATGCGGGCATCGGCCCGGTCGATCCATTCGAGGGTCACGCCGTCGACGTCATCGGCCTCGATGGGGTACGTGGAGCCGTCGAGCTCGCCGGCCGTGAGGTCGGTGAAGGTTCCGACAGGGCTGAGCTTCCACACGGCCTCGCGGCCGGTGACGGCTGCGAAGTCGTTGACGTCGAACGAGGCGAACCGCTCGGAGCGCGTCTGGACGGGAACGACCTTCCCTGCTCCGTCGCTGTGCGCCTTGATGCCGTGCTGGCCTTCGGGAAGTTGGGTCTGAGTCGGTGCTGCAGTCGTCATTAACCGACTGATCCTTCCATGCCCATCTCGATGAGCTTGTTGAGTTCGAGTGCGTACTCCATGGGCAGCTCACGAGCGATCGGCTCGATGAAGCCGCGGACGATCATGGCCATGGCCTCGTCCTCCGGCATGCCGCGGCTCATGAGGTAGAAGAGCTGCTCCTCGCTGACCTTGGACACCGTGGCCTCGTGGCCCAGCTGGACGTCGTCGACACGGATGTCGATGGCCGGGTACGTGTCGCTGCGGGAGATGGTGTCGACGAGCAGCGCGTCGCATCGGACCGTGTTGGCCGAGTGGTGCGCGTTCGCGTCGACCCGGACCTCACCGCGGTACCCCGCACGACCGCCGCCACGGGCGATCGACTTGGAGACGATCGACGACTGCGTGTACGGAGCCATGTGGATCATCTTCGCGCCGGCGTCCTGGTGCTGGCCTGGGCCGGCGAAGGCCACGGAGAGCGTCTCGCCCTTCGCGTGTTCGCCCATGAGGTAGATGGACGGGTACTTCATGGTGACCTTGGAACCGATGTTGCCGTCGATCCACTCCATGGTGGCGCCCTCGGCTGCCGTGGCGCGCTTCGTGACGAGGTTGTAGACGTTGTTCGACCAGTTCTGGATGGTCGTGTAGCGAACGCGGGCGTTCTTCTTCACGATGATCTCCACAACGGCGGAGTGCAGCGAGTCCGACTTGTAGATCGGGGCCGTGCAGCCCTCGATGTAGTGGACGTAGCTGCCCTCGTCGGCGATGATGAGCGTCCGCTCGAACTGGCCCATGTTCTCCGTGTTGATGCGGAAGTAGGCCTGCAGGGGGATCTCGACGTGGACGCCAGGCGGAACGTAGACGAACGAGCCGCCGGACCACACGGCCGTGTTGAGGGCGGCGAACTTGTTGTCGCCGGAGGGGATGACGGTTCCGAAGTACTCCTCGAAGAACTCGGGGTGCTCGCGCAGAGCGGTGTCCGTGTCCATGAAGATGACGCCCTGGGCTTCGAGCTCTTCGTTGATCTGGTGGTAGACCACCTCTGACTCGTACTGGGCTGCGACGCCGGACACGAGGCGCTGACGCTCGGCCTCTGGGATGCCGAGCTTCTCGTACGTGTTCTTGATGTCGTCCGGCAGGTCTTCCCAGGTCTGGGCCTGCTTCTCCGTCGAACGGACGAAGTACTTGATGTTGTCGAAATCGATGTCGGAGAGGTCTGCTCCCCACAACGGCATGGGCTTGCGCTCGAACAACTGCAGCGCCTTCAGGCGGCGTTGGAGCATCCAGTCCGGTTCGTGTTTGAGGCTGGAGATGTCGCTGACGACCTCGGTGTTGATCCCTCGGCGGGCGGAGGCGCCTGCTGCGTCGCCGTCGTGCCAACCGAACTCGTATTGTCCGAGTCCGTCGAGCTCCGGGCGTTCGATCAGGATGTCTGACATGTGTCCCTCTTTTCCTCCCTCGAGACAACCGCCGGGCGACGGTCGTCATTCCCTCCCCGCGACGCAGGCATGCCACATCGTGATGGGAAGGGAGTGTGCGGGCGGCTTCATTGCGTACCTACAATGTTCATGAACCATGGCGCTGCGGCCTCGGTCGTGGAGTATCCGTCTCCGCGGTCCGTTTCGCTGTCGCGCGCACCGTGAACCTCATAATCCTACAGGTTGCTGTGCGTTTTGGGTGAGGTCATCCTCATCATCCAGTCGAAGAGAACGAAGGACCACCTCTGTGTCAACGTCCGCCCCTGCGCCAGCCTCACCGTCGACCTCGGTCTTCTCCCGATTCGTGGCCTGGCTTCCTGCGACCGTGACCCGTCCCGTCCGGGTGTTCGCCTGGCTGTCGTTCATCTTCCAGGTGGTCCTCATCGGCACAGGCGGCGCCGTTCGGCTGACGGCGTCCGGGCTCGGCTGCCCGACGTGGCCGAAGTGCACGGACGGGTCGTTCGTGTCGACGCCGGAGATGGGCATCCACGGCATCATCGAGTTCGGCAACCGGACGCTGACGGGCGTCATCGTGATCATCGTCATCGCAGCGTTCCTGTCCGTCGTGCGGATGCGCAAGGAGCGTCGCGACCTCTTCTGGCTGACGCTGCTGCAGGGGCTCTCGATCCCCGCGCAGGCCGTCATCGGCGGCATCACGGTGCTCACCGGACTGAACCCGTACATCGTCGGGATGCACTTCGTGGTGTCGATCGTGCTGGTCGCGTTGACCGCGGCGCTGCTGTTCCGCGTCTACCGCGGCCCGAAGGGCTCCGTGCACGTCGTGCCGAGCTGGTACCGCATCGTCGCGCACGTCACGTCGCTCTTCGTGGCGATCACCGTCCTCTTCGGCATCCTCACGACCGGTGCAGGCCCGCACGCCGGAGACAACTCGAAGGACGTCCCTGCGCTCCGCAACGGACTCGACCCGGAGTTCCTGCAGCACCTGCACAGCTGGCCAGCGTACGCGACGTTCGCGGCGACCGTTGTGCTCCTGATCGGCGCGTGGGTGGTCGGTCGGGCGCAGATCCCCGTCGTCGGCGCCACCGTCGTGCGTCGGCTGCGCGTCGCCGTTGTGCTGCTCATCGCCGTCGAGTTCGTCCAGATCGCGGTCGGTCTGACGCAGGCGCGTCTCGGTCTGCCCGAGTTGCTCGTGGGCATCCACATGGTCCTCGCGGCACTGCTGGTCGCCGCCATGACGAACGTCATCCTGAGCCTGACGGTCCCCCGCGAGGTCGCGGCTCCCGCCGCTGAGTCCGAGCGCGCCGGAGCGGTCGCCGTCTGACCGTCTGCGCCACCACCATCGCTCGTCCTCTCGAGCACAACTCCTTCAATTCGAGCCGCCATCGGCGGTGGCCCGCGGAATTCCGCGGGTCACCGCCGGGCGACCGAGGAATTGAAGGAGTTGTGCTCGATGCCGGGGCTCGGGGTGCCGGACTAGTAGCGGTCGCGCATGCCGACGGCCGTGACGCGGACGACGGCCGTGCCGGTCTCCTCCGACGCGTCGAGGTCCACGTCGGCGTCGATCCCCCAGTCGTGGTCCCCGGCCGGGTCGGCGAAGACCTGGCGGACGTGCCACACCGAGCCTGACGCCTCGTCCGTCTCGTCGATCACGAGCAGTGCAGGGCTGCGCGCGTCGGCACCCGTCGGCAGCTGGCCGTGCTCCTCGAAGTACGGGTCCATCGCATCGGCCCAGGCGTCGGCGTCGAAACCCGCAGACTGATCGAGCTCGCCGAGCGCGTCGTAGCGTTCGAGCGATGCCATCTGCACCCGCCGGAAGAGTTCGTTGCGCACGAGCACGGTGAATGCACGCCGATTCGCCAGGACGCTGCGCGGCGCAGGCGGCAGGGAGTTGGCGATCTGATTGTGCTTGGCAGGATCGGGGTGGGACAGTTCCTCCCACTCGTCGAGGAGACTCGAGTCGACCTGGCGGACCAGCTCGCCGAGCCACTCGATGAGGTCGAGCAGCTCCTCGTCCTTGAACTCGTCCGGGACGCTCTGCCTGATGGCGCGGAACGCGTCGGAGAGGTAGCGGAGCACAAGCCCCTCCGAGCGGGACAGGCCGTAGAACGACACCAGCTCGCTGAAGTTGAGGGCGCGCTCCACCATGTCCCGGACGACGGCCTTCGGTCGGAGCTCCAGGTCGAGTGCCCAGGGCTGGGCGGCGGTGTAGCTCTGGAATGCGGCCTCGAGGAGCTCCTGCAGCGGCTTCGGGTAGGTGATCTCCTCCAGCAGCTCCATCCGCTGCTCGTACTCGATGCCATCGGCCTTCATCGCGGCGACGGCTTCACCGCGGGCGAGGTGCTGTTGCGCGAACACGATCGCCCTGGGGTCGTCGAGCGTCGACTCGACCACCGAGATGATGTCGAGGGCGAAGCCTGGCTGGTCGGGGTCGATGAGTTCGAACGCCGCGAGGGCGAAGGGCGACAACGGTGCGTTGAGTGCGAAGTTCGGTTGCAGGTCCACCGTGAGTCCGATGATCACCTCGCCGGTCTCGGGGTCGATGTCCTGGGTGATGACACCAGCGGTCCGCAGCGTCCGGTAGATCTCCAGCGCCTTCCGGGCCAGGGCGAACTGTTTGGCCCGAGGCTCATGGTTCTCGAAGACGAGGGTGCGCACGGTGCCGAAGACGTCTCCCCCGCGGGCGATGACGTTGAGCAGCATGGCGTGGGTCATCTGCATGTGGCTCGTGAGCGTTTCCGGCTCGGCTGCGACGAGGCGTTCGAAGCTCGGCTGCCCCCAGGAGACGAACCCCTCCGGAGCCTTCTTGCGGACGATCTTGCGTCGCTTCTTCGGGTCGTCGCCGGCCTTCTCGATCGCCTTGAGGTTGTCGCTCTCGTGCTCCGGCGCCTGGATGACGACGGTGCCGGCCGTGTCGAAGCCGGCCCTGCCGGCGCGCCCGGCGATCTGGTGGAACTCTCGCGCGTTCAGCTGGCGCATCTTCGTGCCGTCGTACTTCGTGAGGGCGGTGAACAGCACGGTCCTGATCGGGACGTTGATGCCGACGCCGAGTGTGTCCGTCCCGCAGATGACGCGCAGCAGGCCGCGCTGGGCGAGCTGCTCGACGAGTCGGCGGTACTTCGGCAGCATGCCGGCGTGGTGCACGCCGATCCCGCTGCGCACCAGACGTGACAGTGTCGTGCCGAACGCCGTGGAGAAGCGGAAATCGCCGATGGCCGCCGCGATCTCGTCCCGCTGCTCCCGGCTGACGATCTTGATGCTCGTGAGCGCCTGGGCCCGCTCCAGCGCCGCCGCCTGCGCGAAGTGCACGATGTAGATCGGCGCCTGCCCCGTGTGGAGCAGTTCTTCGACGGTCTCGTGGATGGGGGTCGTCGCGTAGGAGAAGTGGAGCGGAACCGGTCGCTCGACACCGGTCACGATGGCGGTCTCCCGCCCGGTGCGACGGCTGAGGTCCGCGGACAGCTCGGTGACGTCGCCGAGGGTCGCCGACATGAGCACGAACTGCGTGTCGGGCAGCAACAGCAGCGGCACCTGCCAGGCCCACCCGCGGTCCGGGTCGGCGTAGTAGTGGAACTCGTCCATCACGATCTGGTCGATGCCGGCATCCGAGCCGTGGCGCAGTGCCAGGTTGGCGACGATCTCGGCGGTGCAACAGATGATCGGGGCGTCGGAGTTGACCGAGGAGTCCCCCGTCACCATGCCGACGTTCTCAGCGCCGAACGCTTCGACGAGCGCGAAGAACTTCTCGCTCACGAGGGCTTTGATCGGGGCCGTGTAGTAGCTGCGCCGTCCGGTCGCGAGGGCCTGGAAGTGCGCGCCGGCAGCGACGAGGGACTTGCCCGTCCCCGTCGGCGTGGAGAGGATGACGTTCGCGTCGTCCACGATGCCGATGAGGGCTTCCTCCTGTGCCGGATACAGCGACAGGCCGTCGTGCTCCGCCCACTCGACGAAGGCGTCGAAGATCGCGTCGCTCGTCGGATCGTCCGGGAGGTGGTCGACGAGCGCTGTGCGCACCGGATCGACGAAGTCCTCGTCCCTCGGCTGGTCGGCTTCCTCGCTGACGATGCTCACGCCGCTCAGAACGGCAGCAGCGGGTCGATGCCGACGGCGAGGAACAGGAGCGTCAAGTACGTGATGGAGCCGTGGAACACGCGCATGGGCGACACGTTCTCGTGGCGGATCGCGAGGTTGTACAGGCGGTGGGTCTCGTAGACGAACCAACCACCGGAGACGAACGCGACGACGCTGTACAGGATGCCCATGTCGGCGACGGGGATGAGGAGCAGCGAGCACACGACGGTCGCCCACGCGTACAGGATGACCTGCAGGCCGACCTGTGCGCGGCCGCGCGTCACGGCGAGCATGGGGACGTCGACGGCCTTGTAGTCGCTGCGGTACTTCATGGACAGCGGCCAGTAGTGCGGCGGCGTCCAGAGGAAGACGACGCCGAAGAGGATGACGGGGGCCCAGGTGAGCGAGCCGGTGACGGCCGACCATCCGATGAGCACCGGGAAGCATCCGGCGATGCCGCCCCAGATGATGTTCTGCTCCGTGCGGCGCTTCAACCACAGCGTGTAGATGAGAACGTAGAAGAGGATGGCGCCGACGGAGAGTGCCGCAGCGAGCCAATTGGTGGTCAGCAACAGCCACACCGTGGAGACCACGCCGAGGGTCCACGCGAACACGAGCGCTTCACGCGGCGTCACCTCACCGGTGACGAGCGGCCGCTTCTTCGTGCGGTCCATGACCGCATCGATGTCACGATCGAAATAGCAGTTGAACGCGGCGGCTGAACCGGCGCTCAACGAGCCGCCGATGACCGTCGCGATGACGAGCCACAGGTTCGGCAGGCCGCCCTGGGCGAGGATCATCACCGGGATGGTCGTCACCAGGAGGAGTTCCATCACGCGGGGCTTCGTGAGGGCTACGTACGCCTTCGCCTTCCGCGAGAACCCGATCTTTGCGGGTCGGACCCGTTCTTCTACTGCGACGTCCATTGCTCCTCTAACCATGTCTCGGGGACACGTCTCGCCCGCAATTCTATGCCAAAGCTGGGAGTGCGCCGGTCCCGCATGACGAAAGGTGCCCCCGTCAGGTGTGCGTTTCGCTATGCTGGGAACGCTCGCTAGCCACCGTGCAGCGTCCTCCCGAGCTTCCGAAACGATGCTCGTGGCGTGCGCGGCGCGGGCGCCGAAGACGTCGTGGGCACGCGAACGCACAGTAGGGGCCGGCGGCGACGCTGCCGACACCCTGTTCCGATGAGAAGGGTCAGTATTCAGTGGCAGCTCTGCAGTGGGATCCCATTGACAACAAAGCAGTCGACACGGCGCGTGTTCTCGCCGCCGATGCGGTCGAGAAAGTGGGCAACGGTCATCCGGGCACCGCGATGAGCCTCGCTCCAGCCGCTTACCTGCTGTTCCAGAAGGTCATGCGGCGCGATCCGCACGACCAGCACTGGCTCGGCCGGGACAGGTTCATCCTGTCGGTCGGACACAGCTCGTTGACGCAGTACGTCCAGCTCTACCTCGGTGGCTACGGCCTCGAGCTCGAAGACATCGAGTCGCTCCGCACCTGGGGTTCGAAGACTCCCGGGCACCCGGAGTTCGGACACACCGACGGCGTCGAGATCACGACCGGCCCGCTCGGCCAGGGCCTCGCGTCCGCCGTCGGCTTCGCCTACGCCTCGCGCTTCGAGCGCGGTCTGTTCGATCCTGAGGCAGAAGCGGGCAAGAGCCCCTTCGACCACTTCGTCTACGTCATCGCCGGCGACGGCGACCTGCAGGAAGGCGTCACGAGCGAGGCTTCCTCGCTCGCCGGCCACCAGCAGCTCGGCAACCTCATTGCGATCTACGACTCCAACCAGATCTCGATCGAGGACGACACCAACATCGCCTTCACCGAAGACGTCAAGGCCCGCTACGAGGCCTACCACTGGGACGTCCAGGTCGTCGACTGGAAGAAGACAGGCGAGTACGTCGAGGACGTGCACGCCCTGAACGACGCGATCGAAGCGGCCAAGGCCGTCACCGACAAGCCGTCGCTCATCATCCTCAAGACGATCATCGGCTGGCCGGCACCGAAGAAGCAGAACACGGGCAAGATCCACGGTTCGGCTCTCGGCGCTGAGGAGCTCGCAGCGGTCAAGGAAGTCCTCGGCTTCGACCCGGAGCAGAACTTCTTCGTCGCTGACGAGGTCATCGAGCACACGCGCAAGGCCGTCGACCGCGGTGCCGAAGAGCACGCGGCCTGGCAGGTCCAGTTCGACGCGTGGGCTGCAGCCAACCCCGAGCGCAACGAACTCCTCCAGCGCCTGCTGGCCGGCGAACTCCCCGAGGGCGTCGAAGCGGCTCTGCCCGTCTTCGAGGCAGGCAAGGACGTCTCGACCCGCGCAGCATCCGGCAAGGTCCTCAACGCACTCGGCGGCGTGCTGCCGGAACTGTGGGGCGGCTCGGCCGACCTCGCGGAGTCGAACAACACGACGATCGAGGGCGGCGCTTCGTTCATCCCGAGCGAGCACTCCACGCACGAGTGGACGGGCAACCAGTACGGTCGTGTGCTGCACTTCGGCATCCGTGAGCACGCGATGGCCGCCATCCTGAACGGCATCGTGCTCCACGGCCCGACGCGCGCGTTCGGCGGCACCTTCCTCATCTTCAGCGACTACATGCGTCCGGCAGTCCGTCTCGCCGCGCTCATGAACGTGCCGTCCATCTTCGTGTGGACCCACGACTCCGTCGCCCTCGGCGAGGACGGCCCGACGCACCAGCCGATCGAGCAGCTCGCAACGCTCCGCGCCATCCCGAACCTCGCCGTCGTGCGTCCAGGTGACGCCAACGAGGTCGCATACGCATGGCTCGAGATCCTCAAGCGTCGTGGCGGCCCGGCCGGCATCGCGCTCACGCGTCAGAACATCCCGGTGTTCGAGCGTGGAGAGGGCGACGCCGTCGGCGAGACCTTCGCCTCGGCCGCGAACGTCGCCAAGGGCGCGTACATCCTCGCGGAGGCGCCAGGCGGCACGCCCGACGTCATCCTCATCGCGACGGGTTCCGAGCTCCAGCTCGCCGTCGACGCCCGTGAGGCGCTCCGCGGCGAAGGCGTCAACGCTCGTGTCGTCTCGGTCCCGGCCCTCGAGTGGTTCGAGGAGCAGTCCGCAGAGTACCGCGAGCACGTTCTGCCAGCAGCGATCACCGCTCGGGTATCGGTCGAGGCCGGTCTCGCGTTGACCTGGAAGAGCATCGTCGGCGACGCAGGTCGCACGGTGTCGATCGAGCACTTCGGCGCATCGGCCGACTACAAGACCCTGTTCCGCGAATTCGGTATCACGACGGAGGCCGTCGTCTCGGCCGCCAAAGACACGCTCGGCAAGTAGCCCGGGCGAAGGAGATAGAAGAACATGACTGAAACCCCCACCGCCCAGCTCTCCGCAGCCGGCGTCAGCATCTGGCTCGACGACCTGTCGCGCGAGCGCATCCAGTCCGGCGGACTGCAGCAGCTCATCGCCGACCGCAACGTCGTCGGTGTCACCACGAACCCGACGATCTTCGCTTCCGCGTTGAGCAACGGCGACGTCTACAAGGAGCAGGTCGCCGAGCTGGCAGCTGCCGGCAAGAACGTCACGGAGGCGGTCTTCGAGATCACCACCGACGACGTCGCAGAGGCGTCCAAGATCTTCCGCCCCATCTACGACTCGTCGCGCGGCTACGACGGCCGGGTCTCGATCGAGGTCGAGCCGGGCTTCGCGCACGACGCAGCCGCCACGATCAAGCAGGCGAAGGAGCTTTGGGCCAAGGTCGACCAGCCCAACGCCATGATCAAGATCCCGGCGACGGTCGAGGGCCTCGAGGCCATCACCGCCGTCATCGGCGCCGGCATCAGCGTCAACGTCACGTTGATCTTCAGCCTCGCCCGTTACCGCGAGGTCGTCAACGCGTTCCTCACCGGTCTCGAGCAGGCCAAGGCCGCCGGCCACGACCTGTCGACGATCCACTCCGTCGCCTCGTTCTTCGTGTCGCGTGTCGACACCGAGATCGACAAGCGCCTGGAGGCCGTCGGCACGCCGGAGGCCGTCGCACTGAAGAGCAAGGCAGGCGTCGCGAACGCTCAGCTCGCCTACGAGGCGTTCGAGCAGGAGTTCTCCAGCGAGCGTGCCACCGTCCTCCTCGAGGCCGGCGCGAACCGTCAGCGTCCGCTCTGGGCGTCGACCGGCGTCAAGTCCCCCGAGCTGCCTGACACGCTCTACGTGACGCAGCTCGTCGCAGACGGCGTCGTCAACACGATGCCGGAGAAGACGCTCGAAGCGACCTTCGACCACGGCGTCATCACGGGCGACACCGTCACCGGTTCCTACGCCGACGCGAACGGCGTCCTCGACGCGATCGCCGCACTCGGCATCTCCTACGACGACGTCACCGCGCTCCTCGAGAAGGAGGGCGTCGAGAAGTTCATCGTTTCCTGGAACGAACTCCTCGACACCGTGACCGCTGCGCTGGAGGCGTCCAAGTGAGCTTCAAGATCCACGTCAGCGGAGCTGCAGAGGAGGCCGTAGCGAACGTCGTCCCGACGCTCGTCGCCGACCTCGTCGCATCCCGCATCACGTCGCAGGACCCCACGCTGTGGGGCCCTGCGGCCGAGGCCGAGGCCGCCAAGCGCCTCGGCTGGACGGAGGCCGTCTCGGTCTCCCGTCCGCTCGTCGAGCCGATCCTCGCCCTCCGCGAGGAACTGCACGAACAGGGCATCAACCACATCGTGCTCGCGGGCATGGGCGGCTCCTCGCTCGCGCCTGAGGTCATCACGAACACGCTCGACGGTCAGCTGACCGTGCTGGACTCCACGGCCCCAGGCCAGGTGCTCAGCGCTCTTGCTGACCGCCTCGAGACCTCCGTGCTCGTCGTGTCCTCCAAGTCGGGCTCGACGGTCGAGACGGACAGCCAGCGCCGCACGTACGAGCAGGCGTTCCGCGACGCCGGCATCGACCCCACCGGTCGCATCGTCGTCGTCACCGACCCGGGCTCGCCGCTCGAGGCTTCTGCCAAGGACGCCGGCTACCGCGTCTTCAACGCCGACCCCAACGTGGGTGGACGCTACAGCGCCCTGACCGCGTTCGGCCTCGTGCCGTCGGGCCTCGCAGGCGTCGACATCGGCGCGTTGCTCGACGACGCGGAGTCCGCGCTGCTCGAGCTCGCGATCGACGACCCGTCGAACCCCGGCCTCATCCTGGGCGCCGCGATCGCCGGCACCTCTCCCCTGCGCGACAAGCTGGGCCTCATCACGGACGGCACCCACATCGTCGGGTTCCCGGACTGGATCGAGCAGCTGATCGCCGAGTCCACCGGCAAGATCGGCAAGGGCCTCCTGCCCGTTGTGCTGAACACGCTGGCCCCTGAACTCGAGGCGAAGCCGGCCGATCTCCAGATCGTCCGCATCGTCGACGACGCCCACGCGCTGCACCTGTTCCCGCGCGACCGCCACGAGGGCGAGATCCTCATCAGCGGCAGCCTCGGAACCCTCATGCTGGTGTGGGAGTACGCGACGGCCGTCGCCGGCCGCCTGCTCGGCATCGACCCGTTCGACCAGCCGGACGTCGAGTCCGCGAAGGTCGCGACGCGTGGCCTGCTCGACGCACGCCCGGAGCCCACCGCCCCCGCGTTCGTCGCAGACGGCATCGAGGTCCGCGGCAGCGCCGAGCTCCTGAACGGCGTCACGACGCTGTCCGGCGCCATCGACGCACTCGTCGCAACGCTCGGCGAAGACGGTTACGTCTCCGTCCAGGCCTACGTCGACCGCCTCGCATCGCCGCAGCTCGAGAGCATCCGCGACCTCGTCGCCGCGAAGGCCGGTCGTCCGACGACGTTCGGTTGGGGCCCGCGCTTCCTGCACTCCACGGGCCAGTACCACAAGGGTGGTCCAGCCACCGGCGTGTTCCTGCAGATCACCGAGACGGCACCCGTCGACCTCGAGATCCCCGCTCGTCCGTTCACGTTCGGTCAGCTCATCCAGGCGCAGGCAGGCGGCGACGCCCGTGTCCTCGCCGAACACGGTCGCCCGGTCCTCACGCTGACGCTCACGTCACCGGACCAGAACATCGTGTCCCTCTTCGACGCCGTCAACGAATAAGAACGACGCACTCTCAGCGACCAAGGAGCTGCATGTCCCCCGTGGATATCACCCCGGAGTCCAACCCGTTGCGGGTTGACTCCGACCGACGACTCAACCGAATCGCCGGACCCAGCGGTCTCATCATCTTCGGCGTGACAGGTGACCTGTCACGCAAGAAGCTGATGCCGGCCGTGTACGACCTCGCCAACCGCGGACTGCTTCCCCCCGGTTTCTCCCTCGTCGGGTTCGCCCGTCGTGACTGGGAGGACCAGGACTTCATGGAAGTCGTCCACGAATCGGTGAAGCAGTACGCCAGAACCGAATTCAAGGAAGACGTCTGGAACCAGCTCGCACAGGGCATCCGGTTCGTCCCGGGTGAATTCGGTGACGACGCTGCGTTCGAGAAGCTGAAGGAGACCGTCGAGGAGCTCGACCGGGACCGTGGAACGATGGGCAACCACGCGTTCTACCTCTCGATCCCGCCGAAGGCGTTCCCCCAGGTCACCGAGCAGCTGCGCCGCTCCGGGCTCGCAGAGCCCGAAGACGGCCAGTGGCGTCGTGTGGTCATCGAGAAGCCGTTCGGAAGCGACCTGAAGACGGCGCGCGAGCTGAACGACATCGTCCAGTCCGTGTTCCCGTCCGACTCGATCTTCCGCATCGACCACTACCTCGGCAAGGAGACCGTCCAGAACATCCTGGCGCTCCGCTTCGCGAACCAGCTCTACGAGCCCATCTGGAACGCGAACTACGTCGACCACGTGCAGATCACGATGGCCGAGGACATCGGCGTCGGCGGTCGTGCCGGCTACTACGACGGCATCGGCGCAGCCCGCGACGTCATCCAGAACCACCTCCTGCAGCTCCTGGCGTTGACCGCCATGGAGGAGCCCATCTCGTTCGACGCCGCGGACCTCCGCGCGGAGAAGGAGAAGGTCCTCGCAGCTGTGCGGCTCCCGGCCGACCTCAGCGCCTCAACGGCTCGCGGTCAGTACGCCGGCGGCTGGCAGGGCGGCGAGCAGGTGACCGGCTTCCTCGACGAGGACGGCATGGACCCCGAGTCCAAGACGGAGACGTTCGCGGCCATGCGCCTCGACATCGGTACCCGTCGCTGGGCCGGTGTTCCGTTCTACCTGCGTGCCGGCAAGCGTCTCGGCCGCCGTGTGACCGAGATCGCCGTGGTGTTCAAGCGCGCCCCGCAGTACCTCTTCGCGGAGAGCCAGACGTCCGCCCTCGGCCAGAACGCACTCGTCATCCGCGTGCAGCCGGACGAAGGCGTGACCATCCGGTTCGGTTCGAAGGTTCCCGGCGCAGGCACGCAGGTGCGCGACGTGACGATGGACTTCGGGTACGGACACGCCTTCACCGAGGCGAGCCCGGAGGCCTACGAGCGTCTCATCCTCGACGTGCTGCTCGGCGACCCGCCGTTGTTCCCGCGTCACGAGGAGGTCGAACTCTCCTGGAAGATCCTCGACCCGATCGAAGAGTACTGGTCTGCCCAGCAGACCCCGTTGGAGCAGTACGCTCCCGGCACCTGGGGCCCGGATTCCGCCGACGCCCTGATGGCCCGCGACGGACGCACTTGGAGGCGACCATGATCGTAGATCTGCCAGACACCACCACGAGCAAGGTCTCGAAGGCGCTCGTCACCATCCGTGAAGACGGTGGAGCGGTCGCCCTCGGACGTGTGCTCACGCTCGTCATCTCCACTGCGCTCGGTGCAGAGGAAGAAGCGATCGAGGCCGCGAACGAGGCGTCGCGCGAGCACCCCATGCGGGTCATCGTGCTGTCGACCGACACGACCGGCACTGCCGGCCAGGTCGGCGACCGACTCGACGCCCAGATCCGGGTCGGCGGAGACGCCGGTGCGAGCGAGGTCGTCATCCTCCGCGCGTACGGCGCGGTCGCGGACAACGAGGAGAGCCTCGTCAC
Source organism: Plantibacter sp. Mn2098 (assembly GCF_049319745.1). Lineage (NCBI taxonomy): Bacteria > Bacillati > Actinomycetota > Actinomycetes > Micrococcales > Microbacteriaceae > Plantibacter > Plantibacter sp. Mn2098. The sequence goes on along the minus strand of NZ_JBMOUH010000007.1, from coordinate 94,569 downwards.
CGGCCTCCTCCTGCCCGATGCCCCCGTCGTCGCCTGGTGGCCGGCCGAGGCGCCTGCGCGCGTCTCCACGTCGCCCATCGGTCGCATCGCACAGCGTCGCATCACGGACGCGTCGTCGCACTCGAACACCCACGAGGCGCTTCGGGCGCTGTCGGAGAACTACGCTCCCGGCGACACCGACTTCGCGTGGACCCGTCTGACGCTGTGGCGTGCACAGCTCGCCGCCGTGCTCGACCAGCCGCCGTACGAGCAGGTCACCGCCATCCAGGTGTCCGGTGCTGCCGATTCGCCGTCGACCGAGCTCCTCGCCGCCTGGCTGCAGCTCCAGCTGCAGGTCTCGGTGACGCACGAGCTCACGATGGCGCACGGATCGAGCGGCATCCACGGTGTCCGACTGAGTCGTGCCTCCGGGGACGTCGTCCTCGAACGCCCGGTGCCGGACATCGCGACGCTCATCCAGCCGGGTCAGCCGACGCACGACCTGTCGCTCCCCCGCCGCAGTCTCCGCGACTGCCTCGCGGAGGAACTGCGGACGCTGGACCCCGACACACTGTACGGCCAGGTCATCACCGAGGGCGTCCTCGGCCTCGGTGAGCCGGTCACCCTGCGAGCAAGGACGAGCTGATGGCAAACGAACGACGTGTACTCGTCTACCCCGACCGCGATCAGCTGACCTCGGCTGTTGCGAAGCGTTTCCTCTCCAGGACGCGTGAGCTGCTCGAAGGGCAAGACGTGGTGCACGTCGTTCTCACGGGCGGCACCGTCGGCATCGGCTCCCTCGCAGCGGTCGCCGCTTCGAAGGACCTCGCCAAGGTGGACTTCTCACGAGTCCACTTCTGGTGGGGCGATGAACGATGGGTCGCCCGTGACTCCGCCGATCGCAACGAGGTCCAGGCGCGTGAAGCGCTCCTCGACGCGCTCGACGTCCCGGCAGCCAACATCCATGCCTTCGCGGCGTCGGATGAGGGTGTCGAGCTCGACGATGCTGCCGTGCAGTATGCGGAGGAGCTGCGTTCCCACGCTCCGGAGGGGCAGGATCTCCCACGCTTCGACATCACGTTCCTCGGCGTCGGTCCTGACGGCCACATCGCGTCGCTCTTCCCTGAGCGTCGCGAGATCACCGTCACCGATGCGACGGTCGTGTCCGTGCGCAACTCCCCCAAGCCGCCGCCTGAGCGTCTCAGCCTGACCCGTGGGGCGATCAACTCGTCCGTGCGGGTGTGGCTCGTGATGTCGGGCGACGACAAGGCGTCCGCACTCGGCCTGACCCTCGCCGGTGCGAGCTTCAATGAGGTTCCCGCCGCCGGCGCCAAGGGGCGCAAGCGCACGGTGTTCTTCGTGGATCAGGCTGCCGCAGCAGAGGTCCCCGACTCGCTCATCCTGCCGGAGTACTAGACCGCGCAGCTGGTCGACACATGCAGAAGAGGCCGTTCCCGGTTGGGAACGGCCTCTTCTGCATGCGTTTGTGGTGCGGCTACGCCTTCTTCGCCGCGGTGCCGCGACGTGCGCGAAGCTGCTGGAGCGCCTCTTCGAGGAGCTGTTCGGCTTCCTCCTCCGTACGACGTTCCTTCACGTAGGCGAGGTGGGTCTTGTACGGTTCGAGCTTGGAGACCTCAGGCGGGTTCTCCTTGTCGCGACCGGCCGGCAGACCGGACGTCGGGCAGTCGATCGTCTCGGGGATCTCCTCCGCCGGCACGTTGGCCGCGAAGTAGCGGACGGTCTCGTTGCCGAGGGCGTCCCAGTAGGACACGGCGACGCGGTCTGCGTGGTAGCCGTGGTCCTGTTCTCCCATGGGTCCTGCGCCGACGCGCGAACCCCGGATGGCGCTTCCGCCAGATGCCATGGTGTCTTCCTTCTGTGCTGTTGCCTGTACTGCTGCCTGGTCGGCCCGACTGGTCGGACCGAGGGCTCAGGACGCGGTGAACTTGGTGAGGAGACCGATCACAACGATGCAGGTTCCCCACGTGAGACCGAGGATGACGGTGAATCGGTTCAGGTTCCGCTCTGCAACACCGGAAGAACCGAGGTTGCTTGACATCCCGCCGCCGAACATGTCGGACAGACCGCCGCCACGACCTTTGTGCAGCAGGATCAGGAAGGTGAGCAGGAGGCTGGTGATGCCGAGCAGCACCTGCAAGATGACCTGGAGAATCTCCACGTGGGACCTTTCAATTCGCGTTCAGAGAGGCTGAACCGTCGTCAAGTATACCGTGCGACCCCAACGGAGCCGTGCTCTCCGAGCATCGGCTCCGTCGGTGTCGCGTCGATCCGCTCGGATCGCGGTGATCGGTGGTGCGTTTTACAGTCCGACGTGCTTGTCGAAGCGTGCGATGCCGGCGAACTCGTCCGCCTGCAGGCTCGCTCCGCCGACGAGGGCGCCGTCGACGTCTGGCTGCTTCATAAAGCCGGCGATGTTGACCGCCTTGACCGAGCCGCCGTAGAGGATGCGGGTCTTCTGGGCGACGTCGTCGCCGAGGAGCTCTGCGATCGCTGCACGCAGGGCCTGCGCGACCTGCTGCGCCTGCTCTGGCGTCGCCGCCTGTCCGGAGCCGATGGCCCAGACGGGCTCGTACGCGACGACGATGTCCGCCGCCGTGTCGACGCCCTCGAGCGCTGCCTTCAGCTGAGCGACGGGAACGGCGCTCGGGCCGTGCGTCTCGAGGTCCTCTGCGGTCTCGCCGATGCAGATGATCGGAACGAGGCCGTGACGGATCGCCGCCTTGACCTTCGCTGCGACGACCTCGTCGGTCTCGTTGTGCAGCGTGCGCCGCTCCGAGTGTCCGACGAGCACGTAGGTGCACTCGAGCTTGGCGAGGAACGCGCCGGAGATCTCGCCGGTGTACGCGCCGGAGTCGTGCTGCGACAGATCCTGGGCGCCGAAGCGCAGCTGGAGTTTGTCTGCCGAGACCAGGGTCTGCACCGAACGGAGGTCGGTGAACGGCGGGAACACGGCGACCTCAGCGGCCGCGTAGTCGTGCTTCGCGTCCTTGAGCGTCCAGTCGAGCTTCTGCACGAGGGCGATCGCCTGGAAGTGGTCCAGGTTCAACTTCCAGTTGCCGGCGATGAGCGGAACCCGCCCGTGCCGTGCGCCTACTACTGCCATCCGAGGACCTCCAGTCCAGGCAGACGCTTCCCCTCGAGGAATTCGAGGCTCGCGCCGCCACCGGTTGAGATGTGGCCGAACTGGCCATCGGTGAAGCCGAGTGCTCGCACCGCTGCTGCTGAGTCTCCACCGCCGACGACGCTGAGTCCGTCGGTGTGGGTGAGTGCTTCTGCGACGGTCTTCGTGCCTGCCGCGAACGGCGCGAGCTCGAAGACGCCCATGGGGCCGTTCCAGAAGACGGTCTTGGAGTCCCGCACGATGGCGGCGAACGCCTCCGCGGTCTCCGGGCCGATGTCCAGTCCGAGACCGGATGCGCCGAACGGGGTGTCCTCGATGGCGTCGGCAGCACGGATGACGTGCTCGGCGTCCGCACCGAACTTGGAGGCGACGACGACGTCGGTCGGGAGGACGATCTTGACGCCCAGCTCCTCGGCCTTCGCGAGGTAGCCGAGAACGGTGTCGATCTGGTCGGCTTCGAGCAGGCTCGACGCCACCTTGTGGCCCTTGGCGGCGAGGAACGTGAAGAGCATGCCTCCGCCGATGAGGAGCGAGTCCACGCGCGGCAGGAGGTGGCCGATGACACCGAGCTTGTCGGAGACCTTCGAACCGCCGAGGACGACCGTGTACGGACGTTCCGGGTTCTCCGTCAGGCGGTCGAGGACCTCGAGTTCCTTCGCGATGAGCAGACCCGCGGCGCTCGGCAGCAAGCTCTCCAGCTCGTAGACGCTCGCCTGCTTGCGGTGCACAACACCGAAGCCGTCCGACACGACGACGTCGCCGAATGCGGCGAGCTTCGCGGCGAAGGCGGAACGCTCATCGGCGTCCTTGCTCGTCTCCCCCGGGTTGAAGCGGAGATTCTCCAGCAGGACGACGTCGCCATCCTCAAGCGCGGCGACGGCGTCCGTCGCAGCACTGCCGACGGTGTCGGCGGCGAACGTGACGGGCTTGCCGAGCAGCTCGCTCAGACGCTGGGCGACGGGCGCGAGGCTGTACTTCGCGTCCGGGGTGCCCTCAGGGCGTCCGAGGTGGGAGACGATGACCACACGGGCGCCCTGGTTGATGAGGGCGTTCAGGGTGGGGAGTGCCGCGCGCACGCGGCCGTCGTCGGTGATGACGCCGTCCTTCAGGGGGACGTTCAAGTCAAGACGGACAACGGCGCGCTTGCTCGCGAGCGAACCGAGTGATTCGAGCGTGCGAAGTGCCATAACCTCTTCTGTCTTCAGATGGTGTGTGGATGAAGCGTGATCTGGGGTGAAACTGAGTCAGGCGCACTGAACTCGGTTCAGTGCGCCTGACTCATGCAGCGGTGACTTACAGTCGGTCGGCGACGTATTCCGTCAGGTCGACGAGACGGTTGGAGTAGCCCCACTCGTTGTCGTACCACGAAGCGACCTTGACCTGCGAGCCGATGACCTTGGTGAGGCCGGCGTCGAAGATCGAGGAGTGCGGGTCGGTGACGATGTCGCTGGAGACGATCGGGTCCTCGGTGTACTTGAGGATGCCCTTGAGGGGACCCTCGGCGGCAGCCTTGTACGCGGCGTTGATCTCTTCGACCGTCGCGGGCTTCGTGAGCTCGACGGTGAGGTCGGTGATCGAGCCGGTCGGGACCGGAACGCGCAGTGCGTAGCCGTCGAGCTTGCCGACGAGCTCGGGGATGACGAGGCCGAGCGCCTTGGCGGCACCGGTCGACGTCGGGATGATGTTGACGGCAGCTGCACGTGCACGACGGAGGTCGCTGTGCGGGCCGTCCTGCAGGTTCTGGTCTGCCGTGTAGGCGTGGACCGTGGTCATAAGGCCACGCTCGATGCCGAAGTTGTCGAGCAGGACCTTGGCGAGCGGCGCGAGGCAGTTCGTGGTGCAGGACGCGTTGGAGATGATGTCGTGCGACGCTGCGTCGTACGTGTCCTCGTTGACGCCGAGGACGATGGTCGCGACGTCGCTGCCCGTTGCGGGAGCGGAGACGAGGACCTTCTTGGCGCCGGCTGCGATGTGCTTGCGAGCGTCTTCCGACTTCGTGAAGCGACCGGTGGACTCGATGACGATGTCGACACCCAGCTCGCCCCAGGGGAGGTTCGCGGGGTCGCGCTCCTCGAGCACGATGATGGGCTTGCCGTTGACGATGATCTTGTCACCGTCGAGCTCGACCGTCGCGTCCAGGCGACCCGTGATGGAGTCGTACTTCAGCAGGTGAGCGAGTGCCTTGTTGTCGGTGAGGTCGTTGACCGCGACGATCTCGAGGTCGCTGCCCTTGGCGAGGGCGGCGCGGAAGAAGTTGCGGCCGATGCGGCCGAAGCCGTTGATACCGATCTTTACGGACACAGATGACTCCTGATACTGGGGCGCGATGGCGCAGTTGTACGGATGCTCGAATGAGCGGGGTAGGTCGTCCCGGGCACGGGGCCCGGGACAACCCTGTCGCTTAAGACAGTACCAGCAGGCCGCCGGTCTTTTCGCGTGCTGCTTCGAAGCGAGCCTGGACGTCGGCCCAGTTCACGATGTTCCAGAACGCCTTGACGTAGTCGGCGCGGACGTTCTTGTAGTCGAGGTAGTACGCGTGCTCCCACACGTCGAGGAGGAGGAGCGGAACGGTGCCGGCCGGGAAGTTGCCCTGCTGGTCGAAGAACTGCTGGATGTTGATCCGCTGACCGAGGGTGTCCCAGGTGAGCGCCGCCCAGCCGGAACCCTGCACGCCGAGCGCTGCCGCCGTGAAGTGGGCCTGGAACTTGTCGAAGTTGCCGAAGTACTCGTCGACCGCTGCCTCGAGCTCACCGGTGGGCTTGTCGCCGCCGTCCGGGGAGAGGTTGTTCCACCAGATGGTGTGGTTGACGTGTCCGCCGAGGTTGAAGGCGAGGTCCTTCTCGAGCTTGTTCACGTTCGCGAAGTCGTTCGTGTCGCGTGCTTCAGCAAGCTTGTCGAGGGCCGTGTTCGCGCCGGCGACGTACGCCGCGTGGTGCTTGTCGTGGTGCAGTTCCGTGATCGCAGCGCTGATGTGCGGTTCCAGCGAGCTGTAGTCGTACGGAAGTTCGGGCAGGGTGTAAACAGCCATTCGTGTGATCTCCTCGAATCGTCCCGCGCGCAGTCTGCACGCGGCTCTGAGCGTCGGGCCCAGTCTACTGAAGCCAACTGGCGGCGCCCCCGGGTTCTTCCGGAGATGACGAATGGCTACACTTCGTCGATCCGATGTTCACCTGATGTTGCGCCGCCAGGCCGGCTACTCGTCGAAGTCGGCCGGGAGGTTCGCGTCGGTGCCCGGGATTCCGAGGTCCGTCGCGTGCTTGTCAGCCATCGCGAGCAGGCGGCGGATGCGGCCGGCGATCGCGTCCTTGGTCATCGGCGGGTCCGCGAAGTGGCCGAGCTCGTCGAGGCTGGCTTCGCGGTGGTCGAGGCGGAGCGCGCCCGCGTACCGCAGGTGCTCCGGAACCTCGTCGCCGAGGATCTCGAGGGCGCGCTCGACCCGTGCGCACGCGGCGACGGCCGCCTGCGCCGAACGACGCAGGTTGGCGTCGTCGAAGTTGACCAGGCGGTTCGCGGTCGCGCGGACCTCCTTGCGCTGCCGCATCTCCTCCCAGGACGTGACGGTGCCCGTCGCGCCCATCGCGGTCAGCATGCCGCTGATCGCATCGCCCTCGCGGATGACGACGCGGTGGATGCCGCGCACCTCCCGTGCCTTCGCGGGGATGCCGATGCGGCCCGCAGCGCCGACGAGCGCCATCGCGGACTCGTTGCCGGGGCAGACGACGTCGAGCGACGCGGAGCGACCAGGGTCGGTGAGTGAACCCGTTGCGAGGAATGCCCCGCGCCACACGGCGGCGAGTTCATCGCGCGAGCCGGTGGTCAGACGGTTGGGAAGGCCGCGGACGGCGCGACGACGGGCATCGAGCAGACCGGTCTGGCGTGCAAGCGTCTCCCCGCCTTCGATGACGCGGACGACGAACAGCGCAGCCTTGCCGGACGTGCCGGGGTTCTGCACGAGGATCTCGCTCCGGATGCCGTAGAGCTCCCCGATGTCGCGGCGGACACGCTGGGCGAGCGCCGGGCTGTCGAGCTCGGCTTCGATCGCGACGCGGCCGGAGATGGTGTGCAGGCCGCCGGAGAATCGCAGCAGGGAGGCGAGTTCTGCCGCCCTGACCTGGTTGCGGGTTTCGCGGACGAGCGCCAGTTCGTTTTTGACGTCGGCGGTGAGGGCCACGTGGGTTCCTATCTGTTGATGCGGGGGCTGCGGACGCGGTCTGCGTCTATTCGCGCCCCAGGTCGCGGTGTCTGACATGCACGGCGACGCCGGACACCGTCCTGAGACGGTCGGCAAGCTGAATGGCCACGGCGACGGAGCGGTGTTTCCCGCCCGTGCAGCCGACGGCGATGGTGGCGTGACGCTTGTTCTCGCGCTGATATCCAGCGAGGACGGGTTCGAGCGCGCGTGCATACGCTTCGATGAACTCCTCGGCGCCCGGTTGGGACAGCACGTAGTCGCTCACTGCTGCGTCTTGGCCGGTGAGCGCTCGCAACTCCGGCACCCAGAACGGGTTCGGGAGGAAGCGCATGTCGGCCACGAGGTCCGCGTCGGCCGGAAGGCCGTACTTGAACCCGAAGCTGAGGACGGTGACCTGCACACCGGGCGTCTCTGCGCCGGCGAACAACTCCCGTGTGGTGGTGGCGAGCTGGTGGATGTTCAGCTCGCTCGTGTCGATGATGACGTCGCTGGACTCGCGGATGTCGTTGAGCCTCGCCCGCTCCGCCACGATGCCGTCGAGGATCGTGCCCTCGCCCTGCAGCGGGTGCGGGCGGCGCACGGCTTCGAAGCGACGCACGAGTGCCGCATCGGTCGCTTCGAGGAAGATCATCCGGAGGTGCGTGCCGCTGCGGAGCGCCGGAACGATCTCCTGGAGTTCGCTGAAGAAGTCACGGCCGCGCACGTCGACGACGGCCGCGATGCGGGGCAGTCGGGAGCCCGCGCGTTCCGCGAGTTCAACGAGCGGACGGAGCATCTGCGGTGGCAGGTTGTCCACCACATACCAGTCGAGGTCCTCGAGTGCGTTCGCCACCGTGGAACGCCCTGCTCCGGACATGCCGGTGACGATCAGCACTTCCTGCTGGTGCTGCTGCTGGCCGGGGCTCATCGACACACTTTCAACTCGGTGGATGGTGAGCCTCAAGCCTATCGAGAGTTCAGGGTTTCGTGGACGGTCCCGGCGAGCTTGGGGCCGATGCCCTTGACCTCCGCGATGGCCTCGGGCGTCGAGTCCTTGAGCTTGGCGACGGAGCCGAAGTGTTTGAGCAGTTCGCGCACCTTCGCCGGCCCGAGCCCTGGGATCTCCGCGAGGACGCTGGAGATGTCGCGCTTGCGCTTCTGGCGCTGGAACGTGATCGCGAAGCGGTGCGCCTCGTCGCGAACGCGTTGCAGCAGGAACAGCGCTTCGCTGCCACGAGGGAGGATCACCGGGTACGGGTCCTCCGGCAGCCAGATCTCCTCCAGACGCTTCGCGAGGCCGCAGAGCGTGATCCCGGTCAACCCGGACTCTTCGAGCGCCCTCGCGGCGGCTGCGACCTGCGGCTGGCCGCCGTCGACGATGAGGAGTTGCGGCGGGTAGGTGAACTTCCGGCGCTTGCGCTCCCCCGTCGTCTCGTCGATCGTCTCGACGGGTTCGGCTGAGGTGAGGTGCGCGAGTCGTCGGGTGATGACCTGGTAGATCGAATCGGTGTCGTCCGTGGACTCCGCGACGCTGAAGCGTCGGTACTCGTCCTTGCGGGAGAGGCCGTCCTCGAACACGACCATCGAAGCGACGATGTTGGTCCCGCTCAGATGGGAGACGTCGTAGCACTCGATGCGCAGCGGCGCCTCCGGCATGCCGAGCGCGTCCCTGATGTCTTCGAGCGCCTGCGTGCGTGCGACGAAGTCGGAGCTCCGACGGGTCTTGTAGAGCATCAACGCCTGCTTCGCGTTGACGACGGCCGTCTCCATCAGCGTCGCCTTCTCACCGCGCTGGGCGATGCGGACCTTGACCTTCGATCCACGTCGTTCCGCGAGCCACGCTTCGAGACCTTCTGCATCCTCTGGAAGCTCTGGGACGAGGACCTCGCGGGGGACGTCGATGCCCGATGCCGTGTCGTAGACGCGCTGGATGACCCCGTCGACGAGGTCGGCCGTGGACATGTCGAGTTCCTTGTCGACCGTCCAGGAGCGGACACCGCGGATTCGGCCGCCCCGCACGATGAACTGCTGCACGGATGCCGCCAACTCGTCGTGTTCGATGCCGAACAGGTCGGCGTCGACGCCGTCGCGGAGGACGACCGTGCTCTTCTGGAGCACCTGCTCGAGCGCCTGGAGCTGGTCGCGGTACGTTGCTGCGCTCTCGTAGTCCTGGCGCTCCGCCGCCGCTCGCATCTCGGCCATGATGCGTGAGGTGAAGCGCTTGTCGTTGCCGGCCATGAACGAAACGAAGTCGTCGACGATCGCGCGATGCTCCTCGATCGTGACCTTGCCGGAGCACGGACCGCCGCATCGGCCGATCTGCCCAGGGAAGCATGGCTTGCCTGTCGTCATGGCGCGCTTGTAGCTCGAATCGGAGCAGGTGCGGATGGGGAACACCTTGATCATGAGGTCGACGGTGTCGTGGACGGCCCAGATCTTCGGGTACGGCCCGAAATACTTGGCGCCCTTCATCCGCGTGTTGCGGGTCACGACGACCCGTGGCGCTTCGTCGCCGAGCGTGATGGCGAGGTACGGGTAGGTCTTGTCGTCGCGGAACTTGACGTTGAACGGCGGATCGAACTCCTTGATCCAGGTGTACTCGAGCTGGAGCGCCTCGACATCGCTGCCGACCGTGGTCCACTCGACGCCGGTCGCGGTGGTCACCATGCGCCTCGTGCGCTCGTGGAGCGAGTGCAACGGTGCGAAGTAGTTGCTCAGGCGCGCGCGGAGGTTCTTCGCCTTGCCGACGTACAGCACCCGACCTGCGTCGTCACTGAAGCGATACACGCCCGGGAGGGTCGGGATCTCCCCCGCCTTCGGCCGGTACGACAGACCGCTTCCGCGTTGAACGGCCGGCACGTCAGCCCGCCTTGCGGCTGTCGCCGGCCTCAGCCTCGAAGACCTCGCGCAGGAAGACGCCGGTGTGGCTCTGCGTGACCGTGGCCAGGTGTTCCGGGGTGCCGGTCGCGAGCACCTTGCCGCCGCCTGCACCGCCCTCCGGCCCCATGTCGATCAGCCAGTCGGCGGTCTTGATGACGTCGAGGTTGTGTTCGATCACGATGACCGTGTTGCCCTTGTCGACCAGGCTGCCGAGCACGAGGAGGAGCTTGCGCACGTCCTCGAAGTGCAGACCGGTCGTCGGCTCGTCCAGAACATAGATGCTCCGGCCGTTGCTCCGGCGCTGCAGTTCCGTTGCGAGCTTGACGCGCTGGGCCTCACCGCCGGAGAGCGTGGTGGCGCTCTGGCCGAGACGGACGTATCCGAGGCCGACCTCGACGAGCGTCTTCAGGAACCGGTGGATCGAGGAGATCGGTTCGAAGAAGTCCGCAGCCTCGGCGATGGGCATGTCGAGCACCTCTGCGATGTTCTTGCCCTTGTAGTGGATGGTGAGGGTGTCGCGGTTGTAACGCGCGCCTCCGCAGACCTCGCAGGCCACGTAGACGTCCGGCAGGAAGTTCATCTCGATCTTGATCGTGCCGTCGCCGGAGCACGCCTCGCAGCGGCCTCCCTTGACGTTGAAGCTGAACCTGCCGGGGAGGTAGCCGCGGACCTTGGCCTCTGACGTCTCGGAGAACAGGGTGCGGATGCGATCGAACACACCCGTGTAGGTGGCCGGGTTCGACCGGGGTGTGCGTCCGATGGGCGCCTGATCGACGTGCACGACCTTGTCGAGCAGTTCGAGACCGGTGACTCGCGTGTGCTTGCCAGGGACCTTGCGGGCGCCGTTGAGCTTGTTGGCGAGCACACGGTACAGGACGTCGTTCACGAGGGACGACTTGCCTGACCCGCTCACACCGGTGACAGCCGTGAGCACACCGAGTGGGAAGTCGACGTTCACCTTGCGCAGGTTGTTCGCGGCGGCGCCGACGACCCGGATCTGACGCTCGGGGTCGATGGGACGACGCTTCTCCGGCGTCTCGATGGCCTTGCGGCCCGACAGGTAGTCGCCCGTGAGCGACTCCGTGTTGGCCAGGAGCTGTTCGAACGACCCCGAGTGGACGACCTTGCCGCCGTTGACGCCGGCGCCAGGCCCGATGTCGACGATCCAGTCCGCCGTACGGATGGTGTCCTCATCGTGTTCGACCACGATGAGCGTGTTGCCGAGGTCGCGAAGTGCAACGAGCGTCTCGATGAGACGGCGGTTGTCTCGCTGGTGCAGGCCGATGCTCGGCTCGTCGAGGACGTAGAGCACACCCGTCAGACCGGAACCGATCTGCGTGGCGAGGCGGATGCGCTGCGCCTCGCCGCCGGACAGCGACCCGGCGGAACGGGCGAGGTCGAGGTAGTTGAGCCCGACCTGGATCAGGAAGTCGAGCCGCACCTTGATCTCGCGCAGGACCTGCGCCGCGATGTGTGCTTCCCGATCGGACAGCTCCAGCTTGTCCATAAACGCGCGGGCGTCGGACAGGCTGAGCAGTGCGACGTCGGCGATGCTGTGCTCGTGGATGAGGACCGAGAGGACCTCCGGCTTCAGCCGCTTGCCCTCGCACACCTGGCAGGGCACCTCGCGGAGGTACTCTGACCAGCGAACACGCTGGGAGTCGGAGTCCGCCTCCATGTACTGGCGTTCGATGTACGGGATCACGCCTTCGAAACCGGACGAGTAGCTCATGTCGCGACCGAACCGGTTGCGCCACTTGACCGTGACCTTGAAGTTGTTGCCGCGGAGCACCGCTTCCTGCACGTTCTTGGGGAGGTCGCGCCAGGGTGTGCTGAGCGAGAACTCGAGATCGCGGGCGAGGCCCTCGAGGAGCTTCTCGTAGTACTGGTACAGCCCCTTGCCCTGTGTGGTCCAGGGGATGATGACGCCCTCGTTGATGCTCAGCTCCTCGTCGCCGAGGAGCAGCTCGGAGTCGACCGACATCCTGGTTCCCAGACCGGAGCACTCCGGGCAGGCGCCGAAGGGCGCGTTGAACGAGAACGTCCGCGGCTCGATCTCGGTCAGTTGCAACGGGTGGTTGTTCGGGCAGGACAGCTTCTCCGAGAACGTGCGCCATGCATCGTCTCCTTCACCGTCGACGAAGTTGATCTTGACGAGTCCGTCGGTGAGGTTGAGCGCCGTCTCCAGCGAGTCAGTCAGGCGGCCGAGGATCTCCGGTCCGGCGACGAGGCGGTCCACCACAACCGCGATGTCGTGTTTGACCTGCTTCTTGAGCGTGGGGGGTTCGGTGAGCTGGATCTGCTCGCCGTCGACGATGGCGCGGGCGAAACCCTTCGCGGAGAGCTCGCTGAAGAGGTCGACGAACTCCCCCTTCTTCTGGCTCACGACCGGCGCGACGATCTGATACCGGGTCTTGTCATCCAGCTCCATCAGCTGGTCGGCGATCTGCTGCACGGTCTGGCGCTGGATGACCTCGCCGCACACGGGACAGTGCGGGACGCCGATGCGCGCCCAGAGCAGACGCATGTAGTCGTACACCTCGGTGATGGTGCCGACCGTGGAGCGGGGGTTGCGGTTGGTGGACTTCTGGTCGATGGAGACCGCCGGGCTGAGGCCCTCGATGAAGTCGACGTCCGGGCGGTCGACCTGGCCGAGGAACTGCCTCGCGTATGCGGACAGCGATTCGACATACCGGCGCTGTCCCTCGGCGAAGATGGTGTCGAACGCGAGCGATGACTTGCCCGAGCCGGAGAGGCCCGTGAACACGACAAGCGAGTCGCGTGGGATCTCGAGGTTCACGTTCTGCAGGTTGTGCACGCGGGCACCTTGAACGCTGAGTTTGGAGTGGGAATCTACCTTCGCAACTGACACCCTACGAGTGTACGCAGCGCCACCGACACTGGATCACCCAGGGCTGTGCCGAGAGCGAAGTTATGCCGTGAATCGTCCGGTGCCGCATCCGGATCGTCCCAGGCGATTTCTCTCCGACGGCTGGATCCATCCACGCGCTTCGGAGCGACAATGGAACATGGACGGATTCGACCGGGCGAGGTCAGAGATGGTCGACGAGCAGCTTCGTGCTCGCGGCATCACCGATGAGCGTGTGCTCTCCGCCATGGGCGAGGTGCCCCGCCACGAGTTCGTTCCGGCTGCGTTGATCCGCGACGCGTATTCGGACCACCCGCTCCCCATCGGAGACGGCCAGACCATCTCGCAGCCCTACGTCGTGGCGTTGATGCTCGAGTCCGCGCAGATCGGACCGGATGACGTGGTCCTGGACATCGGAACGGGCTCCGGGTATGCAGCGGCCGTCATCGCGAGGCTCGCTCGCCGTGTCGTCAGCGTCGAGCGGATCCCCGCCCTCGCGGAATCGGCGCGCGATCGACTCGGGTCTCCAACGGTCTCGAACGTGACCGTCCTCGACGGCGACGGTCGCCTCGGCGCGCCAGCGGAGGCGCCGTTCGACGTCATCGTCGTCGCGGCGGCCACGCCGTCGATCTCGGATGCCTGGCGGGACCAGCTGCGTCCGGGCGGGCGGCTCGTCGCGCCGATCGGACGTCCGAGCTACGGGCAGACGCTCACCTGCTGTGTCAAGCGACCAGACGGTGCGCTCGACTGCAGTGCGCTCGGCGGCGTCGCCTTCGTACCGCTCATCGGAGGGTGACCCTCTGCGGCGGATCCCCTAGATGTGGCCGGCCTTCGACATCTGCCGGAGCTCCTGCTTGAGTTCGGCGACCTCGTCCCGGAGGCGCCCGGCCAGTTCGAACTTGAGCTCGGCCGCGGCCGCGAGCATCTGGGCGTTGAGGTCCGCGATGATCGACTCGATGTCGTTCGCCCCCTCGGCTGCAATGCCCTCCCGCCGCAGGTTCGGAGTCGGGCTCTTCTTGGACTTGTCGCGTCCCGCCAGGAGTTCCGCCGTGTCGGCTCCCTCACGCGCGAGCGCTTCGGTGATGTCGGCGATCCGCTTGCGCAGCGGCTGCGGGTCGATGCCGCGTTCGAGGTTGTACGCGACCTGCTTCTCCCGCCGCCGGTCGGTCTCTTCGATGGCGCGCTTCATGGAGTCGGTGAGGACGTCTGCGTACATGTGGACCTCGCCGGACACGTTTCGCGCGGCGCGACCGATGGTCTGGATGAGGGACGTGGACGATCGCAGGAAGCCTTCCTTGTCCGCATCGAGGATCGCGACGAGCGACACCTCAGGCAGGTCGAGACCCTCTCGGAGCAGGTTGATGCCGATGAGGACGTCGTACACACCGGCCCGCAGCTCGCTCAGCAGTTCCACTCGGCGCAGGGTGTCGACGTCGGAGTGCAAGTACCGCACCCGCACGCCGGCCTCCGTCAGGAAGTCGGTCAGCTCCTCCGCCATCTTCTTGGTGAGGGTGGTCACCAGGACGCGTTCGTCGCGCTTGGCACGCTGGCGGATCTCTTCGAGGAGGTCGTCGATCTGGCCGGTGGACGGCTTCACGATGATGGCAGGGTCGACGAGGCCGGTCGGGCGGATGATCTGCTCGACGATGCCGTCGGCGATGCCCATCTCGTACTTGCCGGGGGTCGCGGAGAGGTAGACCGTCTGTCCGACGCGGTTCTTGAACTCGTCCCAGCGGAGCGGACGGTTGTCCATGGCGCTCGGCAGACGGAACCCGTGCTCGACGAGGGTGCGCTTGCGGGACGCGTCGCCCTCGAACATGGCGCCGATCTGCGGCACCGTGACGTGCGACTCGTCGATGACGGTCAGGAAGTCGTCCGGGAAGTAGTCGAGGAGGCAGTTGGGCGCCTCCCCCGGGTTCCGGCCGTCGATGTGCCTGGAGTAGTTCTCGATGCCCGAGCAGAACCCGATCTGTTGCATCATCTCGAGGTCGAAGGTGGTGCGCATGCGCAGGCGTTGCGCTTCGAGGAGCTTCCCCTCGCGCTCGAGGTCCTGGAGGCGTTCTGCGAGCTCCTCCTGGATGGTGCCGATGGCGCGCTGGATGGTCTGCGGGCTGGCGGCGTAGTGCGATGCGGGGAACACCGATACGGCGTCGAGCTTCTTGACCACGTCTCCTGTGAGCGGGTGGAGCGCGTACAGCGCCTCGATCTCGTCGCCGAAGAACTCGATGCGGATGGCGAGTTCCTCGTAGACCGGGATGATCTCGATGGTGTCGCCGCGCACCCGGAAGTTGCCGCGGGAGAAGTCGACGTCGTTGCGGTTGTACTGCATGCCGACGAACTTGCGGATGAGGCGGTCGCGACCGATCTCCTGGCCGACCTGCAAGGCCGCCATGGCCTCCAGGTACTCCTCCGCTGCACCGAGGCCGTAGATGCACGACACCGTGGAGACGACGATGACGTCGCGCCGGCTGAGCAGCGAGTTGGTCGTCGAGTGGCGGAGTCGCTCCACCTCGGCGTTGATCGACGAGTCCTTCTCGATGAAGGTGTCGGTCTGCGGGACGTACGCCTCCGGCTGGTAGTAGTCGTAGTAGGAGACGAAGTACTCGACCGCGTTGTTTGGCATCAACTCGCGGAACTCGTTCGCGAGCTGCGCCGCGAGGGTCTTGTTGTGCGCGAGCACGAGCGTTGGACGCTGCACCGCTTCGACGAGCCAGGCCGTCGTGGCCGACTTGCCGGTACCGGTGGCGCCGAGCAGCACGACGTCGGTCTCACCGGCGTTGATGCGACCGGTCAGCTCGGCGATCGCCTTCGGCTGGTCGCCGCTCGGCTCGTAGTCGCTGATGACCTCGAACGGACGAACGGAGCGTGTGGGTTCCATGCTCCAATCCTAGGTATCCCCACCGACATCGCCCCCGCTACCCTCTGCCGAAGGGTCGCGAACTGCGGGTGTTCGCCGACAGCACCCGCAGATTGCGACCCCTCGGCAGAAGGTCAGGAGCTGGCGCGGGATGCTGCGCGTGCGGAATCCCAGATGCGGTCGACCTGGGAGAGCGTGTGCTCCATCGTCCCACCGGTGTCGACGACGTCGTCCGCCACCGCCAGGCGCTGCTCGTCGGTCGCCTGGGCGCCGATCCTCCTGGCGGCCTCCCCCGCATCCAGTCCGCGGATCTCGGTCAGCCGGGAGAGGCGGACGGCCTCCGGCGCAGACGCGACGACCACACGGTCGAACTCGTCCGCGCGCCCCGTCTCCACAAGCAGCGGGACGTCGTAGACGACGACCGCGCCCGGGACGAGCGAGGCGGCATCGATGAGCTCCCTGGAGCGGCGTTTGACCGCCGGATGGACGATCGCGTTCAGATCGGCGAGAGCGGTCTCATCGGTGAACACGATGGACCCGAGCCGCTGCCTGGCGAGCGAACCATCGGCCGCGAGCACGTCCGGCCCGAATCGTTCGATGATCGCCTGCAGCCCGGGTGTCCCCGGTTCGACGACCTCGCGGGAGATGACGTCGGCGTCGATCACCACGGCTCCCAACTCGGCGAGGCGACGGGCGATGGTCGATTTGCCTGAGGCGATGCCGCCCGTGAGGCCGATCAAGTACATGACTCAAGCCTAGCCGCGCGCAGTCCTCGAGCGGCCGTCGTTACCATGGAGCACGGGTCATCGATCGATCCGGCCGTGGTCGACCCGCCGAGGAGGCGCCATGCTCGAAGTCCTGACCGGTGCAGGCCTCGCCGCCGCGGCCGGAGTCAACGCGTACATCCCGCTGCTCGTGCTGGGGCTCATCGGCCGCTTCACAGATCTGATCACGCTGCCTGCCGGCTGGACCTGGCTGGAGAATCCGTGGGTGCTCGGGATCCTCGGCTTCCTGCTGGTGCTCGACGTCGTCGCGGACAAGATCCCGGCCGTCGACTCCCTCAACGACGTCGTCCAGACGGTGATCAGACCGACTGCCGGAGGCATCGCCTTCGGCTCCGGTTTCGGAGCCGAGACCGTCGCGGTCCAAGACCCGTCAGTCGCGCTCGACAACGGCCAATGGGTCCCGATCGTCGCAGGCGTGGTCATCGCGCTGATCATCCACCTGCTGAAGATGGGGGTGCGTCCGGTCGCCAATGCCGCGACCGCCGGTTTCGCCGCCCCAGTCCTCAGCATCGCGGAGGATGTCGGGAGCCTCTTCGCGTCGATTCTCGCGCTCGTCGTCCCGGTGCTCGTCGTCCTCGTCGCCGTGACGCTCGCAATCCTCGGTTGGCGCGTCCTCCGCAAGCGGCGGCGTCGGCTCGCGAACCCCGCCTGAGGCAGACGCAGCACCTGCCCCACACGCAGAAGAGGGCCGCCCGAAGGCGACCCTCTTCAGTGCATCGCGGTCGGAGACCGGTCAGCGGATGGAACTAGTTGCTGGAGAGCTTCTCGCGCAGAGCTGCGAGGGACTCGTCGTCAGCGAGCGTGCCACCGGAGGTGGACTCGCTCGAGAACGAGGAACCAGCGGACGAAGCGCTCGACGTGGTCGGGTTGGCCTCTTCAGCGGCTGCGGCTGCAACCTGCTTCTTGTGCGCTTCCCAACGAGCCTGGGCTGCAGCGTAGTCCTGCTCCCACTTCTCGCGCTCGGCGTCGAAGCCTTCCTTCCACTCCTGCGTCTCGGCGTCGAAGCCCTCGGGGTACTTGTAGTTCCCCTGGTCGTCGTACTCCGTGAGCATGCCGTAGAGGGCCGGGTCGAACTCGGTGCCCTCGGGGTCGACACCCTCGTTGGCCTGCTTGAGGCTCAGCGAGATGCGGCGACGCTCGAGGTCGATGTCGATGACCTTGACGAAGACCTCGTCGCCGACCGAAACGACCTGCTCGGCGAGCTCAACGTGCTTGCCCGACAGCTCGGAGATGTGCACGAGGCCCTCGATGCCGTCTGCGACGCGAACGAACGCAC
Organism: Plantibacter sp. Mn2098; assembly: GCF_049319745.1. NCBI lineage: Bacteria > Bacillati > Actinomycetota > Actinomycetes > Micrococcales > Microbacteriaceae > Plantibacter > Plantibacter sp. Mn2098. Next base: position 76,610 of record NZ_JBMOUH010000007.1, on the reverse strand, counting down.
CGAACGGAACGAGCTTGGTGACCTTGCCCGGTGCAACCTGGCCGATGGCGTGGGTGCGGGCGAAGACCTGCCACGGGTCCTCCTGCGTCGCCTTGAGCGACAGGGAGACGCGCTCGCGGTCCAGGTCCACCTCGAGGATCTCGACGGTGACTTCCTGGCCGACTTCCACAACCTCGCTGGCGTGCTCGATGTGCTTCCAGCTGAGCTCGGAGACGTGCACGAGGCCGTCCACTCCGCCGAGGTCCACGAACGCACCGAAGTTGACGATCGACGAGACGATGCCCTTGCGGACCTGTCCCTTCTGGAGGTTGTTGAGGAAGGTGGTGCGGCTCTCGGACTGCGTCTGCTCGAGGAGCGCACGACGCGACAGGACCACGTTGTTGCGGTTCTTGTCGAGCTCGAGGATCTTCGCTTCGATCTCCTGGCCGAGGTACGGCGTGAGGTCGCGGACGCGGCGCAGCTCGATGAGCGATGCCGGGAGGAAGCCACGGAGGCCGATGTCGACGATGAGGCCACCCTTGACCACTTCGATGACCGAACCGGTGACGACGCCGTCGGATTCCTTGATCTTCTCCACATCGCCCCAAGCGCGCTCGTACTGTGCGCGCTTCTTGGACAGGATCAGACGGCCTTCCTTGTCCTCCTTCTGGAGAACGAGAGCCTCGATCGTGTCACCGACGTTGACGACCTCACTGGGGTCGACGTCGTGCTTGATGGAGAGTTCGCGTGAGGGGATGACGCCCTCGGTCTTGTAACCGACGTCGAGGAGGACCTCGTCGCGGTCGATCTTCACTACGGTGCCTTCGATGAGGTCGCCGTCGTTGAAGAACTTCAGAGTCTTCTCGACCGCTGCCAGGAAGTCTTCAGCAGATCCGATGTCGTTGATTGCGACCTGCCGGGGGGCGGTCGTTGCGCTTGTCATGTAGTAGTTGCTCCAGTGCGGACAATGTTTCAGGCCAGCCGCACGCACCGACCCGAACTCCGTGAGGAGTTCCGGCGATGATGTGTGTGCCGCGGCGACCGGGTGGCCGACGCGTCGCGCTGCGAGACTGGCAGGCGGATAGAACGTCACAATTGTGACAATCCAGTTTAGCTGGATTCTGCGGCTCCCGGCAACCCGTGACGAATGCCGTTCCGCCCGTCGATGATCGAGCGGATCGCCGGGTCGAGCTTCGGGTGCCGGAACCGGTAGCCGAGGCCCTGGAGGCGTTCTGGGACCACCCACCTGCTCTTCAGGACGAGTTCCGTCTCGGTCCGGATGGCGATCGATCCGATCTCCAGCATCCACCGAGGAGTCGGGATGCCGAGCGGCACGCCGAGCGCGTATCGGAGCGTCCGCATAAAGCCTCGGTTGTCGGTCGGGTTCGGCGATGAGGCGTTGAGCACGCCGTCCACATCCGGATGTTCCCGAACGAAGTCGATGATGCCGAGGACGTCCTCGACGTGGATCCAGCTGAAGCGCTGACGGCCGCCGCGCGAGCGATACCGATGGTAGGTTCCGGCGTCGATGCCGGCCTCCGTCGACGGCCACCGACCGTCGAGCTGAGCTCCACCGAGCCCGAACGACGCAAGGCGGATGAGGGGCACGAGGGCGCTGCCGTCGCCGAGGACGATCGCCATGCGGAGGGCCACCCGCCGTGTGCCGTCGAGGTCGCCCGCGAAGAACTCCCGTTCCCAGGCGGTTGCGACGTCCACGGAGAAGCCGCGGCCGATCTCGCCGGTCGATTCGGTCATCGGGCGGTCTTCCGCGTGTCGGTAGATCGTGGCCGTCGAGGAATTGACCCAGAGGGGCGGTGGCTTTCGGCACGCGCGCACCGCAGCTGCGAGTTCAGCGGTCGTCTCCACCCGCGAGCGTGCGATCTCGGCACGATTCGCCGCGTTGTAGCGGCAGTTCACGCTCTTGCCTGCGAGGTTGATCAGGACGTCGGCGCCGTCGAGCAACGCGGTGATGCGCTCGGTGTCGCCCCACGATGCGTCGGCCCCGCGTCGTCCGATCGTGGCGACCTGCGCCCCACGCCCCCGGTATGCGTCGATCAGGTACTGTCCGATGAAACCGGACGCGCCGGCGATCACGATCCGCTCGGTCACGGTGTTGCCTCCCCCGGCCGGACCGCATAGGTGAAGCGACCGGCGTATTCGTACAGCCTACCGATGAGTGGCGCGTCGACCACGATCGAGACGCGTTGCTCATCGGCGTCGTCGTCCCAGCGCTCGACGAGCGTCACCACCGGTGAGATGACGCCGGGGATCCGGATCGTGAGGCGCGCGATCCTCACGGCGACCGCGGTCGATCTCAGGCGGAGCGAGCCGTCGACGATCGACGCATCGAGCCGCGAGTGCACACGTCCACCGGAACCGAGGGCATCCGTGACCGATCGACTCAGCCCGCCGCTGGAGGCGATGCGATCCACCATCGTGCGGTCGCCGGATGCGAGGTGGAAGATCCGTTCGGATGCCACCGCCGGGACGCCGACGTCCGGGATGACGGGTCGGTTGACGACGGTGAACGGGACGTCCCGCTCCCATACGCCGAACATCACCCCGGCGCGACCGAACGGCCACAGCAGCGGCCACAACCACCGTCTCGGTGTGCCTACCGTGTCGAACACACCCGTCCCGACGCCGACCGACCCGTACGGGATCGCACTGAAGTAGGCCCTGAGCCGAGGGTGCAGCTCGTCGAGGCTCGCGCCGAGCGCATCCTCGTACGGAGATCTGCGCTCGGACGCCCTGTCCCCCACCGCGCGGACTCAGCCGAGCAGTGCCGATCGGAGGGTATCCAGGCCGACCCCGCCGAGGTCGAGCGCGCGCCGGTGGAACTCCTTGATGCTGAACGCATCGCCCTCGCGGCGCTGGACCTCGTCCCTCAGCTGCTCCCAGATGCGCTGACCGACCTTGTACGACGGCGCCTGTCCGGGCCAGCCGAGGTAGCGGTTGACCTCGAACTTCACGAACTCCGGCGACATGTTGACGTTCTGACCCATGAACTCGAACGCGTACTCTGCGCTCCAGGCGCCGCTGCCGTCCGGGAGCTGTTTCCCGAGGTGGACGCCGATGTCGAGGACGACGCGCGCCGCCCGCATCCGCTGTCCGTCGAGCATGCCGAGTCGGTCCGCCGGGTCGTTCAAGTAGCCGAGTTGTTCCATCAGGCGTTCCGCGTACAGCGCCCAACCCTCCGCATGGCCGGAGGTTCCCGCGAGCTGACGGCGCCAGGTGTTGAGCTTCGCCCGGTTGACCACGGCCTGGCCGATCTGCAGGTGGTGCCCTGGAACGCCCTCGTGGTAAACGGTCGTCAGTTCTCGCCAGGTGTCGAACTCGGTGACGCCCTCAGGCACGGACCACCACATGCGTCCAGGACGGGAGAAGTCGTCGGTCGGCCCCGTGTAGTAGATCCCGCCCTCCTGCGTCGGCGCGATCATGCACTCGAGTGCACGGATCTCCTGGGGGATGTCGAAGTGCGTGCGTCCGAGCTCCTCGACGGCGCGGTCGCTCGTCTCCTGCATCCACCGCTGCAGCGCTTCGGTGCCGTGCAGCTTCCGGGCGTCGTCGCGTTCGAGGAAGGCGACGGCCTCCTCGACCGAAGCGCCCGGCAGGATCTCGTTCGCGATCGACGACTGCTCGGCGACCATCCGACCGAGTTCCTCGATGCCCCACTCGTAGGTCTCGTCGAGATCGATCGTCGCGCCGAGGAACCGGCGGGATTGCAGCGCGTACAGGTCGCGGCCGATGGCGTCGCGCTCGGTGGCCACCGGGAGGAGCTGCTGGGCGAGGAAGTCGGCGAGCTCGCTGTATGCGACGGCCGCCGCGCCCGCGTGCACGCCGAGCTGGTTGGCGAGGGACGCCGGAAGCTGTCCGCCCACCGGACCGCCGTTCGCCGCGAATTCGACGAAGAATCCGTCCTCCGCCGCGACCCGGTTGACCTGTTCGAAGACTTCGGCCACCTGGCGCTTCGCCGGCGTGATCCCCTTCGCGATGCCTTCGCGGAGCGTCTCGATGTAGCCGTGGACCGCTTCGGGCAGACGCCCCAGCCGCGTCGAGATCGTCTCCCAGTCCTCGACGGTCGCGGTCGGCATGAGGTCGAACACCTCACGGATCTCCTGCGCCGGGGATGCGATGACGTTGAGGTCGCGATACTGCAGGCCGGCATCGGAGCTCTCGACGTCGAGTTCGAGCTGCGCGCTCAGATCGGTCTTGGTGACCTCGTCGACGGAATCGACGACGGCCGCGGCCCGGAGCTCGCCGAGCGTGCGCTTCGCGGCCTCGATGTAGGCGCCGTGGCCGGCCGGGGAGTAGTCGCCGTAGCGATCGTTGACCTCATTGCGGCCGATGTAGGTGCCGAGGACCGGTTGCAGCTCGACGAGTGTGTCGACCCACCGCTCGGCGATCGCGTCGATGGGGGTCGTTGGACGTACTTCGTCGTGTGCCATACGACGAGCCTAGGACGATCCTGTGATGAGCGCCAAGCCGGCACCCGTCGATGCAGCCGCCGTGCACCCGTCCGCGTCTCGGTGGCCGCCGCCCGATGCGGGCGGCGGCCACCGAACGATCAGTGCGCCGCGGCGTCCCAGTTCTTCCCGCGTCCGACCTGGACGTCGAGCGGAACACGGAGGTCTGCGGCACCGGCCATCCGCGTCCGGACGATGCCTTCGAGTGCGTCCCACTCCCCCGCGGCCGTCTCGAAGATCAGTTCGTCGTGGACCTGCAGCAGCATGCGGGAGGTGAGCTGCTGTTCGGCCATGTCCTGCTCGATGCCGATCATCGCGATCTTCATGATGTCAGCGGCCGAACCCTGGATGGGCGCGTTGAGAGCCGCACGCTCCGCGTTCTCCCGGACGAGGCGGTTGGGGCTCGAGAGCTCGGGGAACAACCGGCGGCGACCGAAGATCGTCTCCGTGTAGCCGTCCATCTTCGCCTGCTCCACAACATGGCGCAGGTAGTCGCGGACGGCGCCGAAGCGCTCGAAGTAGTCCGACATGAGCTGCTTCGCCTCGGCGCTCGTGATGCGCAGCTGCTTCGACAGGCCGAATGCGCTCAACCCGTACGCGAGACCGTAGGACATCGCCTTGACCTTCGTGCGCATGAGCGGTGTGACGTCCGCGGCATCAACACCGAAGATCCTGGCGCCGACGAAGCGGTGCAGGTCCTCACCGGCGTTGAATGCCTCGATGAGGGCTTCATCGCCGGAGAGGTGCGCCATGATGCGCATCTCGATCTGCGAGTAGTCGGCGGTCAGGAGCGTCTCGAACTCCGGTCCGGACTGGAACGAAGCCCGGATCCGGCGCCCCTCCTCAGTGCGGACGGGGATGTTCTGCAGGTTCGGGTCGGTGGACGAGATGCGGCCCGTGCTCGTGCCGATCTGCACGTACGTCGTGTGGATGCGGCCGTCGGGTGTGATCGCCTTGTCGAGTGTTTCCACGATCTGCCTGAGCTTGGTGGCATCCCGGTGTTCGAGGAGCAGACCGAGGAACGGGTGCGGGCTCTTCTCCTGCAGGTCGGCCAACGCGCCGGCGTCCGTGGAGTAGCCGGTCTTGTTGGCTCGTGTCTTCGGCATGCCCAGCTGGTCGAACAGGACCTCCTGGAGCTGCTTCGGCGACCCGAGGTTCACCTCGCGGCCGATCTCGGCGAACGCCTGCGACTGCAGATCCGCAGCCTTCGCGCCGAGCTCGGTGGACAGGCCGCTCAGGATCTCGTGATCGACGGAGACGCCGTTCAACTCCATGTGCGCGAGGACGCGCAGCACCGGCATCTCCATGTCGAACAGCACCCGGAGCGAACCGGGGTCGAGGGCCGTTCGTGTGGCCGCTGCGACACGCAGCGTGTACCAGGCGGTGCCGCCAGCGCTCACCGGATCCGCATCCGGGACGAGCTGGTTCGGGTCCGCGACGGGCAGGGTCTCGTCGAGGTATCGGGAGACGAGGTCTGCGATGGACTTGTCGCCGCCGCTCGGGCGGAGCAGCCAGCCGGCGACGACCGTGTCGTAGGCGAGGCCGGCGATGGCGACGCCGGCGCGAGCCGCGGCCTTCACCTGCGGCTTCGCGTCGTGCATGATCTTCGGGGCGTCGCTGCGCAGCCACGCTTCGAGCGGCTCGTAGTCGGCTTCACCCGGCTTCCAGGCCACTGTCACGATCTCCGTGGACGTCGAGACGCCGAGCGATGTCGGTGCGTCCTCGTGGAGGTCGATCTGCAGGCCGAGTCCGTCCGGGTTCGCAGCGGTCACCCTCGTGAGCCAGGCCCCGAGTTCCTCGTCGAGCAGTTCCTTCTGCGGCGGCATGGTCTCACCGATCTGAGCGACCGCTGCGGGTTCCGTCCCTGGGGCATCGGAGCCGTCGAGCTTCAGGACGCGGTCGAGCAGCGTTCTGAACTCGAGTCGACCGAAGATGGTGCGCACCTCCTCGACGTCGAGCGGCTTGCGTTCGAGGTCCTTCGGTCCGACCGGGAGCTCGACGTCCGTCAACAGCCGGTTGAGTCTGCGGTTCCTGACCGCGTTCTCCTTGTGCTCGCGCAGGCTCTCGCCGACCTTGCCGGTGATCTCGTCTGCGCGAGACAGGATTTCCTCGAGGCTGCCGAACTGGTTGAGCCACTTCACGGCCGTCTTCTCGCCGACCTTGGGGATGCCGGGCAGGTTGTCGCTCGTCTCGCCGACGAGCGCCGCGATCTCCGGGTACTGCTCCGGGCGGATGCCGTAGCGGTCGAACACCTTGGCCGGGTCGTAGCGGGTGAGCGCGGAGACGCCCTGCGTCGAGGGGTAGAGGAGCGTGACCTCGTCGTTCACGAGCTGAATGGTGTCGCGGTCTCCGGAGACGACGAGGACGCGGAACCCCTGCTGGGATCCCTGCGAGGCGAGCGTTGCGAGGATGTCGTCCGCCTCGTAGTCCTCCTTGCTGATGGTCGTGATGTTCATGGCCTTCAGCACCTCTTCGAGCAGTGGCACCTGACCCATGAACTCGGCAGGCGTCTCACCGCGGGTGCCCTTGTACTCGGGGTACTCGCGGGTCCTGAACGACCGGCGGGAGATGTCGAACGCGACCGCGATGTGGCTCGGGTTCTCGTTCTTCAGGAGATTGATGAGCATGGCCACGAAGCCGTGGATGGCGTTCGTGTGCTGGCCGTCGCGCGTCTGGAAGCTGTCCACCGGCAGGGCGTAGAACGCCCGGAACGCGAGCGAGTGGCCGTCGATGACGAGGAGGGTAGGCTTTTCTGAATCCGACACGGACCCAGCCTACAAGCCGGGGCCGACACCGGTCAGGCACGATCCGAAGGCGGACATGACGAACGAGACGACCCGGGACACCAGCGACGCCCTGGCATTCCTCCAGGCGCGCGGAATCGGCGCCCTCGCAACGAAGATGGGCATCGAGATGACCGAGTTCTCGGTCGAGCGATCGGTCGCGACGATGCCGGTCGAGGGCAACACCCAGCCCGCCATGCTCCTGCACGGCGGCGCATACGTCGTGCTGGGAGAGTCGCTCGGCTCGATGGCGGCCAACCTGTACGCCGGCGCCGGTCGTCTCGCGGTCGGGATCGACATCAACGCGACGCACACCCGCTCCGCCACGAGTGGCATCGTGACCGGTGTCTGCACACCGATCCACCTCGGTCGGAGCCTCACGGTCCACGAGATCGCCGTCACGGATGAGCAGGGCAGAAGGTGCTCGACCATCCGCATCACGAACCTCATCAAAGAGGCGCCGACCGCGCGCTGACGATCCGCTTGGCTCCCGCACACGTCGAAGGCGGTCCTCCCCTGGGAGGACCGCCTTCGTGACGTTCAGAGCCGTACGACCCGTTCCGGGTCGTCAGCGGTGCTACTTCTTGGCGCTGAGCTGCTCGATGATGGCCTGGGCCACGTCGTGCATGGTCAGACGGCGGTCCATGGACGCCTTCTGGATCCAGCGGAAGGCCTCGGGCTCGCTGAGGCCCATCTTCTCGTTGAGGAGGCCCTTCGCGCGGTCGACGAGCTTGCGGGTCTCGAAGCGCTCGACCATGTCGGCGACCTCTGCCTCGAGGGTGATGATCTGCTGGTACCGGGAGAGGGCGATCTCGATCGCCGGCAGCAGGTCGCTCGGGGTGAAAGGTTTGACGACGTAGGCGAGTGCCCCTGCCTCGCTCGCGCGCTCCACGAGTTCCTTCTGGCTGAAGGCCGTGAGCAGCACGACCGGCGCGATGTGCGCCTTGCCGATGCGCTCCGCAGCCGAGATGCCGTCGAGCTGCGGCATCTTGACGTCCATGATGACGAGGTCCGGGCGCAGCTCGGTCGCGAGCGCGACCGCGGTCTCGCCGTCACCTGCTTCACCCACAACCTCGAATCCGTTGTCGCGGAGGATCTCGACGATGTCGAGGCGGATAAGGGATTCGTCCTCGGCGACGACGACTCGCCGCGGGGCTACGATTGGGGTCTCTTGCTCAGTCACCCTCAAATCCTACGGTACTCTGGTCCAGGTTGTTGTGAGCCGGTGTGGCGGAATGGCAGACGCGGAGCACTCAAAATGCTTTGCCTGAGAGGGCGTGTGGGTTCGAGTCCCACCACCGGTACTTCGACCAATGGCCCGTGATCCCTGGTTTTTCCAGGAATCACGGGCCATTGTGCGTACAGGGGCCGACGGAATCAGCCGTGGTAGCCCGACTTCGCGAGCGCGATCGCAGCGGCGATGCCGCCGATGGCGCCGAGGAGCGTGATGGCTCCGAGAATGCTGTACAGGATGGCGTCGACCATGGTGCTCACCTTTCGTCCGGTGAGTCAATCGTACCGGTGACGAACGGCCGCTCCGTCAGTCGGTCGCGGTCGCGGCGGCAGCCTGGCGTTCGGCCTCCACGTGCTCCAGATGGGCTTGGAGTTGGGCTTTGCTGAGTCTGGAGACGCCGGTGAGCCCAAGACGTTTCGCGTGTGCGCGCAGCTCGATCATGCTCGGGACGCCGCTCGGCGAGGAGGTGGACGGCACCTGCTCCCCCACGACGGCTCCGGTCGCGGCTGCCGGCGGCGTCGAGGCGAGCGCCTGGACCGCATCGTGTTGCTCGCGGACGAGCTTCGCCGTCTCCTCGTGCAGCTCTTCTGCGCGCTTGCGGAGCTTCTTCGAGGAGTCCTGCACGGCGTGTCGCGCGGCGGCGACGGCTGCTTCGGCTGCGAGGAGTGCCTGCTCCGCGAGGCGTTCATGTTTCGGCTGGTCCTTCGAAGGGCTGAGCGAGGTCTTCGTCTCGGTCGCCTGCTTCCGAGTCGACTTCTTCGGGTCGGGCTTCTTGGCATCGGGCTTCCGCGCGTCGGGCTTCCTCGCATCCGACTTCTTCGCGTCGCTCTTCTTGGCATCCGGCTTCTTGCCGTCGTGCTTCTTGTGGTGTGTCGCCATCACGGTCTCCCGATCCATCCGAAATGCACCGAGCCGCTTCGCTTCGCGTTCCTGAACCGTTCCAGTGCCGGCGACGTGTCTCGTCGCGAGTGCAGTGTTGCACACTCGGCGGGTGCCTGACCAGGGGTTTGAATGCTGTCGGTCGTTGGGCGATCGTGTTCGCCGGCTCAGACGAGACCGGGCAGGCGGACCAGAGCTGCTCGATCCGGACTCGATCCGGATCAGAAGCCGCGGGTGACCTCGGCTGCGACGCCGTCGAAGTCCGTGTCGGTGACGGCGTCGCCGCCGACCGCCTGCCCGGTCCAGGTCTCGACGATCCAGCCGTCCGCAGGCGAACCGGTCAGGACGAGGGCGCCGGTGTTGGTGATGGGATGCGCCGCCACGAACTCGGCGTTGACGTTCGCGGCCCGCAGACCGACCCAGGAGCGGATCATCGCGCCGTGGCTCACGGCGGCGACGGTCTCGAGACCGAGTGAAGCGATCTCGTCCACCACCCGGTCGAATCGGTCGAACACCTCGTGACCGTTCTCCCCGCCTGGCATGCGGTGGTCCAGATCGCCCCTGGCCCACTGCACCATCGCGTGCATGTAGACCTCGACCGCCGGCATGTCGTTGCGCATCTCGTTGTCGCCGGCGGCGATCTCCTTGAGGTCCTCGCGCACCACGACGTCGAGCCCGAGCGCGGCTGCAAGGGGCGCTGCGGTCTGCTGTGCGCGCGCAGCTGTCGATGCATACACGGCCTCGATGCGCTCGGCAGAGAGCGCCTCAGGGACTGCCAGGGCCTGCTCTCGTCCGAGCTCGGACAGGTCGGCTCCCGGGATCGCCGTGTCGAGGAATCCCGCGACGTTCGATGGGGTCTGACCGTGTCTGATGAGAATGAGGCGCATACGTCCAGCCTAGGCGACCTCGTTCACCGGAGCCTGGGTGACGGGCTCAGTGTCCACCCAAGAAGCACAGACACGCGGATGGCGTGCGACCGCATCAGACGGTCCACACCGGGGCGCCAGAGCCGAGCGGGTGAGCCGGGAACGGATAGTCGTCGTATCCGCTCAGTGCCGGACGTGCCGTTGTGACCTCGGTCCCCCGGACGCGGTGTGTGACCGTCGCTGCCGCACCCGGAGTGATCGGCAGCGGGGCGGGTTCGGTCCGGCCGGAGGCAAGCAGGTGTGCTGAGACGCGCGCGAGCGACACCGCTACGCGATGAGCGCCTGGCGCTTCGATCTGCCGGGCGAGTGCATCGATGATCGCCGCCGCCAGCAGATATCCGGACGTGTGATCGAGGGCTTGAGCCGGCAACGCGCCCGGCCGGTCGAGCGAGCCGTCGATCACAGCGATGCCGGAGGCAGCCTGCACGAGGCTGTCGAAGCCACGTCTGCCCCGCCACGGTCCGCTGCCGCCCCAGGCGTCGACACTCGCCTCGACGAGCCGCGGCGGACGGACGAGCCCAAGGCGATCCAGAGCGCCTGGCCGATATCCGGTGACGAGGACGTCCGCGCCGTCCAGCAACTCCTGCAGCAGCGCGCGACCGCTCCTGGTCGTGCCGTCGATCGAAACCGTTCGTTTGCCCTGCCCGGTGTCCATGTGCTGCCACGGGATCTCCGGCAGCGTCGGCGTGTCGACCCGGAGCACGTCTGCTCCGAGCAACGCGAGCGTCCGTGTCGCCACCGGTCCGGCGATCACCCGCGTCAGGTCGAGGACGCGGACTCCGCGCAGCGGCCCTACCGGATCGGTGAGGGATCGCCGCTCGACGGCCCGAGGATCGGCGTCACCGTCGTCCGCGAGATCGGACCGTGCCTGGGCATCGACTGAGCGTCGGACGAGCGGCTCCCGGGTGAGGAAGCACGCCTGTTCCCCGCTCGACCACTCGTCGCTCGATCTGACCCGAACGACGAGCGCGCCGATCGCATCCGCCGCGTCCTCCAACTCCCCGGCGGAGCGAGCGGCGATGGCCGAGGCCACCTCGTCTCGGCCGGCATCCGGCCTCAACGCCAGCATGCGGCGCAACCGCTCCGCGTGGTGCGGGTAGTTCGCGTGGGTGCGCACCCACGCGTCCGACGCGGGGAAGAACCCGGACAGCGGCGCGAATCCGTCGACGGGTTCGCCGTCCAGTCGCAGCAGGCGATCACTCGAGTACGCAGCGGCCACCCGCTCCCGGTCAACGGACGCGAGGAGCGGATCGAAGCCGAGCGCGACTCGCAACCGATCCGCCGCATCCTCCACGGAACCGACCGCCCATGTCGCGAGGTCGAGCACGGGCAGGTGGGACGCCAGGTACGCCGTCGATCCGTGGGTCAGCCGACTGCCGCCATCGTGGTTCATGGCAACAGCGTAGGGCCTCCAGGGCGGGTCTGGACACGGCACACGATGCGGACACCGGTTGTGGCATGGGGCGGACGAGAACGCCCCGCTGCGCAGCATGAGCTGCAGAGCGGGGCGTTCACAACCACACGATGCTTAGAGGACGTCTCCGACCCGGTGCACACGCATGTCGTTGGTGGTGCCGGGGATTCCGGGAGGGGATCCTGAGATGATGATGACCTTCTCGCCGGCCTGAGCCTTGCCGGTTGCGACGAGGACCTCGTCGACCTGCGCGACCATCTGGTCGGTGTGCGTCACACGCTCGACGACGAAGGACTCGACGCCCCAGTTGAGCGCCATCCGGCGACGGATGGCCGGGTCCGGCGTGAACGCGAGGATCGGGATGCGGTTGCGCAGACGCGCCATCCGACGGACGGACTCACCGGACTCGGTGAACACGCACAGGAACTTGGCACCGACGAAGTCGGCGACCTCGACGGCTGCGAGGGTGATCGCGCCGGCCTGCGTTCGCGGCTTCGTGCCGAGCGGAGCGACACGGTCGAGACCGTGCTCTTCCGTCGACTCCACGATGCGCGCCATGGTCTGCACGGTGATGACGGGGTACTCGCCGACGCTCGTCTCGCCACTCAGCATGACCGCGTCAGCACCGTCGAGGACGGCGTTGGCGACGTCGGAGGTCTCCGCGCGGGTCGGGATCGGGTTCTGGATCATGGACTCGAGCATCTGCGTCGCGACGATGACAGGCTTCGCCATACGACGGGCCAGTTCGACGGCGCGCTTCTGCACGATCGGGACGGCTTCGAGGGGAAGCTCGACGCCGAGGTCGCCACGGGCGACCATGATCGCGTCGAAGGCTTCGACGATCTGCTCGAGGTTGTCGACCGCCTGCGGCTTCTCGATCTTGGCGATGACGGGGACCTTGCGGCCCTCCTCGGCCATGATCTCGTGCACACGGACGATGTCGCTCGCGTCACGCACGAAGGACAGCGCGATGAGGTCTGCACCGAGGCGGAGGCCCCAACGGAGGTCGGCTTCGTCCTTCTCGCTCAGGGCGGGGACGTTGACGGCGACACCGGGCAGGTTGATGCCCTTGTTGTTCGAGACGGGGCCGGCGACGATGACCTCGGTCGTGACGACCGTGCCATCGGTCTCGATGACCTTGACCTTGACCTTGCCGTCGTCGATCAGGAGGAAGTCACCCGGCTTGACGTCGCCGGGGAGGCCCTTGAACGTCGTGGAGGAGAGTTCCTTCGTACCGAGGACGTCCTCGGTCGTGATCTTGAAGATGTCGCCTTCAGCGAGCTCGTACGGTCCGCCCTCGAACTTGCCGAGGCGGATCTTCGGGCCCTGCAGGTCGACCAGGACGGCGACCGCGCGGCCGGAGTCCTCGGTGGCCTTGCGCACGTTGGCGTAGATGGCCTCGTGCACGTCATAGCTGCCGTGGCTGAGGTTCATCCGTGTGACATCGACACCTGCATCGATGATGGCGCGGATCTTTTCGTACGTGGACACTGCCGGGCCCAGCGTTGCGACGATTTTCGCTCGTCTCATTGTGGTGTGTACTCCATGCTTCTGCGCTGATGCGCTTCTTGCTGCGTGATGTTTGTCGTCATGACAAAGCCTAGAGGGAGATCGGCTGGTCCGTTGGACGAACCGGCGACGGCAGCTGGGTGTCACCCTCCAAGTATGCGTCGACCGCAGCAGCGGCTGCGCGGCCTTCAGCGATCGCCCAGACGATGAGCGACTGTCCACGGCCTGCGTCGCCGGCGACGAAGACGCCGGGCTCGCTGGTCTGGTAGTCGGACTCGCGCGCGACGTTGCCGCGTGCGTCGAACGGAAGGTTCCACTGCGACTCGAGCGTGTCGGATTCCGGACCGGTGAAGCCGAGGGCGAGGAGGACCAGGTCGGCCGGGATCTCGCGCTCGGTGCCGCTCTTCGGGACGCGGCGTCCGTCGACGAACTCGGTCTCGGCGACGCGGATGGCGCGGACGTCGCCCTCGTCGTTGCGGAGGAACTCGACGGTGGAGACGAGGAACTCGCGTTCGCCGCCCTCTTCGTGCGCGCTCTGGATCTCGAACAGGTTCGGCTGCATCGGCCACGGCTGGTGGTCGGGGCGGGCGATGCCCGGCTGGCGGCCGATCGCGAGGTTCGTGACGGAGGCGGCGCCCTGACGGTGGGCCGTTCCGATGCAGTCCGCGCCGGTGTCGCCGCCGCCGAGGACGACGACGTGCTTGTCCTCTGCAGTGATCTGACCGGAGACGGTGTCGCCTGCGCCGACCTTGTTGGCCTGGACGAGGTACTCCATGGCGAAGTGGACGCCACCGAGGTCCCGACCGGGGATCGGGAGGTCGCGCGGAACCATGGCGCCGGTCGCGACGACGACGGCGTCGTACCGTGCGCGCAGGTCTGCCCAGGTGATGTCGACGCCGATGTTGACGCCGGCGCGGAAGCGGGTGCCCTCGTCCTGCATCTGCTTGATGCGGATGTCGAGGTGCTTCTTCTCCATCTTGAAGTCGGGGATGCCGTAGCGGAGCAGCCCGCCGATGCGGTCGTCTCGCTCGTACACGGCGACCGTGTGACCGGCGCGCGTCAACTGCTGTGCTGCCGCGAGACCGGCTGGGCCGGATCCGACGACGGCGACCGTCTTGCCGGTGAGGCGCTCCGGCGGGTGTGACTCCACCCATCCGTTCGCGAACGCCTGGTCGATGATCGAGACCTCGACCTGCTTGATGGTGACGGCGGGCTGGTTGATGCCGAGGACGCACGAGCTCTCGCACGGGGCAGGGCAGAGACGACCGGTGAACTCCGGGAAGTTGTTGGTCGCGTGCAGACGCTCGATCGCGGAGCGGCCTTCGCCGCGCCACATGAGGTCGTTCCACTCAGGGATCAGGTTGCCGAGCGGGCAGCCCTTGTGGCAGAACGGGATGCCGCAGTCCATGCAGCGTCCGGCCTGCTTGCGGACCGTCGCTGGGTCGCCCTGCTCGTAGACCTCTTTCCAGTCCATCAGGCGGACGGGCACCGGCCGCCGCTTTTGTACTTCGCGCTCCTGTACCTTCAGGAATCCCTTCGGATCAGCCACCGGTCACCTCCAAGATTCGGGTCCAAACTATGTCGCCATCGGGGTCCAGCCCCTCGTCCAGAGCCGTCTGCCTCGTGGCGAGGACGGCCGCGTAGTCGCGCGGGAGGACCTTGACGAACTTCTGCATGGTCTCTTCGACGTCGTCGAGGAGACGGGCGGCGAGCGGGGATCCCGTCTCAGCCAGGTGGCGAGCGAGGAGGTCGCGCACGATCTCCACGTCACCGCTGCCGAGCGGCAGCAACTCGAGCTCGCCGGAGTTCAGCGAATCGCGGTTGACCTTCTCGCGGGCGAGGTCGTAGACGTACGCCGTACCACCGGACATGCCGGCGCCGAGGTTCCGGCCGGTCTCCCCGAGGATGAGCGCGAGGCCACCCGTCATGTACTCGAGGGCGTGGTCTCCCACACCTTCAACGACCGCTGTCGCACCCGAGTTGCGGACGAGGAAGCGTTCGCCGACGGTGCCGCCGAGGAACAACGTCCCCTGCGTTGCGCCGTACCCGATCACGTTGCCGGCGATCACGTTGTCCTCAGGGGCGAACGTCGCCTCCGCCGGCGGACGGACGACGATCTGTCCGCCGGAGAGGCCCTTGCCGACGTAGTCGTTGGAGTCGCCGATGAGCCGCAGGCTGACGCCGCCTGGCAGGAATGCACCGAACGACTGACCGGCGGAACCGTGCAGCGTGACGTCGATGCTCCCCGCCGGCAGACCGTTCTCACCGTGGCGGAGGGTGACCTCGTGGCCGAGCATCGTGCCGACCGCGCGTTCGGTGTTGCGGATGGGGAGGTCGATGGCGATGTGCCCACCGTTCTCCAGCACGTCCGCGCTCGCCTCGATGAGTCCGCGGTCGAAGTGCTTGTCGAGCTCGTGCTCCTGCACTCGGCGGTTCGTACGCGGCTCGTCTTCGGCGAACTCGGGACCGACGAGCACGGGCGTGAGGTCGAGACCGGACGCCTTCCAGTGCTCGATCGCGCCGTCGGAGTCGATGAGCTCGTTGTGGCCGATCGCCTCCTCGATGGAGCGGAAGCCGAGCTCTGCGAGGTACTCGCGCACCTCCTGGGCGATGAACTCGAAGAAGTTGACGACGAACTCGGGCTTGCCGGTGAAGCGCTCGCGGAGCACGGGGTTCTGCGTCGCGACGCCGACGGGGCAGGTGTCGAGGTGGCAGACGCGCATCATGATGCAGCCGGAGACGACGAGGGGCGCGGTAGCGAAACCGAACTCCTCGGCGCCGAGCAGCGCACCGATGATGACGTCGCGCCCGGTCTTCAGCTGACCGTCGACCTGGACGACGACGCGGTCGCGCATGTTGTTCAACATAAGCGTCTGCTGGGTTTCGGCGAGACCGAGCTCCCACGGCGTTCCGGCGTGCTTGAGGGAGTTGAGCGGGCTCGCACCCGTTCCTCCGTCGTGACCGGAGACGAGGATGACGTCGGAAAGCGCCTTCGCGACGCCGGCGGCGACGGCACCGATCCCGGACTGGCTCACGAGCTTCGTGTGGATCCTGGCGCTCGGGTTCGCACGCTTGAGGTCGAAGATCAGCTGCTTGAGGTCCTCGATCGAGTAGATGTCGTGGTGCGGGGGCGGGGAGATGAGGCCGACGCCGGCGGTCGCGTGACGGGTCCGCGCGACCCACGGGTACACCTTCGTGGGAGGCAGCTGACCGCCCTCGCCCGGCTTCGCGCCCTGAGCGAGCTTGATCTGGATGTCATCGGCGTGCGTCAGGTACATGCTCGTGACGCCGAAGCGTCCGGACGCGACCTGCTTGATGGAGCTGCGACGGGTCGGGTCGAGCAGACGGTCGACGTCCTCTCCGCCCTCACCGGTGTTCGACTTCGCGCCGATGCTGTTCATCGCGATCGCGAGCGTCTCGTGCGCCTCCTTGGAGATCGAGCCGTAGCTCATCGCCCCGGTTGAGAACCGCTTGACGATCGAGGAGACCGACTCGACCTCGTCGATCGGAACGGGCTGGCGCACGTCCTTCCGCAGCTTGAACATGCCGCGGAGCGTCATGAGCGACTCGGCCTGTTCGTCGACGAGGCGCGTGTAGTCGCGGAAGATGTCGTAGCGGCGCGTCCTCGTGGAGTGCTGCAGCTTGAACACCGTGTCCGGGTTGAACAGGTGGGGCGAGCCGTCGCGGCGCCACTGGTACTCGCCGCCCGTCTGCAGGCGCTCGTGCGCCGTGGACGCGGCATCCTCCGGGTAAGCGTAGCGGTGACGCGTCGCGTTCTCCTCGGCGATGACGTCGATGTCGACGCCGCCGAGCTTCGTCTCCGTGCCGGTGAAGTACCGGCCGATGAACTCCTCGCTCAAGCCCACGGCCTCGAACGCCTGAGCGCTCGCGTAGGAGGCGACCGTCGAGATGCCCATCTTGGACATGATCTTCAGGACACCCTTGCCGAGCGCCTTGATGACGTTCTTGACGGCCTGCTCAGGGGTGACGCCCTGGATCATGCCGCTGCGGACGAGGTCCTCGCAGGTCTCCATGGCGAGGTACGGGTTGATCGCCGATGCGCCGTAACCGATGAGGAGTGCGACGTGGTGCACTTCTCGGACGTCGCCGGCTTCGACGACGAGACCGACCTTCGTGCGGTTCTCGGAGCGGATCAGGTGGTGGTGCACGGCCGCGAGCGACAGCAGCGACGGGATCGGCGCGAGCTCCGTGTTGGAGTCGCGGTCGCTCAGGACGATGAAGGCCGCGCCGGCCGTGATGGCCTCGTCGACCTCGGCGCACATCGCGGTGAGCCGGTCTTCGAGCCCGGTGGCTCCGTCTTCTACGCGGTACAACGCCTTGATCGTCGTGGTGAGACGACGGCCGGGGCGGGGGTCGATGTGCTGGATCTTCGCGAGCTCGTCGTTGTCGATCACCGGGAAGTCGAGCACGACCTGCTTCGCGTGCTCCGGGCCCCAGGACAGGAGGTTCCGCTGCGGACCGAGCCCGAGGCTCAGCGAGGTGACGACCTCCTCGCGGATGGAGTCGAGAGGCGGGTTCGTGACCTGCGCGAACTGCTGCACGAAGTAGTCGAAGAGCAGGCGAGGACGCTCGGAGAGCACCGCGATCGGCGTGTCCGAACCCATCGCGCCGAGCGGCTCTGCGCCGTTCTGGCCCATGGGCTGCAGCAGGATGCGCACTTCTTCCTCGGTGTAGCCGAAGGTGCGCTGGCGGCGTGTGACGGACGCCGGCGTGTGCACGATGTGCTCACGCTGCGGGAGGTCGCGCAGGTGGATGCGGCCGTGCTCCAGCCACTCGCCCCACGGCTGCAGCGCAGACAGCTCGTCCTTGATCTCGTCGTCCTCGATGATCCGGCCGGCCTCGGTGTCGACGAGGAACATCTTGCCCGGCTGCAGGCGGCCCTTGCGCTTCACTCGGCCGGGCTCGACGTCGAGGACGCCGATCTCACTGCCGAGCACCACAAGACCGTCAGTGGTCTCGAGCCAGCGACCGGGACGCAGACCGTTGCGGTCGAGTGTCGCGCCGACGAGCGTTCCGTCGGTGAAGGTCAGTGCGGCCGGGCCGTCCCACGGTTCCATCTGCATGGAGTTGAACTCGTAGAAGTCGCGACGGCTCTGCGAGAGGCCCGTCTGCTTCTCCCATGCCTCCGGCACCATCATCATCATGGCGTGCGGCAGGGACCGACCCGTGAGCGTCAGCAGTTCCAGCACCTCGTCGAACGATGCGGAGTCGCTCGCGCCAGGCGTGATGATCGGCAGCAGCGGACGGATGTCGCCGATGAGCTCCGATTCGAGCTGTGACTGGCGGGCGCGCATCCAGTTGCGGTTGCCCTCGACGGTGTTGATCTCGCCGTTGTGCGCCATCATGCGGAGCGGCTGCGCGAGCGGCCACGAGGGGAAGGTGTTCGTGGAGTACCTGGAGTGCACGATCGCGAGCTTCGTCGCGAAGCGCGCGTCGGACAGGTCCGGGTAGAACGGCTCGAGCTGCAGCGTTGTGACCATGCCCTTGTACACGAGCGTGCGACTGGACAGGGAGATGAAATACGCGCCGAGCTCGCGCTCGGCGCGCTTGCGCAACCGGTAGGTCAGACGGTCCAGCACGATGCCGGACGGGGTGAGAGCGTGCTCACCCGCGCTCGTCACGAACAGCTGCTCGAACGCCGGCATCGCGGCGCGCGCGAGCTTGCCGAGCTGGTCCGGGTTCACCGGCACAACACGCCAACCGAGCACGTCGAGGTGTTCTTCGGCCGCGATCGCTGCGATGCCGGCCTTGAGCTCGTCGCGTGCAGCCTCATCGGCCGGGAGGAATGCGATGCCGGCCGCGTACTCGCCCACGGGCGGCAGCTCGAAGCCTGCGACGCCGCGCAGGAACTCGTCCGGCATCTGCGTCAGGATGCCGGCGCCGTCACCGGTGCCGGCGTCGGAGCCGATGGCGCCGCGGTGTTCGAGGTTGCGGAGCGAGCCGAGAGCGGCATCGATGATGGCGTGGGAGGCTTCGCCGCGGAGGCTGGCGACCATCGCCAGCCCGCAGGCGTCCTTCTCCCGGGCCGGGTTGTACATGCCCTGCTTGGCAGGAACCGCGCTGAACTGAGCATACGGAGCATGCGCCATAGAAATACCGTCCTCACGAAGGGGGATTCACAAAAGGGACGACGATGGCCCTGAAACGAGCAAAAGGTGGCAACCCTCGCGAGTGGAGGGGTTCAGAGGCTGGTGAAGTCGGTGTGCGCCACGCCTAGGATTTCGAGCCGGTTCCGCTTGTGGCGACCGCATCTCCCGATTCCGGAGCGGCTGCAGCGTCGGACGTTCCGTCCGGAGTGTCGGAGGCTTCGTCCACACGCTCGAGGCCCAGGTTCTCCGCGTCGGTGTCGTAGTAGTGTACCTCAGCCTTCGGGCCCTTCCATTCCCTCCCCGCGACGTAGGGCGAGGACTCGCGTCCCGTGTGGCGTCTCGTCTGCACGATGATGATCGCGATGCCGACGACGATCGCGAGGATCGCAGCCCACACGTTGGTGCGGATGCCGAAGAAGTATTCGCTCGGATCAATGCGGATGCTCTCCCACACGGTGCGGCCTGCGCCGTACCAGATGAGGTAGCCGGCGAAGAGCTTGCCCCACTGCGGGTTGAACTTCCGGCCGATCCAGAGGAGGACGGCGACGCCGATGAGGTTCCAGATGATCTCGTAGAGGAACGTCGGCTGGAAGAGCGTTCCGGCCGGCAGCCCGACGGGGAACGCCGGGTTGCTCGCCTCGATCTCGAGACCCCACGGCAGGTCGGTCGGGAGGCCGAACAGCTCGTGGTTGAAGTAGTTGCCGAGGCGACCGAACGCCTGAGCGAGCAGCAGGCCGGGGGCGAGCGCGTCAGCGAAGGTCCAGAACCGGATGCCCGTCATGCGGCAGCCGATGTACGCGCCGACGGCGCCGCCGATGAGCGACCCGAAGATGGCGATGCCGCCCTCCCACACGTACAGGGTGCGCAGCAGATCGGCTCCCGGGTAGAAGTAGTCGCCCGGGTGGGTCAGCACGTGGAAGATGCGCGCACCGATGATGCCGAGCGGGATAGCCCACAGGATGATGTCGAGGACGATGCCTGGCTCTGCGCCGCGCTTGGTGAGGCGCCTGGATGTCAGGATGGTCGCCGCGATGATCCCCGCGATGATGCAGAGGGCGTAGATGTGCACCGTGAACGGACCGAGGCTGAAGCTCGAGATGCTGGGGCTCGGGATGCTGAGGGGTGCAATCACTGGTGTGAACGCCTTTCGTGGGGAACTCTGATCGAGTGTACGTCCTGGGACGAGATGCTACTGGATTGCTACTTGACTGCCGCGGTGCCGGTGCTGAGGTCGCGGGCGATCGCGGCGACGGCCTCGACTCCCCCGTCGGCCAAGGCCTTGACGATGGCGGAGCCGACGATCGCGCCGTCGGCGTAGACCAGCACGTCGGCGACCTGAGCGGCGGTGGAGATGCCGATGCCGACGCACGCGTGCTCGGTCCCGACGGCGCGCAGCCTGGCGACGAGCTGCTTCGCCGCGGCGTCGACGTCCTGCCTGGCGCCGGTGATGCCCATCGTCGACACGGTGTACACGAAGCCGCGCGAGTGCTCGTTGACGAGCGCCAGTCGGGCGTCGGTGGAGGTCGGGGCGGCCAGGAAGACCCGGTCGAGGCCGAACTTCTCGCTCGCAGCGAGCCAGTCGTCGGCAGCGTCAGGCGTGATATCCGGGGTGATGAGCCCTGCGCCGCCCGCCTCGACGAGGTCGGAGGCGAACCGCTCGACGCCGTACTGCAGCACGGGGTTCCAATACGTCATGATCAGGACCGGCACGTCGACCGCCGCGCGGATGGCGCGGATCGCCGTGAAGACGTCCTGCAGGCGGAATCCGCCCTCGAGGGCGTGCAGCGTCGCGGCCTGGATGACCGCACCGTCCATCACGGGGTCGGAGTACGGCACACCAAGTTCGAGGACGTCGACGCCGTTCTGCGCGAGGGCGATTGCGGCGTCGATGCTCGTCTGGAGGTCCGGGAACCCGACGGGCAGGTAGCCGATGAGGGCGCCGGCGCGCTGTGCCTTCGCCTGATCGATCGCGGTTGCGACCGGTGATGCGGTCATGCTGTGACTCCTTCATCGAGCAGGCCGAAGTACTTCGCGGCCGTCTCGACGTCCTTGTCCCCGCGACCGGAGAGGTTCACGAGGATCGTCGCGTCCGGACCGAGGCGTTTGCCGAGCACGATGGCGCCCGCGAGCGCGTGTGACGACTCGATCGCCGGGATGATGCCTTCGGTGCGGCAGAGGAGACGGAACGCGTCCATCGCCTCCGCGTCCGTTGCGGGAACGTAGGTGGCGCGTCCGATGTCGGAGAGCCACGCGTGCTCCGGGCCGACGCCCGGGTAGTCGAGACCGGCGGAGATCGAGTGCGACTCGATCGTCTGGCCGTCCTCGTCCTGGAGCACATAGGTCTTCGCACCGTGCAGGATGCCGGGGCGACCGCGCTCGATCGACGCGGCGTGCTTCGGGGTGTCGACGCCGTCACCGGCCGCCTCGACGCCGAACAGTGCGACCGAGGGGTCGTCCAGGAACGCGTGGAAGATGCCGATGGCGTTGGAGCCGCCGCCGACGCACGCGACCACGGCGTCGGGAAGCGCTCCCGTGAGGTCGAGGACCTGCTGGCGCGCCTCCTCGCCGATGATCTTCTGGAAGTCGCGCACCATGGCAGGGAACGGGTGGGGTCCGGCGGCAGTGCCGAAGATGTAGTTAGTCGTCTCGACCGATGCGACCCAGTCGCGGTACGCCTCGTTGATGGCGTCCTTGAGCGTCCTCGATCCGGTCTTCACCGGAATTACGGTCGCGCCGAGCAGCTCCATCCTGGCCACGTTGAGCGCCTGGCGCTCGGTGTCGACCTCGCCCATGTAGATCGTGCACTCGAGGCCGAACAGCGCTGCAGCCGTCGCCGTGGCGACACCGTGCTGTCCTGCTCCGGTCTCCGCGATCACCCGGGTCTTGCCGATGCGCTTGGTGAGGAGGGCCTGCCCGAGGACGTTGTTGATCTTGTGTGAACCGGTGTGGTTCAGGTCCTCACGCTTCAGGATGACGCGTGCTCCCCCGGCGTGCGCCGCGAAACGGGGCACCTCGGTGATGATCGACGGCCGGTTCGCGTAGTCGCGAAGCAGCGTCGTCAGTTCCTCCTGGAACGTCGGGTCGGTCTTCGCGTGCTCGTACGCCGCCGACAGCTCGTCGACCGCTGCGATGAGCGACTCCGGCATGTAGCGGCCACCGAAGTCGCCGAAGAAGGGGCCCGTCTCATCGCGCAGGTTCATTCGCCAGCTCCCAGGAAGTGGTTGAGGGTTGCGACCGGATCGCCGGTCACGAGTGCTTCGCCGACGAGGACGACGTCGGCGCCGTCTGCACGGTACCTGGCGACGTCCTCTGCGGTCTTCACCGCGGACTCCGCGACGCGGACGGTCCCGGCGGGGATCCGATCCGCGAGCGTGCCGAAGAGGCTCTGGTCCAGTTCGAAGGTGCTCAGGTTGCGCGCGTTGACGCCGATGAGCTTCGCATCGAGGTCGATGGCGCGTTCGAGCTCGTCCGCCGTGTGAGTCTCGACGAGCGGCGTCATGCCGAGCTCGATGATGAGCGAGTGCAGCAGCCGGAGCGGAGCCTGTTCGAGACCGGCGACGATGAGGAGCACGAGGTCTGCGCCTGCGGCGCGTGCCTCGAACACCTGGTACGGCGAGGAGATGAAGTCCTTGCGCAGCACGGGCAGCGAGACCTTCGCCCTGACCGCCTCCAGGTCCGCGAGCGAGCCGCCGAAACGACGGCCCTCGGTGAGGACGCTGACGGCGCTCGCCCCGCCCTGCTCGTAGAGCGAGGCGAGGAGCGCGGGATCCGGGATGTCGGCGAGGGCGCCCCGCGAAGGGCTCGATCGCTTCACCTCTGCGATGATCTTGACGCGGTCGGACGGCGCGAGGGCTGCCAGCGCATCGATCGCGGGCGGGGCCGCGTGCGCGGCGGCCTCCACCGTTGCGAACGGACGTTGTGACAAACGCTCTTCAGCATCCGCCTTCGCGCCGGCCATCAGGTCGGCGAGCACGGGTCAGTGCTCTTTCGCGATGTACTTGGTGCCGTTGACGCCGTATCCGGCCTTGCCCATGATCCAGCCGACGACTGCGCCGACGATCAACAGTCCGACCGAAGCCCAGACGATGGCGGGCAGGTCGAGCCAGAACGCGAGCGTTCCGATGGCGAATGCGACCAGCATGATGATCACTGCCGTCCAGGCGGCGGGCGAGTGTCCGTGGCCGGGGTCCGAGGGATCGGTGCTCATGAGTCTCCTTCTCAGCGGGTTCCTGACCAGTGTATCGGCTCGCCGACCGTGAGGTTGCGAGGCGGGGCGCAGGCCTGCTTCGGTGTTGGTGGTGGATGGGATCGACGCGCGAGTGCCGCGCGCCGTTGGTCAACGGGTGGGGTCGTCTCCGCGGCTCAGGCCGTCCCAGGTGATGACCGGGTCGGCCTCGCCGTCGGCGTCCGCATCGGCGAACTGGACGGTCTGGTACTTCTTGGACGGACCTGGCCACGCACGGAAGGTCACAACGATCGCGATGCCGACGAGCGCGAGCAGGATGCCGAGGACGAGCGTCACGATCGGCCACGCCGTCAGCGTCGTGTGTTCGACGAGCGCGTCGACGGAGCTGCTGCCGGCGACACCGGTCGCCTGGGTGATCGCGGCGGCGGCAGCGGCACCAGGATCGACGAGCGCAGCGAACGCCGAGTAGGCGACGCACGCGCCGATCACGGCCTGCAGGCTGCCGAGGACGACGCGGAACACGGGACCGGCGATGGCGAGGGCCGCGACGAGCGCGAGTCCGGCGAGGGCGAGGGCCGACAGTGCAGGGGCCGCAATGGAGCCGACCACCACGATCTCGCCCTTGTGTCCGGCTTCCGCACCGAGGCCGACCGTCAGCCAGGTCTGGGTCCAGGAGGCGAGGACGAACGCGTCCACGACGACCGCTGCAAGGAGCAGGGTCGATTTCAACCTGCGGGGGTTGGGCATGTCAGCGTACTCGTTCCATACTGTTCGCGATGGCGACGGCGCGGAGGGGCGCTGCGGCCTTGTTCTGTGATTCGAGGTACTCGCTCGCCGGGTCGGAGTCGGCGACGAGTCCACCGCCGGCCTGCACGTGGGCCGTGCCGTCGATGATCGTCGCGGTGCGGATCGCGATCGCGAGATCGAGGTCGCCCGAGAAGCTGAAGTAACCGACGACGCCGCCGTAGACGCCGCGTTGTGCGGGTTCCAGGGCGTCGATGATCTCGAGCGCACGCGGTTTCGGCGCGCCGGAGAGCGTTCCCGCCGGGAACGTGGCACGGAAGACGTCGATGGGCGAGAAGTCGTCACGCATCGTCCCCTCCACGCTGGAGACCAGATGCATGATGTGGCTGAAGCGTTCGACGCGCATGAACTCGGTCACCTCGACCGTCCCGGCCTCGCACACCTTCAACAGGTCGTTGCGGGCGAGGTCGACGAGCATGAGGTGCTCAGCGCGCTCCTTCGCGTCGCCGGACAGTTCTGCTTCGAGGTCGGCATCCGCCTCAGGCGTCGCACCACGCGGCTTCGAACCGGCGATGGGGTGCGTCAAAGCCCTGCCGTCCTGCACCTTCACGAGCGCCTCCGGTGAGGATCCGACGATCGTGTACGGCCGGCCGTCAGCCGTGTCCAGAGCGAGGAGGTACATGTACGGGCTCGGATTGAGGCTGCGCAGCACGCGATACACGTCGATGGGGTCGGCCGTGCACTCCTGATCGAACCGCTGCGAGACGACCACCTGGAAGACGTCGCCGTCCCTGATGTGCTGTTTCGCCGTGTCGACCGATGCGAGGAAGTCGGACTTCGCCGTTCGATGGCTCGGCGCCGGCTCGGCTGCGAAGTCGAGGTCTGCGAGCCAGGCCTCCGCCGGTTCTGCGAGCTTCCGCTGCATCCGGTCGAGTCGCGTCTGCGCTTCGCGCCAGAGCGCCTGCGCCGGTTCGAGACCGTCGTTCAGCACGTTCGCGATGAGATGCACGGTGCCGTCGCGGTGGTCGATGGCGACGACGTCCGCAGCGAACGACAACGCCTGCCCTGGGACACGGACTTCCTGCACCGGCCGGTTCGGCAGCCGTTCGATCTGCCTGATCGCCTCCCAGCCCACAAAGCCGACGAGGCCGCCCGTGAGCGGCGGGAGTCCTGGCGGTGGCGTCGTCTGCCAACGGTCGTAGAGCTGTTCGAGGACCTGGAGCGGGCCGAGGCCGGTCACATCACCGAGGGCACGCTTCGCGGACAGGCCGTAGTCGATCCAGGCGGCCGTGTCGCCCTCCTGCGTGAGCACGCCGAACGACGAGACGCCGACGAAGGAGAACCTGGACCAGATGCCGCCCTGCTCGGCGGACTCCAGGAGGAACGTCCCCGGGTTGCCGAGCGCGAGCTTCCGGTAGATGCCGACGGGCGTCTCGCCGTCGGCGAAGAGCGTCCGGACGACCGCGATCACCCGACGGTCCGACGCGAGCCGGTCGAACTCTCGTTGGGTGGTCGTTCCCGTTGTGGGAATCGTCATGACGTGCTCCAGACGGCGATCAGTGGCCTGCGTGTTCCGCGGAGCCGACGACCGCATCGAGCGTCCGTCCGTCGAAGCAGGTGCGTGTGCCGGTGTGGCATGCTGCGCCGACCTGGTCGACCTCCACCAACAGGGTATCCCCATCGCAGTCGTAGGCCGCTCGACGCACGTACTGGACGTGTCCGGAGGTGTCCCCCTTGCGCCAGTACTCCTGCCGAGACCTGGACCAGAACGTGACGCGCCCCTCCGAGAGTGTCCTGCGGACGGCTTCCGCGTCCATCCAGCCGAGCATCAACACCTCACGGGAGTCCCACTGCTGGATGATCGCCGGAAGCAGGCCGTGGTCGTTGAACACGAGGCTCGCGAGGATCTCCTCGGTGCCCGATACCGGGCCGGTCACCGCGCCCGTCACACCGGTCGTCGTTTCCGCGCCCATCACCGAACCGTCCATCCTGCTGCCGAGAGCTCCTGCTTGACGTCGCCGATCGTGAGTTCGCCGGAGTGGAAGACGCTCGCCGCGAGCACGGCGTCCGCACCGGCGGCGATGGCCGGTGGGAAGTCCTCGACCTTGCCGGCGCCGCCGGAGGCGATGACCGGCACCGAGCTGACGCCGCGCATGAGGGTGATGAGCTCCGTGTCGAAGCCGGCCTTGGTGCCGTCGGCGTCGATCGAGTTCACCAGCAGCTCCCCTGCGCCGCGTTCGATCGCCTCCTTCGCCCACTCGAGGGCGTCGATGGAGGTCTCCGTGCGACCGCCGTGCGTCGTCACGACGAACCCGGACGGTGTTCCTGCCGCACGCTTCACATCGAGCGAGAGCACAAGCACCTGGGCACCGAACCGGTCGGCGATCTCGCCGAGCAGTTCAGGGCGTGCGATGGCCGCACTGTTCACGCCGACCTTGTCCGCGCCGCTCGCGAGCAGACGTGAGACGTCGTCGACCGAACGCACTCCACCCCCGACGGTGAGCGGGATGAAGACCTGCTCGGCCGTGCGGCTCACGAGGTCGTAGGTGGTGTCTCGTCCGGCGACGGTTGCCGTGACATCGAGGAAGGTGAGTTCGTCCGCACCCTGCTCGAAGTATTTCCTGGCGAGTTCGACGGGATCGCCTGCATCACGCAGATCGAGGAAGTTGACGCCCTTGACGACGCGGCCGTCGGCCACGTCGAGACACGGGATGACCCGGGTTGCGAGGGACATGATCGTCCTTCCTACAAGCGGGCGGCGTGGATCGCCGTGACGAGGATGGCGCGGGCGCCCAGCTCGTACAGGCGGTCCATGACCTCGTTCGCATCCGTGCGCTTGATCATCACGCGCACGGCGACCCACTCCGGATCGCGGAGCGGAGAGACCGTCGGTGACTCGATGCCGGCCGCGATCTCGCTCGCCTGTTCGAGCAGCGCGACGGGCAGGTCGTAGTCGACGAGGACGTAGCGACGGGCGACGAGCACGCCCTGCAGGCGGCGGAGGAGCGTGTCGGTTCCCGCCTTGACCTCCGGTGAGGTGATGAGGACGGCCGTCGACTCCAGGATGACGGGACCGAAGATGTCGAGGCCCGCCTTGCGGAGGGTCGTGCCGGTCTCCACGACGTCGGCGACGGCATCGGCCACACCGAGGCGCACAGCCGACTCGACGGCGCCGTCCAGACGGACGAGCTCTGCGCTGATGCCCGCGGCGTCGAGGAAGCCGCCGACGAGGCCGGGGTAGCTCGTGGCGATGCGCGTGCCGTCGAGGTCTTCGAGCTTCTGGAAACGCTCGGCGGGGCCGGCGAATCGGAACGTCGAGTTGCCGAAGCCCAGGGATGCCAGCTCTGCTGCCGGCGAGTGCGAGTCGAGCATGAGGTCACGACCGGTGACGCCGACGTCGAGGGCACCGGATCCGACGTACGTCGCGATGTCGCGCGGACGCAGGTAGAAGAACTCGACACCGTTCTTGGCGTCGACGACGTGCAGTTCCTTCGTGTCCCGCCTGGTGGCGTAACCCGCCTCCTGCAGCATCTCGATGGCGATCTCGGACAGCGAACCCTTATTGGGCACCGCAACTCTCAGCATGGGGTGACTTTCGTGTAGGTGTGTGGTGTGTCGACGTGGTGGTCACGCAGCGCTCGTGGTCGTCCGGTGGGACGGATCCGATGCGGCGCGCCCTGCTGGGGCGCGCCTGGAGCGGCGTTCCTACAAATGTCGGTACACGTCGGCCGGGGTCAGGCCTTTCGCGACCATCAGCACCTGTACGTGGTAGAGCAGCTGGGAGATCTCCTCAGCGGTCTCGGTGTCGGTCTGGTATTCGGCTGCCATCCAGACCTCTGCAGCCTCTTCGACGATCTTCTTGCCGATGCCGTGCACGCCGGAATCGAGTTCACGGACCGTGCCGGAACCCTCTGGCCGAGTCTCGGCCTTCATCTGCAGCTCGTCGAACAGCTCGTCGAAGGTTTTCACCCTCCAAGGCTACCGGTTCCTGAACGTCCCCCGTGCCGCCTCGCGTCCCCGGCCCGCTTTCGGCCAGCTTTCGGCCCGCGAACTGTCACTCGTGGCGGGTTCCGGCATGGCCGTTCCAGCCACAACTGCCAGCTCGCGAGCGTGGATCGGGTAGGCAGGCGGGCGGACGGGGCGGACGGGCGGGTTAGTGAGTGTGCTGGTGGGCGGCTGCCGCCGCGCGCAGGGTCGCGATGTTGGCTGCGGGATCGATGCCGCCGAAGACGCTGGAACCGGCGACGAAGGTGTCGGCCCCGGCCTCCGCGGCGATCGTGATCGTATCGGCCGTGATGCCGCCGTCGACCTGCAGCCACACATCGAGTCCCGTGCGCGCGACCTCGGCCGAGAGCAGCTCCAGTTTGGGCATGGTCTCCCCCATAAACGACTGGCCGCCGAATCCGGGCTCGACCGTCATCACGAGGACCTGGTCGAACTCGGGCAGCAGCTCGAGATAGGACTCGACCGGGGTGCCCGGCTTCAGGGCGATGCCCGCGCGGGAGCCGATCTCCCGCAGGCGGCGGGCGAGCTTGACCGGATCGGCGACGGCCTCGGCGTGGAACGTCACCGAGTAGGCGCCGATCTCCGCGTATCCGGGAGCCCAACGATCCGGGTCCTCGATCATCAGGTGGATGTCGAGCGGGATCGCGGAGACGTCCTGGATCCGCTGGACCATCTGCGGCCCGAACGTGAGGTTCGGGACGAAGTGGTTGTCCATCACGTCGACGTGCACGAGATCTGCGGAGGTGATGCGTCCGAGATCACGCTCCATGTTGACGAAGTCGGCGGACAGGATGCTCGGGTTGATGCGTACGGCCATACATCGAGCCTAGCGAGCGTCGCGGTGGTCGACGATCACGACCGCAGCGACGCCCGCTCGCCGTCAGCCGACCGGCTGGTCGAACGGCTTCTGCAGCAGTGCGATGAACATCGCGTCGGTGCCGTGGCGGTGCGGCCACAGCTGGACAGCCCCGCCAGGCGCTGCCGCGTCGAGCGGTTCACCGGTCACACCGTCGAGGACGGCCTGCGTGTCGAGACGCTCGACGCCTGGGTGGGTCCGCAGCGCGCTCTCGACGATCAGCGCAGTCTCGCCGACGTGCGGCGAACACGTCACGTACGCGACGATGCCGCCGGGCGCGAGGGCGTCGAGCGCCGAGTCGAGCAGCGCACCCTGCAGCTTCGTGAGCTCGGACACGTCCTTCGGCGTCTTCCGCCATCTGGCTTCCGGGCGTCGTCTGAGCGCTCCGAGACCCGTGCAGGGCGCGTCGAGCAGGATGCGGTCGTAATGACCCGTCCTGGAGGCGCCGAGCGTCGTGCCGTCCTCCGTCGTCACCACGACCGGCAACGGAACGGCCTCGATCGCGCGCTCCACGAGTCTGGCGCGTGCCGGAACGAGCTCGTTCGCGTCGAGCTCCGCTCCACCTGCGAGCGCCTCGGCGGCCAGCAGCGCAGCCTTCCCTCCCGGTCCCGCGCATACGTCGAGCCATTGCTCGCCCGGTTCGACCGGTCGGACGCGGGAGAGCGCGAGGGCGGCCAACTGCGAGCCCTCGTCCTGCACACGCAGCGTTCCGCCGCTTGCGGAGACGGTCGACAGCGGATCGCCGCCGCCAGATCGGAAGCCGAAGGGCGAGAACCGGTTGGGGGTCGCCTCCTCCGGGCGTGTCGCAAGGCCCGGGAGTGCGATGAAGTTGACCTGCGGCGCGAGGTTGTCCGCCGCGAGTGCCTCCTCCAGCTCGTCACCGCGTCCTTGCAGGTCGAGCGACTGCTTGATGGCGCGAACGACCCACGACGGATGGGCGTACCGCGTGGCGAGCCGGTCGATCTCCCCCGTGGAGTCGCCGAGGATCAGGGACTGCCAGGCATCGGGTTCCGTGCGGGTGATCGCCCGCAAGACGCCGTTGACGAAGCCGGCCGCCGATCGTGAGCCTGCGCTCCGGGCGAGTTCGACCGATTCGTTGACGGCTGCGTGGCTCGCCACGCGCATCGACAGGAGCTGATGCGTGCCGAGGCGGAGGACGTCCAGGATGGCCGGATCGATCTCGGCGACCGGACGCGAGGCTGCACGCTCGATGACGCGGTCGTAGTAACCGCGCATCCGGAGCGTCCCGTAGGTCAGCTCGGTGGCGAGGCCGGCGTCGGCCGCGGACAGCTTGGCCTCGTTGAGCCGGTGCGGAAGCAGGAGGTTCGCATACGCGTCGGATTCGCTGACCGCGCGGATGACGTCGAAGGCGATGCGCCGCGCCGGCTGCGCGGTCCCGGCGTTGACCTGTCGCGCGGGCCGCTGCCGGCCCCGCGGCGTCTCGTGACGTGGTTCGCGGTTCGTCATGATGCCACCAGGCTCTCCGTGTCGATGCCGCGCCACCAGTCGGCTGCCGGCATGGCGGTCTTCCCGGCCGGTTGCACGGTGTGCAGCCGAAGCGGTGTTGTTGCGGTGCCGACGAGGATCTCGCCGCCCCGCTGGGTGATGTGTCCTGGCGCGAGCGGCTCCGCGTCCGTGCGGGTCGCCCGGTGGATCTTCAACCGGGCACCGTCGATGCTCGTGTGCGCACCTGGCTCAGGCGTCACCCCGCGGATGAGCGCATCGACCGTGACGGCGTCTGCGCTCCAGTCGATCCGCGCGTCGTCGCTGCCGAGCTTGGGCGCGAGGGTCGGCTCCCCCTCCTGCTCGACGGAGACGGCCGTGCCGTCGGCGATGCCGTCTACCACTCGCAGCGTCAGGGCTCCGCCGAGGTCGGCGAGACGATCGAGGAGCTCACCGGCCGTCTCTGCATCGCCGATCGGGACTTCGAGCTCCTCGAACACCGGGCCGGCGTCCAACGCGGCAACCAGCTGGAACACCGATGCACCGGTGACGCGGTCGCCGCCGATGATGGAGCGCTGCACGGGTGCGGCACCCCGCCAGGCGGGCAGGAGGGAGAAGTGCAGGTTGATCCAGCCATACTTCGGCGTGGACAGCAGCGGCTCCCGCACGAGGCCGCCGTACGCGACGATGACGCCGAGATCCGGGTCGAGCGCGGCGATCCGAGCCGTCACCTCGTCGTCGAGGCGGTTCGCCTTGACGACGAGGATGCCGAGGCGGGCCGCCGCATCTGCGACGGGCGACGGCGTGAGGACACGCTTCCGCCCGACCGGCGCGTCCTCGCGCGTCACGACGGCGACGACCTCGTGATCGCTCGCGACGAGCGCTTCGAGCGTCGGCACGGCGACGGCCGGGGTCCCTGCGAAGACGAGCCTCACGCGATCGCTGCCGATCCGGCCGGGCGGCTCTCGCTGCGGGGGCGGGTGGGGTGGATCATGACAGCATCTCCGGATCGTCGAATCGTACTTTGAGTGTAGGCGTGGGGCGCGCCTGCCGCCTGCCGGGGGTCGGTCGTCTGCGCTGCGCTGCGGATGCGATGACCGAGGCGCGCAGGTTCTCGGCGACGTCGGTCGCGTGGCGGTAGTCCACCCGCACGATCGCGACGCTGTCGCCGTCCTCCGTGGTCGTCGGGCCGAGGACGCGCCGCTTCCATTCCGGGGGCAACTCCCCCAGCGCGGCATCCACGGCATCCCTGCGGCCGCTGATGGTCGCGGTCCTGACCGCCGGCGGGAAGCCGAGGGCGCGCCGCTCCGCCAGTTCCTCGCTCGCGAACCGGGGCTGCTGCCAGAGGGCGAGCGCCGTCGCGACCGGTGCGTCGACGCCGATCAGGAGCACCGGCGCATCCCGGGCGCCGAGCGCGGCGGCGTTCGACCACCAGCGCAGGCAGTCCTCAGCCACACGCAGGGATTCTCGCGCGAGCATCCGGTCGGCGTCCACGAGGAGGACGGCACGGTACCCGCCGTCGGCGACCGGCTCTGCACCGCGCGTCGCGATGACGAGCGCGGACTCCGAACCGACCCGCAACTTCGGCGTCTCGCCGTCGGACACGATGATCTTGGTCTTCGGGAACGCCCGCCCCAACTCCTCGGCCGTGCGGCCGGTGCCGGCGGCCGTCACCCGGAGCCCGTGATCGCCGCACTCCGTGCACGCCCACCTGGTCGCGATCGCGCCGCAGTATCGGCAGGACGGCTGGCTGCGGCTCGTCGCGAGCAGCAACGGCCCCTGGCACACGGCGCAGTGCGCGCGCGTCCCGCATCGACGGCACGCGACGTGCGGCGCGTAACCCGGCCGTGCCACCTGGACGAGCACGGGGCCGCTGTGCAGCGCTTCGTCCACGGCCCGCCATGCTCGTGTGGGGATGCGCGCCTGACTCGTCATGGTGTCGTCCTCGTCCGGCTTCGACGCGATGACCCTCGGCCGGGCAGGAGGCGACGGCTGCACGTCGGAGAGGAATCCGAGCTCGACGAGACGTTGTGCCTCCGTGCTGCGAGAGTGCGACGCGATCACGAGCGCGGCCCCGGTCTCCCCCTGGCGCACCAGTGCGACATCACGTGCGTGCACGTACGGCGCCAGTTGTTCCTGGTGCAGCGGATCGCCGTCGTCCCAGATCGCAAGCAATCCGAGGGCGTGCGTCGGGGCGTACACGGCCGAGCGGTTGCCGACGACGATGCGTGGCACGCCCCACAGGCCGGACAGGTAGGAACGGTAGCGTTCCGCTGGCGTCTGCCTGGCGTCCGTCCGGTAGGTGTACTCGTCCGCGCCGAGCGTGCGGAGCGCCGTCAGCAGGTGTTCCTCGTCACGATAATCAGGCACGGCGAGCACACTGCTGCGGCCGTCCGCGAGCTGGTTGATGGCGAGGGCAGCGAAGGTGAACGCCCAGTTCGGGACGGAGGATCCGTCGTCGGCCGTCGTGAGGGCCGGAACGGCGCTCAACGCGATGCGGTCGCCTGGCACGAGCCGGTCAAGCACTCCGGCCGCGTACCCGGGCACCGGGCGCTTCGCCACCGTCGGCGCCTCCGGCTCCGGCGTCGCCCGCCATGCCTTCTCGACGCGCACCTGACGCGGCGGAATGGCGAGACGCAGGACATCCATCGCGCTTCCGGCGCTCCGGTCGGCGACCTTCCGGGCGAGCGTCCACAGCTCAGGTGTGAGCACCGGGACGGGCGAAGCCACCGATTGCAGCGGGCTGAGCGTCCCGCCGAACTCGCTCGAATCCGCCAGTCCGACGATGAACCCCGACGCCACCCTGCCGGCTGAACGGAGCGAGACAGTCACCCGTGCGCCTGCCACGGCGTCCTCGCTGAGCTCCTCCGGAATCCCGTAATCGAACAGGTGGTCGAGCTGGGGCAGCGGAGAGTCGAGCACCACCCGGGCAACCTTCGCCCCAGCCACCATTAGACCCCTGCAGCGCTCTGCAGAGCCTCCACCCGGTCGAGACGCTCCCACGTGAAGTCGGGCAGTTCACGGCCGAAGTGGCCGTACGCCGCCGTCGCCGTGTAGATGGGACGCAGGAGATCGAGGTCGTTGATGATCGCAGCCGGTCGCAGGTCGAAGACCTCACGGATCGCCTTCGTGATCGTGGCGTCCGGGACGTGGCCGGTACCGAACGTCTCGACATACAGGCCGACGGGCGCCGCTTTGCCGATCGCGTAGGCGATCTGCACTTCGAGACGCTCCGCGAATCCTGCCGCGACGGCGTTCTTCGCGACCCAGCGCATGGCGTAGGCGGCCGAGCGGTCGACCTTCGACGGGTCCTTGCCGCTGAAGGCTCCTCCACCGTGGCGGGCTGCGCCGCCGTAGGTGTCGATGATGATCTTGCGGCCGGTGAGCCCGGCGTCGCCCTTCGGGCCGCCGACGACGAAGATGCCGGTCGGGTTGATCAGGTGGCGGACGTTCGAGCTGTCGAGTTCGACCGTCTCGAGCACAGGGGCGATGACAAGGCGAGCGACGTCGCGACGCAGCTGCTCCGTGGAGACGCCCGGGTTGTGCTGCGTGGACACGACCACGGTCTCGACCGTCTTGGGGACGATGCCGTCGTACCCGATCGTGACCTGGGTCTTGCCGTCCGGACGGAGGTAGTCCAGCTCACCGGACTTGCGGACCTCGGCGAGCCGCTCGGCGAGGCGGTGCGCGATCCAGCTGGGCAACGGCATCAGCTGCGGGGTCTCACGGGTGGCGAAGCCGAACATGATGCCCTGGTCGCCGGCGCCCTGCAGATCGTACGAGTCCTTGCTGGACTCCTCACGAGACTCGAACGCGTGGTCGACGCCGGCCGCGATGTCGGCTGACTGCGAACCGATGGACACGGACACGCCGCACGAGTCGCCGTCGAAACCGATGTCGGAGGAGGTGTAGCCGATGGCCTTCACCCGGTCGCGGACGATCGTGGGGATGTCGACGTAGCCGCTTGTGGACACCTCGCCGACGACGTGCACAAGCCCCGTGGTGACGAGCGTCTCCACGGCGACGCGACTGGCCGGATCTTCCTCGAGCAGTGCGTCGAGGATGCTGTCCGAGATCTGGTCGCAGATCTTGTCCGGGTGGCCCTCGGTCACGGATTCGGAGGTGAACAGGCGCAGATCGGTCATGCGGTCTCCCAGTGTGGGTGGTGTGCCGTGCAGCAGCGACGAGCGTCCGTCGGTCACGGATCGGCTCTGCGAGCGGGCGGCCGACGGCGTTCTGCCGGGCCTCACACACTATAACGCGGGCCTCGGACACCCGGAGGTGTGTGTTACGCGCTGCTGAGGGTGGTCGGAAACGACGAAGTCCGCCAGCACGTTCGAGACGGGCTGGCGGACCTCGAGGAGGAACTATTCGCCGGAGGGGCGGACCTGGAGCTTGTCCTCGTTGATCTCGTGGAGCGCGATCGACAGCGGCTTGTCCTCGACGGACGAGTCGACGAGCGGCCCGACGTTGTCGAAGAGGCTTCCCTCGTGCAGGTCGGCGTAGTAGTCGTTGATCTGACGTGCGCGCTTGGACGCGAAGATCACGAGTGCGTACTTCGACTCGACCTTGGTGAGCAGGGAGTCGATGGGCGGATCGATGATGCCTTTGAGCTTGTCAGCCATGCTGGGTCACACTCCTCGTGTGGTTGTTCGGGGATGAGAGGGGTTCGATGCGGGGTGCCGCTCGGACTTCATTCCCCGTGAATCTTCATCAAGTCTACGACCTCTTGGGCCGCGCGGGCCACGTCGTCGTTCACAACGCGGTAATCGAACTCGTCTGCGGCCGCCAATTCGACCTTCGCGGTGCGCAGTCGGCGCTCGCGTTCTTCTTCGTCCTCAGTGCCGCGGCCGACGAGTCTGCGGACCAGTTCGTCCCAGCTCGGCGGCAGCAGGAACACGAGGGTCGCCTCCGGCATGGCAGCCCTGACCTGGCGTGCGCCCTGGATGTCGATCTCGAGCAGTGCGCTGTCTCCTGCCGCGAGGGCGCGGTCGATGGGCGCGCGCGGCGTGCCGTAGCGGAACGCGTTGTGCACGGTCGCGTGCTCCAGGAGCTCGTTCTGGTCGATGAGCCGGTCGAAGCCCTCGTCGGACACGAAGTAGTAGTTGACGCCCTCGACCTCGCCTGGACGCGGATGACGCGTCGTGGCCGACACCGACAGGTGCACCTCCGGGAAGTGGTCGCGGATGTAGGCCGCGACCGTCCCCTTGCCGACCGCGGTCGGGCCGGCGAGGACGACGAGTCGACTCCTGCGACGCTTCGGCTGACGCTCGACGATGAACTCGCGCAAGCGGTCGCGCTGCAGCCGTCCGAGTCCGCCGAGGCGTTTGACCGGCGAGATCTCGAGCGCTTCGAGGATCCGGTTGAGCTTCGTGACGCCGATGCTCGGGATGCTCAACAGGTACTCGGTCACCCGGATGCTGCCCTCGATGCCTGCCGGCTCGCGTGTCGCGGTGTCGAGGACATCGAGCGCGGTGCGTGCTCCAGAGGCGATGGACGCCTTGACCGTCGCGCGCGCGCGACGCTTCCGCACGGCCTCACGGGATGCAGCGGCGCGGTCGACCTCCGGCATGGGGCGCGGCGCAGCGCCCGGTGTGTCGGCCGAACGGCCCTGGTTGGTGTCTTCGGCCTCAGCCAATTGCGGTCCTCACGTTGTCTGCTGTTCGTTCGACGGTGCCTGCCAGGCCCGCCGGGCCGCCTCCGAGGATGCTCCTCGACTCGGAGACGATGACGCCTGCCGTTGCGGCGCCGTAGATCTTGGTCGCGTCCTCGACGCGTGCCCCCTGATGTCCGAACCCGGGGGCGAGCACCGGCATCACCACCGTACGCTCCCCCACCGACGTCGCATCGGCCAGGCCGAACTCGTCGAGGTCGAGCGTCGCACCGATGACGGCGCCGATCGAGCCGAACCCCGCCCCGGGCGTGTGGGAGAGGTTCCAGTCGCCGATCGAGTCGGCGATCGAGCGCGCCACCGACCTGTTCGTGGCAGGGTCTGCTGCGAGCTGCACCGTCCGTCCCTCCGGGTTGGACGTCGCCGTCAGGACGAACGCGCCCTTGCCGTTGGCCTCCGCGTAGTCGAACGTCGACTGGAACGAACCGAATCCCAGGTACGGGTTCACGGTCATCGCATCGACTTCGAGGGGGTGGCCCGGCGTCAGCCAGGCTTCACCGTAGGCCTCCATGCTCGTGCCGATCTCGCCGCGCTTGACGTCGCCGATCACGAGCAGGCCGGCCGATCGCGCAGCACCGAGCACCTGTTCGAGTGCCTGGTACCCCGCAGCGCCGAACCGTTCGTAGAAGGCGATCTGCGGTTTGACGATGCCGGCGCGCCCAGCGGTGGCCTCGACCACCGTGAGCCCGAACGACTCCGCTCCGGCGGCCGTGTCCGGCAGCCCCCACGCGTCGAGGAGGAAGCGGTGCGGGTCGATGCCGACGCACAACCTCCCCG
Source organism: Plantibacter sp. Mn2098 (assembly GCF_049319745.1). Taxonomy (NCBI): domain Bacteria; kingdom Bacillati; phylum Actinomycetota; class Actinomycetes; order Micrococcales; family Microbacteriaceae; genus Plantibacter; species Plantibacter sp. Mn2098. The sequence continues at coordinate 39,628 of NZ_JBMOUH010000007.1, read as the reverse complement.
ACGCGTGGAACACGCCTTCGAGCCGGTCTCCGAACCGGGAGGTCACGAGCGCGCGGCCCGATCGAGTGCATACTCCTGGAGCGAACGGACCTCGAAGCCGGAGCCGAGCGCCTCGAAGGAGGCGACGGCGGCGGTGAGCTGGGCGATCGTGGTGAACAGCGGCTTGTCCGCCGCGACGGCGGCCGCGCGGATCTCGTAGCCGTCGGCGCGCGCGGAGCGGCCGGACGGCGTGTTGATCACGATGTCGACCTCGTTGCGGTTGATGAGGTCGACGATCGAACCGTCGATGTCCTCTTCGCCCTGGGCCTCGCTGTACTTGCGGACGGTGCGCGCGCTGATGCCGTTGCGGTTCAGCACCTCAGCGGTGCCGTCGGTCGCGAGGATCTCGAACCCGAGCTGCTGCAGGCGCAGCACGGGCAGGATGATCGAACGCTTGTCGCGGTCCGAGACGGACACGAACACGGTTCCGCTCGTTGGCAGTCCGCCGTACGCGGCCTCCTGCGACTTCGCGAACGCGCGCGGGAAGTCCTTGTCGATGCCCATGACCTCGCCGGTGGAGCGCATCTCAGGGCCGAGGACGCTGTCGACGATCTGGCCGGTCTTCGTGCGGAAGCGCTTGAAGGGCAGCACGGCCTCCTTGACGGAGACGGGCGAGTCGATCGGGACGCGGGACCCGTCGACGGGCGGGAGCAGTCCGCTGTCCTTGAGGTCGGCGACGGTCGAGCCGGTCATGATGAGCGACGCGGCCTTCGCGAGCGGGATGCCGAGCGCCTTCGAGACGAACGGGACCGTGCGCGACGCACGAGGGTTCGCCTCGATGACGTAGAGGATGCCTGCGCCGATCGCGAACTGCACGTTCAGCAGGCCGCGGACGCCGATGCCCTGGGCGATCGCGAGCGTCGCCTCACGCACCCGGTCGATCTCGGCGCGGCCGAGGGAGACGGGCGGCAGGGTGCAGCTCGAGTCGCCGGAGTGGATGCCGGCCTCCTCGATGTGCTCCATGACACCACCGATGTACAGCTCCTCGCCGTCGAACAGCGCGTCGACGTCGATCTCGATGGCGTCGTCGAGGAAGTGGTCGACGAGCAGCGGCTGCTGCGGGCCGACGATGCCCTGGTCCTCAATACGGACGAAGTAGTCGGTGAGCGACGCGTTGTCGTAGATGATCTCCATGCCACGACCGCCGAGCACGAAGCTCGGGCGGACGAGGACCGGGTAGCCGATCTCCTCAGCGACGCGCAGTGCGCCCTCGATCTCGATCGCGGTGCCGTTGCGCGGGGCGATGAGGCCTGCGGCGTCGAGGATCTCCTGGAACTGGCCTCGCTCCTCAGCCAGGTCGATCGCCGAGGGGGTCGTGCCGAGGATGGGGACGCCGGCCGCTTCGAGCCCCTTTGCGAGACCGAGAGCCGTCTGGCCGCCGAGCTGCACAACGACTCCGACGAGTTCGCCTGACTGGCTCTCCGCGTCGATGACCTCGAGGACGTCCTCGAGCGTGAGCGGCTCGAAGTAGAGCCGGTCGCTCGTGTCGTAGTCGGTCGAGACCGTCTCGGGGTTGCAGTTGATCATGATCGTCTCGAAGCCGGCACCCTGGAGTGCGAACGAGGCGTGCACACACGAGTAGTCGAACTCGATGCCCTGGCCGATGCGGTTGGGGCCGGAGCCGAGGATGACGACCTTGCGGCGGTCGCTCGGGGCGACCTCCGTCTCCTGGTCGTAGCTCGAGTAGTGGTACGGCGTGAGCGCGGGGAATTCGCCCGCGCAGGTGTCGACCGTCTTGTAGACCGGGCGGACGCCGAGGATGTGACGCACCTCGCGCACCTCCTGCTCGCCGAAGCCGCGGAGCTGACCGATCTGGGCGTCGGAGAATCCGTGGTTCTTCGCATTGCGCAGCACCTCGGTGTCGAGACGCTCCGCGGTGCGGATGTACTCGGCGACGTCGTTGATCAGGATGATCTGGTCGATGAACCACGGGTCGATCTTCGTGGCCTCGAAGACCTGCTCCGACGTCGCGCCCTTGCGCAGCGCCTGCTGCACGACGACGATGCGGCCGTCGGTCGGGACCGTGCTGATCTCCAGGAGCTCCTCGACCGTGCGGTCCTCATCGCCCCAGTGGAAGCTCGATCCGCGCTTCTCGAGCGAACGGAGCGCCTTCTGCAGTGCGGTCGCGTAGTTGCGGCCGATGGCCATCGCCTCGCCGACGGACTTCATGGTCGTCGTGAGGGTCGGGTCCGCCGCCGGGAACTTCTCGAACGCGAAGCGGGGGACCTTGACGACGACGTAGTCGAGCGTCGGCTCGAAGCTCGCAGGCGTCACCTTCGTGATGTCGTTCGGGATCTCGTCGAGACGGTAGCCGATGGCGAGCTTCGCCGCGATCTTGGCGATCGGGAAGCCGGTCGCCTTCGAGGCGAGGGCGCTCGAACGGGACACGCGCGGGTTCATCTCGATGACGATGACACGGCCGTTCGTCGGGTCGATCGCGAACTGGATGTTGCAGCCGCCCGTGTCGACGCCGACGGCGCGGATGATGTCGATGCCGATGTCGCGCATGTTCTGGTACTCGCGGTCGGTGAGCGTGAGCGCAGGCGCGACCGTGATGGAGTCGCCGGTGTGCACGCCGACCGGGTCGACGTTCTCGATCGAGCAGACGACGACCGTGTTGTCGGCCGTGTCGCGCATGAGCTCGAGCTCGTACTCCTTCCAGCCGAGGATGGACTCCTCCAAGAGCACCTCGGTCGTCGGGCTCTGGTGGAGGCCGTCGCCGACGATGCGGCGCAGCTCCTCCTCGTTGTACGCGAAGCCGGAGCCGAGGCCGCCCATCGTGAACGACGGACGGACGACGAGCGGGTAGCCGAGGTCCTCTGCGAAGCCGACGGCCTCGTCGACCGTGTGCGCGATGTGCGAACGAGCGACGTCTGCACCCGCGTCGAGCACGAGCTGCTTGAAGATCTGGCGGTCTTCGCCCTTGTTGATGGCTTCGAAGTTGGCGCCGATGAGCTCGACGTCGTACTTCTCCAGGATGCCGTGCTCGTGCAGCTGGATGGCCGCGTTGAGCGCCGTCTGCCCGCCGAGGGTCGGCAGGATCGCGTCGGGCTTCTCCTTGGCGATGATGGTCTCGATGACCTCCCACGTGATGGGCTCGACGTAGGTCGCGTCCGCGAAGTCCGGGTCGGTCATGATCGTGGCCGGGTTGGAGTTGACGAGGATGACGCGCACGCCTTCCTCGCGGAGCACCCGGCACGCCTGGGTTCCCGAGTAGTCGAACTCGGCGGCCTGCCCGATGACGATCGGCCCTGAGCCGATCACGAGCACGCTGTTGATGTCGTCGCGCTTGGGCACTAGTTGTTCTCCTCGGTGGTGGCGGTGCTGTCTGTGGTGACGGTTTCGGAGGCGACGTCCTGTGCGCGGGCGGTGCCGCGGTTCAGGACCATGTCACGGAAACGGTCGAAGAGGTAGTTCGCGTCGTGCGGCCCAGCGGCCGACTCCGGGTGGTACTGCACGGAGAACGCGGGGATGTCGATGCAGTTGAGGCCCTCGACGACGTGGTCGTTGAGGCTGTAGTGGCTGACCTCGGCCAGACCGAAGCCGGCGGGAGTGTCGTGCTGACCCTCGATGGGCAGGTCGACGGCGAAGCCGTGGTTCTGCGCGGTGATCTCGACGCGCCCGGTGGCCTTGTCGAGCACCGGCTGGTTGATGCCGCGGTGCCCGAACGGCAGCTTGTAGGTGTCGAAGCCGAGCGCGCGGCCGAGGAGCTGGTTGCCGAAGCAGATGCCGAAGTACGGCACGCCGGCGCGGAGCACGTCCTGCAGGAGCGCGACGTGGCGGTCGCTCGCCCCCGGGTCGCCTGGGCCGTTCGAGAAGAACAGCGCCGACGGCTCGAGCGCGAGGATCTCTTCCGAGGTGACCGTCTGCGGCAGGACGATGACGTCGAAGCCGCGCTGCGCGAGGTAGTTGACCGTCGAGGTCTTGATGCCGAGGTCGAGGACGGCGACCGAGCCGATGCGCTCCGTGGTCGCCTCCACCGTGTACTGCTCGGGCGTCGAGACTTCTGCGGAGAGGTTGAGGCCCTCCATCTGGACGCCGGCGCGGACGAGGCTCAGCTGTTCAGCCCCGGAGAGCTCGAAGTCGGCGCCGGAGAAGATGCCGGCGCGCATCGATCCGGCTGAACGGATGTGGCGTGTGACGGCGCGCGTGTCGATGCCGCTGATGCCGACGATGCCGTCGCCCGTCAGCTCGTCGTCCAGGCTGCGGTCGGCCCGGAAGTTGGAGACGACGCGTGATGGGTCGCGCACGACGTATCCGGCGACCCACACGCGGGAGGATTCCATGTCTTCGCGGTTGACGCCGGTGTTGCCGATGTGCGGGGCCGTCATGAGGACGATCTGACCGGCGTAGGACGGGTCGGTGAGCGTCTCCTGGTAGCCGGTCATGCCGGTGGAGAACACGGCCTCGCCGAGGGTGCGGCCCGTTGCGCCGTATGCGTGACCGACGAATCGGTTCCCGTCCTCGAGGACGAGGACTGCTGGGCTGGGCGGGGTGAATGTTGAGGAGGTCATCATGCGCTCTCGTTGTGCTGTCGTGAGTCCCGGAGTGCCGGGGTGATGTGAGTGATGGTGTCGATGATCCGTCGTCGGTCTGCCTGATCGAGGACGCGGAAGTAGCTGTCGGCCTGGACGTCGGGGGCCGGGGACCACGCGATGACGATGAGGCCGTCGCGTTCGACGACCCGGTCGATCGTGAAGCTCGCCTGGCCGACGGACTCGATCGCTGCGACGGGGATGAACGTCGAGCGGTCGCCTGGCACGTCGATGATGACGCCGGCGTCGCTGAGTTCGAGGGTGACCTTCGACCGGTAGGCCAGGCCGGGCAGGGCGAGGCGTTCGATCGGCTCGTCGCGGCGGCTGGTCGCGACGTACAGGACCGTGGCCGTCGAGGACGCGACGGGACGCGGCTCCGGCACCTCGGCCGAGACGGCGATCGCCCCATCGCGGGTCACCCGTCGTCGCCAGGCGAAGAGCATCAGAGCGAGGATGCCGACGAGGACGATGCCGACGATGATCGCGGCCAGGATCCTAGTGTCCACGCGGCGCCCCTTGCAGGAACCGGGACGCCGATGCTGCGACGACGTCCGAGGGCAGGACCGTGCCGTCGAGGACGGTCGCGTACCCGCGGTGGAAGGTCGCGACGACTCGGCCGGGGAGCGATCGTCCGAGGTAGGGCGAGTTGACGCCCTTGCCGGCGAGGCGCTCCGTGCCGAACGGACGGGACGCTGCGGGGTCGTAGAGGACGATCTCGCCTGCGGCGCCGACCGCGAGCGGTTCGCCGTGACCGGAGATGCGGCCGATGCGCGCCGGTGTCGTCGAGAGGACGCGTGCGACGTCCTCCCAGCCGAGCAGTCCGGTCTCGACCATCGCCGCGTGGACGACGGACAGCGCCGATTCGAGCCCGACCATGCCGTTGGCCGCTGCATCCCACTCGCAGTCCTTCGCTTCGAGGGGGTGCGGGGCGTGGTCGGTCGCGACGATGTCGATCGTGCCGTCCGCAAGGGCTTCGCGGAGCGCCTGCACGTCTTCGGCGCGGCGCAGTGGCGGGTTGACCTTGTACCGGGAGTCGTAGCTCGCGACGAGGTCCTCCGTGAGGAGCAGGTGGTGGGGCGTGACCTCCGCCGTGACATCGATGCCACGCGACTTCGCCCAGCGCAGGACATCGACGGAACCCGCTGTCGAGACGTGGCAGACGTGGAGGCGTGAGCCGACGTGCTCCGCGAGCAGGACGTCGCGGGCGATGATCGATTCCTCGGCGACGGCCGGCCAGCCGGTGAGACCGAGTTCGCCGGAGAGGGCTCCCTCGTTCATCTGGGCGCCGACCGTGAGCCTGGGCTCCTGGGCGTGCTGGGCGATGACGCCGTCGAACGCCTTGACGTACTCGAGCGCACGGCGCATGAGCAGCGGGTCTGAGACGCAGAAGCCGTCGTCGGAGAAGACGCGGACCTTCGCCCGGGAGGACGCCATGGCGCCCAGTTCGGCGAGCCGCTCCCCCGCGAGCCCGACGGTCACGGCGCCGATGGGCTGCACCGTCGCGAATCCGGCCTGCTCGCCGAGCGACTGCTCCTGCTCGACGACGCCGGCGGTGTCTGCGACCGGTGAGGTGTTGGCCATCGCGAAGACAGCCGTGAATCCACCGGCGGCGGCGGCGCGCGTGCCGGTCAGCACGGTCTCACTCTGCTCGTAGCCCGGCTCCCGCAGGTGCGTGTGGAGGTCGACCAGGCCGGGCAGTGCGATCAGGCCGTCCGCGTCGATGACGTCTGCACCTGCAGCCGACAGACCCGAACCGGTCTCGACGATGCGGCCGTCGCGCACGAGCAGGTCGGTGCGGTTGCCGTCGGCGAGGGTCGCGCCGACGATGAGCGTCGCGGCTCCGGCCTCGGCCGGCCTCGTGGCGTTCGATGCTTCAGACACGTTCGTTTTCCTCTCGATCACCTGACAGCAGCAGGTACAGGGCGGCCATGCGAACGGACACGCCGTTCGCGACCTGCTCCCGCACCGTTGACTGCGGTGAATCCGCAGCCCCGGACGAGATCTCCAGACCGCGGTTCATCGGTCCGGGGTGCATCACAATGCTAGTCGGACCGAGACGCCCCATTCGTTCGTCGTCGAGGCCCCAACGCCTCGAATACTCCCGGCTGTTGGGGAAAAACGCCGCATGCATCCTCTCCGACTGGATTCGGAGCATCATCAGGACGTCCGGGTCCTCGGCGATCGCGTCGTCCAGGTCGTACCTAATCGTCGCCGGCCAGTGCCTCGTGTCGACCGGGAGGAGCGTCGGCGGAGCGACGAGGGTCACCTCGGCGCCGAGGGTGTGCAGCAACCACACGTTCGACCTGGCGACGCGCGAGTGCAGGATGTCGCCGACGATCGTGACGGTCACGCCGTCGAGTCCGCGTCCGCGGGAGGCGTCGCCGTGCAGGCGCTTGCGCATCGTGAACGCGTCGAGGAGCGCCTGCGTCGGGTGTTCGTGGGTGCCGTCGCCCGCGTTCAGGATGCCGGCGTCGATCCAGCCGCTCGCGGCGAGGGTCTGCGGCGCGCCAGAGGCGGGGTGGCGGATGACGACGGCGTCGGCGTGCATCGCCATGAGCGTCTGGGCGGTGTCCTTGAGGCTCTCGCCCTTCGAGACGCTCGAACCCTTGGCGCTGAAGTTGATGACGTCGGCTGAGAGGCGCTTCGCAGCGGCTTCGAAGGAGATGCGCGTGCGTGTGGAGTCCTCGAAGAACAGGTTGACGACCGTCTTGCCGCGAAGGGTCGGGAGCTTCTTGACCTCGCGCTCCTGCGTCTGGGCCATGTCCTCTGCGACGTCGAGGATGCTCACCGCCTCGTCACGGGTGAGCGATTTGGTGGACAGGAGGTGTCTCATGCCGCACTCCCGTCGATCGAGACGGATTCTTCGCCGTCGAGTTCTTCGAGGCGCACGTAGATGCGCTCCGACTGGGAGGAGGGCAGGTTCTTCCCCACGAAGTCGGGGCGGATGGGAAGCTCGCGGTGGCCGCGATCCACAAGGGCCGCGAGCCGAACGGCGCGCGGTCGTCCCAGGTCGGTGAGCGCATCCAGGGCTGCCCTGATGGTCCGTCCCGAGTACAGCACGTCGTCGACGAGGACGACCGTTGTCCCGTCGATCCCGCCGGCCGGGAGCGTCGTCGGCTGCGGGACGCGTGTCGGCTGCCGACGCAGGTCGTCGCGGTACATCGTGATGTCGAGCGACCCGGAGGAGATCTCGGTTCCGGAGATCTCGGTGATGATCGCGGCGATCCGACTCGCGAGGATCACTCCGCGGGTCGGGATGCCGAGGATGACGAGGTGTTCTGCTCCACGGTTGGACTCCAGGATCTCGTGGGAGATCCGAGTCAATGCCCGTGCGATGTCAGCTTGTTGCAGCACGATTCGTGCGCTCATCGCCGACTCCCTTCTCCGTCTCTCTGGACGGCTCTTAAAGGTTGTCTGATGGTTCAACCATATCAGTCAGACGTACGTTTTCGTGCGGGACGGCCGCCGCGGGGCGTGCGTCCCGCACGAGCACGAACGTCTGAACTCAGGCTTCGTACAGTTCGAGCGGCAGGCCGTCCGGGTCGAAGAAGAACAGCATCTTGCGGCCCGTGTGCGGATCGACGCGGACGTCCTCCACCCTGACCTGCTTGCCGACGAGTTCCGCGTGGCACGCGTCGACGTCGTCGACCGCGAACGCGAGGTGGCGGAGGCCGAGCGCTTCAGGGCCGCTCACCCGTGCCGGAGAGTCCGGGAAGGAGAACAACTCGATGAGGTATTCGCCGTTCAGGGCGAGGTCGCCCATCCAGGAGTCGCGCTCGGCGCGGTACACCTCGGTGAGGAGTTCGCAGCCGAGCACGTCCTGGTAGAACCGCTTCGACGCCTCGTAGTCACTCGCGATGATCGCGATGTGGTGCACACGCTTCAGTTCCACGTCGTCCGTCCGGGTGTCTGTGCGATGGTCAGCGCGGGTTGATCTGCGAGATCTTGCCGAGCAGTCCGTTGATGAATCCGGAGGAGTCCTCCGTCGACAGCGTCTTCGCGGCCTCGACGGCCTCATCGATCGCCACGCCGTGCGGCACCTCGGGGTTGAACAGGATCTCCCAGATCGCGATGCGCAGGATCGCACGGTCGACCGCTGGCATGCGCGCGAGCGTCCATCCCTGCGAGTACGTCTCGATCTGCTCGTCGATCTCCTCGGAGTGGTCCGCCACGCCGTCCACGATCTCCCGCGCGTACATCCAGGACGCCTCGCGGTCGGGTTCGCTCACGGCGCGCTGCGCCTCGGCCGAGAGGATCTCAGCGAGCGTCATGTCGCGGAGGTCGGCCTGGTAGAGCAGGTCGAGGGCGCGCTTGCGCGCTTTCGTCCGAGCGCTCACTAGTCGTTGACGCGACCGAGGTAGTCGCCCGTCCGCGTGTCGACCTTGACCTTGGTGCCGGTCTCGAGGAACAGCGGGACCTGGATCTCGTAGCCGGTCTCGACGGTCGCGGGCTTCGTGCCGCCGGTCGAGCGGTCGCCCTGCAGGCCCGGCTCGGTGTAGGTGACCTCGAGGATGACCGATGCCGGGAGCTCGACGTACAGCGGGTTGCCGTTGTTGAGCGCGACCGTGACGGCCTGGTTCTCGAGGAGGAAGTTCTTGGTGTCGCCGACGATGACGGCGGGGATGGTGATCTGGTCGTAGTCGCTCGTGTCCATGAACACGTAGGCGTCGCCGTCCGCGTACAGGTAGGTGAAGTCGCGGCGGTCGACGTTCTCGATCTCGATCTTCGTGCCGGCGTTGTACGTCTTGTCGACGACCTTGCCGGTCATGATGTTCTTCATCTTGGTGCGAACGAACGCGCCGCCCTTGCCCGGCTTGACGTGCTGGAACTCGATCACGGTCCAGAGCTGGCCGTCGATGTTGAGGACGACGCCGTTTCTGATGTCAGCGGTAGATGCCATGCGAGAGATTGTCCGTTCGTGGTGGAAGAAGGTGTACGGCCGGAGACGACCCAACGAACGAGTGTAGCCGCTCGCGGCGTGAGGTCACGAATAGCCGGGTTCCGCGGCTTGTCGCCGCGGGCGCTTCAGCGAGCGTCAGGGCGCATCACCGCGCGTCTGCGCGGGTGCCTCCGTGGGTCGGCAGACCGTCAGGAAGCTGCGCGGCGCACGATGACGTCGAGCGCGAGCCGGTACGAGTCGAAGCCGAACCCGGCGATGACCCCGGTCGCGATTCCGGAGATCACGCTCGTGTGCCGGAACGTCTCCCTCGCGTGCGGGTTGGAGATGTGCACCTCGATGAGCGGCACACCGGCCTTCGTGACGAGTGCTGCGGCATCGCGCAGTCCGTAGCTGTAGTGCGTGAATGCCGCCGGGTTCAGGATGACGGGCGTCCTGGCGTCGACCGCTCCGTGCAGCCAGGCGATGAGTTCGGCCTCGTCGTCCGTCTGCCGCAGATCGATGGCGGTCCCGACCGGGGCGCTCGCCTCCAGGTAGGCGCGGAGCGCATCGAGGTCCGCGGCGCCGTAGACGTCGGGTTCCCGGCTGCCGAGGCGTCCGAGGTTTGGGCCGTTGAGGACAAGGACGGTCGTCATGATGATCAGCGTATCGGTCCCGTCAGGAACCGATCTCCTGGTAGGCCGCGAACAGGAGCGAGGCGTCAGGGCCCTGCAGGACGACGGGCTTCGCGATGTCGTCGAGGACGATGAAGCGCAGCATCGATCCGCGGGTCTTCTTGTCCCGCTGCATCGTCGCGAGCAGCGTGTTCCATCTGCCGACGGGGTACGACACCGGGAGGGTGAGCAGCTCCAGGACGCGGCGATGGCGGTCGACGGCCTCGTCGGAGAGTCGGCCGGCGAGGCGGGAGAGCTCCGCGACGAACATCATGCCGACGGCGACGGCGGCTCCGTGCCGCCACTGGTACCGCTCGGTGTGCTCGATGGCGTGCCCGAGCGTGTGCCCGTAGTTGAGGATCTCCCGCAGCCCCTGCTCGGTGAAGTCCTCGCTGACGACGTCGGCCTTCATCTGGATCGCGAGCTCGATGGCGCGGCGGAACTCCGGCGTGGTCGGGTCGGTGGCACGGTCGACGTCGGCCTCGACGATGTCGAGGATCTCCGGGTAGCGGATGAATCCGGCCTTCACGACCTCGGCGTAGCCGGCGAGGATCTCGTTCTTCGGCAGGGTGTCGAGCGTGTCGAGGTCGTTGATGACGGCGGCCGGCGCGTAGAACGCTCCGACGAGGTTCTTGCCCTCCGCCGTGTTGATGGCGGTCTTCCCGCCGACCGCGGCGTCGACCATGCCGAGCACGGTGGTCGGGATCTGGATGAGCTTGACCCCGCGCAGCCAGGTCGCGGCAACGAAGCCGGCCAGGTCGGTCACTGCGCCTCCGCCGAATCCGATGACGGCGTCGGTGCGGGTGAAGTTCGACTGCCCCATCACGCCCCAGCAGAACGCGGCGACCTCGACACGCTTGCCGGCTTCGGCGTCCGGGATCTCGGCGAGGAGGACCTCGTAGTGTTCGAGCAGCGACTCGCGCAGGCGGGCGGCCTTCTCCCCCAGTGTCGGCGGGTGCACGATGAGCACCCGGGCGACGCCGGTGCCGAGGTGCTCGACGATCTCCCCCTGCAGGCCGTGGCCGATGATGATGGGGTACGGCGAATCGCCGGTGACCTCGATGACGGTGCGGTCGGTGGTCATTCCTGCTCCTTCGCCCAGACGACGAGTTCGTCGACGATGCCCTGGATCGGGCGGTGTGAGGTGTCGAACGTCACGGTCGCGAGGCGTTCGTAGATGGGGCGTCTGGCCTCCGCGATGCGTGTCCACGCCCCCGGATCATCCTTGAGCAGCGGTCGCTTGTCGAGGTTCGCCCTGGCGAGGACCGCTTCAGCGGTGACCGTCAGCAGGACGACCCGCGCTTCCGTGAGGTCCTGCTGCGTGCGCTCGTCGAGGACGGCTCCTCCGCCCAGCGAGACGATGGCAGGCTGGGCGAGCGCATCGGCCACCGCGTCCCGTTCGAGTCCGCGGAAGTGGGCTTCTCCGTGCTCGTCGAAGATGCGCTGGATGACGCCGTGTTCGCTCTGGATGACGGCATCGGTGTCGATGAACCGCACCCCGAGCGCTTTGGCCAGTCGCTTGCCGACGCGGGTCTTCCCAGCCCCCATCGGTCCGATCAGAACGATCGGCAGCGCGATGCCGTCAGCCGTTTCCTGGTCGTGACCCTGTTGATCGGCTGCAGCAGCAGCGTCGACCTCAGACATGCGACGGAGCGCGGTCCCCGTCGTCGCCGCGCGTGCGCAGGTTCTCCGGGATCGCCTGGAGGTAACCGGTGAGGTTGCGCTTGGTCTCCGAGACGCTGTCGCCGCCGAACTTCTCCAGAACGGCCTCGGCGAGGACGAGCGCGACCATGGCCTCCGCCACAACGCCGGCAGCGGGGACGGCGCAGACGTCGGAACGCTGGTGGTGTGCGGTCGCGGCCTCGCTCGTCGCGATGTCGATCGTGCGCAGCGAGTGCGGGACGGTGGCGATCGGCTTCATGCCGGCACGGACGCGCAGTACCGTCCCGGTCGTCATGCCGCCCTCTGTTCCGCCGGCGCGGTCGCTCACACGGGCGATCTCGCCGTCCTCCTGCACCAGTTCATCGTGTGCAGCGGAACCACGGCGGGTCGTCGTGAGGAAGCCGTCTCCGACTTCGACGCCCTTGATCGCCTGGATGCCCATCAGTGCGGCCGAGAGGCGCGCGTCGAGGCGACGGTCCCAGTGCACGTAGGAGCCGAGCCCCGGCGGCAGGCCGTACGCGAGGACCTCGACGACGCCGCCGAGCGTGTCGCCCTCCTTCTTCGCGTCGTCGACCTCGGCGACCATCAGCTCAGAGGTGGCCGGGTTGAAGCAGCGCAGCGGATCGGCGTCGAGGGCGTCGACGTCCGACGGCAACGGCAACGCGCTGTTCTCTGGGACGCGGACGGGGCCGATGGAGAGGGTGTGGCTCACGAGGGTGATGTCCAGCTCGGCGAGGAACGCCTTCGCGACGGCGCCGAGGGCGACACGCGCGGCGGTCTCACGCGCACTCGCGCGCTCGAGGACCGGCCTGGCCTCGTCGAAGCCGTACTTCTGCATGCCGACGAGGTCCGCGTGGCCGGGGCGCGGGCGGGTGAGCGCCGCGTTGCGTCCACGGGAGCGTTCGGTCTCTTCGACGGGCTCGGGGTTCATGACCTCGATCCACTTCGGCCATTCCGTGTTGCCGATGCGCACGGCGATGGGGCTGCCCATCGAGTAGCCGTGGCGGACGCCGCCGGAGATCGCGAGTTCGTCCTGTTCGAACTTCATACGCGATCCTCGGCCGTAACCGAGCTTCCGACGTGCGAGGTCGGCACGGATGCCGTCCATGGAAACGGGGACCCCCGCAGGGAGCCCCTCGATGACGGCGATGAGTTCCGGGCCGTGAGACTCTCCGGCAGTGAGCCAACGAAGCATGGGTCCATCTTTCCATAGGAGGAGGGGGTGCTCGTGCGCACGGGTGCGCGCACGAGGGTCTGGCCGATGCGAATCGAGGCCGGACCGGGTGGATGTCAGCGAGTGCTGCCCGTCGGCGACAGCCCGACGGAGGCGAGCATGGCCTCCAGGACGGCGTTTTCGTCGTCGAGCGGGACGAGCGGATCGCCGGTTCGGAAGATCCTGATCTGCAGCACGGCCTGGTGCACGAGCATCGCGAGCCCGTTCAACACGTTCCCGCCGGCCTGCTCCCACGCGCGGGCGAGATCGCTCGGCCACGGGTCGTAGGCGACATCGAAGAGCAGTGCCTCCGCGGCATGCCGGGTGAAGGGGGCCGGGTCGACTCCGGCTCCACCCGGGAGGGTGCTGACCACGAGCGGTACGGCGGGGAGCTCCACGTCGAGACCTTGGAAATCGATCGTCAGACCGAGCGATGTCGCGAGATCGCCGAGGCGGGCGGCGCGTGTGGCGTCGCGGACGGCGACGGTGACGTGCAGGGCGCCGAGTTCTGCGACGGCGAGCACTGCGGAGGACGCCGTCGCTCCCCCGCCGATGATGGCGGCGGCGTGGACGGACGCCGTTCCAGCGGCGCCGATGGCCCGGACGATGCCGCCGACGTCGGTGTTGAAACCGGAGAGCACTCGGCGGTCGCCGACCGTGCGGAACCTGATCGTGTTGACGGCGCCCGTTGCGGTCGCGATCGCGTCCAGTTCGTCGCACAGCGCGAACGCCTGCTGCTTGAGGGGCATCGTGAGCGACAGCCCGCGCCACTCGTCGCCGAGCGACGCGATGACGTCGGCCAGTTCCGAGGCCTCGACCTGCCTGGAGTCGTAGCTCCAGGCGAACCCGAGGCGCTCATAGGCGATGCGGTGCAGGGTCGGCGACTTCGAGTGCGCGATGGGCGACCCGAAGACGGCGAGGCGGGCGGCCGCGTCGGCGTGTTCGGCGTTGGGGTTGCTACTTGTACTCAGGGTGCTGGTCCATCCATGCGAGCCACTTGTCGACGGCGGCCTGGTGCTCCTCGCCCGTTGTCGAGAAGATCGTCTCTCCCGTGTCGAGGTTCCAGGTCACGAAGTACAGCCAGGGCCCCTCGGCGGGGTGCAGAGCTGCATCGATGGCGAGGTCGCCCGGGTTGGAGATCGGTCCAACGACCATACCGGGATGGACGTAGGTGTTGTAGGGGTTGCTCGCGTCCTCCCGTTCGGCGTCCGTCGTCGAGACGCGGTGGGTGTTCCCGGTGCCGTAGGCCACCGTGGCGTCGGACTGCAGCAGCCCGCTGTCCCACTGTGCGGGGTCGAGACGGTTGAGGAAGACCCTGGCGACCTTGTAGTAGTCGTCCTTGAGTCCGGCTTCCTTCTGCACGAGCGAGGCGAGCACGATCGTCTTCCAGCGATCGGCGGGCGTGACACCCGCGGAGTCGAGCGCCTCGAAGGAGCGGTCGACGAACATCTTGATGATGTCGTGCGCCGACGCGCCCTGCTGGAGCGTGTACGTCGCCGGGAACAGGAAGCCTTCGAGGGTCTTCGCCTCAGGTGGCAGGCCGTACGCCGACGGGTCGGCTGCGGCGGCCTGGATCTCGGCGAGCGGGATGCCGGACGTCTCGGAGATCGATGCGAGGACGTCCTGCTCGACCGTGCCCTCCGGCACCACGACCGTGTCCTTCAAGCGATTCGCGTCGTCGAGCAGGGCCTCGAGTGCCGCTTTGGCGCTCATCTGCTTCTTCAGCTGGAACGCGCCCGGGAAGAATTCTGGTTGGGTCTTCTGCGCGAGCAGGAGGTTGTAGAAGGCGTCGAAGCTCTTGGTGACTCCCGCCTTGTGGAGGGTGTTCGCGATGTCCTCGCCGATGTCGCCCGCGTGGATCTGCACGGTGACGTCGGTTGTGCCGGTGCCGGTGTAGTCGTTCGGTTCCACCCAGCCGAGGACCTTCCTGATCTGCGGCTCGTACGACGTCCAGACCACCGCGGCGCACGCCGCGAGTCCGCCGACGACGACGATCGACACGATGAGCGCGATCAGTCCGCGCCGTCCTCGACGCTTCCGAGGCGGTGCGCCGTCTCCCGATTTGGCCCTGCGCTGGCCGCGATGCGGCGCGTGGTGCTCCTGCTCGGCGGCGGACGTCCCGAGCGCCGTGAGGATCGCATCGGTGCCGAGGTGCCGATCCGCTCCATTGTCGGCATCCTGGATGGCGGGGAGCGGCGCGGAGGCCGGCGCGGAGGCCGGCGCGGCGATCGGAGCGGTCGCAGCCGGGGCTGCGGCCGCGGATGCAGCCGTGGTGGGCGCCGCAGGCGCCTGTTCAGGCGCGGATGGCCGGCTCAGGTGTTGCTGCTCCTGCTGCGCCGCTGCGCGCGCTTGTGCATCCGCCAGCGCCTGCTCACGTTCACGCGCTTCCCGACGTGACAGCGGAGGCGCAGCCTCACCGGTCGTCGGGTCGTGATCGTGGGGGTTCTGGGGTGTCAGATCTGACACAGACACGTCCTTCTAGGAGTCGACGAGGGTTCCAGGGGCTCTGCCCGAACCGCGTTCAGCGTCGAGGGCGTACTGCAAGAGTATGACGGCTGCCACCTGATCGACAATCGATCTGGTGGTTTTGGAGCGTCTTCCCGCCGATCTCAGAGCCGAGTGCGCCGTCACGGTGGTGAGGCGTTCGTCCACCAGACGAGTCGGCAGCCCGGATGCGCGAGCCAACCGCGCGGCGAACTCGCGAGCGTCCCCGGTGGACGCCGTGTCCTTCCCGGCGAGCGAGATGGGCAGGCCGACGACGATCTCCACAACGCCGAGGTCTGCGCAGATCGCCACGATGGCGGCGATGTCCGTGTCACCGCCCAGGTCGCGGGCGACCGTCTCGACGGGCGTCGCGAGGAGACCGTCGGGGTCGCTGCGAGCGACCCCGACCCTGGCCTTCCCGACGTCGACGCCGAGGCGGACGCCCCGGCGGAACCGGGGGCCGTCGTCGGAGCTCTCGTGACCGGGTGCGACGTCGGACGACACGTCAGCCGATCTCGCGGGCGACGGCCGCAAGCGCGGCCGGGAGTGCCGCGGCATCCGTGCCGCCACCCTGTGCGAGGTCGTCCTTGCCGCCACCGTTGCCGCCGAGCACACCGGCCGCGGTGCGCACGAGCGCTCCCGCCTTGAGCCCGGCATCACGAGCACCCTGGTTCGTCGCGATGACGACCGCCGGCTTGTCGGCCACGACCGCCCCGAGCGCGACGACCGCTGGCGCGTCGCCGAGGCGTTCGCGCAGCGAGGTCACGAGGGTGCGGAGGTCGTTCTGGGACGCGAGCGCCCCCACCGACTCCGCGATGAGCGTGACGGATCCGACCGACTGGGCCTTGGCGGCGAGCGTCGGAACACGATCGCTGAGCGAGCGGGCTTCGAACGCCGCGATCTTCTTCTCGGCCGCCTTCAGGTTGGCGGCGAGCTCCGCGATGCGGTCGGCCAGCTGGTCCTTCGGAGCCTTGAGGTTCGCGGACAGCTGGGCGACGATCGCACGTTCAGCAGCGAGATCACGGAATGCCTCGATGCCGACGAGCGATTCGACGCGACGGTTGGTCGACCCGACGGAGGACTCGCTGATGAGGTTGATCATCCCGATCTCGGCGCTGGAGGCGACGTGGGTGCCTGCGCAGAGTTCACGCGACCAGGGACCGCCGATGTCGACGACGCGCACGCTCTCGCCGTACTTCTCGCCGAAGAGGGCCATCGCGCCGAGCGCCTTGGCGTCGTCGAGGGCCATCTCGCGCGTGGAGACGAGGAGGTTCTCGCGGATCGCGTTGTTCGAGATCTCTTCGATCTCGGTCTTGGTCTCGGCGGACAGCGCCTGGTTCCAGGTGAAGTCGAGGCGCAGGTAGCCGGCCTTGTTCGACGATCCGGACTGGTGCGCGGTCGACCCGAGCACCTGGCGCAGTGCCGCGTGGATGATGTGCGTGCCGGAGTGCGCCTGCTGCGCGCCGCGACGGTAGTCGGCGTCCACGATCGAGGTCGCCGGTGCGTCGACGCCCACTTCGCCCTGGGTCACCTGGACCTTGTGCGCGATGAGGCCCTTGACGGGCTTCTGCACGTCGAGCACTTCGAGTTCGTAGCCAGGGCCGACGATGACGCCCTGGTCGGCTTCCTGTCCGCCCGACTCCGCGTACAGCGAGGTCTCCGCAAGGAACACCTCGGCGATGTCGCCCGCGACGGCCTTCGTGACGGGGTGTCCGTCGACGATGATGCCGAGGATGCGCGACTCGGTCTCGAGGTCGGTGTACCCGGTGAAGACCGTCTCGCCGAGTGAACGGAGGTCGCTGTAGACGGAGAGGTCCGCGAGGACGCTCCGCTTCGCCTTGGCGTCCGCCTTGGCTCGTGCGCGCTGCTCCTGCATCAGCGTGTCGAACGCCGAGCGGTCGACGGACAGGCCTGCTTCCTCTGCGATCTCGAGCGTGAGGTCGATCGGGAATCCATAGGTGTCGTGCAGGAGGAACGCCTGCTTGCCGCCCAGCTGGGTGCCGCCCGTCTGCTTCGTCTTGTCCAGCTCGAGGTCGAGGATCGTCGATCCGCTCGACAGGGTGCGCAGGAAGGTCTCCTCTTCCGCGTACGCCGCCTGCGAGATCTGGCCGTAGTCGGCCTCGACCTCGGGGTATGAAGCCTTCATGGCGTCCTTCGAGGCCGTGAGGAGTTCCGGCAGGGTCGCCGTGTCGACGCCGAGCAGACGCATGGCGCGAACACTCCGGCGGATGAGCCGGCGCAGGATGTACCCGCGACCCTCGTTGGACGGCGTGACGCCGTCGCTCAGGAGCATGAGCGAGGAGCGGACGTGGTCCGCGATGACGCGCATCCGCACGTCGTCGCCGTGGTCGGCGCCGTAGCGGCGTCCGCTCAGTGTGGAGGCGAGGTCGAGGACCGGGCGGACCTGGTCGATCTCGTACATGTTCTCGACGCCCTGCTTGATGAACGCGACGCGCTCGAGACCCATGCCGGTGTCGATGTTCCGCTTCGGGAGCTCGCTGACGATGTCGAAGTCGACCTTGCTGCGCACGTTCGCGACGAGGTACTGCATAAAGACGAGGTTCCAGATCTCGACGTACCGGTCGTCGTCCGTCGCCGGCCCGCCGTCCGCACCGTACGCCGGGCCCCGGTCGAAGAAGATCTCGGAGCTGGGGCCTGCTGGACCCGGCTGACCGGTGGACCAGTAGTTCGTGTCCTTGTCGAGGCGCTGGATCCGCTCGTCCGGCAGACCGGCGATCTTCTTCCACAGCGCGATGGCCTCGTCGTCGTCCTTGTAGACGGTGACCCACAGGTCCTTCTCGTCGAAGCCGTATCCGCCCTCCGACTCCAGTCCGGTGAGGAGCTCCCAGGCGTACCCGATGGCCCCTTCCTTGAAGTAGTCGCCGAAGGAGAAGTTGCCGTTCATCTGGAAGAACGTGCCGTGACGAGGGGTCTTGCCCACCTCTTCGATGTCGTTCGTCCTGATGCACTTCTGCACACTCGTCGCGCGATCGAACGGCGCGGGGACGACACCCGTGAGGTACGGGACGAACGGGACCATGCCGGCCACCGTGAACAGGAGCGTCGGGTCGTCACTGACGAGCGAGGCCGACGGCACGACCGTGTGCCCCCGATCTCCGAAGAATTGAAGCCAGCGGGAGCGAATGTCTGCGGTTTGCATAGTTTCCGTACGTCGGTGATTACTTGTTGCGGTCGTCTTGCGGGGAGTGGGGAGGGCTCGCCTGGAGGAGCGAGGTCATCTCACTTCTTGAGTTCGTCGATGACGTCTTCCGCCTCGTCGACGATCGTGTCGACCGTGTCGCGCAGCTGCGCTTCACGCTCCTTGTACGCATCGCCGACGGTGTCGGTGAACTCCTTGATGCGTGCGTCGAGCTCCGCGAAGAACTGCTTGCCCTTGTGCGTCTTGTTGATCTGGTGGGCGACGACGAATCCGGCGCCGATGCCCACGACCAGCCAGAACACGTTCTTCATGTGGAGCTCCTTCTCTGCGAGTGACCTCGCGCGCGGAGCGACAGGCCAGCGCATCCATCGTAGTCGAGCGGCGCGCATCGTCGAGCACTGCGCCCGTGCGGCGCATCGACTCGGGGGATGCGAAGAGGGACCGTGGCAGATGCCACGGTCCCTCTCGATGCGAAGTCGTGCGACTTAGCGGGCTGCGTAGTACTCGACGACGAGCTGAACTTCACACGTCACGGGAACCTCAGCGCGCTTCGGGCGACGCTCGAGGCGTGCCTGCAGCTTGTCGAGCTCGACCGAGAGGTACGCGGGCACCTTCGGGAGGACGTCGACGTGTCCACCGGCAGCGGCGACCTGGAAGGGCTCGGTGCCCTCCGAGCGCGGCTTGACGTGGATGAGCTGACCCGGCTTCACGCGGAAGGACGGGCGGTCGACGAGCTGGCCGTCGACGAGGATGTGACGGTGCACGACCATCTGGCGCGCCTGCGCCGTGGTGCGGGCGAAGCCGGCACGCAGGACGAGTGCGTCGAGACGGGTCTCGAGGATCTCGACCAGGTTCTCACCGGTCAGACCCTGGGTGCGGCGTGCTTCCTGGAAGGCGATCTTCAGCTGAGCCTCGCGGATGCCGTACTGGGCGCGCAGACGCTGCTTCTCGCGCAGACGGACTGCGTAGTCGCTGTCGGCCTTGCGCTTGGTGCGGCCGTGCTCACCGGGAGCGTACGGACGCTTCTCGAGGTACTTGGCTGCCTTCGGGGTGAGGGCGATGCCGAGGGCCCGCGAGAGGCGGGTCTTGCTGCGGGTACGTGACTTGGTAGACACGGTTTCCTTTCAATGGATACTCAAACGATGGATACCGGCGCCGTGTCGACCGGGACGCAGTGGTCCCGGCGCAGTGATGCACCGGAAAGTCAGAGGGGTTCGCCAGGGCTGTTCGGCTACAGAACACGTCCCGTCGATCGAGATGATCGCGCAGCCGCACGGTCACACCTGATCTAGGCCTCGACGATCTTAGCACGGAGGACGCCCCGCAGACATGTCGGGCCGAGCCGGGCGCGGCGCGTCAGTCCTCCGTCCCCCGGACGATCTTCCGCAGCTTGTCGAGGCGGGCGCCGATCTCGCGTTCGTGGCCGTGATCCGTCGGCTCGTAGTAGCGGACGTCGGTGAGTTCGTCCGGGATGTACTGCTGCTTGACCACGCCGATCGCCGCGTCGTGCGGGTAGCGGTAGCCCTTGCCGTGTCCGAGGCGTTTCGCGCCGGCGTAGTGGGCGTCCCGCATGGGTTTCGGGACGCGCCCGAACGAACCGGCGCGCACATCGGCGATGGCTTTGTCGATCGCCAGATATGCGGCATTGGACTTTGCGGCGGTCGCGAGGTAGACGACGGCCTCCGCGAGCGGGATGCGTCCCTCCGGCATGCCGATGAACTGCACGGCGTCCGCTGCTGCGACCGCGATGGGGAGCGCCTGCGGGTCGGCGATGCCGATGTCCTCGGCTGCGGAGATGATGATGCGCCTGGCGATGAACCGGGGATCCTCCCCCGCCTCGATCATCCTGGCGAGGTAGTGCATGGCCGCGTCCACGTCCGAGCCTCGGATGCTCTTGATGAAGGCGCTGATGACGTCGTAGTGCTCGTCGCCGTTGCGGTCGTACCGCAGGAGCGCGCGGTCGACTGCTTGCGCGACGAGTTCGTCGGTGATGACCGGACCGGTCCAGGAGGCGGTTGCGGCGTCGTCCGATGCGTCATCCGCATCGTCCTCGTCATCGCCGTCGTCCGCCTCGCCGTCAGCATCGTCCTCGTCGTCATCTCCGAACCCGAGCAGCCCGGCATCGTCGAGGTCGTCCTCTGAGGCGCCGGTGGAGCGGCCGAGGTCGGCGTCGGCCGCGATCGCCGCCGCCTCGAGGGCGGTGAGCGCACGCCGGGCATCACCCGAGGAGAGCCTGATGAGCGCGTCGCGCGCCTCCGGCGTGACGGTGAAGCGACCGCCGAGTCCTCTCGGATCCGTTGCCGCACGATCGATCAGGATGCCCAGGTCGTCATCGCTCAGCTGTTCGAGCGTGAGCAGGAGCGACCGCGACAGGAGTGGTGAGATGACGGAGAACGACGGATTCTCGGTCGTCGCCGCCACCAGGATGACCCAGCCGTTCTCGACACCGGGCAGGAGCGCGTCCTGCTGGGCCTTGCTGAACCGGTGGATCTCGTCGAGGAAGAGGACGGTGGACGTGCCGTAGAGATCGCGGCTGGACATCGCGGCCTCCATGACCTGCCGAACGTCCTTCACCCCGGCGGTGACGGCCGAGAGCTCGACGAATCGGCGGCCGGAGCTGTGCGCGATCGCCTGGGCGAGGGTGGTCTTGCCCGTCCCTGGCGGGCCCCACAGGATCACGGAGACCGCCGCCTGGTTGCCGGAGACGTCCGTGGCGAGTCGCACGAGGGGCGAGCCCGGACGCAGCAGGTGACGCTGCCCGGCGACCTCGTCCAGGCTGCGCGGACGCATGCGCACGGCGAGGGGCACCTGTCCGCCCGAGATTCCAGGGCCTGCATCCAACATGTGTTCAAGGGTAGTGCGCACGGCCGACACCACCGCCGTGCGCGGTGTCCGATGCCGCGTCACGCACATCCGACGGCCGACCGGTCACCTCCCAACTCGCCAAGAACGTGACGATTCCGGCCGCGTCCATTTGGCTCGGGAAGTTGCGCCCCCGTAAGGTTCTGAGGGGCCGCACGACGTGGGGCACGCGGCGATGTCGCCGAATCACCGAATCATCTGGCGGCATCTGGAGGGAACAGACGTGGCAACGAGCAAGGGTCCGGACAAAGAAGCCCGTGAAGCGCGTGCGCGCATCCGCGGATACAACGCCAGGCGGACGGTGCACGAGCACCGCGTGAAGCGGCGCGTGCGGGACAACATCATCGCGACCGTCGCCCTCGTCGTGGTGCTCGGTGCAGCCACGGCGGCCCAGGTGTTCTACTTCTCCGGCGGCCCTGGAACGCCGAAGCCCACTGCCAGCGCCTCCGCATCGGCTTCACCGTCCGCCGCAGCGGACGGGTGTGGCACAACGGGAGCGACCACCGGCTCCAACACGGGCGACGCCCCATCGACGAGCCTCGCGGAGGGGCGCGACTGGACGGGCACGATGACGATCAACGACATCGCCCTCGACCTCACGCTCGACGGCAAGTGCGCACCGCAGGGCGTCTCGTCCTTCATCTCGCTCGCCGAGAAGGGCTTCTACAACGGCATCAGCTGCCACCGCCTGACCACGAGCGGCATCTACGTGCTCCAGTGCGGCGACCCGAAGGGCGACGGCACCGGCGGTCCCGGATACAGCTACGGCCCGGTCGAGAACGCGCCGAAGGGCGACGTGTACCCGGCCGGCACCATCGCGATGGCGCGCCAGGGCGGCAACGGGTACAGCAACGGGAGCCAGTTCTTCATCGTCTACCAGGACTCCACGATCCCCTCTGACGCCGCCGGCGGCTACACGATCCTCGGCAACATCACGGACGGCCTGGACAACCTCATTTCCGGCGTGACGTCGAAGGGCGTCGAAGGCGGGACGGGCGATGGCGCCCCGGCCGTTCCGGCCAAGATCACCTCGGTGACCGTGCAGTAGCGGTCACCGAGTACCGGTTCGATCCGGAAGTTTCGCCAGCGACGCCGTCTGGCGTATTAGGCTTGCGGATTGATCAAGATTGTCAACGAGGCGACAACACAGCAAGGTGAAGCGTGTGACGAGTTCAGACATGGCCCCATGGGGCAGGGTGGACGAGGACGGAACGGTCTTCGTCCGCGAAGCCGAGGGCGAACGAGCCGTCGGACAGTACCCTGACGGAACCAAAGAGGAAGCGCTCGCCTACTTCGAGCGCAAGTACACCGACCTCGCAGGGCAGGTGACGCTGCTCGAGCAGCGCGCCAAGCGCGGCGCACCGGCGACCGACATCGCGAAAGCCGTGTCGTCGCTGCGGAAGAACGTCGAATCGGCCAACGCCGTCGGCGATCTCGAAGCACTGACCACGCGCCTCGCGGCGCTGGACGGCAAGGTCGGCGAGCTGACCGAGGCGCAGACGCAGGAGGCGAAGGCCGCGCTCGACGAGGCGGTGCAGTCCCGTGTCGCCATCATCGAAGAGGCCGAGGCGCTCGCGCAGCAGGACCCGGCGCGCGTCCAGTGGAAGCAGACCTCCACCAGGCTCGACGAGCTCTTCGCGGAGTGGCAGCGCCAGCAGCACGACGGTCCGCGCCTGCCGAAGACCGAGGGCAACGAGCTCTGGAAGCGATTCCGCACCGCTCGCGCCACGATCGAACAGCACCGCCGCGCGTTCTACACGGAGCTCGACTCGGTGCACAAGGAGGCGCGGGCGAAGAAGCAGGCCCTCGTCGACCGCGCTGAGGCGCTCATCCCGCAGGGTGCGGACGGCGTTCCCGCGTATCGCGCACTGCTCGACGACTGGAAGCAGTCGCCGCGTGCCGGCAAGCGTCAGGATGACGCGCTCTGGGCCAAGTTCAAGGCTGCCGGCGACGCCATCTACGGCGCGAAGGCTGAGATCGACGCCCGCGACAACGCCGAGTTCCAGGGCAACCTGGACCTCAAGCTCGCTGTCCTGACCGATGCTGAGCCCATCCTCACGGAACAGGACCGCGACAAGGCCCGTACGGCTCTCGCAGCGATCCAGCGCCGCTGGGACGAGATCGGCAAGGTCCCGCGCGACCAGGTCCGTGTCGTCGAGGACCGCCTGCGCAAGATCGAAGCGCACGTCAAGCAGCTCGAGGACGACCACTGGAAGCGGAACAACCCCGAGACCAAGGCTCGCACCGAGGGACTCGCGAGCCAGCTGGCGGACGCCATCGCGAAGCTCGAGGACGAGGTCACCGCCGCTCGCGCGTCCGGTGATGCCGCCCGTCTGGCAGCCGCCATCGAAGCGCTCGATGCTCGGAAGGCCTGGCTCGGCGCCATTCGCTGATCCGCCCGGTCGAGCAGGGCCGTCCACAACCCGCCCCACTCGACCGGTTCTCCACAACATCGCCACGATCCTCCTGCAGGCCATCCGCTTGCAGGAGGATCGTTGTATGTCCAGCCGATTGTCCGCCTACCTGCAGCCGCCGGTTCTATCGGTCACCGAGCTCTCGGCCGCCCGGCTCGACGGCGATCTGTTCGCGATCGACGACGGCTACTGCAGCATCGACGAACCGGACACCAGGGAGCTCCGGCTCGAGATCCTCTCGCGGGTTGTTCGGCCCTCTCTGGGCGCGACGATCGCCGGGCTGAGCGCCGCGTGGCTGCACGGCGCACTCTCCACGCCTCCCGCACGTCATGAGGTCGTGATCCCCGTGCAGGCGCGCGGGTCCTGGCACTCATCCAGCGTCGTGAGCGTCCGTCAGCTCGTCATCGAGAACGCCGACGTCACCCGGCTCGGGCCGTACGGGGTCACCACGGCGGTGCGGACCGCCGTCGATCTCGCGCGGGACCACCGGCTCTCCTCGCCCGGACACGTCGCACTGCGGCGCCTGCTCGGGTCAGGCACTGCCCCACCAGCCGAGGTCATCGCTTGGTTGGACGCTCATCGACGGTTCCCCGGGCGTCCACGAGCGCTCAGATCTATCGAGGCGGCCGTTGATGCCACGCTGCCGGGCCTGGACGTCCCGGTGGAGCAAGCGGCCGTCTCAGCGATCCTCTCGTCCCACAGCGCCATTGGCGGCCGCGGTGACGTCCGCCCAGCGGATCAGCCGCCGTTGACGCGATAGACGTCGTAGACGGTGTCGATGCGGCGCACGGCGTTGAGCACACGGTCGAGATGCGTCGTGTCCCCCATCTCGAACACAAATCGACTGATCGCCAGTCGGTCGCTCGAGGTGTTGACGGTCGCGGACAGGATGTTCACGTGGTACTCGGAGAGGACGCGTGTGACGTCGGAGAGCAGACCGGCCCTGTCGAGGGCCTCCACCTGGATCTGGACCAGGAACACGCTCTTGGACGACGGCGCCCATTCGACGTCGATCATGCGCTCCGGCTCCTGCAACAGCGACTGGACGTTGTGGCAGTCCGAGCGGTGCACGGAGACGCCGGCGCCACGGGTGACGAAGCCGACGATGTCGTCCCCTGGCACCGGTGTGCAGCACTTCGCGAGTTTCACGAGGATGTCGTCCGCGCCGCGCACGAGCACACCGGAATCGCTGTTCTTGAGACGCTCACGACGACCGCGGGTCGGCAGCGTGAACTCGGTGTTCTCGCTCTCGTCCTGGTGGACGAGCGCAACGACCTTCTCGAGCACCGACTGTGTGGACACGTGGCCCTCGCCGACCGCAGCGTACATCGCGGTCACGTCCTCGTAGCGCAGCTGCGCCGCGACCTCGGCGAACGAGTCCTGGTTCATGAGCTTCTGCAGCGGCAGGTTCTGCTTGCGCATCGCCCGGGCGATGGCGTCACGCCCCTGCTCGACCGCCTCGTCGCGGCGTTCCTTCGTGAACCAGCCACGGATCTTGTTCCGAGCCCGGGGGCTCTTGACGAAGTTCAGCCAGTCCTGGCTCGGGCCGGAGTCCGGGTTCTTCGAGGTGAAGACCTCGACGACGTCGCCGGTGTTGAGCGTGCTCTCGAGCGGCACCAGACGGCCGTTGACCTTCGCACCCATGGTGCGGTGGCCGACCTCGGTGTGCACGGCGTACGCGAAGTCGACCGGGGTCGCACTCGCCGGGAGACCGATCACGCGGCCCTTCGGCGTGAAGACGTACACCTCTTTCGCGCCGATCTCGAAGCGCAGCGAGTCGAGGAACTCCCCCGGGTCGGCGGTCTCGGCCTGCCAGTCGGAGATGTGGGCGAGCCACGCCATCGAGGCGTCCGGCTCCGAAGACGACTGGGTCTTGCCCGAGTTGACGCGTTCCTTGTACTTCCAGTGCGCCGCGACGCCGAACTCGGCGCGCTGATGCATCTCGTTCGTCCGGATCTGGATCTCGACGGGCTTGCCGCCCGGCCCGACGACGGTGGTGTGGAGCGACTGGTACAGGTTGAACTTCGGAGTGGCGATGTAGTCCTTGAAACGGCCGGGAACCGGTGTCCATCGCGCATGGATGGAACCGAGCACGGCGTAGCAGTCGCGCAGCGAATTGACGAGCACGCGGATGCCAACGAGGTCGTAGATGTCATCGAACTCGCGTCCGCGAACGATCATCTTCTGATAGATCGAGTAGTACTGCTTCGGGCGGCCGACGACCTTCCCGCGGATGCGCTGAGCCTTCAGGTCTTCGCTCACGGCGTCGATGACGCTCTGCACGTACTCCTCGCGTTGCGGCGTCCGCTGCTTGACGAGCGACTCGATCTCCGCGTAGAGCTTCGGGTAGAGAACGGCGAACGACAGGTCTTCGAGCTCCCACTTGATGGCCTGGATGCCGAGCCGATGTGCGAGCGGCGCGTAGATCTCGAGCGTCTCGGTGGCCTTCTTCGCCGCCTTCTCGGACGGGACGAAGCCCCAGGTGCGCGCGTTGTGCAGCCGGTCGGCGAGCTTGATGATGAGCACACGGATGTCCTTCGACATCGCCACGATCATCTTGCGGACGGTCTCCGCCTGCGCACTGTCGCCGTACTTGACCTTGTCGAGCTTCGTGACCCCGTCGACGAGCATCGCGACCTCGTCGCCGAAGTCCGCTTGGAGCTGGTCGAGCGAGTAGTCGGTGTCCTCCACCGTGTCGTGCAGGAGTGCGGCGACGATCGTCTTCGGGCCGATGCCGAGGTCCGCGAGGATCTGGGCGACCGCGACGGGGTGCGTGATGTACGGCTCGCCACTCTGACGCTTCTGGCCGGAGTGGGCCCGCTCCGCAACGGTGTACGCGCGTTCGATGAGCGCGAGGTCCGCCTTGGGGTGGTGCTGCCGTACGGTGCGCATCAGGGTGTCGACGGCGCCGGCCGGCTGTGCCTTGGAGAAGATCCGCGGGACGAGACGACGAAGGGAGGCCGTCGATGACGTCGTTGTATCCGCCATGTCAGACCTCCCTCCGTTCGATGATCTCGAGTACTACAACAACGCGATCAGGCGTCTGCTTCCACGAGCTCGCCGGTCTGGGCGCGCTCGCGGGCTGCCAGCACGCGCTTGTCGTGCTTGGCGATCCGCGGCTCACCCTGACGGAAGTTCGCGTACAGCGGCGCCGCAACGAAGATCGTCGAGTAGGTGCCGACCAGGATGCCGACGAGCAACGCGAGCGAGATGTCGCGAAGTGTGTCTGCACCGAGGACGAACGCACCGATGAAGAGGATCGCTGCGACCGGCAGCGCGGCGACGACACCCGTGTTGATCGAGCGCACGAGGGTCTGGTTCACCGCGAGGTTGACCGACTCGCCGAACGTGCGCGAAGCGCCGTCCGCATCGAGGGTCGTGTTCTCACGGATCTTGTCGAACACCACGACCGTGTCGTAGAGCGAGAAGCCGAGGATCGTCAGGAAGCCGATCATGGCCGCCGGAGTGATCTCCCAACCGGTCGCGGCGTAGACGCCGGCCGTGATCAGGAGGTCGTGGAGCAGCGACATCAGCGCTGCGGCCGACATCTTCCAGGTCCGGAAGTACAGCGCCATGAGGATCGCTGCGAGGACGAGGAAGACGATCAGACCCTTGATGGCCTGCTGCGAGACGTCCTGGCCCCACGTCGGCCCGACGAACGACACCGTGATGTCGGAGACCGGGACGTCGTAGGCCTTCGCGAGGGCCTCGGAGACCTGCTTCGTCTCGGCGTTGTTCTTCAGCTGGTCGGTCTGGACCCGCACCGCGTCGTCGCCGACGATCGTGACGTGCACGACCGCGTTGGGGACGACCGATGTCACCGCATCCTGAGCGAGGTTCTGATTCGTGTCCTTGACGTCGGCGATCTGGAACTGCGATCCACCGCGGAACTCGATGCCGAAGTTGAATCCGCCCTTGACCACGGGGATGAGGACGGAGAGCAGGATCGCGACGATTGCGATCGTGTACCAGATCTTGCGCTTCCCGACGAAGTCGTAGGACCGCTTGCCGGTGTACAGCTCGTTTCCGAAACGTGCGAACGCACCCATCAGGAGTCCTTCCCCTCGGTCGATGCATGGTCGTCACCGGCATCGCCGCCAGCACCGACGAGTGCCGCCTGCTTGCGCTCGGCGATGGTCTGACGCTTTGCAGCCTCACGGTTCGCGCCGGCGTTCTTGCCGGCGGTGGCCGTCGGTTTCCTGAACTCGGCTCGACCACGATAGATGGCGCCGAGCGCTGTCGGGTCGAGACCCGTGATCGGCTTGCCGCTGTTGAAGAATTTCGTCTGCGCGAGCAGCTGCATCATCGGGTGCGTGAAGATGAGCACGATGATGACGTCGATCACGGTCGTGATGCCGAGCGTGAGCGCGAAGCCGCGCACGTTGCCGACCGCGAGGATGTAGAGCACCACGGCGGAGAGGAGGTTGACGCCCTTCGCCGCGTAGATGGTGCGCTTCGCACGCTTCCAGCCGGCCTCGACGGCGGACTCCAGGCCACGGCCGTCGCGCAACTCGTCCTTGATGCGTTCGAAGTACACGATGAACGAGTCGGCCGTGAAGCCGATGGCGACGATGAGGCCCGCGACACCCGCGAGTGACAGCCGGAACCCTTCTCGCCAGGACATCAGCAGGACGACGACGTAGGTGAGCGCGGCAGCGGCCACAAGCGACGCGATCGTGACGAGACCGAGCAATCGGTACTGGAACAGCGTGTAGATGACCACGAGGATCAGACCGATGAGACCGGCGATGAGGCCGCTCTGCAACTGGGTCGAACCGAGGGTCGCCGAAATGGTGTCGGACGACTGCACCGTGAAGCTGATGGGCAGGGCGCCGTACTTCAGCTGGTCGGCGAGGGTCTTTGCGGACTCCTGCGT
Organism: Plantibacter sp. Mn2098; assembly: GCF_049319745.1. Lineage (NCBI taxonomy): Bacteria > Bacillati > Actinomycetota > Actinomycetes > Micrococcales > Microbacteriaceae > Plantibacter > Plantibacter sp. Mn2098. Next base: position 10,833 of record NZ_JBMOUH010000007.1, on the reverse strand, counting down.
GAACGAACCGCTGATCTCCGGCTTGCCGTCCGAGATGACCGCGAGGGACTGCGGGGCCGAGATGACGCTGCCGTCGAGGACGATCGCGAACTGGTTCTGCGGGCTCTGGAGCGAGGTGAGGCGGCCGGTGACGTCGGCGAACAGCTTCGTGCCGTGCGCGTTGAAGACCGGGTAGACGGCCCACTCGCCGGTGCTGGCCCCCGACTGCGTCGTCTTGATGCCTGCGCTGGCGTCCGACAGGTCCTCGCCGGTCACTTCGACCGGGCCGAGGATGTACTTGAACGTGCCGTCGACGTCACAGGTGATGAGCGGCTTGTCTGCCGGTGCCGCAGCCGCGTCTCCGGACTGCTCGGCCGCGCAGTCGAACGCCTGGAACTCTGCGTACAACGCCGGAGTGACGTAGTTGAGGTCGCTCGCGTTCGTGGGCTTCGCCGTCGGCGTGCTCTCGAGATCCGGAGCCGGCGTCGGGTACGGCGTGGACTTGCCGTCCTGACCCATGAACGTGTTCGAGGGCTGGCCCGGTGTGAGCTGCTGCGAGGTGAGGACCGGTCGGAACTCGAGCTTCGCGGACGACTGGATGCGCTTGAGCGTCTCGTCGTCCGGAGTGCCGGGGATCGACACGACCACGTTCTGGCCCTGTGTGGTGATCTCCGCTTCGGAGACGCCGGACGCGTCGACGCGCTGGCGGATGATGGAGACGGCCTGGTTGAGCTGCTCAGACGACACCGTCTGACCGGACTCGAGCTTCGGCGCGAGGATGATCTGCGTTCCGCCCTCGAGGTCCAAGGCGAGCTTGGGCGTCCAGGAGCTGTTGCCCCAGATCACCCCGGCCGCATTGATCGCGAACAGACCGATAATGATCACGCCAAGCCACGTGAGCGAGCGCCACGCCTTCTTGACCGGGGTCGACTTTGCCAAACTCGGAACTCAGCTTTCTCTGCGTGTGACGGCATCGCTGCGCGTCACGCGGGAAGGTTGGTGTTAGTCGTCGCTCTTCTTCGACTGGTTCGACTGGTCTTCGATCCGCTGACCGAATTCAGGCTCCCCCGCCGTTGCCTCATCCGTGATGGATTCGACTGCCGGAGCGTCTGCGGGCGTCTCGACGACGGGCTCCGGGACGACGCTGCCTGCGAAGCGCGGGTCGATGGTGACGATGACACCGGGTGCGATCTCGACGTCCGCCTTGCGGGCCTCGCGATCCATGGAGATCAGGGTACCGTACACGCCGAAGCCCGTGAGCACTTCTGCGCCCGGAACGAGCTTGGTTTCGGTTTCAGCGGCCTGCTTCTTCCGCTTGTTGTTGCTGACCATCATAAAGACGATCATGACGGCCGCGAGGCCGAACAGGACGAGAGTCATTGCATCCACGATGGGAACCTTCCAGAGGGTTGTGGGGGTCGGACGCGCTCATGGCGCACCGCCAAATGATAATTATAGGTCACCGAGCGTGGGGGCTTGCTGTGAGGGGGTCCTGCCGAAGTGGTCCCAGGCGTTCCTGGTGGCGATTCTCCCCCGCGGTGTGCGCGTGATGAGGCCGATCCTGACGAGGAACGGCTCCACGACCGACTCGATCGTCTCCGGTTCTTCGCCGACGGAGACGGCGAGCGTGTTGAGCCCGACCGGGCCGCCACTGAAGCGGTCGAGCATCGCTTCCATGACCGTCCGGTCGAGGCGATCGAGTCCGAGCGCGTCGACGTCGTACAGTTCGAGGGCTGCGCGCACCGTCGCCAGATCGGCGGCGCCGCTGTGCACGAGCGAGTAGTCCCGCACGCGCCGCAGCAGCCGGTTCGCGATGCGAGGAGTCCCCCGGCAGCGTCCGGCGATCTCGGCGATCGCCTCGCCGTCGATGTCGAGACCCAGCATGTCCGCGGTTCGCTTCAGCACCTGCTGGAGCTCTGACTCGTCATAGAACTCGAGGTGCGCCGTGAAGCCGAAGCGGTCCCTGAGCGGATTCGGCAGGAGACCGGAGCGCGTCGTCGCGCCGACGAGGGTGAACGGTGCGAGGTCGAGCGGGATGCTCGTCGCGCCGGCGCCCTTGCCGACCATGATGTCGATGCGGAAGTCCTCCATCGCGAGGTAGAGCATCTCCTCCGCAGGACGCGCCATGCGATGGATCTCGTCGATGAAGAGGATCTCGCCCGGCGTGAGCGACGAGAGGACGGCGGCGAGGTCGCCCGCGTGCTGGATGGCCGGGCCGCTCGTCAGTCGCAACGGCTTCCCGGTCTCGTGGGCGACGATCATCGCGAGCGTCGTCTTGCCGAGTCCGGGCGGGCCGGCCAGCAGGATGTGGTCGGGCGTGCGGTTCTGCATCCCGGCGGCGGTGATGAGCAGCTGGAGCTGCCCCCTCGCCTTGCTCTGTCCGACGAACTCGGACAACGACCGCGGGCGGAGCGCCCCCTCGAACGCGAGCTCGGCGTCCGACTCCGGTTCAGGGTTGGTCAGGTCGTCGCTCATGCGCTGCGTCCTGGCGTGTGTGCGGGGCCGAGCCTCGCGAGGGCGAGCCGGAGCAGGGCCGGAACGGCGGTGAGGTCGGCAGGTGCAGCCTCGGCCGAGGCGTCGACGACGGCCTGGACGGCGGTCTTCTCCTGCCAGCCGAGTCCGATGAGCGCCGTCACGACGCGCTCCGAGATGGCGGACGCGTCGACGACCGCTCCGGGCTTCGTGGCGCTCGGCGGCGCGACCTTCAGCTTGCCGGTGAGCGAGAGCACGATGAGCTTCGCGGTCTTGGGGCCGATGCCGGACACCTTCCGGAACGGGGCGTCGTCCTCTGCGGAGACCGCGGAGGCGATCTGGTCCGGTGTGAGCGCTGCGATGACGCCAAGCGCCGACTTGGGGCCGACACCGGTGACACCGAGCAGCAGCTCGAAGACCGCGAGCTCCTCCGCATCGCGGAAGCCGAAGAGCGTGAGCGAGTCCTCGCGGACGATGAGCGTCGTCGTCAGGCGGACCTCCTCGCCGATGCGGAGCGAGAGGGCGAGCTCCGGCACGACCTGCACGGCGAATCCGATGCCGCCCACCTCGACGACGACGACACTGCCGAGAGCACTGAGAACGGGGCCGCGTACTGAGGAGATCACGATCCAAGCCTAGGGCGCGGCGCAGACACACCGTGCACCCCCGCGCGCTGAGTCGGCGACTTCGACGACCGCTCGGCACGCTGCCACGCGAGCTGCGCCGGTGTGAGGCCCGATGCTGCTGGCCGCCCTGGTGCAGTGGAGACGGCGGCGGCGGCCGTTGTGGAGATGCTCGACGGACGCCACGCATGACAGATTGCGAGGGCGAGCGCGTCTGCGGCATCCGCCGGCTTCGGCGGTTCGTCCAGGCCGAGGATCCGCGCCACCATGGCCTGCACCTGCTTCTTGTCCGCCTGCCCGTAGCCGGTCACCGCGGCTTTGACCTCGCTCGGCGTGTGCAGTCCGACCGGGATGCCACGCGACGCCGCGGCGTGGAGTGCGAGGCCACTGGCCTGCGCCGTCCCCATCACGGTGCGGACGTTGTGCTGCGCGAACACGCGCTCGACCGCCATCGCGTCCGGGGAGGTGCGCTCGATGTACTCCGCGATGCCCTGGGCGATGCCGAGCAGACGCAGTTCGAGCGGCAGGTCCGGCTCCGTCCGCACGACGCCGTACTCGACGAGCACCGCCGTCCGGTTGGGCTCGACATCGACGACGCCGATGCCGCATCTGGTCAGCCCAGGATCGATGCCGAGCACTCTGAGCGTCATGATCCGAGGTTAACGACCTCCGGGCCGGTCGCATCGCGACCGGCCCGGAGTGTCGTACATCCGTTCGAAACTACTCGTCGTCCGCTTCGAGCTCGGCCTGCACCTCTGGAGTCAGGTCGAAGTTGCTGTAGATGTTCTGCACGTCGTCGTTGTCCTCGAGGGCGTCGATGAGCTTGAACACCTTGCGTGCGGTCTCCGCGTCGACCTCGACCTTGAGGTTCGGGACGAACGCGACGTCGGCCGAGTCGTAGTCGATGCCGGCCTCCTGCAGCGCCTTCCGCGCCGCGACCATGTCGCTCGGCTCGGTGACGACCTCGAAGGTCTCGCCCTCTGCGTTGACCTCTTCGGCGCCTGCTTCCAGGACCGCCGCGAGGATGTCGTCCTCGGTCGTTCCCTCTGCCTGGACCACGATGAGGCCCTTGCGCTGGAAGTTGTAGGCAACGCTTCCGGGGTCCGCCATGGTGCCGCCGTTGCGCGACATCAGTGTGCGCACGTCCGCTGCAGCTCGGTTCTTGTTGTCCGTCAGACACTCGACGAGCAGGGCGACGCCGTTCGGCCCGTAGCCCTCGTACATGATGGTCGTGTAGTCGACGACCTCACCGGTGAGCCCGGCGCCGCGCTTGACGGCGCGATCGATGTTGTCGTTCGGGACCGAGGTCTTCTTGGCCTTCTGGATGGCGTCCACAAGCGTGGGGTTGCCCGAGAGATCGGCGCCGCCCATCTTGGCTGCGACCTCGATGTTCTTGATGAGCTTCGCGAACGACTTGGCGCGACGGCTGTCGATGACGGCCTTCTTGTGCTTCGTCGTTGCCCATTTGGAGTGACCGGACATGTGCTCCCTAACTGCGTGAAAAGAACCCACCTAGTCTAGAGCAGCGCGGAGCTGCTCGCTGGTGGACCGGGGTCGTCGGCCGACGATCAGACGGCCGCGGCCACCTTCGCCAGGAAATAGGCGTGGAAACGGGTGTCCCCGGTGACCTCCGGGTGGAAGGAGGTGCCGAGCAGATTGCCCTGCTCGACGGCGACCATCGTGCCGTCGTCGAGTGTTGCGAGCGGGGTGACCTGCTCCCCCGCCGATTCCACGATGGGCGCACGGATGAACACGGCATGCACCGGCGGAGCGCCAAGGACCGGGATGTCGAGGTCGGTCTCGAACGAGTCGACCTGCGAACCGAAGGCGTTGCGGCGGACGGACACGTCCAGCCCGCCGATGCTCTCCTGACCCACGATGCCGTCCACGATGCGGTCGGCCAGCATGATGAGACCGGCGCACGTCCCGTAGACGGGCAGGCCGCCGCGGACGGCGGCGCGGAGCGGCTCGGCCAGGTCGAAGGCCCTCGCCAGCTTGTCCATCACACTCGACTCCCCACCGGGGATGACGAGTCCGTCGACCGCAGCGAGCTCCTCCGGGCGTCGGACGAGCGTGACGCTCGCTCCGAGCCCGGAGAGCACTGCTGCATGTTCGCGGAAATCGCCCTGGAGGGCGAGGACGCCGACGCGGGGCGTGCTGCTACCAGCCACGCTCTGCGAGGCGGTGCGGCGCTGCGAGGTCGGAGACGTTGATGCCGACCATGGCTTCGCCCAGCCCGCGGGAGACCTCGGCGATGACGGCCGGGTCGTCGTAGAACGTGGTCGCCTTGACGACGGCGGCAGCACGCTCGGCCGGGTTGCCCGACTTGAAGATGCCGGAGCCGACGAACACGCCGTCCGCACCGAGCTGCATCATCATGGCCGCGTCGGCCGGGGTGGCGACGCCGCCGGCGGTGAAGAGGACGACGGGGAGCTTGCCGGTCTCGGCGATCTCCACAACGAGGTCGTAGGGGGCCTGCAGTTCCTTGGCTGCGACGTACAGCTCGTCCTTGCTCATGGACGTGAGCGCGGCGACCTCCGACTTGATCTTGCGGATGTGCTTGGTGGCCTCAGAGACGTCACCGGTGCCTGCTTCGCCCTTGGAGCGGATCATGGCCGCGCCCTCGTTGATGCGGCGGAGGGCCTCACCGAGGTTGGTGGCGCCGCAGACGAAGGGGACGGTGAAGTTCCACTTGTCGATGTGGTTGACGTAGTCGGCCGGGCTCAGGACCTCGGACTCGTCGATGTAGTCGACGTCGAGCGCCTGGAGGACCTGCGCCTCGACGAAGTGGCCGATGCGGGCCTTCGCCATCACGGGGATGGACACCTCGGCGCGGATGGCGTCGATGAGGTCCGGGTCGCTCATGCGGGCGACGCCGCCCTGCGAGCGGATGTCGGCCGGAACGCGCTCGAGCGCCATAACGGCGACGGCTCCTGCGTCTTCTGCGATGCGGGCCTGCTCTGCCGTGACGACGTCCATGATGACGCCGCCCTTCAGCATCTCAGCGAGGCCGCGCTTCACGCGGTTCGAGCCGTATTCTCCGGTGGGCGTGGCACTGTCGGTCATGGTGTCGATTCTACTCGGGGGCTGCCGGCGTGATCGCCGTCCACAGCTCAGGAATTGGACTTGCGGGTGGGTGGTGCGGGTTCCGTGGTGATGCGGGTGCGCCGGATCAGGCGCCGTCGGCCGGCCAGGCGTTCGCGATGGCCGTGCGCACGTCGCCGAGGAGCTGCGGGAGCGCCTTCGTCTTGGCGATGATGGGGAAGAAGTTCGCGTCCGACGCCCATCGCGGGACGATGTGCTGGTGCAGGTGCGCGGCGATTCCGGCGCCGGCGACCTGCCCCTGGTTCATCCCGATGTTGAAGCCGTCGTTGCGCGAGACCTGCTTGACAACCCGCATCGCGGTCTGGGTGAGGCTGCCGATCTCGGCCACCTCCTCCGGCGTCGCATCGTCGTACATCGCCACGTGCCGATACGGGCAGACGAGCAGATGCCCCGAGTTGTAGGGGAAGAGGTTGAGCAGCACGAACGCGTGCGTTCCTCGGTGCACGATGAGCGCACGCTCGTCGTCCATGCTCGGTGCGACGCAGAACGGGCAGCCGTCGTCGGCTGGTTGCCCCTGCTGGATGTAGACCATCCGATGCGGCGTCCACAGGCGCTGGAACTCGTCCGGGACCCCTGCGAACTCGCTCGAGGACTCGAGCTCGGCGTCGGTGGGGCCACCGACGCCGAACCCGGGTGCCTCGGTCATGCTGGGAAGTCCTCCGCGCCGTTCACGAGCACGCGCTCCTTGATCGACGTGAGGATGCGGCGCACCGCGTCCTCGACCGGGACGCCGTTCACCTGCGTGCCGTCGCGGAACCGGAAGCTGACTGCGCCATTGGCACGGTCCTCTTCGCCGACGATGAGCTGGAACGGGACCTTGGCCTTCGTGTGGTTGCGGATCTTCTTCTGCATGCGCTCGTCCGAGGAGTCGAGTTCAGCGCGGACGCCTGCGGCCTTGAGGCCGGCGATGACCTCGCCGAGGAACTCGCCGTACTGCTCCGCGACGGGGATGCCGACGACCTGGACGGGCGCGAGCCACACGGGGAACGCACCGGCGTAGTGCTCGAGCAGGATCGCAAAGAACCGTTCGATCGAGCCGAGGAGGGCACGGTGGATCATGGCCGGCTGCTTGCGTGTGCCGTCGGCCGCCGTGTATTCGAGCTCGAACAGCTCAGGCTGGTTGAAGTCGAGCTGCACGGTGGAGAGCTGCCAGGTCCGACCGATGGCGTCGCGCGCCTGCACCGAGATCTTCGGGCCGTAGAACGCCGCTCCCCCTGGGTCTGCGACGAGCTCGAGGCCGGACTCGACCGCAACCTCGCGCAGCGTCTCGGTCGCCTGCTCCCACAGTTCCTCTGAGCCGACGGACTTCTCCGGGTTCCGGGTGGAGAGTTCGAGGTAGAAGTCGTCGAGGCCGTAGCCGCGCAGCGTCTCGAGCACGAACTCGAGCTGCTTGCCGACCTCGTCCTTGATCTGCTCCTCGGTGACGTAGATGTGGGCGTCGTCCTGGGTCAGGCCGCGCACGCGCGTCAGACCGGAGAGGGTCCCGCTCTTCTCGTAACGGTAGACGGTGCCGAACTCGGCCAGACGCAGCGGGAGCTCACGGTAGCTGCGTCCGCGAGCACGGTAGATCAGGTTGTGCATCGGGCAGTTCATGGGCTTCAGGTAGTAGTCCTGGCCCTGACGGGTCACGTGACCGTCCGCATCGACTTCCTCGTCGAGGTGCATGGCCGGGAACATCCCGTCCTTGTACCAGTTGAGGTGCTGGCTGATCTCGTAGAGTCGGCCCTTCGTGATGTGCGGAGTGTTGACGAGCTCGTAGTCGTACGCGAGCAGGCGCTCGCGCATGTAGTTCTCGATCTCGTTGCGGATGATGCCGCCCTTGGGGTGGAACACCGCAAGACCGGAACCAATCTCCTCGGGGAACGAGAACAGGTCGAGTTCCGCACCGAGCTTGCGGTGGTCGCGCTTCGCGGCCTCCTCGATGCGGGTCTGGTACGCGCGGAGCTCGTCCTTGCTCGGCCACGCCGTGCCGTAGATGCGCTGCAGCTGCGGGTTCTTCTCGCTGCCGCGCCAGTAGGCGGCGGCGACACGGGTGAGCGCGTAACCGTTGCCGATCATGCGTGTGCTCGGCAGGTGGGGTCCTCGGCAGAGGTCCTTCCAGACGGTCTCGCCGGTCTTGGGGTCCACGTTGTCGTAGATCGTGAGCTCCGCGCCGCCGACCTCGACGCTCTCGCCGTCCTGACCGGCTTCCGCTGAACCGCCCTTGAGGCCGATAAGTTCGAGCTTGTACGGCTCGTTCACGAGCTCTTCGCGGGCCTCGTCCTCCGTCACGACGCGGCGGACGAACCGCTGCCCCTGACGGATGATGCGGTCCATGTTCTTCTCGATCGCCTTGAGCGCCTCCGGCGTGAGCGGCTCTGCGACGTCGAAGTCGTAGTAGAAGCCGTCGGTGACGGGCGGGCCGATGCCGAGGTTCGCGTGCGGGTCGATCTGCTGCACGGCCTGCGCGAGGACGTGGGCTGCGGAGTGCCTGAGGATATTGAGGCCATCGGGTGAGCCGATGTGCACTGCCTCGACGGTGTCCGTCTCCGTCACCGTCGTGGCGAGGTCTTTCAGCTCGCCGTTGACGCGCATTGCGACAACGGATCGGTCGGTGAACAGTGCGAACCCGTCACTCACGGATGGCCACTCCTTCTCAGATCAGTCGAACCGTATTACCTTACCGCCGAGCGCGAGGGCAGCTGTGCGCCCGGGCGACGACGTCTCGGTAGAGTTGGGCGCAATTCGGATCACGGTCGATGGAGGCAACGTGGCGGTTCAGACTCGACCAACGACGATGGCCGTGTTCGCCGCCTTCCCGGTGATCGCCGTTGTGCACGTGATCGGGCTCGCGTCCGGCATCCAGCTGCTGTCGGTCACGACGAAGCCGCTCCTGATGCTGTCATTGGCGCTCGCCCTCGTCTGGGCCGTCCCGAAACTCAGCCGGGCGCTTGTCATCACGCTCGTCGCGATCCTCTGCAGTTGGCTGGGCGATGTCGTGTTGGAGATCCCGGGCGAGGTCCCGTTCCTCATCGGCATCGTGTTCTTTATGTTGGCTCAGGCGGCGTACGTGGTCCTGTTCCGGTCCCGACTCCGGCTGAAGCGACTCCCCTGGTGGTCGCTCGTGTACGCGGCGTGGTTCGTCGCCGGCGTCTGGCTGATCGCGCAGCAGTCGCTCGGCGTCCTGCTGCCGGCGGTGATCCTCTACGGGGCGGTGATCGGCGCGATGGCGCTCACGGCGTCCGCGACGACGCCGATGATCGCGGTCGGCGGCGCGCTGTTCCTCGTGTCCGACTCCCTCATCGCCATCGATCGCTTTGTGCCGTCGCTCCCTCTCTGGGCCGCGGACGAGATCATCATGGTGCTCTACGCGGCGGGCCAGGGCCTCATCGTGTTCGGGGTGGCGCGAGTGTTGCGCGCACGCGCGGCTGGTGCGGCAGCGGCTGACGGCATCGGGCGCTCGGCACGTTCCGCATCGCAGGCCTGACGGGCTCTCGACGGATCAGTCGGGTTCGAGCGGAAGCCAGGTCGATCGTTTCCGCGTCTCGGCCGAGCGGTCGCCCAGGCGGCTCGAGGCGCCCGTGCGGTTGCGCAGCAGGACGAGCAGCACAACGCTCACTGCGAGGAGAACCCCAGCCGCCGCCAGGAGGTTCCACACCAGCTCCGACACGTTCACCCCCGCAGACGTCGCGCCCTCGTCCCGCAGCGCGCTGCCCAGCCTACGGAGACGGCAATGCCCCCCACTAGGGGGTATGCCCTAGTCTTTCGCGCCGCGGCGGAACAACGAAGGCCCCGAGCGTCTCCGCTCGGGGCCTTCGTCTTGCTGGTGGGCGATACTGGGATCGAACCAGTGACCTCTTCCGTGTCAGGGAAGCGCGCTACCGCTGCGCCAATCGCCCATGTTCTGTTGTTGCCGAGTGGAGGTGGCGACGGGATTCGAACCCGTGTGGACGGCTTTGCAGGCCGCTGCCTAGCCTCTCGGCCACGCCACCGCGTGTGGGTTGAGCCCACCTGCCGCAGACGGTCCGAGACCGGTCTACTGCACTCGAGCGGATGACGAGATTCGAACTCGCGACCCTCACCTTGGCAAGGTGATGCGCTACCACTGCGCCACATCCGCATTTCACAACCGGTTTCCCGGGTGCTTGAAAACTCTAGCCGATGCTGAGAGGCGTTCGTGACATCTGGACTGTCGGATCCGCATTCTCGCCCGGAATGACGCGGAAAAGTCGTTGTGCATCCCGGGCGCGTCACGCGTGCGCTGCGGCGTCGGCACGGCGGTATCGACCCAGCGGTGGAACGACGAAGGCCCCGAGCGTCTCCGCTCGGGGCCTTCGTCTTGCTGGTGGGCGATACTGGGATCGAACCAGTGACCTCTTCCGTGTCAGGGAAGCGCGCTACCGCTGCGCCAATCGCCCGGGAACCGGGTACTGCGTAAGCACCTGGAGGATGCTGAGTGGAGGTGGCGACGGGATTCGAACCCGTGTGGACGGCTTTGCAGGCCGCTGCCTCGCCTCTCGGCCACGCCACCGCGTGTGGGCTGACCCACATGCCCGACCTGTCCGAAGACCGATCAGGACCGGCCCTGAGGCTGATCCACTGCACTCGAGCGGATGACGAGATTCGAACTCGCGACCCTCACCTTGGCAAGGTGATGCGCTACCACTGCGCCACA